>CAMYMN010000021.1:9325-73650 GCA_947259395.1 uncultured Gammaproteobacteria bacterium | reverse complement strand
TCATCGCCGCCGTTAACGTCGTCTTCCCATGATCTACATGACCAATCGTCCCCACATTCACATGCGGCTTCGTTCGCTCAAATTTTTCCTTAGACATGGAGGGTACCTCGCAAGTATGTTTAATTCGTCAAGTGCGTAATTCAGAAGTGTATGCAGGGAATCAAGTATCTCTATATACCTTGGGTATGCCAGCGCCGTCCTTAAGTGGTGCCCACAACTGGAATTGAACCAGTGACCTCTCCCTTACCAAGGGAGTGCTCTACCATCTGAGCTATATGGGCTCGCAAAAATGGTTTCGGAGTCAATTCTTCAGGCCAACCGTTCCACGTTTTCAAAAAATCGACTCCGACCCCATTTTCCAAACCTGACCTCGTCCTCATGCACGTGTTGGAGCGGGTGATGGGAATCGAACCCACATCATCAGCTTGGAAGGCTGAGGTTCTACCGTTGAACTACACCCGCATTGAGCAACCGAAAACCAGTGTATGCAGTTCAGCCTTCATCCGCCCCAAACATCTACCACATATGCACATTCGGTGGCGATTGTCTCCAGCGTTAGCTCCCTTTACTGGTGGAGGGGGGAGGATTCGAACCTCCGAAGGCTGAGCCGTCAGATTTACAGTCTGATCCCTTTGACCGCTCGGGAACCCCTCCAAAAGCGTAACCCACTATTTTCGTAAAAAAGATAGGGTACTGTCAATGAAATTCGACCGGTTTTTTGGCGCAATCCTGAGCCCGCAGAGGGACTCGAACCCCCGACCGGCTGATTACAAATCAGCTGCTCTACCAGCTGAGCTATGCGGGCCACGCCACCAGGGGGCGGATTGTAGGAAGAAACCGGTTGCGAGTCGACCTTCCCAGAATTACCTCCTCACCGCAGCACTCCAGCCCACGCCTGTGTCCATTTATTGCGCCGCGACGGCGGCATCTCCCTGACTAACTACAGGGGAAAACCCGCAATCGGGCGCGGTCACCCACCCACTGAGTCTCACGCAGGACCCCCAGCACTCCGGGATTCGACTCGATATTGTCAAGCTCCAACCAATAGGTCGGCCCCAGGGTTCGGTTCTCAGGGCGCGTCTTCGCGCGGACATCCTTGTCGATCAACTCGCGCATGAACTGATCGGCCCTCGCCTGCTGGGAAAACAGGCCTAGCGATATCAGATCTTGGGCCGTTGGTTCACTCTTGACGTAGTGCTCGTTAATGCCGCTGTTGCGCAGGACGTTTCGTTGCCTCTCGATCTGCTCAGCGCTGCTGAATGGGCCGAGGTATACGCGATATGCACGCACATCACGTTTCTTGATAGTCAATGCCTTGTACGGTATTAATAATTCGTTGAGGGTTTCCGCTGCTTTAACGGACCCACTTTCATCGGAAAACGGACCGATGCGATAACAAGAATCAGCACTGCGCGTGTTGCGCGCCGCAGGAAGCTCACTGAGTAGTCTCATACTCTCAGCGTTCACCGCGGCAAGAACCGATGATACGCGAGTAGTCTTGTGGCCGGTCGCCCACAGATACATACCGACATTAGCTAGCACCAGCAATGCCAAAAACCATTTCATAGTCTATTCAGCACTTCCGACAAACCTTTCAACACCAATTCGGGCTCCAGGATGGTATGCACCGTCAACAGCGGCTGCAGGCGTATCGCGTCTCCACCCGTTACATATAATCTTAGGTCTTGTACCAGAGATTTTTCAATCTCATTCACGAGCCGGTCAATACCGCCGGCTAATCCATAGTAAACACCGCTGGCCACACAGTCCGCCGTGGAACGCCCGAGCACCGATACAAGATTTGACTCGCCTTCGTTGACGCCGCGCGTGCTAGTTAACAGGCTGTCACGGGCTAACCTCAATCCCGGCAGGATGGCGCCACCCAAAAACACATTATCGGCACTCAACGCATCCACGGTAATTGCGGTGCCGCAATCGATGATCCCCAATGCACCATCCGAGAGGGCACGGGCGCCAATCAACGCCGCCCAGCGGTCTGGTCCGAGCTGCTTGGGATCATGGTAATGATTGACAATACCGTGCGCGGTGCTCGTGGACTCGAGAAACAGTGGCCGTAACTTCCAGTAGCTTTGACACCATTTCACAAGGTCCGACTCGAACTGCGCGCCTTGTACGTTGGATACCATAATTCTACGTGGCACCGGTAAATAACCCCAACATGATTCGAACAAATTGGATGGCGTGCCCGATATCGCGGTGCGATATCCACCATCCCATCGATCGTCGTCCACCGCCGCCCACTTAACGTAGTTATTACCGACGTCAATCAACAGACCTGATACACGCCCACAAACCTCGCCTCGATCACCAACCAATCTGACTCGGCGACCGGTATACACATGCATGCGCTCCCACTCGGCCCTAAAAGCCTGAAAGCCAAGATCTCCAAAACGTCCCAGCATTCGCGTTAGCTCGGAGCTGCACACCGCGATCAAGTGGTTCCGATCGGTCACCATTCCGGTTACTTTATTCAGATCCGTGTGCGGTTGGCCAATGAGACCGGCATCTGATTCCTCCAGGTGCACATTGATACCGATCCCGATAACAGTTAGACATTTTCCAGCGGACTCACCGTTGATGTCGATCAGTATGCCGCCAAGTTTCGCGCCGCCGAAAAGCAGATCATTGGGCCATTTGATCCCGACACCGGTGACAGACAATCTATGCAACGCCCGAACCACCGCCACCGAAGCCGCCAACCCAAGTCCCGTAACGGACTCGGGCCAAGCCGCGAATTCCCACGCAATAGAAAACATCACATTGCGATACGGAGACGCCACCCAAACATGGCTGCGCCGGCCCCGACCTCGTGATTGTGCCTCGGCGGCACACACATGCCCATGAATGCTGGATTGTGGTTGTCGCTTCAGCAACCAATTATTGGTCGAATCGACTTGTTGCAATACCGTGATTTGACTCAGACGATTAGTGATATCCGCATCCAGACCACCACGGATCAGGGTTGCGTCGAGTAATTGCACATCTTGGGACAACCGATAGCCACGGCCCGGCACGCGGTGAATCGGGACTCCTTGGCGCGTCAGCGCCTGCACATGTTTGTGCACCGCCGCGCGGGAAATATTGAGGCGTTCACCCAGGACCGTTCCCGAGGTGAGTTCACCACTACTCAACAATGCGAGTAATTGGCTTCTGCTTTGGTTAGACACGGTGGCCGGTCTTATCTAATCTGTCAATAAACTTGGGATTTTCACCGAGTTGCTATCGCCTGCGGCCATCCAACCGTTGCGCCCGGCGGTGGAAACCATTAGTTTACGATCCCCGCAAAGCCAACGCATCATGTAATCCATGCACATCTCTCGCAATCCGACACGCTCCGTTTCAATTGGGCAGGTGACGATTGGATCGCATCACCCTATTGTAGTACAGAGCATGTGCGCTACCCGCACCCAGGATATCGACGCCACCGTGTCCCAGGCCAATGACCTGGCTGCCGCCGGTGCCGGCATTGTGCGTATCGCAGTTGACAACCGCAAAGATGCCTTTGCGTTGACGGCAATTCGACAACAGACTGACGTCACGCTGTCGGTGGATCTTCAGGAGAACTACCGCATGGCGGAACTGGTGGCGCCCTACGTCGAAAAGATTCGCTACAACCCAGGGCACTTGTACCACCACGAAAAAGCCAAGCCCTGGCAAGACAAAGTCCGGTGTCTGGTGGATATTGCCGGCGCCAACGACTGTGCCGTACGGGTGGGGGTGAACTGTGGATCCGTCGATCCCGAAAAGCTGAATAAATATCCAGCCGACGATGCCGTTTCTCCGATGGTAGACAGCGCCCTGGAACATTGCAATTGGCTCGACGCAATCGGCTTTAGGCGCTATTGCGTGTCATTAAAAGACTCGAATCCCAATCATGTCATCGATGCCAACCGCCGTTTTGCCGCGCAGCGGCCGGACGTCCCACTGCATCTGGGGGTCACCGAGGCCGGTATGCCGCCGGACGGCGTCGTGAAGACGCGCATCGCTTTTGAGCAATTGATCGGCATGGGTATCGGTGACACCGTGCGCGTGTCACTTACGTTGCCCAACGTGGACAAAGCCGATGAAGTCCGTGTCGGCCACGATATTCTAGAGGATATCTACGCCGGACGCGTACGCAGCGTGGTTCGCTACGATAGTGACAAATTAAACATTATCAGTTGTCCAAGCTGTTCCCGGGTGGAAAACGAAGCCTTTGTTGACCTCGCGCAAAAGGTCAAGGCAATGACTGATTATGCACAGCAGTACGCGATTACCATCGCGGTGATGGGGTGCCGCGTCAACGGGCCAGGCGAAACCGATGACGCCGATCTTGGACTTTGGTGCGGCCCGAAGTATGTCAATCTGAAACGGGGCGGGAAGAAGATCGGCGCTTACAAATACGACGAAATCTTGGCACGCTTGAAACAAGAATTGGATGGGCTGATCGCGGCGCAAACGAACCCCTAATTGTAGATCGTTTGCCACCGTTACGTTACGCTAAAAAAAGGCCCGGCGAGCCAATCAGCCGCCGGGCCTTGTGACTACAATAGCGGTTAGTTACATGTAGTCGTAGGTGCCGTCCTTCCAAACATAGAAAACGTAACCGGGCGCCGTGACGTCGCCCTTTTCATCGAAGCCGATTTTGCCGAGGACGGTATCGAACTGGTTCTTGCGCAGCGCATCGACCACCTTGTTGGTGTCCGTGCCACCGGCCTTGTTCACGGCATCCACCCACGCCTGGATCGCCCCGTAGGTATACAGGGTGTACCCCTCCGGCTCATAGCCACCATCGCGGAATTTCTTCACTACCGGCACCGCGGAGGGGTTCTTGCGCGGATCGGGACTGAAGGTCATCAACGTGCCTGCACCGGCGTTACCGGTGATCTTCCAAAACTCGTCGGTCACCAAGGCATCGCCTGACACCAACTGCACATTGTAACCCTGCTCGCGCGCCTGCCGGATCATCAGGCCCGCCTCGGTGTGGTAACCACCGAGATAGAACACATCGATACCGGCGCCTTTCATTTTCGAGACCAATGCCGAGTAGTCTTTCTCACCGGCGGTGTAGGCCTCGTACATGGCCTCTTTCATGCCACGCTTGTTGAGCTGTTTCTTGGTCTCATCGGCCAGGCCCTTCCCGTATGCGGTCTTGTCATGAAGAACAGCGATCTTTTTCCCCGCATAGGTGTCGGCGAGGAAATTACCGGCCACGAGCCCTTGTTGATCGTCGCGACCGCAAGTGCGGAACACGTTGGGGCCGCCCTCTTCGGTGAGTTTTGGGTTGGTGGATGCCGGCGAGATCTGCAGCATGTTCTCCTCTTCGTAGACCTTGGAGGCCGGGATCGAGGATCCCGAGCAGAAATGCCCGGCCACGAACACCACACCGTCGCTGGCCATCTTGTTGGCGATTGCCACCGCCTGCTTGGGGTCACAGGCGTCATCTTCGATGCTCAACTGGAGCTTTTTACCCATTACACCGCCGGCGGCATTGATATCCGCCACCGCCATTTCCGCACCGCGCTTCATTTGCTCACCGAATGAAGCGTACTGGCCGGTCATCGGGCCAGCGACCGCGATCTTGATGTCGGCCATCGCGCCCGAGGCACCGAATAACGCGGTCAATGCGGTAACGATCACTACAGTTGTCAATTTTCTCATCAGCTAAATTCTCCTCCAAATGGGGTTTTTTAAACGTTGACTCCATTCACAAAACGGAGCGTCCCTGGTCAAAGTGCGGGTAAATGTAGCATATGTGGTTACTGCGCGAAATCCGCTTCGGCACTCAGTCACCAGACTCCGTGGGATCTATAGACTTCCACCCAAACGGCCCCATACGCCGATACAGCCACGGATACTGACTCACCATTTTCCGCGCCTGGGTCAGCCGATACGCAAACAGCGTGATGGCGATCAATACCGCAGCGTCGATGAGGTATCCGGTGGGAGACAGTAATTCGCCGTCGAACAGCGCAAAGGTCAGAAACCGGTCGGCAAAACCCAACAACAAGCAATAGATCACCGCATGCCAAAATGGTTTCCAGGTGTTAGCGAGGGCTTGACCGGTCATGAAGGCGGCAAAGCCCATCACCAAAATCGTCAAACCTAAAAACACCCACAACGAAGTCCCCAACAACGGCATCGTATTCATTTGTGCCCCCCCTCGAGATATGCCGCGCGGATTTCCTTGTTGGCCAACAGCTCCCGACCGGTGCCGGACATAACAATTTGGCCATTGGCCATGACATACCCTCGATGCGCCAACCGCAACGCATGAAAGGCGTTTTGTTCCACCAGAAACACGGTGACCCCCTGCTTTTCGTTGATCTCTTTGATGACCGCAAAGATCTGTTTTACCAACAGCGGCGCGAGCCCTAGAGACGGTTCGTCCAGCAATAACAATCGCGGCCGGCTCATCAATGCCCGGGCAATCGCCAACATCTGCTGTTCACCCCCCGACAGGGTGCCGCCCCGCTGGTGCTGCCGTTCCTTCAAGATCGGATACAAGGTGAATACCCGCTCCAGATCGTCGTCAAAGTACGCCGGATCGGTAATCGCCGCACCCATTTGTAAGTTTTCGAGCACAGTCATGAACGGAAAGATGCGCCGTCCCTCCGGTGATTGCGCGATCCCGCGGCGAATGATCTGGTGCGTCAAAAATCGCGTTATGTCGGCGCCGTCAAACTCGACCGTCCCCGCCGACGCGCGCGGATCACCGCAAATCGTCATCAGCAAGGTGGATTTCCCCGCGCCGTTGGCGCCGATCAGAGTCACGATCTCACCGTCGTTGATCTCCACATCCACCCCGCGCAGCGCCTCGATACGGCCGTAAAACGTGTGAATACCGGATACGTTGAGCAAGCCCATGCCTAAGACCCTGGGTGCTCGAGGTCGTGAGCGACTACTTCCGGCAGCGCCTCGTCTTCGGTCTCGCCCAAATAAGCGCGGATGACATCGGGATTGGTCTTGATTTCATCGGGGGTGCCGGCTGCGATCCTACGTCCGTAGTCGAGGACGATGATGCGGTCGGAGATCTCCATCACCACCGACATGTCGTGCTCGATCAACAACAGGCCAATCTGGTGTTCATCGCGTATATAGCGGAGCAGCTCGTTCAATTCGGCGGACTCTTTCGGATTCAATCCCGCGGCCGGCTCATCCAGGCATAACAAAACAGGCCCGATGCACATCGCACGGGCGATCTCCAAGCGGCGCTGGTCGCCATAAGGCAGATTGCCCGCATCCCAGTCGGCGCGGGTGGTTAACCGTGTGCGATCCAGCCAATATCTAGCATGTTCCACCGCTTTTTTTTCGGCATCACGATACCGGCGCATGCCCAACAGACCCGCCACCGAAAACCCGGAGGCGCGCATCAATGCATTGTGTTGCGCAAGTATTAAATTTTCCAGCACCGACATCGCCGGGAATAAACGGATGTTCTGAAAGGTGCGCGCCACATCGGCGCGCGCCGGGATCTGATAGCCCTCCATGCGCTCCAGCAACAACTCACCTTTAGTCGGATGGTTCAAGGTCAACCTGCCCACGGTCGGCTTGTAGAACCCGGTCAGACAATTGAATACCGTGGTCTTGCCCGCGCCGTTCGGCCCGATGATCGCGGTGATTTCGGAATTGTCGCCGCTAAACGACACGTCGTCGATGGCCACCAGGCCACCGAAACGCATAGTCAGATGCTCCACTGATATCAGTGGCCCACCGTTGTCATGCGCAAGGCCATTCAAGACTGGCTCTCCTTCTTGGGTGGTCCATGGGGATACAAGCGGATGGTTGGCTCGCGATGTGCGAGCAGACCACTGGGCCGCCACACCATGATCGTCACCATTGCAGCTCCAAACGCCAGCATGCGGTACTGTTGCAGTTCCCGGAAAAACTCAGGCAAACCGATCAATAAGATCGCCGCGAGGACCACACCGATCTGGCTGCCGAATCCCCCCAACACGACGATGGCAAGGATGATGGCAGACTCAATGAACGTAAAACTCTCGGGACTGATGAATCCTTGCCGGGTGGCAAAGAACGAACCGCCGAAGCCGCCGAACATGGCACCGATGGCAAACGCCGTCAGTTTGGTGTTCCGCGGGTTGATGCCGATGCTGCGGCAGGCAGTCTCATCCTCGCGCAACGCCTCCCAGGCCCGACCCACGGGCAGCTTGCGAATACGCAGTGTGAAAAAGTTGGTAACCAGCGCCATCGCCAGGATCAGGTAGTACAAGAAAATAATGCGGTCCAGCGGTGAATAGGTGAGCCCGAAAAACTCGTGAAAAGACTCCGTGCCTTCAGCGGGACGGCGGGTAAACGGTAAACCGAAAAAGGTCGGCCGCGGAATCCCCGATATTCCATCCGGGCCACGGGTGAATTCGTACCAGTTGAGCAGAATGACGCGCACCATTTCGCCGAATCCGAGCGTGACGATGGCCAGGTAATCACCGCGTAAGCGCAGCACCGGAAAACCGAGCAGGATGCCCGCAAACGCCGCCATGATTCCGGCAAAAGGCAGGCAGGTCCAGAACCCAAGGTCAAAATACGTTGCCAACAGCGCGTAGCTGTAGGCGCCGACGGCGTAAAACGCCACATAACCCAAGTCCAACAATCCCGCCAAGCCGACCACGATGTTGAGCCCCCAACCCAACATGATGTAGGTCACGACCAGGATCGCGACATCCAACAATCGGCGGTCCGCCATCGGGAGAAATGGCAGCATAATGGCCACACCGAGCATCAGCGGCCCGAAGAATTTCGCCGACCGTTGTACCTGAGCGCTGAACCGATCCATCGCCGCCTCGCGGTCCACAGCACCCATTGATGGGCGCGCATGCGCCCACGACCAAGCGGCGCGACCAGCCAGAATTAACGCGAACAGGGTAATCAGCCAATTAACTACGAGACTTTCAAAGGGCAGAAACCGCCCCACTCCTCGGTCGGCATCAACGATGTTGCCGATCAGCAACACCAGCATCACCGCGCCGAATACGCCGGCGCCGATTAGTACCGGCACGAATCGCCGCTCGCGCAGCAGGACAAATCCAACCCGTCCGGCAAACGCCACCACGGTCGCCAGGATCACCTGCCCGAAACGGGTGACGATATCCAGGCCGCCGGGCACATCTTCGGTCTTGAATCCAACTAATCCGATGGTCAGTCCAAACACCACCACCGCAACATAGCCCGCCTCCTTGAACAGTGCCGGCAGATCCAGCGGCGGCACGTTGACTTGTTCAGGGGGCGAAGCCGCCATGCGACTAGACCTTCTCGATATCCGGTTTGCCCAGCAGCCCGGTGGGCCGGAAGATCAACACCAATACCAGGATTGAGAACGCCGCCACATCCTTGTATTCCACGGTGAAATAGGCCGACCAGAAGCCCTCGATCAAGCCGATCAACAGCCCCCCGAGCATCGCTCCCGGCAACGAGCCGATACCGCCCAACACTGCCGCGGTAAAGGCCTTAATCCCGGCCAAGAAACCGATGTAAAAATCAATCACCCCATAGTTCATCAGAAACATCAGTCCTGCCACCGCCGCCATCGCCGCACCCATAACGAAAGTCAACGAGATGGTGCGATCAACATTGATGCCGATTAGAGCGGCCATACCCAGATCTTGTTGGCATGCCCGCTGGGCGCGTCCCAACGCGGTCTTGTTAATGACCAGCGTGAAGATCACCATGAGGACAAGTGTCAACAAGATAATAAATACCTGCAGGTAGCTGAGGGTGACAACAAAATCCGATTCCTGCATGAACCGAAACCCGCCGGCGATGACCGGTTGCAGTGGTTTGATCCGGGCACCCTGTAGCAGCTGGACGTAGTTTTGCAGAAAAATAGACATGCCGATGGCGGTAATCAGCGCCGCTAGACGCGGAGAATTTCTCAGCGGCCGATACGCCACTCGTTCCAGCGCCCAACCGTAAACCGAGGTCAACAGCATCGTGGTAATCATTACGATCAGTACCGCCAGCGGCACCCACCCTACACCAAGTATTCCCAGCATCAGGAAGGTGATAATGGACACAAAGGCGCCAATCATGAATATCTCGCCATGGGCGAAATTGATCATCCCGATAATGCCGTAGACCATGGTGTAGCCGATGGCGATCAGTCCATAGATCATACCGAGCGTCAACCCATTAATAAGTTGCTGAATGAAATATTCCATAACCGTTACCTCGTCTATAACTTAGGCTGGTTAACGCTGGTGGTCGCGTTTTTTCATTCTTTTCTATTGAGTCAGACCCGTGCCTACAGGGCGTAGCTTACACAGCAGGCGATTACGAAGGAAAGGGGTTGGTCCGAAAAACCTGCTCAGGCGACTTGGTCGCTAATCGCTTCCCGGCGTTTTTCGAGCAAATCGTGCATGATCGGCGTAAGAATCAGTTCCATCGCGTAGCCCAATTCATCCCCCGGAACAACAATGGAATTACGTCGCGACATGAACGATTTGGGAACCATGTTGAGAAGGTATAAAAAATCCACGTTTAACTGCTCTGGCTGAGCGACGCGGATCACCACAACTGTCTCTTTCTCCAGGGGCACATCCAGCGCAATGAACGGGTTGGAAGTGTCAACCATGGGCACGCGCTGGAAGTTGATGTCGGTGCGGGAAAACTGAGGAGTAATGTAACTCAGGTAATCAGGCATGCGTCGCAATATGGTCTCGGTAACATCATCGGGCCGGTATCCACGCATTCGAATATCCCTATGAATCTTTCGAATCCATTCCAGGTTGACGACCGGCACCACACCGATTTTGAGGTCCATATAGCTCGCGATGTCATATTCTTCATTGACGAAACAGCCATGTAGGCCTTGATAACAGAGAAGATCGGTGTCCTCCGGAACCGACGTCCAGGGGGTAAAGGTGCCGGGTTCCTGATCGTATTTCGCCGCCTCGATCTCATCGTGAAGGTACTGTCGATGCAGACCAGACCCGCTGTGGGAAAAGTCATTCAGCAATGCGTCCAACTTATCGAAAAGATTGTACTCGGGACTGAAGTGGCTGGGATGCTCCGCTTCATGGACATCTGCCACGATCTTCGTGAAGTCGGCGCGGTGGTAACGGTGAAATCCGTCGCCATCAATCACCGCCATCCTGGCGTGCTCGTGGCGGCAGATATGCCCAAATGCGTCGATAATTTGGGCACTCCCGGCACCGGAAGACCCAGTAATCGCAACTATGGGATATTGTCTAGACATATATTCTGGGACTTGTTTTTTTCGCACGCCAGCATAACCGAAAAAAGTCCTGGCCCGCTGCAGACAAATTTATCCTCCCCTAACACAGACTTATCACATTTTGCTCCCCATCGCATCCATGACCTTCAGCCTGCATATTACACCAAGGCGTTCCGATCCTATTCATGGCTATACGCCCCTGAGACCCCGCAGAGCCTGTTCCAGGAAATGGCGACATTCTATGCTCCAGGTTGCTGTTGTAAGAATAGGGGCGGGGTGCAATATGTGGGCTAGAATTTTTGTGTGACGGGGGGTTCACCTATAATCACCGCCCCCACTCGACTCCGGTGCTAAGATGCCAGATATTCCCAATGCCCACGCCGCGGCCGTGTTAATCTTGACCATGCTGGCGTTGTTCCTGTTTACCCGGGAGCGAATTCCGCTGGAAACCTCCAGTCTGTCGGTACTGGTGATATTGACGGTCGGTTTTGAGCTATTTCCCTATCACGGACCCGAGGGCCAGGTACACGCCCTGGATTTTTTTTCCGGATTTGGACACGAAGCCCTAGTAGCCGTATGCGCGCTGATGATCGCCGGTTACGGCATGGCGCGCACCGGCGCCCTGGAGCCGATTGGCCGCGTGTTGGCGCGTTTGTGGGGCGTCAGCCCTCAGGCATCGCTGCTACTGACATTAGTGGTCGGCGGCCTGTTGAGCGCCTTCGTCAACAATACGCCGATTGTCGTGCTGTTGTTACCAATACTGGTGAGCGTATCGTTGCGCACTCAGTCTCATGCCTCCTCGGTACTCATGCCAATGGGCTTCGCCACTCTAGTGGGCGGTATGAGCACCACCATCGGCACGTCTACGAACCTTTTGGTGGTCAGCGTAGCGGCGGATCTAGGCTTGCGTCGAATTGAGATGTTCGACTTTTTTCTGCCCGCCATCGTCGCCGGCGGAGTCGGTGTTCTATATTTATGGTTAATCGCGCCTCGCATCCTGCCGCAGCGTACTGCGGTACTCGCCGACACATCCCCGCGAATCTTCACCGCCCAGCTGCACATCCCCGAGGACAGCTTCGCCGCAGGCAAAACCTTATCCGACGTCATGAAGAAAACGGATGGCGAAATGCGCGTTCTCAGAATCCGCAAGAGTGCAAATACTTTTACCGTACCGCTTCCAGACGCGACAATCAGCGCCGGCGACCGCCTCACCGTGCGTGATACCCCGCAACGGCTTAAGGAGTATGAGCAGGTACTGGGTGCAACCCTGTATTCCCAGGACCACCCAGTAGATGACGATCATCCCCTGAAGGCAGAGGACCAGCAGCTTGCGGAAATAGTCGTGGTGCAGGGTTCACCACTACAAAACACCACGCTGGATGAGACGCGTTTTGCCGACAACTATCAGCTAGCGGTACTCGCTGTGCACCGCGCGGGACGCGTTGTCGAATCCCTGTCGCAGGGCCTGGACAAACTGAGATTGCGAATCAGCGACGTGCTATTGGTCCAAGGAGCGCGTGAACGGATCAGCGAGATCAAGCGGGACGGTCGCCTTTTGGTGCTGGACGCTACCGCGGATTTACCACACACCAAGAGAGCGCCGCTGTCGCTGATGATTATGGCGGGAATCGTCCTGGTCTCGGCAGTGGGGTTGTTACCGATTGCGATCAGTGCCACCTGCGGCGCGCTGATGATGATCATCACCGGTTGTCTGAGTTGGCGCGATTTGCGACATGCGTTGAGCATATCGGTCATTTTGATCGTAGTAGCCAGTCTGGCACTGGGGTCGGCACTGACCAAAACCGGCGCGACGATTTACCTGGCGGATGTATTTCTAACTATCACCGCGGGCACCTCGCCTACGGTCATATTCAGTAGCCTCATGCTGCTGATGGCAGTATTGACCAATATTGTTTCCAATAATGCAGCAGCGGTGATTGGGACACCTATCGCCGCGAACATCGCACAACAGTTGAACTTACCACCTGAGGCCTTCGTGTTGGCGGTATTGTTCGGCGCCAATATGAGTTACGCCACGCCAATGGCGTACAAAACCAATTTGCTGGTTATGAACGCTGGAAACTACACGTTTAGCGACTTCGTCCGCGTTGGGGTGCCACTTACCTTGATTATGTGGATAACCTTGAGCTGGCTGCTGCCAACGATCTACGATTTCTAACGGCGTTGCGAGCAACGCCGTTAAACGACTACACCGTCTGAGATCAACCGTTGGCGGCAACTTTGGCCGAAGCACTCATGCTGCGGACATCAATCGGGGCTTCTTTGGCTTTTTCTCGCTCTTTCTCGTTGGCAATCTTGAGCAACGCAACGATCCGCGAGAATCCGTGATTCTGCGCTACCGTCAATGCAGTATTACCTTCGCGATCCATGGAATGGATATCGGCACCGGCAGAAATCAGTAATTGCGCGATATCGGTATAACCGCGAAATGCCGACGCCATCAAGGGCGTTTTTCCAGAAACTGTGCGCACGTTGACATTGACGCCGGAATCAATCAGCGATTGGACCACTGGTACGTTGCCCTTAAGCACCGCATGAAATAACGCCTTGGCACCGTATGCGGTCTTCGCCACTTGTTTCGGTTCCAAGCCGGTAGGTAATTTGAAATAACGGTTCGCCAAAGGAATCGCAATCATGATACCCAGCGTGTACAACATTACCGTGGGATCGATGTTGAAAAATTCGGCAAGCTCCGCCGGTAGATTCGCGCCTAGGACCAAGACGGCGGTTACCATAATCAAGCCGGTGCGAAGGTAACGAACCAGGGAAACGGCCACGATAATCAACAGCCCTACCAACAGCCATTTCTTATCGATGGCGATATATTGGGTCATGCTTTCCGGTAGATTCGCGGCGACACTCATGAGCACGACCAGCCCAAGCAGCCAGCGATCCCGAGATGACTCTTTTAATACGAACACCTTCGCCCCCTTTCTCTATGAGCGATAAATGATGATTTTTATTCTAGTCCAAGATTGCGGAATCGGCCATGAAAACCCCGATTTTGCTCAAAATCCGGACAAAGAACCCCAGTTATCACGGCGCCGGCGGAAGCGTAAACGCGGAAGAATCAACCCTAGCAAGATCCCCACGATTATGGCGCCGGCGCCCATCATGAACCACTTCCGCTCCGATTGGTTGCGCAGGTCCTGATTGTCCAATTTTAGCTCCCCAACCTCCCCGTTCAATGCGGCGACCCGTTTACGCAACATATTTCTTTCATCAGCGATATTGACTGCATTGGTAGCGGCGGACCGAATCTCCTCCAACTGAGTACTGAGGTTGCGGTTATCGTTCCCAGCTTTCTCGTAATTAGCTTTCAACTCATCATATTTTGTTTGTAACGCAACCATTCTACTGGCCAGTTTTTCAGGTTCCTGCTGAAGCTCGGCCAGACGTTGCTCTGCCGCTGCGAGCCGCTGCCTTGCGCTAGGCGTTTCCATTAATAATCGGGTCAGCACGTAACCCGTGTCACCCTCTTCAGTACGCACATTGGAATAGCCCGTCTCGTCGTTCGAGCTGAGCACCTCCAACGACAAACCGCTGGGCAACATCTGCAACACTTTATGCTCGGTACTCTCACCGCTGCGCAAGGTTATTCTGACTTGATCGGTCACAAACCGGGTCTCGGCCAATGCAGGATTCACTAACAGCAGCGGAACCACAAAAAACAAAATCAGTGTTTTCAAGACCATCACAATGGATTACAAATCGGTTGCGTGTGGGCCAAAACCCGCGCTAATTCGCCAAGCTGATGATCTGCACCGACCCCCATACACTTATTCATCGGTAACACATCCCAGACTCGCATCTTTAACGGTCTTTATGTATCTATAAAGCGTACCCCGCGTCACCTTGAATGGCGGCATCTCCCAGATCCTCTTACGCTCGGTCAGGTCGGAGTCGGACAATTCCACATCCAGGGTGTTTTTGTTAGCATCGATATTGATGATATCACCGTCGCGAAGCAGGCCAATGGGACCGCCTTCCTGAGCCTCGGGCACCACATGACCGATGATGAATCCATGGGAACCGCCGGAAAAGCGACCATCGGTCATCAACGCCACCTGGTCTCCAAGCCCCGCACCTATGATCGCCGAAGTGGGTGTCAGCATTTCGGGCATGCCGGGCCCACCCTTGGGTCCTTCGTAGCGGATTACGATCACGTCACCCGATTGAATTTCGCCGCGCTCCAACGCCTGCAGCATGTCCTCTTCGGAGTCGAACACCCGCGCCGGCCCGGTAAAGCGCTCTCCCTCTTTTCCGGTAATCTTCGCCACTGCACCGCCCGGCGCCAAATTGCCCTTCAAGATTTGAATGTGTCCACAGTGATTTATCGGATTTGCCAGCGGCCGGATTATCTTCTGCCCCTCCGCCAGGCCCGACGATTGCGCTAGGTTGTCACTTATTGTTTTGCCGGTCACCGTCATACAATCGCCGTTTATCAACCCCTCGTGCAAAAGGTATTTCATGAGCGCCGGCGTTCCGCCAATATTATGCAGGTCTTCCATGACGTAACGCCCGCTGGGCTTGAGGTCAGCGAGAAATGGAACCCGGTCGCTGACCGACTGAAAGTCATCAATGCTCAGCATCACGCCTACCGATCGCGCAATGGCGATCAAGTGCAACACCGCGTTGGTCGATCCGCCCAGCGCAGTGACAATTACCATCGCATTTTCAAAGGCCTCGCGGGTCATGATGTCGCGAGGCTTGATGTCCTTCTCCAACAGCTTGCGGATTGCATGTCCCGCGGCGCGGCACTCTTCTATTTTTCCGGGATCCACCGCCGGGGTAGACGAACTGTAGGGTAGTGACATTCCCATCGCCTCGATGGCACTGGCCATGGTGTTCGCGGTGTACATTCCGCCACACGCCCCCGGTCCGGGACAGGAATGCTTGACGATCTCTTTGCGCTGATCGTCGTCGATAGCGTGAGCAATATATTCACCGTAGCTTTGAAACGCCGACACGATATCTAGGACGTTGCCTTGCCAATGCCCTGGTTTGATCGTGCCGCCGTAGATCATCAACGACGGACGATTCAACCGGCCCATGGCCATCAGACAGCCCGGCATATTCTTGTCACAACCGGGAATCGAAATGTTCGCGTCGTACCACTGCGCCGCCATGACCGTCTCTATGGAGTCCGCAATCAGGTCACGGGATTGAAGCGAAAAGCTCATGCCGTCGGTGCCCATGGAGATACCGTCACTGACGCCGACGGTATTGAACCGCATACCCATCATACCGGCAGCGTTAACGCCGTCACGCACATGGACGGCGAGCTCGTTCAGGTGCATGTTGCAGGTGTTGCCTTCGAACCACACACTGGCGATGCCTACCTCGGCTTTTGACATGTCTTCATCGGAAAGACCGGCGCCATACAACATAGCCTGAGATGCACCCTGAGATTTCGGTTGGGTGACGCGGGAACTATAGCGATTCAGTTTTCCCATGGGTCGATCAGTTCAAGAGGAAAAGAAATAACGCATTGTAGGCAATACTGCATACCGTTAGCAAAATAAGCTTAAGCCCGCGGCTCGGGTGTTGCATTGTTTGCCTTAATTAGATCTGTCTTCTTGATTGTGACAGCGTCATATTGGTGCTCTGGGATGACATAAACCCACTGCTGCCAGCGGGTGTTGAGGACCTCGGCCTTCTCTGTCGGTGGAATTGAACCGTCTTCGTTGGCGGAATCGGCAGCGGTTAAACGCGCATAGGTCTTGTCGTCTTGCTTGAACAAAGCAATATTGATGCGCGCCCCCTCAAAGGTGTCGACTTGCACCCTAATTGGATCGCTACCGAGTTGAATGTGATCGACGGGAATGATGTCGTCGGCTGTTAGTGACTGCAGTGTCCGCGGGATATTATTGACCGAGTAAATTGATTCAACTTCCTCGTCCTCGGAGAGCTCTAGAAGCGCGAAATCCTTGTCGGCCTTGTCCTTGCGGCGAATTCGCAAGTGCTCACCGTCATTATGAACTACTTCAACCGACTCTATATCAACCGTCTGTGCCCCCAATACCCGGTCGTCGATCCATGCAGCAGGAGTACGGTCCGATGGTAACTTGCCTTCGGTCAACCACACCTGTGGATCGGTGGGGGCACGCACATAATACTCACTACGATTACCACCTACACGTGCAGGCTTTTGTTTACCAATCACCACAGCCAGGATTTCACTTTTATTCTTATCCTCGAGCCGTACCAACATCGACTCAGACTGTGGATCAATCTCTGATAAACCAAGTTTGGCATGAAGCTCAGGATTGCTGGTCTTGGGCTCAATCCTTTGCAATTCGGCAAGTCCCAGGATAAGAGATCTAACCTTAACTGGCGAGGCGGGATAATTGCCCTTCTGTTCCACCGTCCACTGTGATTTCCCTTTGACTAAGGTAATCGCCGCGTCGCCAGCTTCAATCTGTACCTTAGCGACTTGATTGACCTGACCCATCAACTTGGGAAAATGCGCCACCACGACCGCAGCAGTGTGTTGCTGGTTCCGCTGGCTGTAAAACACCGCAACCAACGCGACTGCGGCTGCCACAAGGAGAACGCTCAACAGCTTTGCGTTAATCATGACGCCTGCTTTCGATCGTGGCTAATTTGACGACGCCGCGCCCGTTGCAGGGCAATAAAGATGCCGCCAGTACCGATCAATATCGGCATCAGGCCAATATTGACGAACTTCATCGACGCCGCCAGACCTTCAATGTCTTTGTGCAACTGATGGCGCACAGTACGAAGATCCTTGCGTATGCGGACTTTTTCCAACCGAAATTTCTCGATTTCTTTTTGTTGTTCTTCACTCAGAATAACCGCCCCAGCACCCTGCTTTCTGTCCTCCAGTTCCAACAACCGGTTCTCGGTCTCTCGTAATCGAGTCAGCAATTCCTGCTCTTTTTGCCTAAATCGCAGTTCTGCCTGTTGCTGGATCTCCGCGACCTTGGTGAACGGACGCGAAAAACGGCCACGGCTACGTACGCTGATCAAGTCATTGCTTCCCGTTAAGCTCTCTAACGCATTAACGACGAAATTCCCGTTAGCAGCCGACGGTATCAAGATGCGACTGCCCAAAAAGTTCTGAACACGTACCCAAAAGCGGTCATTGAGAAGATCGGTGTCCGCTACCACCACAAGATTCACATCCGCTAAAGACCCCGCGTGATGCGGGGCGGCTGCATCATCTTTGGCTTCCGGCCCGCCATCTTCCTGGATGGTGTTTCCGGTTTGGTTGTCATTGGGTTTCGCAGCCGGCTTGCCATCTGGAAAAGCGGTTTTCACATTGCCGGAAACCCGTGCCGCCAGCATCAATTTTTTTCCCTCGGGCCGGTATTGCCGCAACAAGATAGTTGGGTCGTTGAGAAAACGCAGTTGCCCGGCATCAATCTTCATTGCGTCAGGCGTTGTCTCCACAAGGGGTTCAACTTTAATGCCCTCGGCATCTTTGATTTCCAAAACACCCGACGTCGCAAATACGAGGTTTCCGAGTTTTGCGGTAATGATATCGTCGCGATTGAACTGATCCGGCTGCAGGTTCATCCATACCGGGTATTCGGCCGCCGCAGCGCGGGCCTGGTCCGAATAGCGCACCTGCTCGGCAACGCGCAAATCGCCGGCCACTTTGCCATCGACGAGATGTATCCCCCACGACGCGAATAACTCAGGCAGGTCTGATCCACCGGGGGCACCTCCTAACATCGGCGCCGCTCCGGGTTGGTCGGACTCAGCATTCGGATCTACGAAGATCAACGCCCGCCCGCGGGTCAAGATGAATTGGTCGATCGCATACAAGGTCGGTGGCGACAGATTCTTGGGGTGCACCAACATTAGTACGTCGATCTCGGGCGGTATTGACGTGGCATCAGTCGCCACCGTCCTCACCTCGAACAGTTGACGAATTTGATCCATTACCGCCCACGGGGCCGCCACCCCTCGTCCAGGCATTGCCATTCCACCGTCGACGGGCAACGTGCTCATAATCCCAACGACCTTTTTCACGACAGTGGTGAGTTGATACACGAGCTTGGTAATGTCGTGCTCCAGAAACTCCTCCCGATTGGGCGAGAAGAACGGGATGACCTCCTGATCATCAACCGAATTCGTGCCCACGAGGCCGAAATAGAAAACCGCATCTCCCTCCAAGCCGATACCGCGCAATCCATAACCGACGGCCCGGTCCTCCTGTTCAGAAAAGGGCTCAGGATCTATGATCTGCAGCCGGATCTTGCCGTTTGCGATTCGCTCATACTCTTCCAACAACTCCTTGACTCGTTGCGCGTAACTGTTGATTCCCGGTAGTCGCGTCGCCTCCCGTTGCGACAAAAACAACCGTAGCGTGATTGGCTCATCGAGTTGACCGAGAATATTGGTCGTGCCTTTAGTCAAGGTAAATAACTTGGACGCCGTCAGGTCAAGCCGGGTCGAAGTAAACGTAGCGTTACTCAATATGTTTACCGCCAATAACAGCACGGTAGCGACCACTAGGCTAGTGATGGTCAGGAATTTCTTGTTGGTTGACATTGCTTATTATTCAGTCTGCCTTCTTGACTTCGATGAGAACGGCGTTCGCAAACAACCAGAAAATAATTAATGATAAAAAGTAAACGATGTCACGCAACTCAATGATCCCTTTGCTGATGTCATCGAAATGGGTCAGAAAGCTCAATCCGCTGATTGCCCGCACCAAAAAATCTGGAGTCCAACCACTGAAAAAATCAAGCACTAGCGGGAAACCACTAAGAAGAAAGATAAGACAGACCACTACGGTAATCACGAACGCAATGACCTGATTTTTAGTTAATGCGGATATGCACGAACCGATGGCGATATAGGCG
This sequence comes from uncultured Gammaproteobacteria bacterium, assembly GCA_947259395.1. Lineage (GTDB taxonomy): Bacteria > Pseudomonadota > Gammaproteobacteria > Arenicellales > JAANXG01 > CALZGZ01. The sequence goes on along the minus strand of CAMYMN010000021.1, from coordinate 53,604 downwards.
CCGGACATGAGCAGACTGCCCAAATAACTCGCTAGGATGATGCCGTTGTCGGGTTGGCCCAAGTAATTGACCGTCAACCACATCGGAAACGTGAGTGACAAGGCGATGGCGGCGAAGATCCACGTTGCAAGGAACTTACCCAGCACCGCTTCGAACATCGATACTGGCAGCGTTAACAGCAACTCGATGGTGCCGGCCCTACGCTCCTCCGCCCACAGCCGCATCGTCAACGCTGGGATGAGCGCCAAGTAAAGCCACGGGTGAAAACCAAAAAAGGTTATCAAATCGGCTTGGCCGCGCTCAAAAAAACTTCCCAAGTAGAATGTGAACACGCCATTCAAGAATAGAAAAATGACGATGAACACATAGGCAATGGGTGTCGTGAAATATCCAGACAATTCCCGCTTGGCGATAATCCACACGCTGGACATCATTCTTCGCTCACTTCGGCTGTTACTTGTTGCTGAGTCGTGACGGCTCTGAAAACATCGTCCAGGCGGCCGCGTTGAACGTGAAGCTCTTCCACGGTCCACGACCTTTCACGCACGATGCCGCTGACCGCGGTCAATATAGGATTACCGTTAGCGGGATAAACGGTACAGTGAACACAGCTGTCTTGCACGACACACTGGGCCGAGGCAACGCCCTTTAACGTCTCGAGCTGCTGCTGGACATGGCGTTGATCGACATCGCTCACCACCAAAGTCACCGCGTTATGATGCGGCGATTTAGCCTCTAACTGTGAAGGGGTCCCGTCGGCAACGATCTTGCCATCGGTAACAATGATGACTCGGTTACACACGGCGTCTACCTCCTCCAGGATATGGGTCGATAGGATGATTGCCTTGTCCTTGGCCATGTTCTGGATCAAGGCCCGCACTTCATGTTTTTGATTCGGATCCAGTCCATCGGTGGGCTCGTCCAGAATCAACACTTCTGGATCATGGAGAATCGCCTGGGCGATTCCTACGCGCCGTTTGAAGCCCTTGGACAACGTGCCGATAGGTTGCTCGAGCACCGATGTCAGGTGCACTTTGTCGACCGTGTCACGGATACGTGTTCGCAGTTCTTCGCCATTAAAGCCGCGCATTGCGCCGACAAAATCCAAGAATGCCGCTGGGGTCATATCCGGATATAGCGGCGCGCCTTCGGGTAAATAACCGATACGTTTCTTAACGGCCACCGATTGCTCAACGATATCCATACCACCAATCCGAACGTTTCCAACATCCGGGACCAGGAATCCAGTAATCATCTTCATGGTCGTCGACTTACCCGCGCCATTCGGACCTAAAAAGCCCAGCACCTCGCCCTTGTCAACGCCAAAGGAGATATCGTCCACGGCGGTGAGGAACGAAAAGCGCTTAATCAGGTGGTCTATTTCTACTAACGCGGTCATGCTGTTACTGCACACATCACATCAATTAAATCAAACGAGCTTAGAACCACAACGCGGGGGTCAGCGTCCGCTGTCGGTCCGTAGGCGGGACCTAATGATAGTAATCATTATTTTTAAGTCAACCCGGATCAACGGCTCCCATCAACACAAACTTCCCAAGCCGCACATTGCACCAACATTTCCGGATGATGGCGACGGGACTTGTGCTGCGCGTAGTTCCCCTGCTGTCCCCCTGCTATGCGGGGACAAGCGCAGGATCCGGCGGCGGGATGCCGCGCTGGAGCGATGGAAAATCAGGGTCGAAGTCAACTACTACTCCTTGAGACCGGTGGTAGTGAAAAGGGTTGCATCGAGCACGCGTTTCCGGGACCGGCGCCACTTGAGACGCTGGCATCGAACCTACCGGGACGTATTCACGGTGGGTCCCGGAAATGGTCACTCAATTCAGCCTGGCCCGGGACCTTAGACGCTAAAATCTGAATCGAGGGAGAAGTTACGGGACCGTCGCCAGCACAGAGACAGGGCGCCTTGGCGCAATACATCGGCTAAGCCGGCCGCAGCTGAATATCAGCGATACCCGCCATGTCTCTCAAGGTCGATACCGGCACCGCTCCAGCGGCGATCCGGCGTCCGATTATGAACGCAGGGGTACCGTTGATCCCCAGGCCCGCCGCATCACGCAGGTTGGCCTCTAATATGTCCTCATAACGCGGGTTGCTCCACGCCTGCTCGACCACCGTGTCCTCCACACCGCTTTGTTTCGCGATTGCACGCAGCACCTGTGGGTCCCCAAGGTTCTGCTGTCGTAAAAAATAGGCCGCGAACAAGTCGTCGTTCAGCCGGTAAAACGTCGGTGCACCGGCAGCCTTCGCAGCTTCGGCCAACAACAATGCCTTGCGGGAGTTGGTGGTAAAGGTGCGTTCCGCCAACGCCACGCCCTCTTCGACTGCCATCTTCTGCAGATTCTCCATCATTCGCCGCCACTGTTCCGGTGGATAACCGAGTGCGGACAGGGGCCGGCCCTCGGGTGGGTTGTCCGGATGGATTTCCAAAAACCGCCAATTGATCTTGAGATCGTAATTGTCGCGGAGTTTGGCCAGGCGCAGATGTCCGATGTAACAAAAGGGGCATATGTAATCGGAGAATACGGTGACCTGCAGTTCAGGCTTCATAAAAGTTCTGTGCACACGGTTACATGAGTTGCGCGAGACTTTCCACCCGCCGAGCAGTGAATGTCAACTCCTCGATAATCTGACGCCGGATAATCCATGGGCCGATAATGGGTGGAGCGCGAAACTTCGGCACCATATGTGCTCGATAACTAATCCATGTTCGTTCGCTATCGTTCGCATCCGCCGTGATCGAGAGTTGTTCACGGGCATGATGGAAATCGCTGAGCGCCGGCACGGTAACATGTATCACATCGCCGCGATCCGACACGGATGAATCAGTCACCTTGGTGATACGCTTACACACGATTATCAAAAAACATGGTCTCAACACGAGCTTCACGCGGGACCGACCATTCGGTGTCGAACTGATGACTTCGCTGTGAATAATTGTAGGCGACAGATCGACCAGGTTTTCGTAGTCGGTAACCAGACGACGTACGTGTTCGATGCGAGCCTCGAGCAGAGCCTTAAAGGACACGGTGTATGCCGGCTTCTGATAGCGCACCTCGGTGCTGATGATATCTGTAGCCAACAGCGGCGCCGACGGGTAACTCAAAAACCCGACAATCACACAACCGACACGTGCTGACCGGAATGGCACACCGCACCTACTTGAACAGCCGTTCCAATCCTTTCTGCAGTTTTTCTTCGAGCTTCTTTTCGAGTTTTTCTTTTTTCTCGTCGAGTTTGTTTTCCACCTCGCGCTGAGCCGCATCCTTAAGCAGCGTCTCGACGTCGAGCCGGTATCTGGGATCTTCTAGTTTACCCATCACACGCACTGGTATCGTGACGCCTTTGAGGTCCTCCAATTCCTCGCCGGCTTGTCCCTTGCTGCTCTCTACTACATTGATCCTAATGAGGTAATCCAAAGTGCTGGCCACAAGGTTGGCTTGTCCGTTGCCGGCAACCCGCAACAGCGGTGACTTCACACGCAGGTCATCATTGGTAGCAATCTCTTCGTTGAACTTGATGGTACCGGTCATCTCCGTGAACTGGAACTCATCTTTATCCTCCATCTCAACTTCCGCCTCCCTGCCTTTTACCTGATTGTAGATCTGCTTTGCCTGCATGACGAGCTTGCGCAGGTTCACGCCTTTTATTGCTCCGTCACGAATCTTAAAACTAGCGGCGCCATTCACGGTTTGTGCGCCGCCGCGTTCCTGGGCCACAACATCCATGTTGAGATCGCCTTTACCCACCACATCACTGGTGATGTCCAGGGTGTTTAGCAGTTCACCCAAATCAACGGCGGCCACCGACTGATGGACATCGAGGCGGACTACATCCTGTTTTTCCACAAACTGCATGGTTCCGCTCAGGGTGCCGCCGTACAAGCCGGCGCGCAGCGGCTCCACCATCACACTTCCCGGGGTGGAACGCACGCCAAGCTGTATGTCTTGGGTGGCCAAACCGGACAGCGTCATTTTCCCGATGCGCAGTTGCCCGTTGGCTTGAAGACCGCGAAATAGCCCCAAGGGCAATACCAACACCGCCCCACTCGCGGCAACCGGTGGAGTTGCGGTTTTGTCACCCGTCTGCGTGCCGGCAGGCGGCAAGTAGCGGTCAACATCGATACGATCGACATTCAGGTCGAAGCCATATTTGGGATTCGCGAAATCTGTTATCTCCAGCGATCCGGTAACGTGGGTGTCATCGATCTGCAAAGACATTTTCTGGGCGTTGATGGAGTTTAAAGTAGCGTTGAAATCACCGCCAAGCATAACCTGTGACAACGCGTTCTGGTCCTGGGTCTGCACCGGCAGTTCGAGACCTTTCAACATCGGACGAAGGTCAAACGGTTTGGTCTCAATGCGTCCCGCGAATGTCGGTTGATCGATTACCCGAGTACCTTTTATCACACCAGAGAGCTGCATATCGTCGATGCCGGCGCTCAGTTGCGGTATGTCCAGGTTCTGCGACGTTAGATTCAAAGCCACTTCCGGCAGCGATGCCGTTACCATGCGGCCCTGCACAGCACCTGTCACCTCCGCCTCCGACATCGACAGGACTTGTGTATCCACCGCAAAGTTGAGTCCTGCCCATCTCACACTCGCTTCATCCCCGGCCATGGTTAGTTTGACCACCGACCTTTTCGTGGTCAGGGTGGCGCTGTTGTGGTCGAAGGCCAGGTCCGGCGAATTTAGGCTCGCCTTGATATCGCGGTACGCGGTGTTCACGGACACGTCGCGCAGCGCAACACGGCCGTTTGCAATTTCCAACACCACCACAGCGTCTAGATCAACGGAGACCGGCTGCGGCAAGCTGCGGTCCTTGAAATCGAATTTCGCGGTCGCTTGAACCGGCTTACCGGCAAGTATTTTCCCAGTATTCAAGTCGAGCGCGCTGACCATGTAGACGGAACCCGCCTTGCGGTCTTCCCAACGGATGCGGCCGTTTTTGATTTTTACCCCCTGCACCGCAAGCGCCGCCAGTGCCGCACCGGGCTTGTCTTTATCGGCGGGTTCCACGGCGCCACCGGCGAGGTCGTCCCAGTTGGTGCGACCTTTGGGGTCGATAATCAAATGCACCATTGGGTCATCGAGGACAACCGTATCCACTTGTAATTCCTGACGCAGCAACGGCAGCAGTTTCACCTTGATGTCCATGCGCTTCACCGTGAGCATCGGTTCATCACCGAACGCAGGAGCATTTGACAATGCGAGTTCACCGGTCTCGATGCCCAACCACGGAAACACGGACAATTTGAGATCTCCGGCGATAGTCACGTCGCGTCCGGTTTGCTTCTTCACGAGTCCGGCGATCTCCTGCTTGTAATCATTGGGATCGATAAACTGCGGCAGAAGAATCGCTAGACCCAGTACCAAGACGACGATAACGCCCACCAACCATAAAATGATCTTGATGAGTCTTTTCATGCCTATACGCTTGTTGAAGCTGAAATTAACTAAGACAACGGCCCGATACTGAAGCCGTTCTCATGGATGCGCGGCAGTGATCGGCAAAGTATACAAATTCACTCGACTGATGTTCGGTAATTTTCCGCCGGCTCACAATATTTAACGATCAATATTCGTAGGGGTCGCGTTCGGTCTTTGACTGACTCGACTGCAATGAGTTCTCGATGGGCGCCAGTGACAACACATAACGCACAATCGCTTGTAGATCTGATTTCGTCAAGCGGCTGGTAACATTATCGATCACCGCCGCCATCGGACCGCCGGCGGAATCGCCGGCGGGCGTAAGACCGGTCTCCAAGTAGAACAACAAATCATCGTCGGACCATTTGCCGATACCGGTTTTGCGGTCCGGCGTTATATTGGGCACCACATCGCCATCCGGATCACTCACGCTTCCCGCATGGCGCCGAGCATCGATCAAGCCGCCGAACCAATCCCGTGGCGTGTGACACTCGCCGCAATGCGCCAACGCGTTAACCAGATACGCGCCGCGTTGCCGTTCCGGATCAGAGTCGTGGGTCTTCCCCGGCGCGAGGAATGAGAGGTACCGCCACTTCCACAACCACAGTACAGGGCGAATACGCAGATACCAAGGCAGCCGATGCGGCTGATTGGGCTGCGCCATCGGCGGAATGCTGTCCAAATAGGCCTTTACCGCCAACACATCTTCGCGCCGCATCCCGGCGTAGGCGACGTAGGGAAATGCCGGATAATAATTATCACCGTCCGGCGCCAAGCCGGCCTTCATGGCGCGCAAAAATTCAGCGTCGGTCCATCCGCCGATACCATGCCGCCGATGCGGCGTGATGTTGGGGGCGTAGAAGGTCCCAAATGGGGTGTTCAGCGCGCGTCCGCCGGCGAGGAACGCACCCTGCTCATCGGTATGACAGTTGGTGCAACCGCCGGCGCGGACCAGGTACTCGCCGCGCTCAAGCAACGAAGCGCCGCGCGCCACCGGTACCGCGCTGGCAACCATCACCCACAATAAGATCAAGCCACGGGCCAGACCCGGGATGATGCTTACTGTTCTTTCTTTTCGCGGAAATCCTTGTGGCACGCCTTGCACGAATCCGCCACCGTCTTGAATTTTGCCGTGAACGCGGCCTTATCGTTGGCCTTTACGGTGTCGCGAAACGCCGATGTCGCCGCCCTGGCCTCGTCGGACACCTGCTTGAACTTATCGGCTTGGGACCAGATCGCATCCAACGCGCGAGTCTCACCAAAATCCGTATCCTTGGGAAACAGGGATTCAACGGTCTGCATAGTTCGGGCGATCGATTCAGCGTGGTAAACAAGATCGTCGGCATAATCGACTTTCCCGCGCACGATCTGGGCAGCGGCGGCCATGTGCCCGCCCACTGATTTCATAACTCCTTGCCGGTACTTGATGATGTCCTCCGTCTCCGCCGCTACTACCGTGGTCGTCCACACCGCGGCGATCAATAAACATAGGCTGGAAATAGTAGCTGTCAGGATGTGAATCACTATATTCTCCTTGGTGGTTTCAATTTGGCCCCAAACGGCTGGCTTTGACCGCGGCAACCGTAAACAAGTTCCCAATATTACGACGCAAGTGGCAAGACTTCCCGTGCCGCGTCACGAATGACTTCGACTCCAGCCCCCGGATCATGAACGTGTTCGCTAAGGTACCGCCGCCATACCTTGGCTCGTGGTTGCCCATGAAACAGCCCCAGTATATGCCGTGTGAGCCAATGCAACCGGCAGCCCGCCGCCAGCTGCTGGGCACAATATTCGATGTATTGCTCGAGCACCGCCTCGCGGCTTACTGCAGGTTGACGGTCACCATAGAACCGCCGGTCCACATCGGCGAGTAGATACGGATTGGCGTAGGCTTGCCGTCCGATCATCACCCCATCTACCGATTCCAATTGCCGCGCCGCCGCATCCAGACTGGTAATCCCTCCGTTGATCACAATGGTGAGATGGGGAAATTCGCTTTTGATTGCGTGAACGATGTCATAGCGCAACGGTGGGACGGTACGATTTTGTCTCGGACTCAACCCGTTTAACCAAGCCTTGCGTGCATGTATGACGAACACGTCACAACCGGCATTGGAAACCGTATCAATAAACGCGCACAAGTTTTCCGGTGTGTCGTGATCGTCAATGCCGATACGGCATTTGACTGTCACCGGCAAGCCGACGGAATCGGCCATGGCGTGTACACATTCGGCTACGCGCTGCGGCCGTGCCATCAGGCAAGCGCCAAACTGACCCGATCGTACGCGATCGCTTGGGCACCCGACGTTCATGTTGATCTCTCGGTAACCGTAGTCCTCGCCATATCGAGCGCACAGCGCCATTTGCGAGGGGTCGCTGCCGCCGATTTGCAGGGCCACCGGCTGCTCAAAGGTATGGAACGCCAAGCAACGATCTCGATTACCGTAAATGAGCGTCGTGGCCGGTATCATTTCCGTGTACAGCAACGTCCGCCGAGAGATCAACCGCAGCAAATAGCGGTCGTGCCGGTCGGTACAGTCCATCATTGGCGCCACCGATACCGTACGGTCCGGGAGCGCCTGCCGATCCATCGGGGTTTTGTCTCGTGCTACCAAAACTCAACCCCGCTTGCTGAGCAGTCTGTCGATGTCGCTGCGTAGTCGTTGTGCATTGAATCCAGATACCCCCGGGTATCGCCTAGACACCTTTCCCTCGGCATCGAACACCAGCGTGGTGGGGACCGCATCGACCCCTTGGGCGACGGATGCCCGCTCAGAGCGATCCGACAAGATCGTAAATCGAAGCGGTTTTTGTTGCTGCTGCAAGAAGCTGTCGATCGCGGATCGGGCTTCGCCGACATTGATCGCAACAATCTCGACATCACGGCCATTGTACGCCGTGTGAATGTCTTCCAACTGTGGTAGTTCGGTCCAACACGGTGGACACCCGCTTGCCCAATAACTCGCAACCACAACCTTGCCGCGATAATCGGATAAATACACGGGTGTCCCGTTGAGCGATGTGCCCAGCAATACCCGAGGTCCTGCTGTGTCCGGTAATACACTACCTCTGAGCTCCTCACCCACGAATTCGCGGGTCTGTTCGATGGGATAGGCCTTGGTGACCTGGGCCGACTCCGGTAGCGGGGCAACCACGGGCGCGGAATGTCTGGGCGCACTGCTGACACAAGACGTCACCAATACTGCCGCGGCCGCGGCGGCAATCCCCATGGCAAGGGTGCGTATGTGTAAACTAAGTTGACTCACAAACAAAAGCGACTGTTTCAGAACTAATCACGACTCACCACGGCGCTGCGCCACTGGGAACACAAAAATATATCACAACCGCATTATTCCGTGACGACGCCATCACCGCTGACACAATTTTTCGACGACATATACTGTGGAAGGATTATTCAACGGGGGGCAGGCTAGCGGCCGTACCATACGGATGCGTCATCTTGCCATGCGCCGGGTGCAGGTAAGCTGGCGATCGGTCCCCCGAGAGGCCGCGGGCCGTGGGCACGTGGTTCGAGCGGCTTGCGCGCCGCACCGCTGTTAGAGCACTGCCTTGGCGCGTGAGTATTCCCGTTTGACACAGAAGTGGTCCTTCCATTGGCGTTTGGCGCGCATGCCGGAGAGGTATTCCTCGTGCTTGTGGCCAATGGGGAATGGCGGTGGATCCGGAACCTGGGTCCACAGGCCTGCTTCACGGCGAACCGCACGCTGATCGAGGAGCCAGTCGTTGTAGCTCTCGATCACGATCCAGCCGCCAGGGCCATCGAGTGTGGCCGCCCGGTAGCGACCATCCATTTCGTCCAGCAAAGCGATTTGCTCGACGCTCAGTTCAAGCGGCTCGAGAACGTTGTCGTAGCGGAATTCCCGCAGTGCATCTCCCGCCACCGCGGCCATAATCCGCTGGTCGCGAATGCTCAGCAAATCTTTGTAGATGCCCACGTGTTTATCTGAGACGGGTTCGGCCAGTGCCCAATTGTCCTTGGTCTTGCCGCGGCGTTTCGCGATCGGCGTGGTATGGAATTCCATCAACTCGTCGCTGTAGTCCTCCTGCAAATAAGCGCAAAGCCGTTTGAGGTGTTCCACGGGCGCGCGCACAAAGTCTTCATATTTGATGTCGAACCACTGGTCGTCAGGCAACGCCTCCCGCCATGGCTTCACCGCCTCCTGGCCCATCAACCAGAGTTCGGCGGCACTGTAGATGTTGGTGGGACCAAATGAGGAATCCAGGAACTCCGCGCTGGCGTCACGCCCGTCGCGGTAGATAAACACGAACTGGGCGTTGGGGAAGTCTTCCAGAATCTGTTCCACGTAAAAAAGGTTGTAAGGGGTCTTCTCGCCCCAGCGTGGCTTGCCCTGCTCTTCGGCATAACGCCCGAGCATCGCTGCGTAGACACCCGCGAAACTCTGCTCCAGGGCGAGCGCACGCGCCACGATCTCATCGCCAAACGTGGCGGGGTTCACCGTCATGCCCCAAAACGGCGTGCGCAACCCATAGGCCATTTCGCGGCACAGCGTGCGAAAATTCTCCATCTCGCTCAGATCGCCGTAGGTAAACAGGTATGGCCGGAAACGGGGGTAATACCAGGCGACCTCCGGTACCGCCAGACGGGGATGGCAGCCCAGGATCGCCATGATCAAGGTGGTCCCCGAGCGTTCGGAACCGAGGACAAACACCGGACGTTCGTTAAGCGTTAAAGACATCGTTGCGCCTTCTCCCAAACATTGGTAACGGGCGGACCTGCGATCTACCCGCTGCCGTTACTCAAGGCCATCGCCGCCAACAGCCCGGCCTTTACCTCGTCGACCATGTGCAGAAATTCTTCGCTCTCACGGCGCTGATCACGGTCCACGGTAATGTGGTATTCGTTGACGATATGTGCCGGCTTATCGCCCAGTAGTAGCACCCGATCTCCCAGATACACGGCTTCCTCGATGTCGTGGGTGACAAACAGGATGGATTTATGGGTCTCCTGCCAGATGCGCAGCAGTTCGTCCTGCAGACCGGTGCGGGTAATGGCATCGAGGGCCCCGAACGGTTCATCCATCAGCAGAATCGCCGGGTCAACGGCCAACGCGCGGGCGATGCCAATGCGCTGGCGCTGGCCGCCGGACAGCTGATACGGCCAACGATCCTCGTAGCCGGCAAGTCCGACGAGCTCCAGGGTCCACTCCACCCGTTCCTTCTTCACTGCTGCCGACACGTCGATGCCGTCCAAGCCGAGCGAGATGTTGTCTCCCACCTTGCGCCACGGCATCAGCAGCGCCGCTTGAAATACCATCGCGATAGGTCGTCGTGTTGGGTCGTGCGCGGCATCGAGCTTGACCGATCCTTCGTAGGGCGGGATGAGATCGGCGATCACCCGCAGTAACGTGGATTTACCCGCGCCCGATACCCCGACCAGGGTCACGAACTCCCCCTTCTCAACGCTCACATTCAAGTGACGGAAGATAATATTGTGATCGTCCCCTTCGGCGAAGGCGACCGCCAAATCCTGGGTTTCGATTATCTTTGCCACGCCAGGATCCTTTTTTGAATGAGCACGAATATGTAGTCGCTGACCCCATAGAGCAGGGCGATGGAGAACATGTACAGGATGACCACGTTCGTCGCCAGCAGGCCCGAGGCCTCGATCATGCGTTGACCGATGCCTTGGATCCCAAACAGCTCCGCCGCCACCACCGTCATCCATCCCTGGCCCAGACCGGCGCGCAACCCGCTGAGGATCCCCGGCGCCGCGCCCGGCAGGATGACCTTACGCAGCAGCGCCGGAAAAGAACGGTGGCCGAATGCGCGGGCGACCTCGATCAGGTCCTTGTCCACTGCCTGCACCGCGCCCATGGCGGTAAAGTAGTTTATCCAGAAGATACCGATGGAGATGATGAACGCAGCCGCGGTTTCGGTGATCCCGAACCAGATGATGGCAAACGGAATCCACGCCAACGGCGGGATCGGACGCAGGACACGGGCCAACCACGCTTGGCTGGCCTCGATGCGCGGGAACAACGCCACCATGACGCCCAGGCCGACGCCCAGGACCGAACCCAGCACAAACCCGACGGTATAGTGACGCAGGCTGGCGACGACCATCACCTGCCAGAAACCCTCGCGGATTTCAGAAAACAAGGCGGCCGGAATGGTGCTGGGTGGGGGCAGCAGGTAGGTTTCGAGCAACCCGCTGCGCGCGATTCCCTCCCAGATCAGCAGGAAACCGGCCAGCCCGAGCGCCGACAGGAAATACCGGGTGCTGGATTTCACGGTTACCGCCTACTTCGTCTGTTGCACGAAACTGCGTCTTTACATGCCGAGATTCTTCGCGGCGTCCTTGTAGATGCTGAAGTCAAACAAGCCATCGACGGATACGTTGGTCTTGATCTTCTCGCTCTTTTGGAAGTCGTGCATGTACTGGGTGCCTTCCTTGATTTCTTCCGGATTGGCCTTGAAGTTGGACGACGGCGATTTCAGGGATTTTTCAATGGTGCCAACGTCGATCAGACCCTTGGCGACGAAGTTCTTCACATGCGGCGCCGCCATGGCCGGGTCGTTCTTCAACAGCTCGGTGGCCTTGATGTGCAGTTCGATCAACTTGACGAGCGCGTCGCGATGATCGGCAATCACGTTCTCACGGGCGGCGATGGTGGACCCGGGCTGACCGTCCATCATTTGCGTTGCCCGGGCTACGACCTTGGCGTCCGGCAACTTGCTCTCGACGATGGTCAAGATCGGCTCCAGGATCCCGGCGGCATCCACGGACCGCGACAACAGCGCCTGTTGTACGCGCGCGGCGCCCATGCCGATCAATTCGACATCGCTTAGCTGCATACCCAGCGAGCGCAGCAGCCAGTGACGGGTTACGGTATCGGGAACCGAGCCCTTGGGAAAGCTTGCGATCTTGGGTTTGCGGCCCTTGTCCTTGGCAAAAGCCATGAGCGCATCCTTCCCATTGTTGTGCTTTTCGAAGTACTTGACCAGATCACCCTGGGCGATGACACCGATCTGATTGACGATGCCGGCGGCAATGACCTTGAGCTTGATGCCCTTGCCGCGCGTCACCATCGCCGGCCCGATGCCGAAACACATGACGTCCATCTTGCCGGAGGCAATGGCCTGGACGATCGCCGGGCCGTTGGGAAATCGCGTCAGCTTGAGATCGATGCCCGCGTCCTTCGCCCAACCCATACCTTCGATCACGAAAAGTTGGCTGCACGGCACAATCGGCATGTACGCCATTTCCAGCGTGGTTCTGGCGTGGGTCTGGCCCGACACACCGGCAATGAGCGTGGCCGCTAGCAGAATTCTAGAAAACGTTTTCAATTGAATTATCATGGATGCCCTCCTTACACTAATGTAACTGTATCACGCCGTTATCGACCCTTGGTTACTTGGTCACAGGACCTGCGGCGCGGCTGTGGATTGATGTGATGATTTATCTAGCAGACAAAACTTTTTTGTTGTGCGCAAACACGTTACTGCTCGAAACTCAATCCTCTCCCATGGTGTCAACCGCGTAGACTCTAATAATCAAAATATTTTTGCCATTTATTAACAAATTTTGTTGCCCTGCACGCCACCGCGACAACCGCGAGCCATCTTATCTTTTGGTCCTCCCCGGTAATCGCATGTCGTGCGTTACGCAAGCAGCGACGATTTCCGGGAAACATACTATACCCCTCGGAAATCAAGATAAAAACCAATCAATTACCAAGTTTTTAGGGAATAAAAAACGCCATATCGCGTCGCCTGCGAACACCGCTGCCAGGTTACAATCTTAAAACGTCGGGGTTACATCACACGATGTCGCTGCGATCGTAGCACGCCAACTAGGTATACCCGTCACAGCCCTCACCAGTCCTTGCGCGGTTGTATTAACACTCATGCGACCCATGAATTTTCTAGCAACAACCTTTTGCGTGTGTCTAAAGCGACACCGATCCCGTGTACCAGACCCGCGGCCATAACTGACATCGCGTTTCGTTTGACGCTACGGTGAAGATGCCTTGATGTTAGTTCACACTTGCTATAGCCTGCAGCACACTTCGTTGTCCACCGACACTGTAGCGAGTACGCCTCATGCAAACATCCGCTTCTGTAGTCACACCTGATAAACCTGTAGCGTTAATGACGCTCTTGACCCTGTTAGCGGTCAGTCTGTTCCTGCAAAACGAATTCCAGACCCGCCAATCATTGTTGTTCCTGATCGGCGCAGGACTCGGCGTGACCCTGTTGCATGCCGCGTTCGGGTTCGCAGGCGGGTGGCGGCGTTTTATCCGCGAACGCCGCAGTACCAGCGCGCGTGCGCAGATACTCTTACTGGGTCTGACATCGATGTTGTTTTTTCCGGTGCTCGGACAGCTATTTACCGGCATCAACGCGCAGGCGGCGGTCGCGCCAGTGGGCCTTTCGGTGTTGATCGGCGCGTTTATTTTCGGTGTCGGCATGCAGCTGGGCGGTGGCTGCGGCTCCGGGACCCTGTTCACCGTCGGCGGTGGTCACGTCGCCATGCTTGTCACCTTGGCGTTCTTTATTATCGGCGCCACGGTCGCGTCCGCCCACCTTCACTGGTGGTTGGCGCTACCAAGCTTCGGCAAGCTGTCCCTCATCACCGCCTTGGGCTGGGGGCCGGCACTGCTGGCGCAAGGCTTGTGCCTGATCGCCTTGTATGTTGTGGTGCTGGCGGTGGAACGGCAACGTCATGGCAACATTGAGCCACTGTTTGCGGCGAAAATCGCGGATAGCAGCTTTACCGATCGGTTGATTGTGGGTCCCTGGCCGTTGTTGTGGGGGGTGATCGGATTGGCGGTATTCAACCTGTTGACCCTGCTGATCGCCGGGCATCCGTGGTCGATCACCTTCGCCTTTGGCCTGTGGGGTGCGAAGATCTGGTCAGCGATCGGTGGCGATGCCGCGTCGTGGCCGTACTGGAGTTCCGGATATCCCGCTGTCGCGCTGTCGCGCAGCGTGCTGGCCGACAACATCTCAATCATGGACTTCGGGCTCATTCTTGGGGCGGTGCTCGCCGCAGCACTAGCCGGTAAGTTTGCGCCCGAAGACCGTATCAAACGCGAACGTCTGGTGGCGTCGATCATTGGCGGTTTGCTCCTCGGTTACGGCGCCCGCCTCGCCTTCGGCTGTAATATTGGTGCGCTGTTGGCGGGCATCGGATCGGGCAGCATGCATGGTTGGCTGTGGCTGGTGGCGGGATTTATCGGCAGCGTGGTCGGCGTCCGACTGCGTGTGCGCATGCAGCTGGATCCGCCACCGCGGTGATGCCGGTGCGGCGTCGCAATCGCGCGATTATGGGCGTGGCCATCGTGTTGGGCGCAATTTTCGTGGCCGTCGATCACAGCCACTTCCGCCGTTCGCTGCCGGCGCCTGTCGCCGGGGAATCTGAAGGGGGTTACGGGTCGGCTTCCGATGACACCGATACCTCTGTTACCACCGGGCCTGGTGCGGAAACCGGGGGTTACGGTGCGGCCGCCGGCGATACCGACACCCCCAGAGGCCCCGAGACCAGCGGCTACGGCGTTGCCAGCGAAGCGAGCCCCGATGAAACCGGGCAAGGCGCAGCGGCAACCTCCACCAGCGATGAGGACGTGAGTGGGGACATGGAAGAATACTACAAACGGCTACAGCTCGATGCCGAAACCGACAACCCTCGTTGAAGGATTTTTTCCGCCGTGCTCACGATCCTAATTAGGACACCGCTAACTTAACCCGCATATTGCACCAGTCGGACACCGGCCTTGAGGTAACTGATTGAAAGACTGTTTGCAAATATCGAATACGTTTTGTATACGGCCGGTGTCCTATCCGGGCTCTGGCTGGTCCAGGCACGCCTGCACTTGTGCTGGTGTCGTTGCAGTACTTGGACTTCACTCAAGCCATAGCACAGCTATGACTTTCGCTCCAGTCCGGCGTTCAGCCGCCCCTGTCCCTTGTGCTGCGCAGAGTCGCAGTGTGCGCCAGCTTCCCGGATACTGGTGCAATATGCGGGTTAAGAGCGCGACATTCACCGCTGGATCTAAGGCGGCGGTACATATCCGGGCAGTGTTTCGATACGCGCCAACCATCGACGCACGGCGGGAAACGGCGCAGTAGAAATGTTGCCCTCGGATGCCATAGCCACGTAGGGATAGCAGGCCACGTCGGCGATGGTAGGCGTGTCGTCTACGAGCCAGTTGTTGGTCTGCAACCGCACCGCCAAGACCTCTAACGCGGTGTGCGCAAACTCCCGGCATTCCTCCAGATTCCCCAGTTGCGCGAATCGTGTCGGGTTGCCAAGAGTAATCGCTCGGGCGCGACCCAAGCCGTAGCGAATCTCGTTTTGGTCGAGCGCCAACCATTGCATCGTGGCTGCCATCGCGTACGGTTCTGTGGACAACCATTGTCCTTTTCCAAATTGAGTAGCCAGGTACACCAATATCGCCATCGAATCCCAAATCACTCGCGTCTCGTCTTGTAACACTGGAAGCTGCCCGCGAGGACTGATGTTGAGGAACTTCGCGGTCTTGTGCTCTCCGGCCTTGGCATCGATGGAGATCTTCTCATACGCAATCCCCAAAAAGGCTAGCAGCAGTCTGACCTTGTAACAGTTGCCAGAACGGTGTAGATCATACAGCTTGAGCATTGGGCACCATTAAGTTTCGAAGATACTCTGACGCCACAACTTAGCGAAAACGCCCTTGCCCGACAACCCACCGGTTCGTTACCTGGATGAGGGCACGGAAAGATGATCGTTGTTAAACCACGCAGGCTTGCCCGATCATGGCGCGGCTAAATTTGTCATCCATTACGCAACGACCTTGCGATCACAAGCAAATACCTGAATTGTCATTATCGATTCTAAACAACATTGGGTAATGCCGGTAATTGGTACAATTGGCGCCTCGCGAACTCACCACAATGAGGAACGCAATGTGAAATATGTGAAGCAGTGCCTCCCCGATCTGGCTAAGACCATCGACGCGGAATTTGGGCCCGGAACCGCTGACAAAACACGGCCTTTACACCATACACGGAATGTCAGGTTCTTGTTTCAAGTCAACCAACTCTACAAAGATCCCGCACAAACGCAGCCGTTTGCGGTTGAGAATCTCTTGAACACCTTATCTGATTTCCAGCACCACAATATGGCTGAGCAAGATTACGACCTTGTCGCCATCGTGCATGCGGAAGGCTGGCCACTGATACTCGATAATGCCGCCGTGGAGCGCCACCAGACTGCTAATCCGTTCCAGGAAGATATCGAAGATCTATTGCGGCGGAATATCCACGTGTTTTTC
Source organism: uncultured Gammaproteobacteria bacterium (assembly GCA_947259395.1). Classification (GTDB taxonomy): domain Bacteria; phylum Pseudomonadota; class Gammaproteobacteria; order Arenicellales; family JAANXG01; genus CALZGZ01. The sequence goes on along the minus strand of CAMYMN010000021.1, from coordinate 36,857 downwards.
TGTTTGAACACCGCCCGCAAGAAAAATGTGCGGACCTCACAAGTAATTTCCGGCGTCAAGTTAGTGACCTCGGGTGTCACCGCCATCGCCGATTTCCAAGCCGAGGGTTATCGGTACATTCAACCTTAACCGTGTTTGACTCGCGGCGGGATCCGCCTACTTGGCGTGGTTACGTAATGCGTTTGGAAACGTAGCTGCCGGGCGCGTCCTCGATGACCTCGAGCTCAGCATCTCCGGGATGACGGGCCGGTACTGTTTCTTGGGATTGTTGTTCCGCCCACGAGGCCCAGTCGCTCCACCAGGAACCATCGTTTTGGACTGCAGACTCCAGCCACTGTTCGGCGCTGTCGGGTAGCGGATTTTGCTTGTTGGTCCAGTAATGGTACTTACTTGCTGCCGGAGGGTTGATGATGCCGGCGATATGACCCGATGCCCCCAACACGAAACGCACCGGCCCAGACAGAAGTTTCGCGCCGGCGTAGGTAGATTTCCATGGCGCGATATGATCGTCCTGAGTGGACACAAAATACGCCGGGATATCGATGTCACGAATATCGATAGGGGTGCCGGTAACGGTAATTCCGCCCGGTTCCCGCAACCGGTTTTCGAGATACATCTTGCGCAGATAGAAACTATGCATCGCTGCCGGCATACGCGTGGAATCTGAATTCCAATACAGCAGATCAAACACCAACGGATCCTGACCCAATAGATAGTTATTGATGGCAAAAGTCCAGATCAGATCGTTGGCCCGCAACATGTTGAAGGTGGACGCCATGCAACTAGCGTCCAGATACCCGGTTTCCTGCATGCGTTCTTCCAATGCCGTCACCAGCTGATCATCGATGAATACACCAAGCTCGCCGGGTTCTTCGAAATCGATCATCGAAGTAAAAAAGGTAGCGCTTTTTATCCGCTCGTCGCCGTTTCCGGCCATGTGAGCTAAGACCGATGCCAGTAACGTGCCACCGAGACAGTAGCCGACAGCATTTACTTCTTGCTCACCAGTACCTAATTCGACAGCATCCAACGCAGCGTACAAACCTTCGGATACATATTCATCGTAACCGCTATCGGCATAGGATGCGTCGGGGTTTACCCATGAAATGACAAACACAGTGTGTCCCTGCGTAACCAGCCACTTAATAAGTGAATTTTTCGGCTGCAGGTCCATTATGTAGTATTTATTTATCCACGGGGGGACGATGAGTAACGGACGTTTGAATACTTCGTCTGTGGTTGGCGAGTATTGAATGAGTTGAAACATCCGGTTTTGAAACACGATCTTACCTGGCGTCGTAGCGACGTTCTCGCCCAACTTAAAGGCATTGACATCAGTCATGCTGATGCGTAATTGGCCATCACCCTTTTCAAGATCAGCCAACAGGTTGTTCATACCACGGATGAGATTTTTACCTAGAGACTGGATAGTCTCTCTCACTACTTTAGGATTGGTCGGTGCAAAGTTGGTGGGCGCAAAGGCATCGATAAACTGGCGCGTGAAAAACTGCAGCTTTTCGGCTTCGTTGCGATCCAGACCGTTGGTTTTGTCCACCGCAGATTCGATCAGACGCGCCGCCAAAAGATAAGTCTGTTTGATGTGATCGAACAAAAAGTGGTCCGACCATTGCTCATCACGAAAACGATTGTCACCAGCCTCGGGCTCAATCACCGGTTCCAATCCGTCCACCCCCAACATCCGCTTGACGGTGTTTTGCCACAAAGCGATCGAATCCCGGTAAAAAGCGCTCTGGGAATCCAACAAGCTTGTGGGATCGGTCAACAGGCTGGATACCAGCTTGCTGTAAGCGGTGGCAAGATTAAACGGATCCGGTGTGTAGGAGTTCGGATGTTGTAGGTGCTCGGACATCACCTGCCATGCGATACGCTGACTGCGCATCGCCATGTCCAGCCACGCCTCGGACATCTCCAATGGATTGAAGGGTATGGCGGGCGTGTCCCGTGAATCGCTCATCGACCAACCCCCGACTAATTTTTGTTGCAGTGCACCAAAACACCGTTAATATAGTCAAATATCGACACCACCACAAGCCGCAAAACCCAGGTGGTGGCCAGCACGCTGACCAGGGAGGCTGGGCCGAGCCTACAGGCACGTATTCACGGCGGATCGCGGAGTGTCACTCGGTTCAGCTCAGCCTCGAACCCTAGATCTAAAGGGCTGAAGCGCGGGAGAATTTACGGGACCGTCGCCCCGCCGTTATTCACAGTAAAAGACCGGAGGCGCCCATGGCGTTTGTTCCCGGAAATGACGACATTCGGCGCTCAAGGATTACCGCCGAGAATAAGGGCCAGGCGCCTGGGTGGAATTTGCGGGTTAGGCCCCATGGTTACGTCTTGTCGCCGTGGAAGGTCACCGTCACCGAGCGCGAATGCGCCTGTCTGCGATGCTCCCAAAGATAAATCCCTTGCCAAGTGCCCAGCGCGAGCCGGCCGCGGGTGATCGGTATGGTCAAACCATTGTCAGTCAATACACTTCGCACATGAGCCGGCATGTCATCGGGACCCTCAGAGCTATGTTCAAACATCGGATTGCCGTCCGGCACCGTGTGCGCCATGAACGTTTCCAGGTCCCGGCGCACTGCCGGGTCCGCGTTCTCGCAGAGAATGAGGGATGCGCTGGTGTGATGTACGAACACATGTGCAAGTCCCGTGGCGATCCCGGCTTGTAACAGACGATCGTTGACCTCCCGGGTTATATCGTAGGTCCCCCTACCCCGACTACTGACACTAAAATGGAATTGCCGCCACATTACATACAGCCTAACCGGCCTGTTATACCATCCAGTCGAATGTTATCTGCATATATCTCCACTCAACCCGCTCTTGCTCGTTTGCTTTGTGATTCTGGGTAGATCCACACCGCATCAATCATTCCACGAATCCTACCAGTTGAAAACGTACAGTAACTCATGCGCGATCGCATGTGCCAATCTCAGGTTATAATCAACAGACTAATCTACTTCTTTCGGTCAATAACACAAATATTTTTCATAAAGTAGGCGTTAACACTCATCAGCAACAATGATTTTTTCAGGCAAAGTGGAAAAACCTACAGTCAGCAATTTTATTCGTAACATCATTGATACTGACCTGGCCCAAAACAAAAACCAAGGCCGGGTGGCGACCCGGTTTCCGCCGGAACCAAACGGATATCTGCACATTGGGCACGCAAAATCCATATGCCTCAATTTCGGTATCGCTAAGGACTATCAGGGCACCTGCAATCTGCGCTTCGACGACACCAATCCTGAGCGGGAGAGCATGGAATACGTCCAGTCCATAAAAGATGACATTGCATGGTTGGGCTATCAATGGAATGCACTACACTTCGCATCTGATTACTTCGCACAACTCTATGACTACGCGATCGAATTAATCAAACAAGGAAAAGCTTACGTTGACAGTTTGAGCGGCGACGAGATCCGCGCGTACCGCGGCACGTTGACAAAACCCGGCAAGGAAAGTCCCTATCGCGATCGACCGGTGGAGGAAAACCTCAAATTATTCGAGGCAATGCGCGCCGGCGAATTTGAAGACGCACAGCATGTGCTTCGTGCAAAAATCGATATGTCATCACCTAACATTAATATGCGCGATCCGATCCTTTATCGCATCCGCCACGTTTCTCACTACCGGACCGGCGACCAGTGGTGTATTTATCCGATGTATGACTACACACACTGTATCTCTGACGCGATAGAGGACATCACGCACTCTTTGTGTACTTTGGAGTTCGAAGATAATCGCGCCCTGTATGATTGGGTATTGGACCAGCTGGATGTCCCCGGTCATCCGCAGCAGATCGAATTCGCACGCCTGAATCTCGAACACACGGTGATGAGCAAACGCATACTCAACCGGCTGGTCGATGAGGGCCACGTTTCAGGATGGGATGATCCACGTCTACCAACGATATCAGGACTGCGGCGCCGCGGTTATACACCGGAGTCAATACGCGATTTTTGCGAACGCATCGGCGTAACCAAAAAACAGGGAACCATCGCCATGAGTGTCTTGGAAAACAGCATTAGAGAAGATCTCGATCAACGGGCGCCGCGCAGAATGGCGGTACTCGATCCGCTGCGAGTAGTGATCGAGAACTACCCTGAAGCTCAAACTGAGATGGTAACCGCGAGCAATCACCCGAAGAATCCGCAGATGGGACAGCGGCCATTAACCTTCTCGGGGGTTATCTACATCGAGCGCAGTGACTTCATGGAAACCCCGGCGAAAAAGTTCTTTCGTCTCGCGCCGGGCCGCGAAGTGCGGTTGCGCTACGCCTATTACATCACCTGTACCGATGTCATCAGAGATAACGAGGGTGAGGTAATCGAAATCCGCTGCACCTACGATCCGGCCACCAAGGGAGGATCATCTGCAGACGGCAGGAAGGTGAAAGGCACCATCCATTGGGTGTCTGCGGATCACTCCGCGAATGCAGAGATAAGACTGTATGACCGCCTGTTCCTGGTGTCCAACCCTGCTGCCAAGGCTGATTTTCTCGAACATCTCAATCCCCAATCGAGGATCGTGCTGACCAATTGCAAAGTGGAACAAGGCCTCGTTGACATGGAACCTGAAGCGCGGTTCCAATTCGAACGGCAAGGTTATTTCTGTACCGATCGCCAAGATCATAGCCGCAGCCATCCGGTGTTCAATCGCACCGTTACCCTGCGCGACACCTGGGCGAAGATCGAAAAAACATCTGGATCTTGAGCTCAGCAGCGGTAGAACCCCGGTGCTCGTGTATTGTCGTAATAATGACTGGGATCAACCAGCCCCAGTATCCAGTACTCGGTGCTGGTTTTCCATTCGATTTTATCTGGACTGTAGGTAGTTGGAGATCCTCGTGCATAGTGTGATTCGCGGTATGCTACTCGTGGTCATCGTTTATTCTGCGCCGACAGTGGGGCAGGATGTCTACCGCTTCGATACCGTGCATACCCAGATCCTGTTCTTTGTGAGTCACCTGGGTTTTTCAAACTCTCAGGGCGAATTTCTAAAGTTCAATGGTGAATTCACGTTCGATGAAAATCGTTTCACCGACACACGGGTGACGGTTACCATCGATACGGAAAGCCTGGATATGGATGACGAGAAATGGAACACCCGACTCAAAGGACGTAAGTACTTCGATGTTGTAAACTATCCGCACATCCGATTTATCAGCACGCGGATCGAACCCACCGGACCAAAATCCGTCAATGTGCACGGCGACTTGACCATGCTGGGTGTGACCAGACCGGTGGTGTTGAACATGCGTTTCAATCGAGCGGGTACACATCCATTATCGCGGCGATACATCGCCGGCTTTTCCGGCAGCTCTGTGATCAAGCGTTCGGAATTCGGTATGACGTCGGACCTCAAGTGGGTCGGTGATGAGGTACACATTCGTCTGGAGGTCGAGGGCGTCCTCGAACAAAAGGTTGGCACTTCGCAACAGTGACCACAGCTGGGGCGGTATCGCCAAGGCGTTACACTGGCTGATCGCTGCGATGATACTTGGCATGTTCGTGCTCGGTTGGATCGCGGTGAATTATCCAATGTCGCCCGCCAAGATAAAATTGTTTGTATGGCACAAATCAATCGGTATTACCATACTCATCCTCGTGGTCGTACGCATCGCCTGGCGCCTGACTGACCGGACTCCGGCGTTGCCAAATCATATGCGAAACTGGGAACGAAGACTGGCGCACGCGAGCCATACGCTGATGTACCTGGCGATGGTTATAATGCCGTTGAGCGGTTGGGTGATCAATTCCGCCGCGAATTTTCCGCTAAAACTTTACGGGCTGATCCGTTGGCCAAACATTGCGCCCGCTGACAAGGCCTTACAGACCCAAGCCGAACTCGTGCATGTGACTTTGTTTTGGATACTCGCCGCATTGCTGGTGCTGCATATTGGGGCCGCGCTTTGGCATCACTTCGTGCAACGGGATGAGATATTGACGCGCATGCTGCCCGGAACAACGCGTCGCTTGCGGAAACAAGGGGACTGATGTACTTAACGCGGGCGGCAACTGTGCTGATCTGCAGTGTGTTGAGTGCAGCGGCTGCAGCAACCGAGTGGATCGTCGATAACGACCGCAGCCGATTGGGATTCATTGCCACTTATGACGGCGTTGGCTTCGACACCCGCTTCGAGCGCTTCGACACCCGTATCCGGTTTGATCCGCAGCAGCTCGAGAACGGGCTTTTTGATGTGGTCGTGGATATCGCTTCGGTGAATAGCGACAGTGCCGACCGGGACGCGGGCATGCTGGACTTAGAGTGGTTCGATGCTGAGAAATTTCCGCAGGCTCGATTCGTATCCACGGGTTTTCGTCAAACCGGAGCTGGGGCCTTCGAAGCGTCCGGGCGGCTCACCGTAAAAGGTATCACCCGTAGCATTGCGCTTCCTTTTACGTGGAACGACGCTGGCAACGGTGCGCGACTCAAGGGCAAAACACTGCTGCAGCGTACAGACTTCAAGATCGGAACTGGTGAGTGGGCAACCGACCCCATCATTGGATTCGAGGTTGCGGTTGTCGTCGATTTACACCTCAACATTAAGAACTAAATCCGCCCATACCCAGCATCCGATTTAATTTAATAACGGTAACCCCCAGGAGTAATCTTGGGTATGCGGATCGGATTGGTGTGTTGATATTGGCTGTAATAATCAAACAGATACAGTCCGCCGAGGATCACTACGATGCCAATGAGAATTGCGATGCCGATTTTCCATGGACTGTATGGCCGTTCGCCCCGCACCTTCCCAGTTCGCCCGTTGACCACGAAATGAAAGGCCTTGTCCTTGAATCGAAATCCCGCAGTCCAAATTGGAAGCAGAATGTGCTTGAAAGTCGTGCTGCTATGCCTGGTGTCAAAGCGGTGTATACGTTGTGCGTCGCCACCGATATCCCGGGCGATATCACCGCGAATAATACCGTTCATCATCTCACGGGCATATTGGAAACCCTCATCCAACTCGACTTGATAGGCCTGGGCTCCAAACCCGCTCAGATATTGTTCCTGATAAGCGACCAGGTTTGCCAGATCCCAAGGTTGGAGGCGATCTGTTATCTGCCGCGGCAAGGACCGGCTGGCGCCGACCAGTACATCGTCGAAAAATCTCGCCACCCTGCCTCGTACCGGAGTCCACCTGATCTTGGTCACCATCACGGTTCTCACAACGCGCCTGCCGTCTATCACCTGAACCACCTTTTGCGGCACCTGATAGGCGTCACCGCGCTCACCAACGTAGTTGGTGTCGGTATGACTGTCGTACGTCCAATAGGGCAAGTAGATGCCGGAAAGCCGATTGTCATCCCGCGCGTACTTTTTTATGCCGTTGGGCGCAAACCATAATCTCTTGATCCATCGACGGAAGTGTTGCTTCGCCTGGGCCTCGGTGATCTTAAACGGCAGCAACGACTGTGGTTTGAGTAGTTTTTCCGCACCGGTTTCTAGAACAATGGCATGCCCACAGTATGGGCACTCGCCGGAATGAATATCGTTATCAAATTCAAATGATGCACCGCACGCATCACAATGTGTGACCTGAATAGGTGGGCGAGCTGCGTCGGTACGGCGCGCGGCAACGAGTTCATTCAGTGCGCTGCGAAAATCATGTTCTTGGATTCGCGTAAGTAGTGACGGAACCGGTTCTTTGTGCTTACAGTAACCGCATTCCAGGAACTCGGTTCCCGGGGCATAGACCAGCAGGGCGCCGCACTGGCTGCAGGGAAACTGGTGCCGGCTCGGTTCTTTTGACTTTCTAGCCCGCATGGATGAATCCGTCCTGTATTACTCGGTTCGCAACAACGCGCCGGCCGGCCCCCGCCTTGCGAGACCCGTGGAATAGTGAACCTGTGGACAATCTAAGGGTTGGGCAGCGGTGGCGGCACCTTAGCAAACACCTCGTCCAGTGCCCCCACCTGACCGGCCGGCGTCCAGTCAACCAGTGTCTGACTCCATATTAAAGTTTCCCTAACCACTTCCGCGGATCGCACCTTTTCTTCGATATCCTCGATAGTTACCGGACCCTGCTGACGGCCGTCGACTTCGATAAAATACCTATCGTCCGGCGACTGCTTCTCCCCAGCGCTGTCGGGCAACTGCAGATAATCCTTGCGCGACAACGGTGGCGACATGGATTCCGCCATTTTGTTGGCCATCGCAAAACCGACCCCCAAGCCGATACCCGCTGCCGCCGTACCGCTGGGATTGTTGGCCGCCGCGGTCATCGCCTCGGCCGCCTGAAAGCTGGCATAATCGCGCAGACTACCCACCATACCCATACTGGTACGCCGATCCAAAGCCTGTTCTACGGCTGGTGGCAGGGAGATGTTTTCGACCAACAATATGGTGACGTCCAGGCCGTAGGCGACAAACTCGGGACGAATCTTGTTAGTGACGTAGTGGCTCAGGTCGTCGTAGTTCGCGGCCAAATCCAACACCGGGATACCCGACTGCCCAAGGATCGACGCAAACCGCGACACAATCAGATTGCGCAGCTGATTGGTGATCTCATCAGTGGTGAAGTGCGCATCAGTACCAACGATTTCCCTTAAAAACACAACTGGTTCTGTCACCCTGATCGAATAGGTCCCGAAACCGCGCAGGCGCACCGGACCGAACTCCGAATCACGCAACATCACCGGATTCTTCGTACCCCATTTCAGGTCCGTAAACTGCCGGGTGTTGAAAAAATACACTTCAGACTTGAATGGACTTTCAAAACCATAGGGCCATCCCTGTATTGTCGACAAGATCGGCAAATTATTGGTCTTGAGTTCATACATACCCGGTTTGAATACGTCCGCGACTTGCCCCTCGTTGATGAACACCGCCACCTGCGATTCCCTAACCGTTAACTTGGCACCATACTTGATTTCGTTGCCGTAACGCTCGAATCGATAGACCAAGGTGTCATTCGAATCATCGGTCCATTCGATGATGTCGATGAATTCACCGAACAGCTTGTCCAACAGCCCCACGCTCAAGCCCCGGCTGCTGGCGATTCAGCGCGTGCTGTTGCGGCGCTCAGGGTCTGGCGAAGCTCATCTTCCGCTTTCTGCAACTCCACCAACGCCTCGGCTCGTAATCGCTTGCCCTCGTCAGCGATGCGAAGACTGTCTTCAATGGTCTCGATGAGGGTTCGGTTCGCCTTTTTTACCGCTTCGATGTCGAATACCCCACGTTCTATCTGACGCCGCGTCTCTGCGTTGGCAGTCTTGAGCATTTCGGCATTCTTCTCGAGTAGATCATTGGTCAGTTCGGACGCTGCTTTGACAGATTTTGTGGCCTCCTGAGAGCGGAAGATGGTCACCGAGGTGGCCAATTGCTGACGCCATAGTGGTACGGTATTGACTAAAGTGGAGTTGATCTTTGTCACCAGACCTTTATCGTTTTCTTGCACGATGCGGATACTTGGCAGACTTTGCATAGTGACCTGCCGGGTGAGCCGTAGATCGTGAACGCGACGTTCGAGATCATCGCGCGCGCTTCGTAAGTCCCGCAACTCCTGCGCTTCCAGTGTCTCACTGGATGCAGTGACTTCTTTTTCCTTCGCTGGTATCACTTCTTCGTCCACTTGCTTTAACTTTTCATCGCCAGCGGCAATGTACAACTCGAGTTCATGAAAGTAGTCGAGGTTGGCATCGTACAAACGATCCAGGGACACAATATCAGTTAACAACTTCGTTTTATGACCCTCAAGATTATTGGTGATCGTGTCGATCTGCTTACTGACTTTTTCATACTGCTGAAGGAACTTGACTACCGGTTTGGCGCGGCCAAACAGCCACGCAAAGAAACCCGGCTTTTTCAATCCTTCCGAGTCAAAACCACGCAACGTGGCCACCATCTCGTTCAAAGTGGCCCCCGCTCCGCCTACATCCTTATTACGCACACCTTCCAGCATGTTATCCGATATTTCCGTCAGTTTTTCTTGCGCCTTGGCGCCAAAAAATATGATCGAATTCGTGTCCGTAATCGTGATCTCAGACATCAATGATTCAATCATTGAACGATCGTCGGTTGAGACCTTGTCCATAGCTACGACCACGTCCTCTACGTCTGGAAGTGTCGCTCGTTCAAATAACTTTGGATCGATTTCTAGATTACTCGTTGTTTGGTTCATTGCTGTTCTTCCTCTTGCTCCGTGTTAACGGATCGGATCTATAAAATGCCTTCCCGCTTCAACTGCGTTGCAAGGACCTCAATCTGCACATCAAGGTCCAAGACATCATTTTGTAGAAGTCTACGATGCTGCTCTTCGAAAACCTCCTCAATGGTAACTAACACATTACGAAAATTTGCTTCCAATTCATTGGACTGCGTTTTTTTATGGGTTCTCGCATATCCCTCAGTAACCTTTCGCGCCCCTTCGAGATACGTATTCAAAAACTTACGTGCACGACGCAGGTCCCGGGGATCCTCCTCAATTACCGAAAGTACCTTCCTCGCCGAGACCACGATGCGTGACAGTCGGTCCTTCAGTTCTTGGTTGTGGATGTGGTTGCGGGCTGATTCGATCTTGCTAACCCGTTGCTCCGCCTCCTCCAATGCATCCACGACTTCTGCCGTCGTATAACCGTAACCAACCTTTGCCACTTTCTCTTTTCGCGGATCCATTCCATAGGCCAGGGCGCAGCCAACTGCTGCCCCGATACCGAAACACGTCGCCACCAGGAAGCCGTGATCGGCGCCAATCTTCGCAGCCAGCGCTGCGGCAATGCCAACGATGATCGAGGCGGTGAGTTTGAGCGGTAACTTAGGGGCTATGGCTACCTTTTTTGCGTTATAGGCGCGTTCCGCTTGCAGGCCCTTGCGCAACGTCAATGCGCCAACCAGAAACAATATCGCCGCCGTTGCATTTCCCAGCACACCAGAAAAGTCGCCGCGGCCCAACGATACCGCAACCGCCATGAACAATGGGATAGGAAAAATAAACAGGAGCGCTCCACCAAAGGAAACCACCCCTGGGGTCTTCGTTACCCGTTGAGCACTTGTAAAGGATTCACCACCGGTCTGTTCGTTCATATCTCAGTTGCGGCGGACGGGTTCACCGTCGAGAGTGGTTGGGGCAGATTCAACGCCATCGGCTTCAGCAGTCCAACTAAACAAGAAGGACTGGCAACTCGCCAAGCCCGCGGTAATGACGAGCAGGAAGATTCCCAAGGTTTTGCGAAGGATTAGCTTGGATTGCAAGCCTTAACCTCCCGGATCATCGCGACAAAAAGGGTGAGTAGCTTAGGTCTGTTGTTCCAGGATTACAAGACTATTGACACTAATTCACATCCCAGTTGCGTGGCGATTCAGACCGCCAGCGTGCTGATATATTCCGGCACCAACATACCGGCCGGCCCGTATTGTTTTTCTGCAAACGCAGATTCAACCGCAGAAGGTTCAAGATTCAGTTCCACGGTGTGCGCGCCCACAGCGGCCGCCGCGTCAACAAAACCCGCTGCCGGGTATACGTTTCCAGAGGTCCCAATGGCGACAAAAAGATCGCAATCTTTAAGAGCATCGTAGATCTCCCCCATACGCAGAGGCATCTCACCGAACCACACGACATGCGGCCGTATGCCACCGCTGTGATGACAATGGGTACAGGTATCCGTGATCTTGAGTGCTTGCCTAGCCGCCCCGATATCACCGCAGTAGGCACAGCGCTGTTTTAAAAGCTCTCCATGCATATGAATCACGTTTTTCGAGCCCGCTCTTTCATGCAGATCATCAATATTCTGGGTCACGAGCAAGAACTCACCGCGCAACCTCGCTTCGAGTCCAGCCAACGCAAAATGTGCGCGATTGGGCTGCACCGTTCCCGATAACAGCTGTTGACGCCTGCCGTTATAAAACCGGTGGACCAGGCGTGGATTGGCTGTAAACCCCTGGGGTGAGGCAACCTCTTCAACCCGATAGTTCTCCCACAGACCGTCCTGTGCGCGAAATGTGGATATGCCGGACTCGGCGGAAATGCCGGCTCCAGTTAAGACGACAATTGACTCATATTGTTGCCGTGACATGCACGTGTATGGTCGGCGGTAGTTCGAGTCGTGATTGGTTCGATATGTTGGCTCGTAGTGCTGGCACTCGCATTTATGTAGATGTTGGCGTTAGGCGGACCAATGGGGACGCGGTTTACGAAAGCCGCCTAACTCGTGGATTTATCGCGAATGACGCGATGTGTTAGAAGAAAAATTGACTTGGATCGAGATCATACTTTTCCGGGTCAACAATTTTCGTGATTATGCGAGGCGTCTTGGCTGGCAGTAAGTATTGCGCTGCCAGGTCTATGGCTTGCGGTTGTGGCATCCTTTCTCGTTGCGGATCAATCAGGACCATAACTCGCGGTTTTAATTGTTGTACCCGGTTTCGACTAACCACCACACCGATCTCTCCGGAGTTTAATTCCACAAAACTTCCGACCGGAAAGATGCCGATACACTGGATGAACTGCTCGACCAGCCCACCAGGAAATATCTTGTCCCGTTCTTCATACAGTTCCATCAATGCTTGAAAAGACGTTTTAGCTTTACGATAGGGTCGGTCTGCTGTCATCGCCTCATAGGAATCCACCAGTCCGGCGATGGCCGCCAATGTATCGATTTGCGAGCGCGAAAACTTACGCGGATATCCGGAACCGTCGAATCGCTCATGATGCGACGCGACAACGTCCACCACCTCTTTTGGAACATCGTTCATGGAATTGACCAACAATACCGAGATATCCACATGTTTCTTTATCATCTCTCGCTCTTGCCGGGTTAGCTCGCCGACTTTAGATAACAGCTCTGTCGGCAGCTTTACCTTCCCCAGATCTTGTAACAACGCCGCAACACCCAAGGTCTCGAGATCATTCTTCGGCAAACCCAAGAATCGTCCCAAAGTGAGCGCCATCACACACACCGATATCGCATGTGAGTACGATGTCTCATCGCGATGCTTTAATCGCACCAACCACGCCGTTGCCGCTGGATTCCTGAGCACACTTTCTACCAGAGAATTGACGACCTTTTTCACCGCCTTCGTGTCGGCAATATTTCCGGCCTGGATATCCTGAACAACCTTATCGTAAACCGCACGGCTGTCCTGCAGTATCTCCTGAGCCTGATTGAGTTCCTCTTCTACTGTGACCTGTTCCGGATAAAAATCCTGCAGCGGTATAGCATCCGCAGTTTTTTTCACCAGACTGTCCAAGTCAGTCAGATTGAGCTCTTCAGAAAGGTATTTCGCAGCACCGACACCAAGCTCGGGATCTATATACACATAGCGGCAAAGCTCCTGCAGTCTGGCAATTTCATCGACAGTGGTGATCGTAAACCCTTGCAGATCGAAGGGCTCCTCGAAAGGAACTGATTCCCACGGACGGTCGAGCTCAACGACATACATGCCAAGCTTAAGATCATTTATTGAAACTTTATTTTTCATGCACCTGAGGGACGGGCGTTTGACGCATATTATTACCGATTGAGGTGAAGTCGACCACCACGAGACTGGAAATCACTACCGCCTAGCGTGTTAACAACTCCCAAATCACAATCGCTAATCCAGAAGTTTCTCCAAGTCGTCTGCGGGTACCGGCGGTGAGAAGTATTGACCCTGGGCGAAGTCGCATCCCATGTCCACAAGTAACTTTTCGGCTGTATCCGTTTCCACACCCTCGGCGGTGACCGTCAAATTATAACTGTGTCCCAGATCGATTACGGTGCGTACCAGCGCGATGTCACTTTCGCTGCGTTCCATCTTGAACACAAAATCCTTTTCGATCTTCAGATCATCAACTGGCATTTGTTGCAGGTAATTAAGAGAAGAGTAACCACTGCCAAAATCGTCAATTGACAGGCCGACTCCAATTTCAGACAGGCGCCTTAGAATTCCGATTGTACGCTGTTGGTCCTGCATCATCGTTGTTTCAGTTATCTCCAGCATCAGCTGTGAGGGATTCACCCGCCAAGTCCTCAGAGTTCGCTGTATCAATTCGGGAAAATCCCCCTCGTCGAGGTCATATGCCGAGAGATTAACCGATACCACCACCGGCTTGCCGTTTACACGCCACTCCGAGCATTGCCGCAACGCAGAATTCAATGCCCACGAAGTGATTGATGTAATGATACCGGTCTCTTCGGCTAGTGGAATGAACTCCGCTGGACTGATCACCCCATGCGTGGCATGCGTCCAGCGACACAAAGCCTCCACTCCCGTTATCGCCCGAGTAGATAAATCATATTTGGGTTGGAAATAAAGCTCCAGGTCGTTATTGGATACCGCGCGTCGCAGTTCACGTGCAAACTCCACCGGGGACATATTACCCGGTGTGAGTACTTTCTTGTAAAGCTCGAACGGAGATTTAGAAGACTTGGCGCGATACCTGGCTATTGTCGCTTGGCGCAGTAGCTCACCCTCACTGTCTGCCGTGTCCGGATATAGCGCGATGCCGATACTGGCCCTCACATCCATGGGTTCGCTATCGCGGACAATAATTAACTCCTCAAAGGAAGAACTGATCTTGTGTGCCGCCAGGATTGCATGATCTTCGTGTAGTATTGACGGCAGGAGAATAGCAAACTCGTCATCACCAATACGAAACAGCAAGTCTCCCTGTCGAAGTGCACCGCGCAAGCGATATACGACCTCAGCAAGTACCGCGTCGCCGACATCGAATCCAGAGGACAGATTGATCTCCCGAAACTCATTTATATCGATGCATATTAAGGCTAACGACAAGCTGCCTTGTGCACTGCTATCTATCAGGTCAGATAGCGCTGTTGTCATACCGAGCCGATCTATTTGTATTGGTGACGCTGCAACATCTTGGTCAGGTGCTGCCGCATCTGTCGCAGGACTTATTGCTTTAAGATCTGGTCGCGTGTTAACCATGTTTTCTGGATACTACACGATTACAAAAACAACTCCCGGGGGTCGATATGGTAGTCCCTGGGATCAACGATCTGTGAGATCATCCTCGACATTCTGCCCGGCAGCACGAACTGTGCGGACAAGTCCAAGGACTGCGGATGCGGCAGTTTGGTACCCTTAGGATCGGTTAATATCATTACGCGAGGTTTCAGTTGTATTACTTGATTGCGCTGCACGACCACTGCCACCTCACCCGTGTTTAGTTTCACGAAACCGCCAACCGGAAATATTCCCACACACTGAATGAACTGTTCGATCAAGCCGCCGGGGTGGGCACGGTCCCTTTCATCATACAGCTCCATCAATGCCTCAAATCCGGTTTTCGCTCGTCGATAGGGGCGATTTGCTGTCATTGCCTCATAGGTATCTACCAGACCGGCAATCGACGCGAGGGGATTAATCTCTGACCGTGACAAACCTCTTGGGTAACCGGTACCATCGAAACGTTCGTGGTGCGCAGCGGTTACGGTAATAATATCACCTGATACTTGGTCCATCGAACGGATCACACTTATAGATTTATTCACATGTAGTTTGATCAACTCGAGCTCTCTCTTGTCGAGTCTTTCCACCTTTGATAGCAAATAGGGTGGGATGCTCAGCTTACCGATATCCTGAAGTAAGGTTGCCATGCCGAGCACATTGAGTTGCTTTCTGCTGAACCCCAAATAACGTCCTAACGTCAAACCGAGGACACAGACCGATATCGAATGTGAATATGCCGTCTCATCCCGTTTTTTTAAACGAACTAACCACGAAGCGGCCGAAGCGTTGCGCACCACGCTTTCAACCAACGAACCGACCACATTTTTAACGGTACTTGCATCTATCTTATTACCCGATTCAATATCGCGAAGGACCTGATCATAAACCCGACGCGTATCATCAAGGATTTCCGAAGCGCGCACTAACTCCCTTTCGACCGGTTCCTTCTCCGGGTAATACTCCTCCAACGACGCCGCGGCAGCCGTTTCCTGGAGTATACTGATTGCGGAATTGAACTGGTGTGCGTTCGACAAATATCTCTTCGCACCCACCCCCAGATTGGGATCGATGTAAACGTAGCGACACAATTTTTGGACTTTTAGGAGTTCCTCGACGTTTTGGATCGTGAAGCCTTGGAGTTCAAAGGGCGATTCAAAGGGTGCTGACTCCCAGCTACGATCGAGCTCAGAAACGTACATCCCCAACGTCAAGTCATCCGTCGATACCTTGCGCTTCATGATTGAGCAGAGTGTGGCCCACCTGATGCCGTGCATATATAGTATTGACCATGAAACCCGACTCAGCCAGTCAATGTTAGGTTTCTTGCTCAGTTAGGTGGGTTTTTCAGGCTTAATAAGGCCTCCATCTCTACAAGTAATTCGCGACGACAGATACCAGCCTGCAGATAGGCTACCTGGGTGGGGGCACTGAGGCGACCCTCGACAATCTGACGCACCGTCCCGAGATCACTGGAATTGCGCAGATACACACGCAGATGCCCAATTCCACCCAGCCCCGGTGATGCCGTCCTGATTGATGCGGCGACATGAGCTATTAACGCCTCGATATTACGCAGAATCTCTTCGGCCTGGGCGCCGGCATCCTGCCGATGCCGTGATTCATGTCCAACAATGCTTGCGGTGCCGGATATGAACAAGGTTTCTTCACAGCTCCATCGCACTGAGGTTGCACGGGCGAACAGCGGACTTTTGGGCCCATATTTTTGCGGATAATGGTACGCGCTGACCTGGCGGGGATTTTCGTAATGATGCGGCGAAGTTCGACCGGCTAGAAACACCATCTGCAAATCCGTTCCGGAAGTTCCCAGGACGCTCGTTGCCGGCAAATTAGGTATTAGGTCTTCGTATAACCTCTCGAACGCCTCGTGCCTGGCGCGGCAGAAACGACGGTAACATTCCATACCTTCAATTTCATCGCCGATTCGAGGTAGATAATTCCATACCCGCATCAAGTGCGCGTACCCCTGCGATCTCAACAGCTTGAGCATTGTGTCGTACCGACGTCGTATCTGTTTCTCGAGCGATGCGCCGCTAGCCGGAAGCGAAAATTGCGTGTATCCAAATAGTACTTGTTCATTGTGGCCAAACCGGATGTCGGCTTGTCGCCGATACTCAACAGGAGTTGGGCTCAACCAATATTCTTTGACCGGGGGCCCCAACAATTGCTGGGTAGGGACACAAACGAGCGGATGGTTAAATTCCTTCTCGTATATCGCGGTGGGCGCGGGTTCGAACCGAGTTTCGCCCAAAACGTACTGGCCATATTCCCATGCAGCAGATTCATCGGCAGCCGGCGCATAGATCAGCCGCAGAGGGACACGGCCTTGTTCCGGTTGGTCGCTGGTAGATTGCAGTTTGCTGGCCTTGGGTGTCATCGGCTCATGTGCATATCACATTTTTCGGCGCTTAACGGTCACATACCCTACCGGCATCGATGCTCTCAACTTCGATCTCGCGCAACAGGTACCCTGACGCCGCACCGATGATCAAGCAATATTTTGCGCGCATCCCGACACATTTGAAATAGACTCACGACCCTCAACATCATACGCGAATCGGATCCTAACCCGAATTACGTGTTGCCAGCGTGAAAATCCTGGCGCGCCGTGTGTATCCTCGGAACCCGGTTAGAGCTTGATCGCGAAACCAATCACTCATCGCGGAGTGTTGTGTATGGCCGAAATTGCGCAGCTGGAACCGGCACCATGTGGCATTTCTCCCGCATGCTCCGGATGATGGCGCAAGTTCCGGAAATTAGCTGCACCTGCATGCCTAAGTTGGTTAGCCGCGTTACCACCCGCGGGCGATACGGTTTGAGGATCGAACTTTCTCCGGCGACCAGATTCAAAGGAACTGTATGCTGGAAGAGTCGATCCCGTGACCGCAATTTATCGCTATGTATTCGCGCTCGTAACGTTTGCGATGACCTCGCACGCATGGGGAGAGCCTGCAACGCCTACGAACTACTATCAGGTTATTACGGATGTTACCCCCACCGTCGAGGAGGGTTTCCAACCCGAATTCGGATATGCAGTGTATATCCGCTATGACGGCACCGATGTTCTGTTTGACACTGGCGCCACACCCAAGACCCTTCAGCATAATCTGAGGGCGGCAGCAATCGACCCAAAATCGATCGACGTATTAGTGATATCTCATAATCACCCTGATCACGTCGGTGGAATCTCGTATATACGAAAATCAAATCCGGCGATAAAAGTATATGCGCCACCGGCGCAAGCGATCGATGGTTACCCGGTTCAGCAAATCACGGATGTAGATAAGATTTCCGCGAATCTATTCGTGCTCAGGACCCACACCGACATCCCGACGGTTGGAATTAGCGATGAGTTGTCCATGCTCATCAACACTGCGCAAGGACCCTATGTGTTAACAGCTTGTTCACACACCGGGGTCGCAAAAATTATAGAGAAAGCGGCTGCGGTGTCCGGACGTGAAATATTTCACTATACCGGTGGCGCGAGACTGAAATTTAGAGGAGTACGAGATACTGAAAAAGTCGCCGAAGAGCTAAACCGGTTACGAGTGTCACAAGTTAGCCCAGGTCACTGCAGCGTTGACCACGCAGTCACCAAAACCATGAAACAGCGGTTTGATGGCCGCGTTATTGGTTCTGCGCTAGGACAAAAAATACCACTCCATGCGCCGAAAAATTAGATCGAGTGGGCAACCCGCATATTGCGCTGATACACCCGACACTATTATTTCCAGACAACCCGGCGCGTCGACTATTGCCATTTCCTGGACGAATCCCCGCGGGTCTCCGTGGTGTATCATGAATAGGAGCGGGGCTATCCCGGCGCCGGCTCGATCGTGACTGTCTGAACTTGCGTCTTACTCAGGAAAAATGGGGGTCACAGTCACACACCCTGACCCCATTGTTGATCGCCCCACCGCGTCCAACCCCATTCCTGCCCTTCATCCGGCGTTCTCAATGCAATATGCGGGTCAGTTTTCTAATTGGTACGTAAACGCGATCTGTGTTGTCAACGCCGAATCCTCGATCTGATTCGAGAACGGCCGAAATCTTCCTAATCGGCGCACAGCTTTAGAGGCTGCGCGATCCAACAAACGAGAACCTGACGGTTCCACGACGGTGACGTTCGTGAATTCGCCGTCGCGGCGAATCGTGACGCTGATTACGACGCGTCCCTCACGCCCTTCACGCCGAGCCTGTTCGGGGTAGAATTTATGTCCAGCTATCGCAGCGTATAAGTCTGCTAAATAACTTTTTTCGCGCACCATTTCACTTGGTGTGAACCGCGACGTTACCGCCATCTGCCGCGTTGCCGATGTATCGCCGGCGGTGTCAGGCACCCCCGCCTGCAGGGAGCTGATTTCTCGGCCGTATTTCGATGGCGCAGCCGGTGTTACCGCCTCGTTTCCAATCGATTTGTTTTGACCGATAGAGCGGGATCGGCGTTTGACAGTCGACACATCGGGCGTCGTCTCGACCTGCATCACCTGTGGCGTTATTTTCCGGGGTTTTTCGAGGCGACCTTCTCCAATCTTTGGCGGCGAATCGGGGAAGTAGGGCGCCACTTTTACGGTGAGTATCGAAGAAGTGGTGCGTTTTGGTGACGCTCCCCAGTAAGGAGAAACCATCCATAATAAAAAACCAAACAACGCCAGGTGGGCCACTAACGAGAGCGCCATCGCGGAGATCAGACGAGATAACGCTTCGTATCTGCTTACGTCCGACAACACGAGAGAATTCGCCTGCATCTCGTGCAGGCGCGTCAACGCCTCATCTTGGTCTCGCGCCTCCTTGCGTGTAACACCGGCTCTGTGTACCCGTTAGCTTCATCGCGGCCTTTTAATACTAGATCCAAAGCCCCTTGATATGCTGCGTTATCGTAACCATCGGTCAGGTTGCGGTAATGTGGATCGCCGCGGTTCTGCCGGTCTACGACCACCGCCATTTTTTTCATCGCCTCCAAGACCTGGTCTGTTGTGATCACCGCGTGATGCAACCAATTTGCGATATGCTGACTGGAGATCCGCAATGTAGCTCGATCTTCCATGAGGGCCACATCATTGTTATCGGGCACCTTGGAACAACCAACACCCTGATCAATCCAGCGCACCACATAGCCGAGAATACTTTGCGTGTTGTTATCCAGTTCCCTCTGAATCTCCACCTCCGACAATGATCGGGCCCCCAGTAGCGGGGGGGTCAAGATGTCATCGAGGCTGGCTCGTGTGCGGCCCGCCAGCTCGTGTTGACGTTCGAACACGTCTTCCTTGTGGTAGTGGATTCCGTGCAGCGTCGCGGCCGTGGGTGACGGGACCCAGGCGGTGTTGGCCCCGGCTTTGGGGTGGCCGATCTTGGTTTCAACCATGGCCTTCATTTCGTCCGGCGCCGCCCACATACCTTTACCGATCTGCGCGTGGCCGGGCAGGCCACATTCGATGCCAACGTCTACATTCCAATCTTCATAGGCAAAGATCCATGGGGCGCTCTTGATCTCCGGTTTGGGCATCATCGGCCCTGCCTCCATCGCGGTGTGTATCTCATCGCCGGTACGATCGAGAAATCCGGTATTGATGAAGATCACGCGTTCTTTCGCGGCCCGGATGCATTCTTTCAGATTCACCGTCGTGCGCCGCTCTTCATCCATGATGCCGATCTTGATCGTGTTGCGGTCAAGCCCCAGTGCGTCCTCTACCCGGCCGAAGAGTTCTGTAGTTGCTGCCACTTCCTCCGGACCGTGCAGTTTTGGTTTCACGATATAGATACTGCCTTTTCGGCTGTTGCGATACTTGCCCTGTCCTTTGAGGTCATGAACGGCGGTCAGCACCGACACCATGGCATCGAGGAATCCCTCGGGGATTTCGTCGCCTTCCGCAGTGATTACCGCATCGGTATACATATGCAGACCGACGTTACGAATCAACAGCAGACTGCGTCCGGGTAAGCTGATCGTAGCGCCGTTCGGATCGGTAAATTTTCGGTCTGGATTGAGTTCACGATGGACAATTTCACCCTCTTTTTCGAAATCAGCCTCGAGGTCGCCTTTCATGATGCCCAGCCAATTGCGGTAGGCGCGCACCTTGTCTTCGACATCTACCGCTGAAATCGCGTCTTCTAGATCCTGGATCGTGGTCACCGCCGATTCGATGATGATGTCCTTGATTCCAGCGGGATCGTCTTTTCCGACGTCGTTGTTTCGATCAATCTGTATGTCGATATGCAGGCTATTGTTTTGCAACAAGACGCTGGCTAACTTTCCATCCGTCTCAATATAGCCAGCGAACTTCGTGCTGTCGGCCAGGCTGGTTTGCGTACCGTCTTTCAGAACAATAGCCAGTTGTTTGCGCTCATCCAGATCGATCAACTTGAATTCAGTAACTTCGCTGTATTGACCCGTCGCGAGTGCTACCGCCTCGTCCAAGAAAGCCTTGGCGTAATCAACGACCTTGCGACCGCGTACGGGATTATAGGTATCTTGCTTATCGGCGCCTCCGGAATCGTCGATAACGTTGGTGCCATATAATGCATCGTAAAGGCTGCCCCAGCGCGCGTTAGCCGCATTCAATGCGTACCGTGCATTATCCAGCGGCACCACCAACTGCGGACCGGCTATCTTCGCGATCTCGTCGTCCACGTTTTCGACATTAATTTTGAAGCCGGGTCCTTCCGGAACCATGTAATCGATTTCCAAAAGAAACTGCTTTTGCGCGCCGGCATCCCAAGCTCGCCCCTTTTGCGCCAGGTGCCAGGCGTCGATCTTTGTCTGCAGCGCGTCTCGCCTTGAGAGTAGTCGGCGATTCTTGGGACCCAGTTGACGCACGATGTCACTTAGCGATGACCAAAACTCATCAGGTTCGATGCCCGATCTGGGTGCAATCTCGTTGGCGATCAGCTCATAAAGCGGTGCCGCAACCTTCAAACCGCCGCTATCGATGTAAGTCACGTCTCGTTGCTTGCTCATCGCGTTATTCGTGTCAGCTAATGGTGCACCGCAACATAACACAATCCATTGTTGCACCACAACATTTTGCGCCGCCGGCGCCGGTCCGATACCGATAAGCCTCGCCTTAGTGGGGCGACCGACAATTAGACCGGCGTGCGAAAGGAAAATCCCTCATGACGTTGTTTCGCGGCATTCCCGTCGTCTCAACGCCAAGCGCGCGTCAGCTTACCGTCCGGCGATCGGTAGTAGGGCACCCAAGCAACACCGAGCAAATGAACATGTACATCGGCTGTTTTTGGCTTGATGGTAATCTCGTCCAGTTCTTCAGCTTGCGCATCGAAGGAGGTTTCGAGATCCGCTAATTCATTTTCGAACTCCTGGTTGAGTTCTTGGAGTTGCTGGCGAACTGCCTCCGCCGTTTGCTGCGCACGCTCGACATCCCCGGTTTCTTTGCTCAACCTACCCGCGCGCTTTACCGCCGACCCGACCCTAGTCGCGGTGGTCGTCGACACCCTCTTGCGTCCCAAAAAGGCACCCAGAACCGCCGCACCAACCGCAATCGCGGTGTCCAACTTAGTCTGCTTCGATTGTGCCTCCTCGGTTTCGATACGTTGTTGCGCGCGCATCAATCGGTTCTCCAACCTCGTGACCTTGGCATCATACTTTTTGCGCAGCTTTCCAATAGCAATATCACGCTGTTCATGCGCCACCACCTGAAGCCGGGCGCGGAAATCGCCCTCCGACTCACCCGCTTCAGATAACGCCTTGAAGGTTGGGCTTTTATACAACGCTAACGCATGGGCATTACGAACCCAATTTATGAACAACTTCTTCCAGTCGCCATAGTTCTTCTCATTCATCGCTACCGTCGCGATCTCCCCGTACACTGCCTCTTCAACACCGGACCGCTCGAGTTGGTCAGGATCCAGTTCTACGACCTCCCCATCCTCCCAGTCCACGGGTACCGGATCATCTACGATCTCGGTCAACGCGACGATGCGGCGTTCGGTATTGACTTTATAACGTGCGCTCGAATAACCCACATCAGCAGCCCCTATTAGCTGGGCATGATAAATCAAGCTCGCATCATCCTTGCTCCTGCGCAGAACCGGTAAGTAATACTGCGGCACCGACGGCGAGAGAATCGGTGGATTGGATTGACCACCCGCCAGCTTTGCTGGTTCTGACGGCGAAGGTTCCGGCGCCGTTATAACGTCGGCAGTGCGGCCGGCCATAATGTTTTTGATCTGGTCGCGCGTTAAGGGTCCGGAAAGATACGACATCACCCACCGGGTACTGAAAACAGCGGGCGCGGTCTCGTGGACGTTGTGCAACAAGAAACGCCGCTTACCCAATCCTGCGAGGATACGCTCCATTTTTTGTTTATCGAATTCTTGCCCGGAAGACACGCCCTCCAATCCCTCCATGACCCGTGCCTTATCGCGCTCAGTCTGAAGCCGGCCGATAAACCATGTTCCGGTATTGGATAGGCCCTTGTAGTCGAGGTCGACCGGATTCTGGGTCGCCAGCACTAGACCAACGCCATAGGCACGCGCTTGTTTGAGCAATGTCAGAAACAGCGTTTTTGACGGCGGATTGGCGATCGGAGGGAGATAGCCAAAAATCTCATCCATGTAAAGGATCGCCCGCAGGCTCCCGGTACCCGGCTGGCGCCGCATCCAACTAATCACTTCGTTGAGCAGCATGGTAACGAAGAACATACGCTCCGAATCCGATAAGTGAGCGATAGAAACCACTGAAACCCGGGGTTGACCGGCGCCGGTATAAAGCAGACGCCCCGCTTCCATCGGCTCGCCTTCCATCCACACCTCGAAACCCGGTGCCGCCAGCAGGTTGTTGATACGCATTGCCAGCGCTACCCGCTCTTTGGGCGGAAAGAACGAATCGATGTCCATGACCCCGACACGCGCAATCGGAGGCATCTGGATGGCCGCGATCAAGCCCGGCAGGTCGAGATCCTGAGTATCGTCCCAGCGATGTTGGAGGATGTTTGCGATCAAGATATGCTCGCGGCTGGTGAGCGGGTCGCCCTCGATATCGAGCAGCGCAAGAATACTGGTTGCCGTGGATAGAATGCGCTCGCGATATAGGTCCCGGTCTTCCCTGATCTCCGCGGGCGGAGCGGTGAATGATCGCAATACCGAAATCGGCAGACCGGCCGAACTACCGGGCGTGTAGATCGCCATGTCCACGCTGTCGCGCAACCGCTGGATCCGGTCTGGGGTCTGCCCCCACTGTGCCAAGCCTTTCTTCCACAACCGGGCCTGGTTCTCGCCATACTGCGCGACGGTGTTTCCATCCTTCGCCGCCTCCTGTGGATTAACCCAAGGTTCGAAATCCTTGCCGTTGAGGCCGGGAAAGCTCAGCAAAATGTTCCCCAGGTCACCCTTCGGATCAATCGCAATCACCGGAATCTTGTCGATGGCAGCCTCTTCTAGAAGTCCAATCCCAAGGCCGGTCTTGCCGCTGCCGGTCATACCGATGATGACCGCGTGGGTGGTAAGGTCCTTTGAATCATACAGAACCAACTCTTCCGTGAGCTTGTCTTTGTCTAGATCGTAGGCCTTACCCAGATAAAATGCGCCAAGCTTTTCGAAATCTTCCATTGATCGCTCCCAATGACTTGAACGTATTATGTTACTGCAAAGCCTCGCCGGAGCGGTAGACAAGGCGAAGATACATCCTACGGTGCACAGGGAATTGTGGGCCCGTGGGTGAAGGAAGGTACACAAGCGGGGTTTCGATCATTGAGCATGACACTGCCCCCTAACCCACGGAAAAGCCCCATACCTGGGCATGACGTGCGCGGGCCAATCACTGTCTGTATTAATCGCCATATTACGGACTGATCCGATGTGCTAGTTCGCGGTAGTATTGGATTTCCCAACGCATTTCGTCAGACGAAAGCCCGATAGACATAATTAACTCTCGTTATCAATCATCACCCCTGGTCGTGTTTCTCCATTTTGGTCCACTTGCGGACCCCCTCTTCCTTATTGAAACAGCATACAACCTGTCGACGTCGACACCTAATCGAGTCAGTGTGATCCTGACCAGCTTTGCCGCAATCTGCAGCAGAAAAAACAGCGTCGATTTCCAGAATCCCAATCCGTTATTTATCTTAGCCCGCCTGATCTCGCGGAACGACTTAAAGTATTTTTCCGACACACCGCCAACTCTCATGTTGGCAACGACCACGTCGCCTGTCGTCTCGAACCGTTTTCCATACCGGCGACATCGTAGTATAAAATCGTAATCCACCGCGATACTTAATCGGGTATCAAACAGACCTAGATCCTGGTACACGCCTCTCTTTACGAAACACGATGGGTGATTTACGGTCATCAAACGGGACAATCCGTCCAAGGTGCTCTCGACGATGCGCCACTCCTCCGAATCTCGCCACACCTTTATGGGACCGTGCACAATGTCATGACCGTTCATTGCTTCATGGACCGTTTTTAGCGCATCAGACTCATACCAATCGTCCGAATTGATCAATCCTATGATATCCCCGGTAGACAACAATATACCCTTGTTGAAACCATCCGCGATTCCTTGATCCGGTTCGCTGACCCAGTAATCAATCCTGTCTTCGTACTTGTTTATTATGTCCAAAGTACCATCGGTCGAACCGCCATCTATAATTAGGTACTCTACATTTTTGTAGCTCTGTCCCAGTACGCTTTGGATGGTTTGTTCTAAATATTTTTCACCATTGAGCACGATGGTAACGATGCTGAACAAGGGAAATTCGGGTAATGTATGCTTGTATAATCCGCGGATTCTCAGCCCTCCGGTCTTCCGCTCAGGTGTATCCGGCAACAGAAACACTGGTTGAAAACCGTCCAAGTTTGCCGCGTGCCCCTCGGGTTTAAGCCGGGAAAGATAGGGGTTGGACGAATCCGGCGTACCGATCATCGTTAACTGGCTGGCCAGATCTGAATGCTTACAATGACCGGAATCCCAAAGGAATTGCACATCGGACCGATGGGTCGCAGGTCAAGTATTTTTAGCATTGTCTTGATTTATGTCTTTTGATTCAAATGATCGGCGCCAGCACGTAATACTTCCGGTCTGTTGGTTGGCAAATTGTTTTCATCGGCGTGACGCAGCTGGTGGAACGATGGCCCGCCGTCGCAGTGGTTGGAATCTACGTTACTCAGGCGAGCTGGCAACGAAATCTGTCAAGGAGACTCTCGGAAATATCTCCAAGTTCCCGCCCTCCGTAGCATTCACGACACGCCGACCCGCCACATTAAATGCCTGTCCCGCCAGAATGTAGGATACCTCGCTTTGCGGCAGATCCGGCAGCTGCCATTTCCTACCACCGGCAAAATAATTCGGATCAAAATGGCTAGCGTCCACTTCACCGGAAACGACCACCTCATTGGGAGTGCCTTGGACCGCGAAATTGTGATCGCAACCGATGAGCGCCACATCCTGGAAACCCATATGGTACGCCAATTGCAGGGCCACGAATGTCACCGTGTGGCCCTGGTCTACGCTTATTGAGCAATCGCCAGAAAATCCACGCTCACACACGGTATGTAGAAAGCAAACATGCTCCCTCGCTGAAACGCTTTTAACAGCGCTTTGACCGAGAAATAACGGCAAATCCGTCTGATTATAGAACCCCGCGTTTTGCTCTAAGACGTAGGGATTCACGGCGACTATGCAAGAGGGACGAAAATCGACCTTGTCGAAAAGGAGGTTTATCTTGTTCAAGCCAAAGCAGAATGTTCCTGCCAGCAACGACAAATCGCTCTCGAGCAGACTTGGCCCGTTACAGAGAACGACCGCCTTCCGCCCGCTCAATCGGTCCTTCCATGCCCGGATCTTGCGGCGTGAACGCCATGATTCAGGGCGTAAATCCCAAAGCAGTCTATGTCTAAGAAGACGTAACGCGGATCGATAGGGATTGTTAGTTTCGATCATTGTCTCGTTTTCTTTTGATCCGCTACGATAGCGACCACGCGGAAAAGAGTAGCATAACGCAGAGGGGTGGCAAGACGGTTATCTTCTCGAACTGCCAGATAGGTATGTTAAACATCCTATAGGAATGCATTGCCGAGTACCAGGTGTAGAAACCCAAGAAACCCGCAAGCAGTGCCACGGGGAAGGCGAGCACCTCCAGCCTCTCGTACAATAGCCAACTGAACAATATGAATATTACGCCCGTAACACCATTGGCAATATGGTTTACTATATGGTTGGTGGTACCGTACAAGTTCAGATGCATCGCACCGTAGCGTTCGATAAAAAATGCCAATCCGAGGATTGCCCACAGTTCAGGCTCGACAAAATTCGTGTTACTCCCGATCAGCGTCAATACCGGGTCCGCGAATAGCGTCATCGCAACAAAAGCTACCGCGTATGCCCAATAGGAGAGCGTCATCCCACGTCTAGCGATGACTTGTTGCTGCCGATGTTTTCCCTGAGAAAGTAACATCGCCAATTGCGGCAGTTTGGTATAGAACGGCGCCTGCGAAAAAGTGCTGATGACCTGTACAATGCGTAACGCCAAAAGATAAGACGCGACGCGTTTGGTCTCACCAAGCTGCGCATAAATCACTCCTGAAGCCTGCACCAACCCATAGGTCATCAATACTCCCGCCCAGGTGCGCCAAGAACTTG
>CAMYMN010000021.1:7412-9315 GCA_947259395.1 uncultured Gammaproteobacteria bacterium | reverse complement strand
CGAACACCTTATTGTTAATTCCAATGCCTTTCCATGAATGCTGCTGCCCTGGATCAATATGTTTACACAACCAGCGGTTTCTAATGACGCCAATCAATAACCACATCTGATTCGCGACGACTAAAGCAAGTATCCCCGCACCGGCCAATAGGACCGAAATACTGGTTACCATCGCTCCCAGATAGGTGATCATCTCCCAGCGACCCAGCATCGCAATGTGATTGGTTCCTTGTAAATACGACCGATATTGATTTCCTACCAAGCTCAAGCAACAGCCCACGACCATCACGATCCAGGCAATCCATGCGTGCCAGGCATCTGATGCTGCCGCGATCGGCCTCACGACGGCCCATGATCCCAACGTTATGAGCAGTACAAAGAAAATCAATGCCAGCCGATAGTAAACTGCTCCCATTGTGGTAACGATATCTGCAAGGGTATCTCGATTCACTTGTCCGTCGAATCGGTGTTGCACTTGCTGCCGGTAATCCCGTAGGTGATCGATATCTGCACCGCCCATGGCATACGCGATGACGCGGGCAAAAGTGGGACTCAGCCCCATGTCGGCTACCAGCTGAAAGCCCATGATCGTCGCGAAAATGAACCACAGCGCGACATCACCAACGGAAAACCTGTTGAGCACCAAGGGCAACACAATAATGATTGCGAGGATCCGCGTAACCAGGCTTCCCCACGTCATCAAGGTCGGGGAGGACCAGGCTTGCCTGACGACGGTGCTACTCAAGGTATCGAATGGATCACAGAGTGGCTCCCGGATTGCCACGAGCGTTTTAACGCTCCAACTGAATCACGCATCCCGGCTCAATCCCACCGGAATGTACTTGGGGTCCCAATACCCCCACGGCATCCCGTACTTACCAGATAACCTATAGAAATCGGCGAGATGCTCTTTGAGATAAACGCAACGCCGATACTGTTCGAGCACTAAGGCAGGATTCTGATCTCGAATCGAGTGTGCGTGGAAGGTGCTCTCAAGCTCCTTTACGGAAAAACAGTAACCCTGTGATGGTTCATGAAACCATGTCTCCGCACGTTCAGTGCCGGAGGTAGTGATCGCCCAGCGCGCAGCCGGTTTCAATATCCTCTTTATCTCGTCAAGTGCTTCCCGCATACGAGCTTTTGGCAAATGTTCTATCGCCGATAACGACACCAACGCATCGAAGCTATTGTCTTCTATCTCAGGAATGTTACAAAGATTCCCGCGCACCCACTCGATTGCCCCAATCGTATTGTCGTGAAAACCCTCCTGGAGCCGCCATTGGTTGGCCCATCTGTTTTTCCGCCTCGCATCCCAACGACGATAAATCGCAGCATCGGTTATCGCGTCTCGCAGGCATTGCCGGAACCCCCGCGACTGACGCGCAAGGTGGGCCTCGTACTCGGCCGGTTGGTAACTTGCCAGTTGTCGGAGACGGGTGGAGTAACGTAGTCGCGACCAGTCCGGTACTTTGGCTAGTGATACATCGATGTTGACGACGTTAAAACCCATTTCCGCTAGGAGAAACTGCAGAGGTCCGCCTCCGCCACCGGCGTCGACGATCGTCAAATCACGCGGCCAGCGTTTGACCCTGGAATAGATCCATACAATGTCGGTAATGTAGTGCCATCCAATCTGAGTCCTGCGTGTCGCCTGCAAGAACTTCTCTATAAACGCGAAATCTATGGTGCCGATCTGCTCCTTCGGATCGATGAATTCATAGACCAGCATAGTTACGCTACCGTAACAGGCGTCATTTCTCGTCTAGCCATATTCACGCTATTGATTTCACAATGATTCCCGATTTTCCGGTGCGGTCCGCCCGGGCTGCGAATTTCCGCGTTACGCAAGTCGTTTGCGACCCGGTGCAGTCTCACAAAGGATCATACAGTCGACCACGAATCC
>CAMYMN010000021.1:3541-7320 GCA_947259395.1 uncultured Gammaproteobacteria bacterium | reverse complement strand
GTCGGGATCTCCAATCCTGCCGACCGGATGCATTTGCGCCAACGTGTCCAACATCGCCTTATCGCCGGAGAAGCCATCCCGTAGCATTGGTGTATCAACGGCCGCTGGAGCGATGGCATTCACCCTCACCTTCTCTCCGAACTCCACCGCCATACTGCGCGTCATGCCCTCCAACGCAGCCTTGCTGGTTGCGTACGCGACAAAGCCAGGTTTGGTAACCGTCGCATGGACGCTGCCAATATTTATAATCGATCCCTTGCCGTCAACGAGATGAGATAACAAAGCTTGGATCAACACGAAAGGTGCCAGCACATTAACATGCAGCGTGCGTATCCAATCGTCAACGGTTAATTCCACAGTGCTCTTTACGATTTGCAGCGCCGCGTTATTTATCAACACGGCCAACGGTAATCCAGCAAACGACCTTCGAATGTCGGATAGTATTCGACTGCGGTAGCGCTCGTCGGTACAGCACTTGTTTAGATCGGCCTGAACGTAGGAATCGCAGTAAGCGACGTTTTCTACTTTATCTACTCCGACAACTCGGTGCTTCGCTTGACCGAACGCCCGGCAAAGGGCTTGCCCTATGCCGCCACTCGACCCTGTGACAATCGCGACTTTATCCATGTGTATTTTCGCGACCCTAAATGCCGAGGAAATCGAGTAACAGCGCTATAGCGCCTTCGCTGGTCTTGCGAACTGCCTCAGTAGTATTGGAACTGTTGTGGGATCCGAATATGCAGCAATCAAAACCCAGCAACGGGTGTTCCGCTGGTATTGGTTCCGTCTCAAATACGTCCAACGCTGCAGAGTGAACCTTTCCACTGGTTAACGCTGCCAACAATGCGCGTTCATCAATCACCCCCCCCCTCGAAACATTGATGATGCGCACGCCATCTTTTGTTGACCGAAGCACAGTCTCGTTAAGCATGTGATAATTTTCCTGGTTCAGCGAACAAGCAAAAACCAGAAAATCACACTCTTCGACCCGGCTGGGCCAGCGCTCATGCTCCACCAGAAGTGTGGTGACGGGTTGGTACTTTGGATCATAAACAATTACATTGAGATCAGACGCCAAGGCGCGACGCGCTACGTTGCGACCAATGTCACCAAAGCCAACCAAGCCGATCGTTTTCCCCTGCAACGAGATCCCCCGCGGCTTAGGCCAACTCCCACATCGTACTTGCCGATCCACATAAAAAGTCTCACGGGCGAGGGCAATCAGATAAGAAATAGCGACATCGGCTACTTCCCTGCCGAACATGTCGGGCGTATTCGTAATTGCAATACCGTACTCTCTGGCCGCTACAAAATCCACGTTGTCTACGCCAATTCCCCACTTCACTGCCGCTTTGAGTCTTCCATCGCGTCCAGCCTTAAAAACACGACGCGTCGCAGGGTCATCGCCAATAATCCACCCATCAAACTCAGGCACCACACGCACGAGTTCCTCTTCGGCAACAGTCTGAATGACTTCGGGACAATGCACTTCTACACCACGATCCGCAAAGACGCCATGAAATTCATCCATCATTCCCAACATCGGTGGACAACTTACGAGCACTTTCACTGGTCCACTTCCATGCCTTCGAATAAATGCCGATGTTTAGCCACGATTTCCGCTAACAGCCAATCCTCCGGTGTATCGATATCCAGGGACTCCAATCGCGGAGTCTCGTACAACATAGGACGGCGCCCGATGCGGGCACCGGTCGCGGCGAAGCTCTCAGCCGTGAACATATAGAGATTCGAATTCTCTTCGAACCAAGGTTCCAAATCTTGTGTGCGTAATAAGATATCGGGATCGTGGTTTACTGCGCTCCCATCCGCGCGATAAAAACGGGTTTGTATACGATTAACCGTAAAAAGCGAGTCGGCGGCGTCGGTCTTCCTGGCTTTCCGGAACTGTGACAGTGCATTTTGTATTGTATCCCTACTCAATAAGGGATTTGTCGTATGCGTCATCAAGTAGATATCCGCGGGTACGTTAGACACGTCGTCTGCCAAGATTAAATTCATACTAACCAGATCCCCACAAAGTTCCGGTAGTCGGTCACGAATTTCGATGCGATCTTCATCATATAGACCATTTTGTTCGAGAATATCACGTGCATCCGTGTTGATTACGATGCTGTGTATCGCTTTCAACTCCAGCAAGGTATTGAGAACCCAGCGAAATAACGGCTGACCGTTGAAGACGCGAAAATTCTTGCCCTTAACGCGCTCGCTATGCGCTTTCATCGGCAGTAACGCCACGATTCGCTCTGACATTGTTATCTAACCTTCAACCGTATTTGTTGTTCCTTATCGGGGATAGAAATACTTCTCCTTCATTTCTTTCGATAGTACGCGATGCATATGATTTCCCCTGTAGGTTCCCCAGAACTGCATGAGGCGAAACATGACGATCTGGCGCACGTTTCGAAGTAAACTGCGTTGCTGCATTGCCGCGCCCCAGTCCAGTAATACAGCACTACCAAAATAACGCAAGAAATCGGTTAAATTGACTTGCACTTGAGGCATTATCCGCTGCAGCGCGATAGCCTCGCGCTCGTAGCGATTGCGGACCTCTAACCAAGTCTCGTCGTGCATGTGATAGACTGCCGCGTCGGCGGTGTAAGCGAGTTTTAGCCCGTTGTTCACAAGTCTCGATCCCAGTTCCATATCTTCCAGCCCGGTTACTTCCTCACAAAATCTGAACCGCTCCCAGACGCTTCGCAGCAACGCAGCGTTCGCATTGTTGCAAAAGAATCCGTCCTGAGGGATCTGGCTCGTTTCCGAATAGTATTTACGGAACAATTGGCACTCGCTGAACTTGCTCTGTCCGTTTCCAATTTGTCGTCCGTAGCTATACACTGCGTGCCCCTGATTAAGGGGAGCGACAAGTGCGGCCAGCCACTGTTCGTTGGTCGGCTGACAATGCCCACTAATGAACACCAGATACTCTCCACTGGCGACACTACAACCGAGATTCAAAGATCGACCGAAGGAAAAATCATTCTTGCAAATGCGCTCGATCCGGGCACTATAAGACTTCGCGATATCGATAGTGCGATCCTTCGATCCGGAATCCACAACAATAAGTTCTGTATCGATACCATTGGTCAACTGATCCTGCATACAACCCAGTAGCGAACCCAAATGTCGCTCTTCGTTGTAGGTGCGAACAACTATGCTAGCCAACATCGATCCGATCGCTACTGAGTTATCACCCTAGCGTTTATCTTGCACGCAAGATATCGGCCGCGAATATTTCTCATGTCAACCTTAACGGTACCTCCGCGTTAGATCGATTGTGGTTCAATCATCAGCCTGAACTTTGGTTGTAACCGTGTGTACAAGATTTCTATTTCTTCACGGTATGCGCAATTAGGGGCAAACATATTCCAATGCATAGGAACTACCGTGCTTACATTCAGCTCCTCGGCAAACAGGAAGGCCTCACGAATGGACATATTCCCAACTATCCCCTGTTTATCGCGAAAATAATTACGCTCATTTACGGGCAGAAAAGCGACGTCGATAGGTTTTAGCTTCCGTAATTCATCGATAATGTGGTCGTGCACCGAAGTGTCACCGGCGTGGTAAATCCTACGTTTTTTATATTCAATTACAAATCCAACGTAGCGCATAAATCCCGATTCATCGAGTTCTACGTCTACATGGGCCGCGGGGACAGGTATTAAACTAAGGTCGTCGCCGAGAGGTATCCACCACCTACCGGCCGGCGTAATTCGTTCAGCCGCAATACCGCAGGCCACGAGATACTGTGCCACTTC
>CAMYMN010000021.1:0-3498 GCA_947259395.1 uncultured Gammaproteobacteria bacterium | reverse complement strand
GAGATTGGCACCAGAGTAGCGGGGTCCGTATGGTCCCGGTGGTTGTGTGTCACAAGCACATAATCTGCATCCCGGACGTCTTCGGGTCTTACGGTGATAGGAATAAGCCTTCGCATGTGTTCACCCTCGATCTCCGCAACCCGGTCTGACAAATAGGGATCAATGTAAACAACCGTCTCACCAAGGGAAAATCTAAACCCCGATTGCCCCAAGGAGGTTACCGATACTGGTGCTCGAACGGACAAATGCCTTGCTCTGCTGTGTTTCGACGAATGCGTGACGTGCGTTCCTCGGCTAGCACCTGTTAGCGTTCATCACGATACCTAACATTATGCAAAGTATAGGCCAACGAGACTCTGGAAGTGCAGCACAGTTCGCCATCCGTTTACGTGCCTCGAGACTACAACTCATAACAAGCGATCGACAGACATCACCTATAGACGCTTCATTGGGCATGTAAGTATCACGAACTGCTGCCGCAGAGCAGATTTTCCGGTAACAAATGGCGGCGCGACCTCGAAGAAACAGATAGCGTTGAGAGCGCCATCGCTTACGTCCTAACACATAAATAACAAAGCCCCGTACTCGAACGCGCACGGGGCTTGAAATTAAAGCCTGGCAGTGTCCTACTTTCACACGGCAGCTGCCGCACTATCATCGGCGCTGAGCGTTTTCACTTCTGAGTTCGGTATGGGATCAGGTGGTACCCACTCGCTATGGCCGCCAGGCAAACTGGCCGACAAAGCGCGGACCGAATGAAACTCGGTCCGCGTTCGTCACATGTTTTGGCAGTAGTCGAGGCGGCGTATATTGCCTACCACAACACTCACAGTTGTAGACTGCTTGAGTGTTATATGGTCAAGCCTCACGGGTTATTAGTACGGGTTAGCTAAACGCTTCGCAGCGCTTCCACATCCCGCCTATCAACGTCGTAGTCTACGACGACCCTTAAGGGATCTCGCGTATCCAGGGAGACCTCATCTTGGGAGGGGCTTCCCGCTTAGATGCTTTCAGCGGTTATCCCGTCCGTACATAGCTACCCAGCAATGCCACTGGCGTGACAACTGGAACACCAGAGGTACGTCCACTCCGGTCCTCTCGTACTAGGAGCAGCTTCCCTCAAGTCTCCGGCGCCCACGGCAGATAGGGACCAAACTGTCTCACGACGTTCTAGTACCTTTTATCCGTTGAGCGATGGCCCTTCCATACAGAACCACCGGATCACTAAGACCTGCTTTCGCACCTGCTCGACGTGTCTGTCTCGCAGTCAAGCGCCCTTTTGCCTTTACACAAACCGCGCGATTTCCGACCGCACCTAGAGCACCGTCGCGCTCCTCCGTTACTCTTTGGGAGGAGACCGCCCCAGTCAAACTACCCACCATGCACTGTTCCGGACCCGGATCACGGGCCCCGGTTAGGGCCCCAAACAGATCAGGGTGGTATTTCAAGGTTGGCTCCACGGAAACTGACGTCTCCGCTTCAAAGCCTCCCACCTATCCTACACAAACCGGCTCAGAGTCCAGTGCAAAGCTGTAGTAAAGGTGCACGGGGTCTTTCCGTCTAGCCGCGGGTACACTGCATCTTCACAGCAAGTTCAATTTGGAGACAGTGTGGCCATCGTTACGCCATTCGTGCAGGTCGGAACTTACCCGACAAGGAATTTCGCTACCTTAGGACCGTTATAGTTACGGCCGCCGTTCACCGGGGCTTCGATCAAGAGCTTCGCTAATCCGAAGAAAAGCTAACCCCATCACTTAACCTTCCGGCACCGGGCAGGCGTCACACCCTATACGTCCTCTTTCGAGTTTGCAGAGTGCTATGTTTTTAATAAACAGTCGCAGCCACCTCTTTGTTGCAACCCCTTTCCGCTCCAAGAGCAAGTCTTCTCACGTAATAGGGGCACACCTTCTCCCGAAGTTACGGTGTCATTTTGCCGAGTTCCTTCACCTGGGTTCTCTCAAGCGCCTTGGGCTTCTCGCCCTGCCCACCTGTGTCGGTTTGGGGTACGGGCACTTATAACCTGAAGCTTAGAGGCTTTTCTTGGAAGCAGGGCATCAACCACTTCGCCCGACCCGAAGGAAGGGCACGTCATTACGCCTCAGGATTGCGCCCCCGGATTTACCTAAGGGCACTCCCTACGCGCTTGAACCGGGACATCCAACACCCGGATGGTCTAGCCTTCTCCGTCACCCCATCGCAGTTATAAGTGGTTCAGGAATATTAACCTGATTCCCATCGACTACGCCTTTCGGCCTCGCCTTAGGGGCCGACTCACCCTGCGCCGATTAACGTTGCGCAGGAAACCTTGGGCTTCCGGCGAGGGGGTTTTTCACCCCCTTTATCGCTACTCATGTCAGCATTCTCACTTCCGATACCTCCAGCATGCCTTACGGCACACCTTCGACGGCTTACGGAACGCTCCCCTACCACAAGCGAGTAAACCATTTTCCATACTCACTCTTTTTCCTACATCACTACGCCGACTCGACCAGTGAGCTATTACGCTTTCTTTAAAGGGTGGCTGCTTCTAAGCCAACCTCCTGGCTGTCTGGGCCTTCCCACATCGTTTCCCACTGAGCTGTGATTTGGGGACCTTAGCTGGCGGTCTGGGCTGTTTCCCTTTCGACGACGAAACTTATCTCCCGCCGTCTGTCTCCCGTGATTGCACTTCCCGGTATTCGGAGTTTGCAATGGTTTGGTAAGCCTAGGTGGCCCCCTAGCCATAACAGTGCTCTACCCCCGGGAGTGAGACACGAGGCGCTACCTAAATAGCTTTCGGGGAGAACCAGCTATCTCCGGACTTGTTTAGCCTTTCACTCCTAGCCACAGCTCATCCACTCATTTTTCAACATAAGTTGGTTCGGTCCTCCAGTGGGTATTACCCCACCTTCAACCTGGCCATGGCTAGATCGTCCGGTTTCGGGTCTACTCCCAAAGACTCAATCGCCCTATTCAGACTCGGTTTCCCTGCGGCTCCCCTATACGGTTAACCTTGCCACTGAGAGTAAGTCGCTGACCCATTATACAAAAGGTACGCCATCATCCGGCGACTAAATCGCCCTGGTATCGCGCTGATTCTAGAGATGCTTGTCGAGCCGATCATAAAGGAACCGCTTTATTCTGCCATCGGACTTCAGCCTCCGCTCTCTCTCTCGAGCCGCAGACTGGGTCGTATAAGCCTCGTAATAAACAAGTTGCCATCGACTCCCGCGGGTAGAGGTGCTCTCTCCACGGTCGTGCTCTCTAAGACGCCGCACTAGATCGGCAGTGTAGCCGATATAGCGGTTTCGACTGTTTCCCTTCGCTTGTAAAACATACATATAGAACATCCTTGATCCCTCCAAAACGATTTAGTCGCCGGACTCTGACTGCTTGTACGCACACGGTTTCAGGTTCTATTTCACTCCCCTCTCCGGGGTTCTTTTCGCCTTTCCCTCACGGTACTGGTTCACTATCGGTCGGCAAGGAGTATTTAGCCTTGGAGGATGGTCCCCCCAT
>CAMYMN010000020.1 GCA_947259395.1 uncultured Gammaproteobacteria bacterium | reverse complement strand
TCTCCCGGTGGACGCACCCTCCTGATGGGAGGAAATCGCAACTACCCGGTATCTCTTAAGAGATAGGCGCATTTCCGGCGCGTTACCGCATACTCCGCATGAAGGATAGTGGACCGCTTGAAACCCCTGAAAACAAAGACATTGTGTACCGATGTGCCCCGGTGAAGCGGTCCTGAATCGGGTTACCGGTGTTCAACCGGGGCGGGCAGCACTCTACCCCGTTTACCGGGTTAACGGCCGCAGACAGCTTCATTACAATCCGCGGCCTTCGACAGTGGTGTGAACAAACCTATTGCATTGTGTGTGAAACTTGCTTTTCCCGAATACGGTTCGATTACGCGCATGACTCTGACATCGACTCGCTCCGGTTCCCGCCCTGCGTCGGGAGACCCCTTCGCCCTCAGTGACACCGACGCCTATGCCGCGTGGCGCAGTAAGAAACTCGCCCGTCAACCGCGCCGCGCGCAGGACCTGATTGTCAAGATCAGCGATCCGAACACGTTGACCGGTGCCGAGCGCGACGCGTTGCTGCGCCGGTGCCGCAGCGCGAACCTCGTGATCTATCAGTGCGCCGTACCCATGGATAAACCTGCCGTGCGCCGGCTTGGTGACCAACTCGGATTGACCCACTTGGATGACAACCTGTGCGCGGACAACGACAGCGTTAGCTCCTTGGAGGTGCGAGCCGGTGGCATTCACGCCGGTTACATCCCCTACACCGACCGCACCCTGAACTGGCATACCGATGGCTACTACAACCCCCCCGATCAGCGGATACGCGCCTTTGTCCTGCACTGCATTCGCAATGCGTCAAAGGGGGGTGTCAACCAACTCCTAGACCCGGAATTGGCGTACATCCTGCTACGCGACGAGAATCCCGAATACATCCGCGCGCTCATGCACCCCGAGGCGATGACTATTCCCGCCAATCTCCGCGATACGGCAATCCGCAGAGCCCAAAGCGGGCCGGTATTCTCCGTAGAACAGGCCACCGGTGCGCTACACATGCGCTATACCGCACGCACCCGGTCGATTCAGTGGCGCAATGATCCCGCCACCCGGAACGCGTTGCGTTGTCTAGTTGAGATCTTGTCGCATCAGACCCCATATGTAATCCGACACCGCTTACAACCTGGGCAAGGCCTGGTGTGCAACAATGTCCTGCATAACCGGTCTGCG
Source organism: uncultured Gammaproteobacteria bacterium (assembly GCA_947259395.1). GTDB lineage: Bacteria > Pseudomonadota > Gammaproteobacteria > Arenicellales > JAANXG01 > CALZGZ01. The sequence goes on along the minus strand of CAMYMN010000020.1, from coordinate 35,430 downwards.
TTTTCCAACGATGCGGGTGATGGACGATTGTTGTATCGCGCCCGCTACTATGACCGAATCAAGGATACAGACACGAATCGTTTTTTGCGCGAAACCGATCATGCTCTGGCTGAGTGAAATTCTGCTGCAAAACCAGGATATCGACTCGTTTGAAGAGTTGATTGTGCTGGTCAGGGGCGGCGCGCAAAACGGCGAACGATTTTTCCGCATGGATATCAAACCGCCGTTTAAGGACACACCGGAGAATTGGGAAGACCGCCTGGAAGCGGCATTCACCGCTGCCCTGGATGAACAATAGCGTTTAACCCGGATATCGCGCCAAGGTGGCAAACAAAAGAGCTAATGTTGTTTAGAATTATGAATTCGATCAATACCCGATGTGACACCTTGTATCCGACTATGCGTCTATTCCGGCCCTGGCCCGGCGTCAATCGGCGAGCCCGCATCGCTCCGCCATCGTCCGGGATCCTTGTTGTAATACGCCGGTCAGCGATCCCATAGACAGCAATGAAATACGTGAATATGAATCAGTTTGACCTCGGCGCCGAGAGCGGCGACGAGGCGGCTGCATCTACCGCTGCCATCGAGTCGCGATTACACGCGTTGCAAGAGCGGCTGCAGGAGCTAGACAGTGTAGGCAACCCGATGCACCGCGCCGACCTGGAAAAGGAAAGGGCTGCACTGTTGATCGCGCTGGATAAAGGCGACGAGGCATGGGCTACCGCCCGGCCGACGATTGATGTTTATATCGACGCCCAGCTGTGGGAAAAGGCGGTAGAGGCCTGCGATGTGTTATTCCGCGCCGATCAACAAGGTTCACTCAGCGCACTGGGTCAGGGTCCGGTGGATCCGGAATTGACCGTTGCCATGTTGCAACACATCGTGGATGAAACACCGGATGACGCAGACGGCGCGGCGGTGGCCGCAGCCACCGCAGTCTACGTGGTGGATCTTCGCGCCGAGGAAAAGCAATATAGTGACTTGCATTTCTTTGCCATGCAGTTGCTGGGCAGCGTCGCGCGCCGTCACGCCAATATAACGAGTCAGGATGAATTCGACCGCTGGATGGAACGGCTGGAACTCACCGATCCCGCCAAATTCCTGGTCCGGCTGCGCAACGTCATCGATGTGATGGTGCAGGACGAGTGGTGGTTCGATCGCGACCACATCCAGGCAACGCTGCCGATTAATTAATCGATGTATTGGCAAGAAAAATCCGCCACCGAGAAATTCGTCGTTCCCGACGACATCCAGGATCTCGCGTTCCGGATGCAGGCGCGCTGTCTGCCGGTCGATCATGCCTATGCGTTGTCGCGCGCCATCACGGACGTGCTGCCATGGTTGGATTCCGAACCCGATGCCGGGATCCATCTGATCCATGTCGCCGAATCGGGTAATGGCTGGTACCGGCCCGACGATTCCGCGCGCGAGCTGTTGCAGGTGTCACGGCGTACCCGATTACGGTTGCGGCTGCCCAAGGCGCGCCTTGATGATGCCCGCGCCCTCACCGGTCGTCATCTCGACGTCGGCGGATACGAGATGATAGTGGGTGACGCGACCGCCAGGACATTGAGCGCACATACGACGCTTTTTTCCCGCCATGTCATCGTCGAGGCGGAGCAAAGTGAGCCGGAATTCGTAGAGCATTGTGTCGCGCAGTTGCAGGGGATGGAAATCAAGGTGCGTAAGTTGCTATGCGGCCGGCAATCGGCGTTCGAATTTCCTGAGCAGCGCATCTTGGTTCGCAGCCTGATGCTGGCGGAACTGGAACCCGAGGAATCCGTGTCATTGCAGCAGCGCGGTCTTGGATCCGGCCGTAAGATTGGCTGCGGGCTGTTCATTCCCCACAAGGGAATCAAGCCGGTGACCACCGACGATGATGAATAAAGTAGCAAAAGCATGTGAACACCTCAGAAGTGAAGGAGACCAACCATGGCCTTAGAGTTCCAAGGTAAAACAATAGAGACCACCGACAACGGTCATCTCGTCAATGCGGAAGATTGGAGCGAAGATCTCGCTCGCCATATTGCGACACTGGAGGGGATCGAACTTACGGATCAACACTGGGATATTATCAACTATCTACGGGACGAGTATTACAACCAGGGTGGAAATCAGCCCAACGAACGCACGATTTTAAAAGCAGTGGGTAAACTGTGGAGTAAAAAACTCAGCAGCAAGGAAATGTATGATCTATTTCCACAGATGCCCAGCAAGCAAGGCGGCAAGATCGCCGGCCTTCCGGAGTCGCGCCGCAAAGGTGGATATTAATTCAAACGTCTGCGCGAACTAGACTATCCATTATGGCGTATGCCGATTTGTCTTTTGCCTGTGTTAGTCTGTTCTCAGATCACGTATTGGACGTTGAGGGTTTTAAGATGAGCGATGCAGCTACCGAGAAACGCAAACTGATCGAGCAGATGCTCGAGATGCAGAAAAAGTTTATTGAATTTGAACAGCAAAACGGCGTCAAGCCCGAGGAGTATTGGGCGGGGAAAGAAGGGCATCCCCTTTTTCAATACAAAGAGAAGTACGGGGAAATGTCGTCCCGGGTGGTGGATCTCGCTCATGAGGAAAAAGGATCCAGCCGCTAACGGATTACGCAAATCCATGAATTAAAAAAGCCGGCGCCTGCGCCGGTTTTTTTATCCGGTCCGTCCCGCCTCCATCGAACAACCGAATCGGGCCCGGATACTTGCCTGACGGAAAGATCAAGGGCGTGACCCACTGCTAGCCCGTAGTTTGCACCATGGCATCCGGTCGCCCGAGCCCGTCATCATGATCCGGGATCCTTGGGGCAATTTACGGGCTCCACGCTTCAGCTGTGCCGGACGTTGTGGGATCATTGAGCAAGCGGCACTGACGTCAGCGGCCCCGACCGCGATCTTTTTTGGCTTTCACCACGGGAGCAGCAGGATGTTCAAGGGCACCAGCGAGTTCGAAGCGGTTAAATTGAAACAAACCCGGCACGCCGTGGATACACCAAGCACGTCACGCTTGGTGTGCAGCGAATGCAGCCACGCCATCACTTCGGAGAGCGAATGCATCACCATCGGCGGTGCACATCAACACACATTCACCAATCCCCACCAGATCACCTATCAAATCGGTTGCTTTCGCGATGCGCCGGGTTGTGGCTACCTGGGTGCGGCAACCGATGAATTCACCTGGTTTCCCGGCTACTCCTGGCGCATCGCGTTATGCGCCGGCTGTGGCATACACATTGGATGGGTATATCAAAAACTGGAAGGCACCGCGTTCCACGGATTGATTACCAATCAGCTGCGCTTGGAACAGAGCACTTAAAAAAGCGAACGCTTAGCCGTCTAACCGGGGATACCCGCGTGCGATTGGGATAACAGTGTATTGGGTGGATATAGGGAAAGTTGTCGTGCATACAACTTCCACAATCCCAACACCTTGCCAACATAGGCCAAGGTTTCCTCATAAGGCGGAATACCGTCGAAGCGTTTCACAGCATTTTCACCGGCGTTATAGGCGGCAAGCGCCAACGGTACATTGCCTTTGAACATCTTTAACAGGCGCTTGAGATGCCGAATTCCTGCTTGTAGATTCTGATGCGGATCGGAGAGGTTTTGTATCGAGTACCGCGCCGCGGTCGTGGGCAATACTTGCATCAATCCCTGTGCCCCCTCCCTGGACAATGCGCCGGAATCAAAGGCCGATTCGGCTTGCACCACGGCCTTGACCAACGCTTCGTCCACATCGTGCCTGGCGGAAACCTTTTCTATTAACGGATGGTAACGGGAGTTGACCGTGAACAGCCGCCCATTGTAGTACGGCACGCGCGGTTTTATGTAAAGTGTTTCGCTGAGGCGGTCAATACTCGCAGCCGGGGTGTCGGCGGGCCGACTGGCGCCGGAATGGCGGCTAAAAAATGCCAGTTCCTGTGCGACGGGGGACACCAGGGAAATGGTCGCCGCACTCCATGCCCACAGACAAAGGGTTGGGACCAGCCAATCGGACCAGCGCCTACTGAACTGCACCACCATGCCGTACTCCCCTTGCGGTTGGATGAAACCTACATATAGTGGTTAAACGTCGAATTGGGTGCTGATTATGTCAATATATTGCGGTTTGTCAATGAGACTTGACAGTATTTCCACGTTTTGCCCGCTATAAGCGCATCAGTCGTTCGCGCTCCTCGGCAGACGGCTCAAAACTGCGGCCATCGTAGTGCGCGAAGATCGCCTCGACAATCGCGTTCGGCTCGTCCAGCACTTGGAATAACTCGACGTCACTCGGACTGAGCGCGCCCAAGCCTACCAGGCTCGTCTGGAACCAGTCCAATAACCCACGCCAGAACTCCGCACCGACGAGAATTATGGGAATACGCTGGGTCTTTTCGGTCTGCACCAGAGTGAGAATTTCGGCGAATTCGTCGAGAGTACCAAACCCACCGGGCAATACTACATACGCGCTGGCGTACTTCACGAACATCACCTTGCGGCTGAAAAAGTGATGAAAATCCAGAGAAATATCCTGATATTGGTTGGCTGTTTGTTCCCGCGGTAACTGAATATTCAGACCGATGCTCGGCGACCTGCCCTCAAAGGCGCCCTTATTGGCGGCTTCCATAATTCCCGGTCCACCACCGCTGACCACCGAAAATCCCGCGTCTGACAATGCCCGGGCGATGCGTTCTGCCAATTGATAATGAGGGTGCTCCGGCGTCATTCGCGAAGAACCGAAGAAGCTGACCGACGGGCGGATCGCCGACAACCGTTCAAAGCCTTCGACAAACTCCGCCATGATTTGAAACACCTTCCAGGATTCCCGTGATAATTGGACATCGTCGATGGGTTTTAGCCGAAGCTTTTCCGCAGAGCGATCATGTTTCCTCATGGTCGTGTTTCTCGCTTTTTTAAAAGTGTGACGTAAACGCTAGTTTGTGGAAGCGGGGACTGACTCACACCTCTGCCCACATGCGTATTAAATTGACGTACGCGGTGTCTACGTGCCGGGTTTCCTCGGCGTGGGGCAATTGTCGCAACAGCTTTTCGCGAGCCTGGTGCAATTCATACAACAACTCTCGCCTGGCGGCATCGCGCACTAGAGACTGTATCCAGGTCACGGCAACCAAACGCTCCCCTTTTGTAACCTTTGCCACATGGTGGCGGCTCGATGCTGGATACATCACCGCATCACCAGCAGGATATTTGATGTATTGCTCCCCGAATGAAGTAGTGATCACTAACTCTCCACCCACATAAGATTCGGGGTCCGACAAAAACACCGTCACCGCAATATCGGATCGATAGCGTGGTCCGTCGCCCATCACTGGGTCGTCGATATGCGGCCCGTATTCCATGTCCTCCGCATAACGCGCGTATAAAGGGCGGGCGACACGATATGGCAACGCGGCAGCCTTATACAATGGGTGCGGAACCAGGCTTCCCATGACTATATTGTTCAGTTGCTCGAATTGGCCGGCCTCGACGCTGACCTCTTCATTACGTTTGACTCGACTCGCCATGACACCGGCTGACAGTCTACCGTCGACAAATGCCGAACGCACCAATAAGCCATGTACCACGCGGAGTTGTTCAACACTCAATACCGCAGGAATCCTAATCAACATGCAGGACAGTCTCTGAGGATGGCCGGTTTACGGGCCGGTGCTAAAAACGACTTTCGTTGACCAACTTCTCAATCGCCGAGGCACTTTGATCACGATAACGATCGTAGGCATCGACAATCTGCCCGGCCACCGCCAGCCAATGTGACTTTCCATCTCTAACCACTGTTTTTAGGCGTTGCATGTTGCTGTTGTTCAACCAGGTCTGGTACGCATCTTCCAACGAAGGAAATAGATCTTTTCGAAGTGGACTCAAATTGGCAAAGTAAAAATGCAATGATGCCTGGTTGTCGTCGTCGAGTAGCGCCGGTAGTGCGGATAGACAGTCGGCAAGTAGATCACGTACCGCCCGTGCTAACATCTCGGCGCTGGTCCGGGAAACCGTTAACAGCATCTCGTTCCAAGTATTGCCGAGCAACTCACCCGCCACCACCTCACCGATCTCATGAAGGATGACGGTCTCTAGTTCGTTCTGGGTCATACATTCCAACGCCTGTTCCAGATCGTGGTCGAAACTGTAATAGCCGACGGCGCGGGCCATGGCATTCTCCCTTTTTCGCCAGCGCCATTCCTCCACTTTCTCCCATAGCATGCGGCGTAGAGACTCACGGCGAATATAAATATTAGTTCCCTGAGCCATAGCAGGAGGCGCTGCCAGTTCACGAGCGTACTCCCGTCCCGCAACCAATGCGGTGTAGCCCTGAAGGGGTTCTTGGCTGAGCAACTCGGCGAGAAAGAAGTAGGGCTTGGCGAAACGGCCGAGTCCGCCGCCATATACATACCCTTGAGGCAACAGCTGCGCATTGATGGCTTCGCTTTCCATAGGTGGGTAATCGACACCATCGATGGTGACGGGCAAATAGTCCTGGTCCAGCAGGCCTTCCCAGTACGCCTCACGCTGATCCACCCATAGCCCCACTTCACCGCTGCTGAGACTGTCGCCGAGGGGCCGCCCCTTGCTCCAGCGGTAATACTCCCGCATCTTGAGCAGATACACGCACAGGGTATAGTCCCCCGCAAATTGGGCATCGGAGACGTCGCAGTTTCGCTGCACCGCGGAGACGAGACTGCAAAGATTGGATTGCATAGCTAAAACACGACCGATCGATAACGGTTTAAAGTAGCATGAAGCACACTGACGGGCTAGCAGTCTGTCGGACGTGGGTGATGGTAACGAGGCTGGTGGGAAATCGGGACCAGTTTGACCTTTTTTCGGGGCGAAAAGCGGGGAATTTGACGAGACAAATCGTCGACGTGGGCCGACTTTCCCGCCGCCGCAGTAGATTTTCCCTAAGTCCGACACACTGCTAGTATTCACCGCATTGCAGTTCCGATTTTTGAAACCGCGACCGCTAATTACCAGCGTTTTAATCAGTCGACACAGATCTCCCATCGAGGCACCACGATGAAGATGCGCATCCGTGACAAGTGGCGTAACAGGGACCGGCAAGGTTCACTGGAGGACAACGCCACCTCGCTTGCCTACGGCATCTGGCAGATCGCCCTGGCGGCGGCAAAAAATCTGCACGTTGAGGATTTCGATTACGATTCAGATGAGCAACGCATTGCGGTAATAGCAGAGTATCTGATTTTCTTGGTGCACGCCGCTGATCGGGTCGCGTTTGAGCAGATGGACGAACAGTCCCGTAATATATTCGTCACCGCATTAGCGCAACACACCGCGCGCCATTATCAACGCAACGTCGTGGACGTAATGGGACGCGGCGATTATCGATCCGGTTACATTGAGAAATTAAACGCGCGCGCTGCCGAATATGCTGAAACCCCATTTACTGAAGGTAATCCAGGATATGAGACCCGCCGTTTTCTGGGGGAAAAAATCCAGGAGGTAATGGGGATGACCCAAAAAAATAAGTGGGTCATTCAGCAGGTGATCGACTTGGACGCACCGGAGGCAGTGAAACATCTAAAAACCGCAATGGACAATCTATTCGGCACGTCCAACATCGATCCGCGACCAGCGTCAAAGGACGCGGTGATCGGCGCAGATTAGCAAAATGAGAGTCGTTAGGGTTTGTATCGCTCAGCGCTGTTGATCTGTTTTGCGGTTCCATCTTCGTAGCCGGCCTCGTAGGCCTCGGTAATCCGCTGCTCTTCACGCTTGGGATTTTCCAGATAACCGCCGATCCAACCTTGGATATACTCGCGATCAACGCCCAACTTTTCTAACTTTTCGATAGTTTCGTAATACATTTTGTCCATCAATTTTTCTCTGCTGCAGTTTGTGGACCGATACCAAGGGCGCGCAATATATTGCATCCATGCGGCGGCCACAAGCACCCCAAATCGGTAGATGTTCAAACGTGCGCAGATACCCAAAAAGAGCTAGTTCCTATCTTGCTCAAAGCCGGCAACAAGTGCCTAACCCAACCAGACTAATAGCAATCTGACAATTGATGGAACTGTGCGCTGAAGACACTTTGAAGCTCAACGTATTGCTCGCCAACTCGCACGCGATCCGTATCAATGAGCAGACCATGTGCGTACATGGGATGACCGATGGCGACGATGCCAAGGTCGAGCTAAATCCCAACTGTACGCCGGAAAAATATCTGCGTTTGGTGCGAGAGATGCTGTCCACGAACGCATTTGGGTCCCCCCGTGGCTACCCGGTGTATCTACGGCGATGGACGCGCATGGCGAACATGCGAAATACTCGTCTGGAACGGCTGCTGATGTTGGCGGAGGATGAAGCAGTGATTGCTGTGGCCCGCGCTGCCGGCTTAACCGACGAACTGGCGGCACGAATCTGGTGGGCGCTGCCGACGGCGGAAGTGGCCCGTTACATGCTCGAACACCCGCGCGTCGTCACTGGCACCATGGGTCGAATGCTGGCCGATTACCTAACGGATTACTTGCCGTTTGAGGAGGTGCCCGGCACCTTGATCGAAACCGTGCGGTTGATCCTGCAACCGGGGTTAGTCACTGATGCGCAGCGTCGCGAGATATGGCAACGTGGCGCGCGGAAAAATCACTACTACGTGGGCTTCCTGCAGACCATGCCAGATGAGCTGCCCGACCCGCAACCCGCACGCGCGGATTATCGATCGGTAAGGGGCGCGTTACAGATGTTCACCGATGATCCCGCGGCAGCGCAACTGACCCGGGTGCTGTCCGCCTCCGGTCAGACATTTTTGACCACGTGCGAACGTGTCTTACATAAGCCCATTGATCAAGACGTAGTCGTGGAATTACTCGATGCGGTGTATCTCTATTTTGGGCAGCTGCGAACGGTTGATCGTGAGTTCAGCACCGTCGACGAGTTAAAACAATACATAGACGGCATGATTCAGGCCCATGATCCGCGGTGTGCAACGGTATGCCAACGGCTGCCGGAATCGAAAGCCGACCTCAGGGCGATGCTGTTGTTGGCGCATAGCGGCGAACCCCTGGTGCGACCAATCTTTGCACGGACTGACGCCATCGGTTCGCTGATGCGCAAGAAAATCGCGCCAGTAACCAATGCGGTATTGGCAGCAACTGCCCAACTGCTGGGCAAATCATCGTCATCTCCGTGAATTTAACTACAAATCGGCTATAGGTTGAGCTTAAACCCGTTAGCCTGTCTTGTAGTGCTTACGGATTGGTTTGGTGATCTCCCAGACACACGACAATCCCGCCATGAACACCACCAGGTCACCTGCGGAGATATTGATCGGATCACCGTTGTCGGGGGTCACCACCGCCTCTCCTTCCAGGACAAAACAGGTCTCGGTTGCATCATAGGTCCAGGGAAACCGGGACACCCCCTGTTCCCATATGTCCCAATGTTCGACATGCATCACCTCGAGCTTCATCGGTGAAGGGTCTCGTTCTACCAGTATCTTGGACATCAATCACAGTCTCCACTTGCTTGGTACGGAGCCCGCGTTTTGGTTTTCATGTACCAGTTTTCCTCCTCTTCGCGTATCCTGACCGCCGCCCACAAGCCGTAAACCAGCGATGATATTGAATATAACAGTGGAGGACAGAACTTACCGTATCGAAGTACCACAGGATGTGCTCGATGAGGGTGAACCGTTCTTTCAGAAGATGGATAACGATATGGATCGGGGTTGGCAGATGAGCCGTGAGTACGTGCCCAACCCAAATGTCGAACAACGGTGCCAGATTGCGGCCGACCGCTTGTTGACAGCGATGCATAATGATCACAAGCAATCGCTGTTACTCATGGCTGGCTACATCATAAAACGCCTGCCAAACGTAGAAGGGGTTGACATCGATACCACCGGTAACATGAATGAAACACGGTTTCACTTCCACAACAACTAAGAGCACCGCTAACCACTCATGAGCTCAAAACCTGAATCTGTGCTCAACTACACACTTCGCGAAGCGTGTCCCCACAGCTTTATCTACGAGGTGCGTCATGCCCTGACGCGTGAGGTCTGTGACGACATGATTCACCGCTTCGAGGCGCACCCGGAACAACAATATCCCGGCAGAGTCGGTCCGCAACACGATCAAGAGGCTTCCATCAAGCGTTCCACGGATCTGCGCATCAGTGGCAGAAAAGATTGGAAACCCGTCGATGAGGGCCTGTTCCTATCGTTGAGCGCCGCAGTAAATGAAATTGCCAAGATTCATCCGTTTTTTGCGTCAAACTCGTTCCGCGACATGGGTTACAACATGCAACGCACGCAACAGGAAGAATTTTATCACTGGCACGTCGACAGCGGTCCGGGCGAATTCAGCCAGCGTCAGTTAGTCGCCATATGGTACCTCAACGACGTCGACGGTCCCGGCGGCGAGACCGAATTCTATTTTCAAGATGTCAAAATCAATCCCGAGGCAGGCAAACTAATCTTGTTTCCGCCGTTTTGGAGCCATGCCCATCGTGGTGTCATCCTGCAGCAAGGGGTTAAATATATCGCGACGACATGGGTATGTTTTAACGGGGAGCTCGAACAAACCCCAAAGGCGTAACATCCGAATCTATCGATTTTTGATGCGCGCGGATTCAGCGGCGTTCCGGTGTAGACGCGGGGTGCCTCGGTGCAGGATACCGGCTGATCTATCTAATTGTCTTCGATTATTATTTGATTGCACTTGGCCACACACGCGTCACAGATATTAACCGCCGGCCCTTGGATCATGTGATTCACTTCGGATTTGTCGCGACCGCAAAATGAGCAGATGTGTATGGCGATGTCGTCATCCTGATTTGATACGATTTTGCTGACTTTATCCCGCAGCATTCTCCATTCTTTGGGGCTTTTGTCGTCGAACTTCTTGTCGTCGGTCACTGCCAGCGCCTAGTAATTCGTTGGTTCAAGATAGAAATTTATGCCACCGCCGCATTGCTATGCGATGGCGCGTTTCGCCATATCGGACAACATGTCTACGACACAATCCGCGGCGCCAAGGTACTCGGTTAGCCGGATATCGACAGTGGGATGTTCACTACTTTTTTGCACTACGATCTCAGGAATATCCACTGTCACATGACGTCCGGAAACGAGAAAGTAAGGTAACACCGTGATCCGACGTACTCCCCGGGTCGCCGCTTGGTCGATGGACGACGCTATCGAGGGATGGGCGAGTTCCAAGAATGCACACTGTACCTGTACCGACCCGGGTTCGAATTTCTGCGACAACTTCGTGGTCAGTAGACGGACTTCATCGTTGGCCTTTTGTCCCCGGCTGCCGTGCGCCACGAGCAGTAACACTTGCGGATTAGTCATCTTGCTGAGCCCTGCTACTCCGGGCACGTCGCGGCCGCCGACGGCCTTCGTATTTGCTCACTTCGCGCACGATCTGATCGAAGGGAACATTGGACATTTCCTGAAAACGTTTCAAGGCACGATTCATCAATCCGTGTACATCGGATACTCTTGATTCCTGCGCAAACGGATCCAGTGTGTCTTGCAGACCCAACAACCCGCCGCATTGGATCTTGATTGCCTTCGCATGGGGCAACGCCCCGGGCGTACGTTTCAGCCCGAGCGCGAAATTTGCCCGTTTCCTCAGGTGGTGCAAAAACGCAACGCATGTCTCCTGTGCGTCCGTGGACTGGCAATTCACCGCTTCGCGCTCGGCAATATTACATTTGGTTGCCCGCGGACAGGCACATACCCGTTGCAGTATGGCTTTCTCAAACGGACACGGAGCGGTGATCACCTCCTGGTACGTACGCCGATATTGCTCTTCATCGACCATGACTTGATCAATCGTCTTCAGACGGTTGACGCTCGCGGCGGGTTTTCAACAATGTTTCGGCCTCGCGTCGATTCGTAGCGAAAATAATCTTTATGGTATCGACATCGGCTGGGGCTTGCTCCTGTCGCATCCGTCTCGCCGTGTCACGCGCTTCGTGGTAGTGCGCGAATTCGTTGATATAGGTCAAAAATCGTTGCGGCGAAATCCGATAGATAAAATACGGCATTAAGACCCTTTGATCGGTTAGTATTTGTGGATCAATGTAATGCTTTGACATCTCAAATTCCAACTTTCCAGCGATTTGACGCGCGACGAATGTTAATCATGAATGAAAACCAGTCCTTGTCCAAAGAAGAACGTATTCTATCGGCAATGCAAAAGGTACTGACACGGGTTATCAAGGAAACCGCCACACCACCTGGTCTCAAGCATCCGCTTTCCGAGGCCTGTATTAATGATATGCGCGAGTGCCTGGTGTTGATCTCGACGCGGAAACAGGAACTCGCCGAAGACGCCGGGCGCGATAGCAGTGCGCGCCCCCGTTACATCGACGAACCCAGATCGCCAGGCCCAGTGTCGGTGCCAATTGGGGAAATCAAACATAAACACAAAGAGCCCGAGTGAGTTTACGACCCAACGGCAAATTCCGGGATACCGGATGCGAGAGTGCAGGACTTTTAGAGTTGCAGGCACAAAACTGCGTCGACCGGGAGCAACCCAACGCCCGATCTTTGTTTGTAAAGATGTGCCCGAAAGTTATATGAATAGCGTAACGTCGGCGTCACCTGCAAATTCGAAGAAGGTCGCCGCACCGCCCAGCTCGATGTTATCCATCAATTCATCGCGATTGATATCAAACAGATCTATCGTCATCTGACAACCCACCAGCCTGACTTCGGCTTCGACACACAGATCGCGGAGTTCTTCGATAGAGGCTACCCCCTTCGCCTTGATCTTTTGTTTCATCATTGTGGTCATCATGCCCTCCATGCCCGGAATAGTGGTGCCAAGCACCGGAAACCACTTGTTCATACCCATGGGCATCGGCATACCCGGATTTCCGAGTGGACTCACCTTGAGGTCCAGCTTCTTCTTAATGAGCTGTAGCCCGTAAAACGTAAAGAAGATACAAGTCTGATACCCCAACGCCGAGGCTGTCGATGCCAAGATGAAAGGTGGATAGGCCCAATCCAACGTGCCCTTGGTGGCGATAATCGCCAATTTCTTGTCAGCCATAACTCATACGCTCTTGAAAAGTTAATCGCAGTGGTTACATTTGTCCGCGGTTGATAACCGTGTCGTGGCTATCCGTTCTTCCGCAGCAGAAAGTGAAATTCGCCGTTGTTTTCAGTCGAATCCAACAATGTGTTGCCGGTCTGTTGTGCAAACGCCTCAAAGTCTTTGACCGAGCCCGGGTCGGTCGCCATGATCCGTAACACCTGCCCGTCGCCCAGATCGTTCAACGCCTTTTTCGCACGCAGGATGGGTAGGGGGCAATTCAAACCGCGCGCATCGAGTTCTTGATCAAAATCAGCCATGTTTAGCTCTCCTCTGTCAGTAGCGTCGTTTATTGTAGGCTTATTACGTCCCGCTCGGCATCACCCCGTTGGGTCAGTGAGCAGGCGCATTACCATAATTTAATAATAGTATTGTATTAGAAAATACAAAAATATTGAAATCTGATCTCATCACCGGTAAAACATGGGGTTCACGCACCCTACGTCATCCTTCATCGCAGGTCACCCGTTGAGAACGAATTATTCGCCGCCGGCGCAGGGGCGGCGGGAATACCCGTCCGGTCGGCACGCGCCCTGCGCATCCCGGTCGGTCCAAATTTCGCGAATGGCGCTACACATGGTTACCAAATCAAGATCCTGCGCACACCGTGTTACGGTGTGCGCGACGCCAGCATGGGGGCACGTTTGGCGGCGCTGGCGACGCCGCGCGTTCATGATCTGGGTGGCCATCGCCGCCGCGGCCGCATCGGCGCAAGATTCGAACCAACTTCCGGAACTGGGAGATTACTCGACCAGCATCATCTCATCCGCTGAAGAACAGAAGCTTGGCCGCGAGTTTATGCGCGACGCGCGCCGCAGTTTGAGCTTCATCGAAGACCCGGAGTTGCACGACTACCTGAACCAACTCGGCCAGCGGCTGGCGGCAAACAGCGATGGCGGCGGTGTGGATTTCTCTTTTTACCTGGTCAAGGACCCGGCATTGAATGCCTTCGCCGTGCCCGGTGGTTACATCTCCGTGCACACCGGCCTGATTCTGGCGACACGCCACGAGTCAGAACTCGCCTCAGTGTTGGCCCATGAGGTAGCGCACATCACTCAGCGCCATCTGCCGCGGATGCTGGCAGCCGTTAAAAGCCAGACTATTCCCATGACCGCGGCGATCATCGCAGCCATTTTACTCGGCGGGCAGGTCGGACAGGCGGCGCTGGCGGCAACCAACGCGTCAATGATCGAGCGTCAACTCAAATACAGCCGTGAATTCGAACGCGAGGCAGATGCGATCGGCATCCGCGCGTTAGCACGCTCCGAATTCGATCCTCGCTCCATGCCGCAATTTTTCGAACGTATGCAGCAGTGGGCGCGGGTACAAGATTCCAATGCGCCGGAGTTTCTTCGCACCCATCCCCTAACAACAGACCGTATTGCTGAATCGATCTCACGAGCCGAAAGATATCCTTCGCCCACGCGATCAAATGAAGACCAGTATCTTCACATGCGCGCCAAGATACGCGCTTTATACAACGACGAACCTGAGCGTGCGGTGAAATATTTTTCATCGGCCCTGGAAGACAAGCAAAACACGAGTGCTCGAGCAGATCGTTATGGTTACGCCCTGGCTTTAATGGCGTCCTCACAATACGATCGCGCCCGCGAACAGATTAAGGGTTTAGTCAACTTACAACCGCAAAACTCCAGTTACCGGATCGTGGAAGCCGAGATCGAGATGAGTGCCGGTAACCACGACCGCGCCCTCGAACTTTATCGCGCCGCACGCCACCAATTTGCCGACCAGACTGTCTTTCAACACTACATCGCGGCGGCTTTACTGAAATCCGGTCGCCACCAAGAAGCCAAGCAGGCGATCCGAGGTGTGATGCTCAAAACTCAGGCGGAGCCCAAATTATACGCCATGCTGGCGCGTGCTGAGGGCGAATTGAAAAATCCCCTCGCTGCACATCAGGCACTAGCGGAGTACCACTATCTAATGGGTAACCCAAGGGAGGCGCTACGCCAATTGCAACTTGCGCGAACTTACGCTGGGGACAGCTTTTATGCTAGCGCGAGTATCGATGCACGTGTTACTGAAATCGAGCAACAACTCCGTTTAGCGGGTGAGAAGGTCAAGTCCGAGAAACCGAACCGCTGAAATAGAGGCCCTGAAAGACAATTAATATCCCTTATCGCTGTGGGCAAAAATTTCAATCCGCGAAAACCGACCATTTCGTCACGGTTACTTGTATTCACCATGTGATTATGATTTAGTCTTTGGCTAACACCGTTCCGGTTCACTTAACCCTATATAAATAGTGGATATAACGTGACGCCGTGTCACGTTAACCGGGCCTCCGCCCGCACAAAGTTAGCCACTAGATGAGGAGGATTAATGCGTAAAACGATATTCACGTCGGCCGTGCTCGGCGCCGCGGTGTTACTGGCCGGCTCGCTGGTAACCATACCGTTAGCGTCAGCTGACACGCTGCCCGATGAGAAACAATGTAAGAAGGCCGCCAAGACGGCCGACAACGTCATCAAGGGATGGTGCGTTGCAATCACGCGACGGAAAGGTAACTGCCTGGCATGCCATGGCGTGACCACCAAGGCGCGCTGGCCTGAGACATTACCCCCGGGCGGCAACATGGGCCCGCCGTTGGTTGCCATGAAGCAGCGGTTTCCCGATAAAGCCAAGCTGCGCGCCCAGATTTATGATGCCACCGTAGCCAATCCGCAAAGCGTGATGCCGCCGTTTGGCAAGCATAAGTTATTGTCGGAAAAAGAAATCGATCTGATCATAGAGTGGTTGCAAACCATCTAGTCGGATCAGTGCGGTTGAACTTTCTCCACATTTCAGGCTCTGTTAGTTACGATTTTTTATAATCCCACAGCAGTGAGGGCAATTTTCCATGAAACGCAGAACGTTCCTTAAAGGCTCGTTGACCAGCGGTGTTTTGGCAGTCGCCGCGGGTGCTGGGCTGTTAAAACCCAACCAGGTGTTGGCGGCCGCTTATCCCGAAGCCGCATTCAAAACAGAAATTTCGCCGGGAGAGGCGTTGCAGGCCGCATTAGGCGCGTCGGACATGAGTGATAGCGGAGACATCAAAATCAAAGCGCCGCTACAGGCGGAAAACGGCGCGGTAGTCCCGATCAAGGTAGAGACTTCTCTACCCGCCGAGGCCATCGCCATTGTCGCGGTTAAGAATCCGGCACCCCTTACCACATTCGTAAACTTGAATGGTGCCGGTGGATTCTACAGCGCTCGCATCAAGATGGGCCAATCCTCAGATGTGCATGCGGTGGTGAAGTCCGGTGGCAAATTAATGAAGGCGACGCAACAAATTAAAGTCACCGTCGGTGGATGTGGTGGTTAATTGCGCTCGTTTGAACTGAAGAGGAAAGAATTATGGCTCGTTTGACCAAGATGAAAATCAAAAAGGCCGGCGACAAGCATCAAGTGCTCGTGCTGGTCAACCATCCCATGGAGACCGGACGTCGCAAAGACTCCAAAACCGGTCAGTTAGTCCCTGCTCATTTCATCAAAAACATGGAGTTCAAACACAATGGAAAGGTCGTTGCCGAGGCCAATATGGCCAGTGGCGTGTCGAAGAACCCGCTCATCGGCATTGAGATATTGAACGCCAAGGCGGGTGATAAAGTAGACGTGAGCTGGTCCGATAACAAAGGCGAAAACGGCAGCGCTCAAAGCGCCGTCAAATAACCCACTTGTCTGAATGCCGGTCATCGTGGACCGGCGTCAACACGGGAGGAGATGTAATGCGAAAAACTGTTTTAATGCTCTCTGCACTGGCCTTGCTGTGCGGTTCCTCAGCTATGGTGTGGGCGGCTCAGAACCCCAAAGTGAAAAAAGAAATTGCAGAGTACCAAGCCTACTTCAAGAAGCGTTTTCCAACCGTGAGCCTTTCTGATTACAGCGACGGCGTCAACGCCTTACCGCAATACGCGGAGCGGCGTGCAAACTGGGAACTGCTCATGGAGTTTCCACCGTATGACACGGATATGGATAAGGCCCGCGCGTTGTGGCAAAAGCCGATGAAAAGCGGCAAGACCCTGGCTAGTTGTTTCGATCGGCCGGCGACGAAATATCCCTATTACAACGATAAGACCAAGGAGATTCGGACCATCGAGTTGGACCTCAATGATTGCCTGAAGAAGAATGGGGAAGAACCGATCAAGAACCTCAAACATGGCAAGATGGCGATGCTGATTGCCGCGTTCCGAGAGCAATACAACGGTCAGCCGTGGAATGTCGACATCGACAGCCCCGGCGCGGTGGCGGCCTATGAAGCGGGCAAAAAATTTTACTGGACCAAACGCGGTCAGTTGAATTTCTCTTGCGCCAACTGTCACGTGCACAGCGCGGGTAATAAGTTACGCGGTGACGTGCTGAGCGCCGGCCTTGGACATACCACGGGTTTTCCGGTGTATCGTACAAAGTGGGCGCTCAAGGGCAAACCCTGGGGAACCGTGCATCGCCGCTACGGCGGTTGCAACAAGCAGGTCCGGGCCAAGCCTTTCAAACCGCAGAGCGACCAATACCGGGCATTGGAGTTCTATGAGGCTGCCATTAATACCGGCGTGCCGCTCAAAGTGCCGAGCCAGCGCCAGTAAATTGAAGGCATCTGGAAAAAAGCCTGGCCCTGCGGCCAGGCTTTTTTCTGTGTTGAGACGCTGTTGTCAGCGCGTCCGGAATCGTAACATCATCACTGGAGGAGACCGATGAGTCTAACCCGTCGTGAGTTTTTACAGATTTTGGCGGTGTCCGCGGCTGCCGGGTTCGACCTCACCGCCCAAGCGCAGAGCAAGTCAACCAATCCCTACGACATAGCGGATTTCGGTAATTTGACCTTAATGCATTTTACCGACTGTCATGCACAGCTTTTACCGGTGTACTTCCGGGAACCGAGCTACAACATCGGGGTAGGACAGGCAACCGGCAAGCCTCCCCATCTGGTGGGTGACGCGTTTCTCAAGCATTTCAATGTGTCGCCAAGCAGCCTGGAGTCACATGCGTTCACCTACTTGGATTTTGAAAAGGCCGCGCGCCAGTATGGGAAGGTCGGTGGATTCGCGCACTTGAAGACGCTTATCGATCAGATTCGAGCCCAGCGCCCCAATCGCACTCTGTTGCTGGACAGCGGAGACACGTGGCAGGGATCGGCGACGGCGTTATGGACCCAAGGCAAAGATATGATCGATGCGTGCAAACTATTGGGTGTCGACATCATGACCGGTCATTGGGAGTTCACCTATGGGATGGACCGGGTTCATGACATCATTAACAATCAGCTCAAGGACAGCATCGAATTTGTTGCCCAAAATGTGATGCTCACCGAAGACGCACAATTCGAGGAAAAGCCTGCGTTTGACCTGGAGAGCGGCCAGGTGTTCAAGCCCTACACCATGCGTGAGGTCAACGGCGTCAAGCTCGCGATAATCGGGCAGGCCTTCCCGTACACGACACTCGCTAACCCACGCTATATGGTCGAAGACTGGAGTTTCGGTATTCGTGATGAGCAGGTGCAAAAGTTTGTCGACGAGGTGCGCGGTAAGGGCGCCCAACTGGTGGTCATCCTGTCCCATAATGGAATGGACGTGGACCTCAAGATGGCGAGTCGCGTGACGGGAGCCGATGTGATCCTGGGCGGACACACCCATGATGGCATGCCCAAACCCACACTGGTAAATAATAAAGGCGGCAAGACCCTGGTAATAAATTCGGGCTCCAATGCCAAGTTTCTGTCGGTGTTAGATCTGCAGGTGAATAACGGCAAGATGCAGGATTTCCGCTTCCACATGATGCCGGTGTTCGCTAATCTGCTGCCCGCCGATAAGGAAATGACCGCGCATATCGACAAGGTGCGCGCACCTTTCAAGGACAAGCTGGCGGAAGAACTGGCGGTCACCGAAACCACCCTTTTCCGGCGAGGTAATTTCAACGGCACGTTTGATCAATTGATCGTCGATGCACTAATGGACGTACGCGGCGCTGACATCGCATTCTCACCAGGGTTCCGTTGGGGCACCAGTCTGTTGCCCGGCGATACCATCACCATGGATCGGCTGATGGATCAAACCGGCATCACCTACGCGAAGTCGACTCTAAACGAGATGACTGGTGAGCTTATCAAGAATATCCTGGAAGACATTGCCGACAATCTTTTCAACGCCGACCCCTACTATCAGATGGGCGGCGACATGGTGCGCATCGGCGGTCTCAAGTACACCATTGACCCGACGCAGAAGATTGGTCAGCGCTTGTCCAATCTGGAACTCAACGGTAAGCCATTGGACGCTGCAAAGACGTATATGGTGGCCGGTTGGGCGAGCGTCAATCCGCAGCCGGACAGCCTGCCCGAGGTGTGGGACGTGGTCGCCGAATACCTGCGCGACAAGAAGGTGATCAAGGAAGTCAACGCCAACGTTCCGGTAGTCAAGGGCATCGAAGGCAATCCAGGCATGTCATTGAGCTAGCCCGTAGACGGCATCAAGGATCCCGGTTGGCGGTGAAGGGATCGGACGGCTGGACGGATGAAAAAAGGGAGTCAGAGTCTGTGACTCCGGCCCCGTTTTTTGCGTTGCGTGAAGCACGCATTCAGGAGTTCGACACCGAGCCAACACCAGGCTGGAGGCATTCTCGGGCACAAAGCGTTATGCCAGGCATCGATCGCATTCTTTTCTTCAAGAGTATTTTTGGCCTTTCTTCTAGCCACCTTGGTGCCATATTCGGGATGCTACTGTTGATGGGCTGGTCGGTTGCTGCCACGGCTGCAACACAACCTCCCACATCGCCGGCGACGAACAACGCGCCGATCATTGATGCCGCAGCACGCGGCGACGTGGATACCGTACAGCGGCTGATTCAACAAGGCGTCGCCGTAAACAGCAAGGACGATACGCACCGCACTGCCCTGACCCAAGCAAGCATTCGTGGGCACTACCAAGTAGTAGAGACTCTGGTGCGGGCCGGCGCCGATCTGGATTTGCTCGGGCCCAAGCATTTGACAGCGTTGAACGGCGCCGTGATGTTCGATCACTACTATGTAGTAAAGCTGCTGGTCCTAGAGGGGGCGAATCTCAATATCTATGACAATTTCGGGCTCACGCCGCTGCATCATGCGGCAGCACGAGGACGAACTAGGATAGTCCGGTTGTTGATGAATGCCGGCGCAGACATCAATGCCTTTAGCGTCGGCCACTCGACACCACTCCATGAAGCCGCCCTCGCCGGGCATCGCGAAGTCGTTGCGCTGCTGCTCGAGCAGGGTGCCATCTCCGGCATCAAAAACCGTTGGAAAGCGACCGCGCTGGATCTCGCCAAAGCCAGCGGTCACCAAGACATCGTGCGAATCTTGGAGAGCCGTGTGAAACAGCTAGATTAGAGCTAGCAGGCGATACTGATAACCGATGAGTATCGTGTAACCAAAAATCACCGCGATGATAATGTGATATCCGGACACGATTTTCATCAACAAAAAGCGCTTATGGACCACCAAGATCATGAGGCAAAACGCCGTGAGGACATACTTGACGCCAAAAAATAAAGTGGCATCGCGATCGATCAATTCACGCATGAGCGGATTGATCTCAACGCCGCCCAAATCTAACAACAACAACGTGTTGTAACTATCGATGATACACAACAACAGAGCAGTCAAGGTAATAAGCAACAGCAGTGGTTCATGAACATCAACATAGCAAGCTGCTGCTGAACAACGCCGATCGTTACGGCGTCGTTGATGTGTAAATTGATATAAAAAAGCGTGAAAGCGGCGTTGACGTCGATCGGGATCGATACGTCGATCTGTTAACTTGTTTGGTGACATAGTCACAATAAACAATTCGATGGGAGCAAATAGTACGGTACGTTGATCAGTGTAACCGACATTGAGAATTGGTAATAGCGGTTTGGTCATATAGTCACAGATTTAACTTGAAATTTATGCAACGTATTCATCGTGTCGTTGTTACCTGAGTTCTGTATCGTTGACGAAAGCTAGTTAAAAGTGTGGAAAGTAAATAAGCCACCCCTGCCACGAGAATGATCGTAGCGCCGGCGGGTAAATCCGGTTGATAAGAAACGGCGAGTCCGAAAACGCAAAACAGTGCTCCTAGAACGGTGGCAACAATCATCATGCGGCCAACGGTGTGGACATATTGTGATGCTATGGCTGCAGGCAATGTGAGCAAGGCAATCACCAAGATCAATCCCACAATTTTAATTAGCAATACCACTGACACCGCGACCAAACAGAGCAACATCATGTAGAACAATGCCACCGGTACGCCTCGAAGTCGTGCGAATTCTTCATCGAAAGCGACCGCTAGAAATTGACGGAAGTACAGCAACACCAGCAGCAGCAGGAGAATATCCAGTGCCATCATCAACCATAAATCCTGCGACGTCACTAACAGAATGTTACCGAATAGATAAGTCATCAGATCAACCTGATAGCCCGGCGTTTGGGAAATGAATAATATGCCGGCGGCCATTCCTACCGCCCACATCGCACCAATCAAGGTGTCCTCCTGCTGCCGCCCGCCCAGGGTGACCCAGCCGATGAGCACTGCCACCATAATCGCCGCAATCAGAGCGCCGTACATGGGTTCGGCGCCGAAGAAAAATGCAGCGCCCATACCGCCTAACACCGCGTGTGCCATTCCGCCAGCCAAGAAACCGATGCGTTTTACGACCACATAACTGCCCATCACACCACATCCAATACTCGCCAGCACCCCCGCCAGTAGTGCGTGCTGTAGAAACACGTGTTGTGTTAACGACTGGAGAAATTCCATCAGCTCACCTTAACCGTGCGAATGTTCCACCATATGTACGTCTCCACCATACAGCTCTTGAATCACCTTGCCATCTATGGCAAGCGTTGAATGACAAATCAAAGTCCGGTTGACGCACGCAACTCGCCCAACATAGCGCGAGATGAAGCCAATGTCGTGCGAAACCACGATAATGGTAGCCCGCTGATTGAGCTTTTTGAGCAATCCAAAGATATCCGATTCCATACGTACGTCGAGATTTGCCGTCGGCTCGTCCAACATTAATATCTTGGGCTCGCTGGCCAAGGCACGGGCCAATAACACCCGTTGTAACTGCCCACCGGACAATGTGTTGAGACGCCGGCCCCGAATACTCAAGATTTCGGTTTCCACCATCACCCGCTCGGCGATTCCGTGATCCCGTCGTGAGTATCCGCCTAACACTCGCGCGGTCCCTAACCGCCCCAGCAGAACGGTTTGTTCCACTGTGATCGGAAAATCACGGGCGAACGGCGGATATTGGGGAACATAACCGATCACGCGAGATCCTTCGCTTGGCTCCCGGTCATCCACCTCAATGCTGCCCGTTGTCGGCTCCAGCAACCCGAGCATGAGTCGCAGTAACGTACTTTTTCCCCCGGCGTTGGGCCCGACGACACCGAGAAATTCACCGTCCGCGACATCGAGGTATACATCTTCCAGTACCACCGGACCGCCATAGGAAAACGTAACGCCGCGAACGCTTATCATCGCCGTCATTGGTTCACCGCTGCCAAGATCCGGGCAACCTGGCGTAAGTTCTGCACATAGTCTTCAGCCAGCGGATCAATGATAATAACTCGTCCGCCGATGGCGTCCGCCACCGTGTTGGCGTGTTTGTGACTTATTCGGCTGTCCACGAACACGGTATTCACCCCCTGTGCCTTGGCGCTATCGATCAGCCGCGCCAAGGATCTTGGGCCCGGTTGTTTCCCCTCGACTTCGATGGCGATCTGTTGCAGCCCGTAGGTATCGGCAAAATAGCCCCAGGCCGGATGAAATACCATGAAACTACGCTTGTTAAGATTCGCCAGCAAGGTTCGGATATCCTGATCGAGCTGAGCTAGATCAGCTGCCAGGCGACGGTGGTTCTTTTCATATACTACTCGATGGCCGGGGTCGAGCTCGCTCAATCTATCCAATAACTGCGCGGCCATTTTTGCAGCCAATGGCGGGCTCAACCAGAAATGTGGATCTATTCTTCCGCTATGAGTCACATGCTTTCCTTCGGCGTCCTGATGTGCGGTCATTTTCCGCAGCGGCACTCCGTCCCGTGCATCGACGACTAGCATGTTCGGATTGGATGCTGCGATGCGCTCCATCCATGCATCTTCGAACGGTACTCCGATGCGTACATACAGATCAGCAACCCCCAGGGCGATCATTTGTTTCGGCGTCGGCTCGTATGTGATAGGACTGTGGCCCGGTCTTACCAGCACCGATACACGAACATGCTCCCCACCAATCCGTTCCAGGAAATAGCGTTGCGGCGCCACGCTGGCAAATACGGATAATTGTGACGCCGTCGCCGGCAGGGTCCACAAAGCGACCAATATCCATAATATCGTTTGTTTCGTTAACACCGAACTACATCGCTTGTGACGATATGCATAAGCTCAACGGATTATGTTATATAGTAACATTTTTAGCTATACGTCACCGCCGTTACGAGTACTCATTGATTCATCACAGCAGAGCAGTTCTCGTTATCCCAACGTTTGCTCTTCTCTAATACCGAGGTCGTCCATTCGGGTCGCTTACAAGGCGTTCACGACGGACTCACTGCCTCATAATTAGAAAAATTCGCTTTCTTGTAAATGGGTGTTGTAGCGGTAACGATTGATAACCGTCGTCGCTATCAATTGGAAAAATAAGCGTGCGGATATTGAATCTCGAAAACATCAATGTATTCGCCCGTGTAGACATTCCTGCTGAAGACTCTAAGTTTTTGCTCGACGGCTTCAAAATTTTTCGTCAGGCAGTTGACTTTCACGTTCTTGTTGTACTGATCCTTATTGACAAATATATAACGAACAGGAAGACGATCTTGAGCCAACGACGCCTGTGCCTTCTCAATGAGCAAATCAAATGCAGTCGAGCCCTCCTCTTCTGGATTCTGACTACATAAGGCATCAAGTACATCTCGATAATACTTATACATCGTAAAGTGATGAGGATGAACATTCGTTGCATACAGCGGTAATGTAGCCGTCACGTAGTAACTGGTAGCCAGATCGGAAAGAAAGAATTGCTCGGCGGAAATTTTGTTTCTGATTTTCCGTAAGTCTTGTATATAGGGAATCGAAGAATGCAAGAAATTATCCGTCGAATTGCGTGTCAGTCTCCAATGATAGACGTCATTAGAAAATAGCCGGGCGAACACCGGCCGATCGAACATCCCAATGCGATATGCCATGTCAAAAGAAACTACAAACAACAACGCGCCAATGCTTGCGACGTGAAGTCCGGCTCGTACTAGAATTCGATTCGAAGATACTGCTAACCAAAACAACGCACCTACCGCAAGACAGACGTATAGGGCTATCGTAGACGCTGCCGCCAGATCAAAATAGGCGCTTGCCAAGTATGCGAATCCGGCAAAAAAAGCGAATAACAAATATATTGCGCAGCCCTGCAGAAACTCGTGAACGGCATGCTCACCGTGATCCGCCCGAAATAAGGCAGCCACGTAATAACTCATGCACATAAATGCAAATACGATCGCGATGTTTGTCGCCAGCAACAACCATCGAGGACTGTTTGCAGATGGCAACGGCCACCCGAAATAAGGATCAATCCCGGTCGCGCGATAAGCGGTTCCTGTCGGCGACAAACGTTGGATATCGTTTTCTATTTCCGGTGCATGCAGGGCCAGACGTTGTAAGCCCCATCCCGGTACTAGTGAATCCAAGCGCTGCAATCGTGGTTCTGAGAGGTCAAATCGAGTGGGCTGGTTAACTGGGTCGACACGAATTCCTGTAATGTTACGCATGTCCGGATGGGTAAGGCATAGAGATACCCACTTTCCAGCAGGGATGCCTTGACCAACGCTTTGGCTTTCTTTGTAGCCGACACCCACATCCCAATATACCCTTGCCACACCTCCGGCTTCCGCGCGTACGTCGAAACAGACTTGGACACGATCGTGGACCATAACCCAGTGAATGGCACCGGTCACTAAACCAATCAACACGGTCAAAGCAAGAATCCGGACGTGTACGTAGCGTGTTGCCATGGATGGATCACACCGCTTGTGGTTTCAGTGAACGGATTGCGTCTTTGTACAGGCGGAAACACACGTAAGCAACGACCAGGGGATGAAAGATCAACAGTTGCACACGATACACACCGTAGATGGGAAAAAATAGGCTGATGTAAGTGAAAAGATATGGCGTGATCAAAATCAGCATTGGTATGCAGCAGTTGGCGAACAAGAACAAGGATACGCGAGTTCTTTCGCGCACGATCAAGAATACCGAGGCAACGACTCCTACCACACCAGAAAATAGCAGGGCCGTTCTGAGTTGATGTTCCCAATAGGGAAGGTAGGTGACTTCACCCAACAACCCGATTTGCCATTTTGGTATGTAATAGGCATAGAAGTCATATTTCAGCGTTTCATCGCCTGGAAAAAATAGCTCGCGAAGATGAGTAAAGTCGATCAACGCCGCCGTACCCAATATGATGAGTGTGTAAACCGCCAATGACACGAAACGGCGGATGTTTTTAGCTGTCACGCGCCGGACAACACGCGTGAGCAAGATCAGGGTAGTCAGACCCACGACAACGGAGATAAGTACATATCGATCCGGATGTCGAATGTAAGTCCATACGGCTGAAGATATCAGCAACAGTACGGCAATCGGTGCGATAACCCGCCGGTCATGCTCAAGAACGGCGGTGTGTTCATTTGGGTTACTAGAAGTGTTTAGAATGATTAAGACAACACCATAAAACAAGAATGCCAGTACATACCAAACAAGTTCCGCAAGATGTAATGCGAGTATCAACACCAATGCGCCAGCAAGTATTATAAGAGCGACCCGTTGTCGTCGGAAGGAATCGACCAAAAATGCCATCGTCGGCAGTCTTCCAAGAATTGATCCGGTTGGCCTTTCGGTTTGCCGCCATCCGCTAAGCATCCAAAAACTTTGAAATAGCAAAAAATACCAAAAGATATAAGCCACGTTCCCTGGCCACGGTGACACACGAAAATACGCATTGAGACCACCAAGTGTCACAGCAAACAAGATTACGGCAAACAACGCGACTGATTTGTTGCCGGAAAGAACTAAGGCGAACAGATAGTAGCCACACAAACTCAACATCACACACCACGGTGCAAGTGAGTGCCACAAAAGTGGCGCCGGTAATCCAGTGATTGCGATCAGTAATGCTAGATTTGTATGCCAAGCCGGCTCATAGACTAGGTCGTTTTCGGTGAATTCAATGCCGAGCAAGTGGTGCCGATCCAAGAAAACGGTCCCATGAAATTGGATCTTATTAGCCAGAGTCATGTGCCACCATGAATCTGCTAGAATGTCGATGAGCCCCCCGTTCTGGATCATAATTATAAACATCACAACAATCACTATGAGCAGACCGCTGTGTCCAGAAAAAATAGAGCTTCGCCACAATCCCGCTAAACATGCCCGTCGCGCAAACAGTGAAACGATCAACGCAATATCCAAAGCTACGAGCGTTATCAGCAGGTATGAAAAATGCAAAGACAAAAGGGAAAAAGTCATCCCCACCAAGGTGTTGACAGTAAGCGAAACACCAAAGGCCAGAATCAAAAATAACGGTAATACGAGCGCGGATTCGAAAATCGCAATATAACGCCGGGCAAGCGCAACGATCAATCCACCATGAAGAAAAAGAACAAAGACAATGGCAGCGTGGGAGCTAAGCGTTTCTTTAAGTAAACTACTCATTAATGAATTTTTATAATCGCCGTGTTGGCTGTTGTGCCTCAGGTCCCTATTTTATGAGAATGTGGTACTTACTTGCCGCAATGGTGCTCATGTTAGCCGCGTGTACTGGCGATTCGCAATCCTATCTAGTAATTACCAGCGACATTCACCTCTCGAACCCCAATGGCCGGTGGCCGTTTACCACTAAACGCTTTGAGGCATTTTTGAGTACTCTGAAAAAAACGCCGCCGCAAATACTGTTCGTTGTGGGGGACATGGTCGACAATGCACGATACATGCCGGACAGAAGTGTGAAGGCTGGCGACAAAGATTACTGGACAGGTGAAACCGAGCTCTATCATCGTTTGCAGCGCTTACTGCCGGAAACCGAGTTTCGGCAAAGTCTCGGGCCGGGTCATGATTTCATAGGTCCTGTCAGTCTCGATTTAGCGGCGGAGAAATTGGACGCACGCAACGGCTCGATGTCATGGAACGAACACAGGCTTATATGGTTCACCATACCCGTCGCATCTTTTTGGCCGAGTGATGGGGGATACCGGAATAGCCTATCCGAGGATCAATACACGTGGTTGATAGAAGAACTCCAGTCCACGCGCAAGGCCATCTTGCTCTTCCATGTGCCGCTGCGAACCTCTGTTACGTTGGAACACGGTAAATGGGCCGACGGATCTAACTTGACCATCGATCCACGAGACCGCTTATATGAAATCATTGACAAGCATAGTTCTCATATAAGTGCCATTTTTAACGGGCACATACATAAGTTCATCCAAACCAAGTATCAAAGCATCCCACTGTATCTATGTCCTTTTTTCGATCATGACTGCTACTGCAAGGTCTACACCAACGACGGTGAACTACATGTTCACCCAACGAACTGCTCGTGACCCCTCACTCATCAACAACCATCGTTCACCGGTAATGTCGTCGCGGTAAAAAGGCAACCATTGAATGGCGAGTCGGTCAGCGTAACGCGCACACTACCTGGCGACAAATCGAAAATCATAAGGTCGGACTGACATCGGGCACCCCACCAACACCTGACCCGATCCAGTGATAGCGCCCCCGGAGATCGCGCCGGTGATCACGGTCGTCGTCGGGCATGGGAAGCCACCGACCACACACTCCCCGCTGTCGGAGGCGTCAAACGAATCGCCATCTAGTTCTAAACCCTCGGGGACATCACCCGCACACACAATACCGCCGGCGACGTCAAAAGTAATATCTCCGTTAACGGCGATGACGATGGTCAGCGCGCTCGATCCGATCCCCGCCACGGTCACTGATCCATCGTAGGCCCCGGCAAAGGGCGTGGGCCCACCGCTGCTGGTGCTGTTTCCACCACACCCGGTAACGGTGAAACCCAAGCAACACAATACGCTGACGACCAACCGATACATGATCTTTATGGTGTGCTGTCTAACTGACTCCACCTATCCGCTCTCGACGGCACGCATAAACACATTTTCTTGAATGGATCGTTCGTTCAATCACCATCTGACAGTCCGCATAATTAGGATCACGGCACCAGGAGCCTCGCTGGAGATAAGAATAGGATTGGCACCAACTCTTCGAGTTTCTCCCATGTAACCTGGACACAATTTATAGATGTAATGGGCGAGGAGGATCTTATCACCCCCACGCCCTGTAATCTGGATAATTAGATCTTATTTGCTTCGCGTGCATTCCTATTCCGCTTGCAGGGCCCCCAAGACTTTCGCCGGATGATCCGCAGCCTTGGCCACCCTCTTCCAATGTTTTTTTACTTTACCGTCCGGCCCAATCCACACCGTAGATCGAATCACCCCCATAGTTGTTTTGCCATACATCATCTTTTCTCCGTAGGCGCCATACTTGGCCATCACCTTCCGATCGGGATCAGACAACAGAGTAAATGGCAACTTGTACTTGGTCGCGAATTTCTCATGCGATGCCTCGCTATCCGGCGAGATACCCAGCACGACGGTGTCAAGTTTTTGGATCTTCTTCCATAAGTCGCGGAACCCGCAGGCCTCCTTGGTGCAACCCGGTGTATCATCCCGCGGATAAAAATACACGACCACATTCTTACCCCGCAGGTCCCGTAACGAGATCTTGTCGCCGTTCTTGTCTTTTAATGTAAACGTCGGCGCCGCTTTACCTTCTTCTATCGCCATGTGCCAATCTCCAAGCAAAATAAGTATGTCAACAAGGTATATTCTACACATCCTGCAATCTGTGTCTGTGACTTTGAACAAACCCCAAAAATGAATCCGACTGCCCTACTCTCTACGTCGCATTCTCCCCTCCCCCGTTCTCCAAGTGGACGTCGTTGCGCAAGCATAGTTGCGAGATATCGGTGTTACCAGGGGCAAGAACGTTCAGTCTCCCTCCCGCTCGATAACGCAACAGTGGATGTTGTCCTCATCCAGCGACAGTACTTCACCGGTGACCGGATTGGGACGGTAGGTGGTGCAACCCTTCAGCCCCAATTCATAGGCGTGTTGATAGAGTTCCTTGAACTCCGAGAACGCCACCGACTCGCTGACATTAATCGTCTTGGATATTGCTTGGTCCACATGGGGCTGTAGCACCGCCTGCATCTGTAGATGGGCTTGCGGACTGATCTCGCGCGCGGTAACGAAGCCAGCAGCGGGTTTGGACTTTCCATGCTCCGCACACCACAATCGCCAGGCAAAATCATCGACGGGGTGCAAGGAGTATTCGCCATTTGGCTCCACAATGCGGCGCGTGAATGCGTAATCATAAATGGGCTCAACACCGCTCGATATATTGTTGGCCAATAAGCTTATTGATCCCGTGGGAGCAATGGCGAGTAAATGGCTGTTGCGCAGGCCGCTGTCGGCAATCCCGTCGCGTATGTCGTCCGGCAGCGATTGAACGAAAGCGCCACCGAGATGGGAATCCCGATCCATCGACGGAAAACTTCCCTTTACGTGCGCTAATTCGATAGACGTACGGTATGCCGTGTGGCATATGCTGGCAACGCATCGCTGTGCCTGCTCACGCGCGCCATCTGAATCATAGCGCAGGCCGAGCATCGCCAAGGCATTACCCAAACCGGTGATCCCTAATCCAATCCGCCGAGTTCTCAGTGCTTGATCACGCTGCGCATCCAGTGGATACCGCGATATATCGATTACGTTGTCCAAGAATCGTGTCGCAGTCTTCGTGGTTTCAATCAGAGCCGTCCAGTCTATACAGGCGTCTTTTTGAAATGCATGTAAAACAAAACGAGTCAGATTAATCGATCCCAGATTACACGCGCCATATGGGGGTAAGGGTACCTCGCCACACGGGTTAGTGGCCGCAATTCGCTCCCGATACCACAATGGGTTGCTGCTGTTGATGCGATCCAAAAACAATACCCCGGGTTCCGCGTAATCATAGGTCGCCCGCATCAAACGCTCCCAAAGTGCGCGCGCTCGAACACGCTTGATCACGCGGCACGCAACCGAAGCATTTGAACCAGACCACACAGTGTCAATGGTCTCGTCACCTTCAGCGCTATCTTCCAATCTGTCGGCCGGAAACACCAACGACCATTCACGATCGCTTTGTACTGCTTCCATGAATGCGTCGCTCACCAGCACCGATAGATTGAAATGACGCAGCTCGTGCTTGTCCTGTTTCGCATCAATAAATTGTTCAATGTCGGGATGATCACAACGCAAAGTCGCCATCATCGCACCGCGCCGGGCACCAGTGGACAGTATGGTTGCGCACATCTTGTCCCAGATCCGCATAAAAGATATGGGTCCTGAAGCGATGTTTCCCACCGTGCGCGCGTAGGTACCCGCCGGTCGCAGTGTCGAAAAATCGTAGCCGACACCACCGCCTTGTTGCATTGTAATCGCGCCTTCCTTGAGCGCATCGAAGATTCCATCGATCGAATCTTCGATGACGTTCATCACGAAACAGTTGAATAAAGTCACCCTGCGGCCGGTGCCGGCACCCGCGAGGATCCGCCCCCCGGGAAGGAATCGAAAGTCCATTAGGATGCGATGAAAACACCGCGACCAAAGATCGGAATCCTCCTCAACGACGGCAGCGGCCCGGGCTACCCGTCGCCAGGTATCATCGATGGTCTGATCGTAAACAGTGTCGCCGTCTTTGTATTGATACTTGGTGCGCCACAACCGGTCGGAGATTTCACAGACAAAAGGATCCGTGATTATCATCAGACACACTCACTTGCCGTTTACGAAACCATGACCAGTGGACACGCGAGCTCATCGAGCAAAAAAACGGGCAGCTTGTCAAACATGGAAGACTTTCCACGTGGAAGAAAGACCATGCACGATCCCTCCGCGACCATTGTCGTCAACATCTCCCGTGGCTCCAGTGCTGCGATCGACTGGTATCTGGCCGACGTGCCTTCGAGCAGGCCCTTCGCCTCGTCGACCAATCGTTTGAACGCCTTCTCATTGGGGATCAATACCACCAATCCGGCGTCGTGCTGTTCGCTGAAATCCTTCGCAATCGCGAGCGCCCGGTGGGCAGCCGGAGATCCATCAAACAACGTCCATACCGGTCTGGGACCACCGGCGCGGATCGCAGGGTGCGGTGGTTTCCGCGTAGGTGTTTTGACCGTCCGTAATCGGACCCCGGTAACGTGACTCAGGATTACGATATCGGTTTCCTCAGCCGCCTCCATCGCGGCGCTGACGTAATGTCCCCGCACTACTTTCATTGACGTGGTGATTTGACGTTGCTCGGACTCAGTCTGTAGCAACTGACGTATACGCTTCGCGTCTGCCTGCAACGCCCGGGTGACCGCATGGCGATCGAGACGCCGAGTAGCGCCGCTGGTACGGTCGAGCTCCCGCGCGAACGGCAACTCGGCAAGAGAAAACAGGTTGATATCCTCAATGAACAACGCCATCAGATGCGCCTGGACCCGCGCTGCAATGTCCGCCGCCGTCTTCAAGGTGTCGAGACTTCCACGCGAGGCATCGATCACCACCGTAACCCGAGTCTCCGTTTTTTTATTCGCGTCGCTCACTGTTGTTCGCGGTCTTCGTGTTCACGCGCGTATTCCTTGCGCCGTATTGCCAAATCAATGAGTGCCTTTTCTACTCTGCCGTTTACCGACTCGGAAGGATATTCCCCTTTTTGGTCCCGGGCTCCGGCCGGCACACCAGTAAGTAAAGTGATCGCCTCATCGACATTGTCCACCGCGTAGACCCTGAATTCACTGCGCTCCACCGCCGCGACCACGTCCTGACGGAGCATCAGATGCGGCACGTTGGACCGTGGAATAAGCACTGCCTGCTCGCGAGTTAATTCCGTGGCCCGGCAGATATCAAAGAATCCCTCGATTTTCTGATTTACGCCACCGATTGCCTGCACCTCGCCGAGTTGATTGATAGAACCGGTTACCGCAAACGACTGTTTGATCGCCACACCGGATAATGCCGAGAGTAATGCGCAAAGTTCCGCCAAGGATGCACTATCTCCCTCAACCAATCCGTAGGATTGCTCGAAGACCAAACTCGCTGACATCGACAGCGGGTGCCCTTTGGCATAGTGGGAAGCCAAATAATTTGACAATATCAGCACACCTTTGGAGTGAACATTGCCACCGAGTTCGGTCTCCCGTTGAATGTCGATGACCTTCCCTGTTCCCAACCGTGTGGTTGCGGTGATCCTCGCTGGCTGTCCAAACGAAAATCCACCCAAGTCAATGACCGACAAACCGTTGATCTGGCCTACCTTGGCGTCCTTGGTGTCGATTTTCAAAGTACCACGACGAATCGATTCATAGATGTGTTCCCTAATGCGGTCCAACCTGTAGATCTTGTCGTCGATGGCTTGTTGCACGTGTTGACGGGAGATGACCTGTTGCTCATCCTGGCGCGCGCGAAAATCCGCCTCCTGGATGATATCCACGATTTCTCGCATGTGAATAGACAACTTTTCTGTGTCTTCCGCGAGGCGCGAGCTGTGTTCAATGATGCGCGCCACCGCGCTTTGGTCGAGAGCCAATAACGATTCCTGGCTGGCGATTCGACCCACTAATCGGGCAAACTGAAGATCGGAGTCTTGGTCGCGATCCATGCGCTCGTCAAAATCTGCGGCCACTTTGAACAGATCCGAGAATTCCGGGTCATATTCGCACAACAGGTAGTAAAGCAGGCGCTCGCCGATCAACACCACCTTCACGTCCAATGGAATCGGCTCCGGTTCGAGCGACACCGTGCTCATGAAACCCAAAGCCTTCTCGAGCGGCTCGATGCGAATCTCCCGCGAACGCAGCGCTCGCTTCAGGCTGTCCCACGCGAAAGGCTGTGTCAATACGCGGATCGCGTCCAAGATCAAGTAACCGCCGTTTGCCTGATGCAGATCACCGGACTTGATCAACATGAAGTCGGTGACCAAGGTCCCCATCTGAGCGCGGTACTCCACACGCCCCACCATGTTGGAGTGCGTAGGCAGATCCTGATATACCACCGGCGCGGCCTGTTCGCGGTCATGATCGATGATAACGTTCACGTTGTAACGATTCAGCGCGTCAGGCTTGGGACTAATACCGAGTAAAGTTGCCTGGGACTCAGACTCACCGCGAAAGTCACGCACATGTTCGACAATGTCGCGTTCGACATCATCCAGATAGGTCATCACTTCAGGCAGATTCTTGTGACGATCTTTGATGAGGCCAATCAAATGATCGACCGCATAACGCCCAATTTCGCGATCCAGTTCCTTGATCTTCTCCCGCGTCTCTTTCTGCCAAATCGGAATCTGGCGGATGATTCGTTGTAACCTTTTCTGAAGATCCTCGACTATCTTCTCGATGCGTTGTTTTTCCTCTTGCGACAACTTTTCAAACGATTCCGGTCGAATCACTTCGCCTTTTTTATCCAGCGGCGCAAATGCAAAACCGGCGGGAGTATGTAAAAACCGAACATTGTGCTCCCCGGCTTCAGTCCCCAATTCATTCAGCGCGTTGTCACGCCGTTCGTTCAACTCCTGCTCCAGTTTTTCAATGCGGGAGTGATATTCCTCGGTTTCAAATGCCGAGGGGATCGCTGATCCAAGATCTTCAATCAGTTGTTCCATATCGTCGCGCAGCGTCACTCCATGTCCAGCGGGTAAACGCAACGCTTTGGGCTTGTGGGGTCGTTTGAAGTTATACACGTAACACCAGTCCGAAGGCGCGTCCCGCTTCGCGGCTTGTTGTTCGAGGATACGCTTGACAATGGTGAAACGGCCGGTGCCCGAGGAGCCCATGGCAAAGATATTGAACCCGTCCCGTGCGATTCCGGTACCGAAGTGGATAGCCCCCAAGGCACGTGGCTGACCAATAACGCCGTCAAATTCCTCCAACTCCGCGGAATCCTTGAACGGTAAACGGCTTGTGTCACAAGGGGTGTACAGGGCTTCTATGGTTAACGGTTCAGGTCGTGGCATCGACTGATCTCGCAGTAGTTCGTTGTTGTTCAGTGTGCGTTGCCATTGATCCTTACTCCATGATGAAAATCAATTAGTTGCGGATTGGGCCGATGCGGGCGAGGGGCTAAGGCCTTAAACTCGTACCTGCGGTCACGCCGTTTCGATTCCCGCGGCCGACGTCGGCATGATGACACCGACCAACGCTTGAGGCGGCCGAATTGTTGCGATGCAGCGAACAGGAGCCCCTATCCTCGCCGTGGCTATTGGTGCGCTCCGGATCTACGACCTCGCGTCCAACGCGGGTGTATCACCCAGCGGTCGATCGATCCCCAATCACCCAGTTTTGCGGTAGGATTACGCCAGTAGTCTTCGAACAGCAATTAAATCCTGGCCTACACACCAAAGAAAGAGAGGAAATCATGCCATTTACTGCCAAACAGTTAGTGTGTGTCGGCACCGTTGCGCTGATGAGCGCCGGTGCCACCAGCGCCGCCGTCCAGAATCTCAAAAAGCTGCAGGACTTCAAGACCACCGGGACCGCGCTGGAGTTAAAGACCGTGTCCCAAACCGGCCCACAGGCCGAGGCACTCAACAATATCCTCGAGCGCATAAAGCTGCCGAGTGGATTCAAGATCGCGCTTTACGCCATCGTTCCCGATGCTCGGCATATGGCGGTGGGCAACAACGTCGGCACCGTATTCGTGGGCACGCGCAAGACCGCTGTATGGGCGGTCACCGATCGCGACCGCGATCGCGTCGCTGACGAGGTCAAACCTTTCGCGCCGAGCATCGACTTCAAGGTCCCCAACGGCATGTGCTTCAGCAAGGACGGCTTTCTCTATGTTGTCGAGCATAACCGACTACTTGAATTCCCGGCTGCAGAGTTCTTCTACGAAGGGCCCGACGTGGCAGTCCATCTGGTCAAGGAGCAGCTGATCCCCAAGGATGAAGAATCATTCAACCACGGGGCGCGGGTGTGTGACATCGGGCCGGACAATAAGCTCTATGTCGCCCAGGGGCAGCCGTACAACGTGTTTGCGCCGGCGAAAATGGAGAAATACGACCGTGCCGGTATCGGTGCCATCGTGCGCATGGACCGCAACGGCAAAAATTGGGAAGTCTACGCCAAGGGCATTCGCAACTCCGTGGGCCTTGCCTTCAACCCGGCCAACGGCGAACTGTGGTTCACCGACAATCAGGTCGACGGCATGGGTGACGACATTCCCCCCGGTGAACTCAACCGCGTAACCGGCCCGGG
>CAMYMN010000019.1:2500-60750 GCA_947259395.1 uncultured Gammaproteobacteria bacterium | reverse complement strand
TAGTTGAGCGAAATGGCCTGCCATTCATCCTCAGGGAGTTGCCAGTGAAAATCCGGGTCGCCAGCGTCGAGGAACGACTCATAGTCCATATCACCCAATAACTCGCCCCCTGGTAACTCCGGGTCGTCAACGTCAATGACCAGCGGCCGTTGTTTCACCTGGGCGAGTGCCTGGGCGACCACCGATGAGAATTCCTTGTCGGTAATCAACACCTTGGACTCCCCGTGGTCGAGGATGAACGCAATGGTGGCGGCATCCAGTCGGCAGTTAATGGTGTTCAAGACGGCACCGGCCATAGGCACGCCGAAATGGGCATCATAAATAGCGGGGATATTTGCGGCGATTATGGCCACGGTATCTCCGGGGCCAATGCCGCGTTGCTTCAATGCCGAACCCAGCCGCCGGCAACGCGCGTAGGTCTGTTCCCAAGTAAAACGCTGCTCGCCGTGAATGACCGAGACGTGATCCGGGTAAACGGAAGCGGTGCGCTTGATAAAGCTCAACGGAGAAAGCGGGGTGTAATTGGCGGGACTTGCATCCAAGCCGCTTGCATAGGGACCGACGTCGACCGGTGCTTTACTCACGTCACGTTCCTCCAGGTGTATATCCAGATGACTTTTTTACCACATACCGTACCATTGACCTTGATCATGTGAAAGACGCAATGCAGCCCGGAGGACGCAATGCCTGATTCGGATTTCGATCGACAGCACGGCCGTTACTTGGAAGATATCACTATCGGCATGAAAGAGGTGTTCACCAAGACCATCACCGATGCCGATGTCGTCATGTTCGCGGGGGTGTCGGGGGACAACAATCCGCTGCACTTCAGCGAGGAATTCGCGTCTCAAACCCGCTTCCACGGACGCATCGTCCACGGCATGTTAACCGCCAGCCTTTTGTCGACCTTGGTAGGCACCCGGTTGCCCGGTCCGGGTGGCGCGTACATGAGCCAGAAGCTCAAGTTTCTCAAACCGGTGCGGGTGGGGGATACGGTCACCGCGGAGATGACGGTGGTTGAGATCGATCACGATAAACAACGCGCTTATCTGGACGCGGTGTGCCGCGTTAAAGATGACCAAGTGGTCATCGGCCGCGGCGTGGTGTGGGTGCCGCGAAGAGCAGACCAACTGGCTTGAGTTCGTGCAAGCGATCGTATCGCTCGTTTAGCGGCCGGAATTCCGGGGACAGGAATTCCGGGGACAGTTCACTTATTTGGAGGAATTCCGGGGACAGTTCACTTATTTGTGGATATGTCGGATCGTTGATTAACTGGGGAATTCCGGGGACAGTTCACTTATTTGTGGATATGTCGGATCGTTGATTAACTGAACTGATCTTTGTCGGTGTCGTTGGTGATAGATGAGTAGTCCGTCGGTGAATTTATGCACAGATAAGTAAACTGTCCCCGGAACTGGCAAACGTTGCACGAATGCTCGGAATGTTACTGGCGGGCATAAATCGAGAACAACAGCTAGCAGATCACAGAAAAGTAAACGTGAAGTCTGTCCACCCTGGCGGACACTGCTCGGCATCTACATTAAATGTCTGTCCTTCCGGATTCGTACAGGCAAGATTAGGGAATGCGACACCCTCGGGAACGAGCGTCCAGCCCATTGGACACGCTTTATCAAAAACTTGATACAGGGTTTCATCCTGATTCCTGCAACGAACCCAGTCTCCGCCGCAAAAGGGGAAGCCGGGGTCAGTAATACCGCACTCGTTGCTGAATATATTACCGCCACCGCTAGACGTGCCACCGCCGCCACAACCCGTTGCCATTAATAAACCCATAATGGGAAAAATGATGAGGAGCTTGTAAACGGTATGTCGGTATTTGGCAGTATCTTTCATCATTGCTCGACCTCCTTTTGTGCGGGGCGGCCGCATCACCCGATAGATTCAGGCCCGCTGTCACGCACTCAAATTGTTGCATTAGGAGGCTAGAAGGTGGAGGGCAAGAACAATCCCCTCAATAAGCACAGATCTAGCGAATCGCGAAATGTTTCGTTATTTATGATTCGGAACGGCCGCGCGATGAAAACGGTAAGTCTGATTACGCGGATCTTTGCCTTCAAACGCGAATATTTAAATGTTCTGAGTTACAAAGTCCTTGATCTGAATCAATAATAAATTCCGTGTTGCTCGGGGTGCGCCGCAACTTAGAGACTGTTCTGCGTAATGTTGCCTTGGGATTGTTTGTGCCACGACGCGGCGATGTGAAATGCTGGCTTTGGCGGAACCATCGCAATGGTGAATAAATACGGGAATTGGCCTGCTTGTATCTATTAGATGTGTACGGGTTAAGACGACCCACACTGACCATGCTCGATCGGACCCATCTCGTTGCACACGAATCCTACAGCGGACATTACCCGATAGGCCGAGGACGTCTGTAGCTAACTATGAATCGATTTGGGCGTGCTATGGAAGCAATCCGCACCCGGTGGTGTGCCTTACCGCAGGAAACGTCTAAGCCGGCTCCTGAAGATTACGCTCAAGCCTCGCGCGGCAGTACCCGGCTAGTGTTCGCATTTCACATTGTTCCGAGATTTCTTCCGCTTCGCGATAGCTTACCTGCGACTGCCCAGATAATCCGTCACTCATTGCCTCGATCTCGCCACGCGCAAACAGTGCCCATGCTTGGTGACTTCGTTCGCCTTGTCTCGCCGCAATTTCAATCGCCCGGTGCACCTGAGCAAGGCCTCGACCCGCTCTGCCCGTATCGCGCTCCGCCAATGCATACCAGACAAAGGGATAGCCCGATCCCTCCGGGTGGTGCTGAAGCCTGTTTGGCTCAACTGCCTGCTCAAACATATCGAGAGCTTCTGTCACGCGATCATTCTGGGTAAGAGCATATCCTAGTATTCCAGCCGTCAACGAAAATAACAGACGGACTTCTGCGTCCCGGCACAGCTCGAAGTTTGGTTGCATCAGTTTGAGAGCTTGCTCTGCCTCGCCGCGCAGGAGGTGGGTGAGCGCCAGGTAATCGGTGACCCAGACTCGGCTCATCGCGCTATCGACTTGCTGGGCTATGGCGACACCCTCGCGCGCCCATTTAAAAGCTTCCTCGAATTCGCCAACCTCGGCCAGTCCCCACGCCAGAAAGCCGCGCGTGATGGCGGCGGGATATCCCGCCATCCCGTGGCGCTGGTAAGCTTGTTCGCCCGTGAGCAAGCCGGCGACCTCCCGGTGGATCGCGATCTGGCGTTTAAACCTGCCGCACGCCATGAGGGGAAGGCCCAGGTGCTGCATCGTTGTGACACGCACGGAAAAGTCACCGGCTTCCTCGGCGAGCCCAATACCCCGCTCGCCGAGTTTGATTGCTTTGGCGTGTTCACCTGCTTGCCAGTAGTGGGCAGTCAAATAGTTGTAGACGTTGGCGAGCAGCGCCGTTTCACCGGCTTGCTCCGCGAGTTTACCCGCCTCGCTAATACGTCGCTCCAGCTCCTCATGTCGTCCCAGCGGCCACAATGCCGTCCGCATCTCCAGCCGAACGTCGATCTTGTCTTTGATCCGAACTCTGTCGTTCGGCGATTTGTCGAGAGCGGCCAATGCTTCATCGAACCATTCGATTGCCGACTGATACGCCGACCGGGCATGAGCGTTCTTCGCTGCCAGCCGACAGTAGACAAAGGTCTTGTCCCAGCGCTCGGCGCGCAGTGCATGGCGGCCGAGTTCCTCATAACGTTCTTCCAGTCGATCTGTGTAGGCGCCTTCGATCCCGTCGACGAGACGACCGTGCAACACCCTACGCCTGTCGTGGGTCAGCGAGGCGTAAGCGACTTCCTCGGTCAATGCGTGCTTGAACTGGAACTCCGCATCGACACCACCGACGAGTTCATGAAGAAGCTCCGCTTCCTGCAAGTCCGACAGTCGGCATGCCAACGTTGCCGCCGGCAAATCGGCCGTCCGTTCGAGCAACCGGACCGGCACACGGCGCCCGATCACGGATGCCGTCTGTAGCAATCGCTTGAGGTCGGGATCCAGACGGTCGATGCGTGCTGCCAGCACATCTCTGACCGAAGCGGGGACATCGATCTTCTCGGTGCTGCCCTCGACTACGAGGACACCGTCGCGCTCCACCAACACGCCGGATTCCTTGAGCGCGCGTATGACCTCCTCGATGAACAACGGCCGACCTTCAGTCTGAGATACGAGGGTGCTTTTGAGCGATTCGAGCTGAGGTCCCGAACCCACCAGCGCATTTAGCATTTCCTTCACGCCCGACTCGGTCAGCGGATTGATGCGTATCGGTGTGTAGTAACTCTTGTTGGCCCATCGATGTTGGTACTCGGGACGATAGGTCACGAGCAGGAGCACGCGATGTGCTGCCAGACTATCGGCGAGCGCATCGATAAGCAGTTGTGTCTCGGAATCAATCCAATGGAGATCCTCGATTAGAAGTAACAAAGGA
This sequence comes from uncultured Gammaproteobacteria bacterium, assembly GCA_947259395.1. GTDB lineage: Bacteria > Pseudomonadota > Gammaproteobacteria > Arenicellales > JAANXG01 > CALZGZ01. The sequence goes on along the minus strand of CAMYMN010000019.1, from coordinate 56,333 downwards.
CGGACCATCGCAGCGCTAAGGAGAAAGCTTCTAAGGCCGTCGATGACCCGAAGACGCCGGAGCTCGGGGTCGAGCTGATTCCACGCCGGGTCCTGTATCGGCAAATTCAGCAGAAACCGGATAATGTGAGCAAGATCGGTCTTTGCGTCCGTGTGGAACGCGAGCCCATCGGTAATTTTGATTTCGATCTCGGTCTTGCCGTCCCGATCGCCAATACCGAACATCGAACGGAGGAGATTGGCGATGGGCAGCAAAGGGTCGCGCATCCCATAGGGCGATGCTCCGGATTGGTAGACGGACCAATCGCTCATTTGCGGCACTTGCAGGAGTTCATGAGCGAGCCGTGACTTTCCCATACCGGCTTCGCCGATGAGCGAAACTATTTGACCCTTACCCGACTGCGCCCGGCCAGCTGCAGACAGCAGAATGTCTCGTTCGCCAGCGCGACCGACGAAGTCTGTCAGATGACGCCGGGAGCGGGCCTCCCAGCGCATCTTGAGCGCGGTCCGGTCAATCAGCTCGAACACCTCGACGTCGTCGCTTACGCCTTTCACCGTCGTAGGCCCGAGCGTTCGGCTCTCTACGAAGTCCTCGGATAGCATTTTCGTCGCCGCAGTCATGTAGATGCACCCGGGAGCGGCGATTTGCTCCATTCGACCCGCGAGATGGACCGATGCGCCGATAGCGTCGTAGTCCATCGACAAGTCGTTGTGGATGGCGCGCACAAGGACCTCCCCGGAGTGCAGGCCAACCCGCAGCTCGACCGCATCCTCCGCGTTGCCCGCCATCAAGTCGCGAATTGCGAGTGCCGAGAGACACGCGCGCACGGCATGATCCTCATGCGCGAGGGGAGCTCCAAATAACGCCATGATTCCGTCACCTTGAACCTTGTTGACCGTACCCTCGTATTGATGGACAGCATCCATCATCAGAGCGATCGCAGGTCCCAGCTTTTGCGCCACTTCCTCGGGATCCAATCCTTCGATCAGGGCGGTCGAACCTTTGATATCGGCGAAAAGCACCGTTACGTGCTTTCGCTCGCCCTCGATATCGCTTCGGCCATCGAGGATTCGATTTGCCAGGTGGCGCGGCGTGTAGGCCAGCGGCCCTCCGTCCGGCGTGGGGGGTATCGCAAGCGTCTCATCGTCGGTGGGTGAGGCTTCGGGGCGATCGAGTTCTGCTATCGCGGCGAGCAATTTTTTACGATCGCCGAGCGCCGCCACTCCGAGTTCCTTGAGGTCGTCACTGGTGAGTTGCCGCAGTACTGTCGGGTCTATTCTATTCTCCGCGAACGAATCGGCGTATTCGCCGAAACCCAATTCACGAAGCCAGGTGACAACTTCCAAAGCAGGCTCCTATGTCTATGCCTTACGCTGGGTTAGCCTACCATACGCATAGATCAATAACTCGTTGGCTTGACACAGTATCAATGCTGGTCCGTCGACGGCCTTCAGAGTCCGCTATATTCCGATATTCCGGGGACAGTATACTTATTTGTGGATATGTTGGATTGTTGATTAACTGAACTGATCTTTGTAGGTGTCGTCGGTGATAGATGAGTAGTCCGTCGGCGCATTTATGCACAGATGAGTATACTGTCCCCGGAACTCGAACTCCCTCGCGAGCGTTTGTATCGCTCGATTAGCGGCCGCGCCAAGTGGGGTCGCGTTTTTCCATGAACGCATCGATGCCTTCGACCGCGTCTTCCGCCATCATATTACAGGCCATCACTTCGGCGGCGTATTCGTAGGCGGCTTCGATCTCCTTGTCGATCTGCTTGTAGAACATCTGTTTGCCGGTGCGCACCGCCACCGGTGAGCGGTCGGTTATGTGTTGCGCCAAGGCCAGCACCTGATCGTCGAGCCTGTCGGGGTCCACCACACGGTTCACCAGCCCCAGCTCCACCGCGGCCTCGGCGCTGATGAACTCTCCGGTGAGCAGCATCTCCATCGCATGTTTGCGCAACACGTTGCGGCTTAGCGATACGCCGGGAGTGGCGCAGAACAATCCCAGGTTGATCCCCGAGGTGGCGAAACTCGCCTCACTGGACGCTACCGCCAGATCTGCAGTGGCCACGAGTTGGCAGCCGGCGGCAGTGGCGATACCGTGTACGCGCGCGATCACCGGCTGCGGAATGCGATTCATGGTCAACATCATGCGGCTGCATTGATTGAACAGGCGTTGGTAGTACTCCTGGTCCGGTTTGGCGCGCATCTCCTTGAGATCATGTCCCGCACAAAATGCCTTACCGGCACCCGCCAGTACTACCACGCGAGCTGACTCATCATCGGCGATGTCATCCAGGGCCGTTTGCAGTGCGGTGAGCATCGCCTCGGACAGGGCGTTGTAGTCTTTGGGCCGATTCAAGGTCAGCGTCACGACGCCGTCGGTCTGGTTGCGCAACAGAATGTCTGCTTGGCTGGTTTTTTCGGCTGGCGTGCTCACGATGGTCTCACCATGACTTGGAAAGCGGGGATTCTGCGTGAGCTTATACGTTGATGCAAGCGGCAGCGTCACACGATGAATGCCCGCGTGGACATTTCTTCCGGCGTCCCATATACGCTAAGCTAGTCGCCCAAAAGATCAAGGACTCTATGCAGCTCATCGACCCCAATTATCGGGATTTCGACACCATCTGCCGCGATTTCCGCTGGCACGTGCCGGAACACTGCAACATCGCCCACCAGGTCTGCGATAAGCACACCGGGCTGGCGAATCACCCGGCGATGTTTTACGAGAACGAGGAAGGCGAGGAAAAGACCTACACCTTCGGGCAACTAAGCACCCTGTCAAACCGGATTGCCAATGCCCTGCGCGCCATGGGCGTTGCGCGCGGTGACCGTGTCGGGATTATTCTGCCGCAACGAATCGAGACCGGTATCGCGCACCTCGCGGTGTACAAACTGGGCGCGGTGGCCCTGCCGCTTTCGATTCTGTTCGGCCCCGACGCCATCGAATACCGGCTCAGCGACAGCGGTGCCAAGGCGGTAATCACCCTGGGTCATCACGTCGCCATGATTCAGGACCTGAAGCCGCGATTGCCGGAGTTGCAGACCGTCATTAGTTGCGGCGAATCCGCGGGCGATGCGAATTTTTGGAAACTGATAGATGCGGCCGCGGAACAATTGACACCGGCGCCAACCAAGGCCGACGATCCGGCGTTGTTGATTTACACCTCGGGCACCACTGGTCCACCCAAGGGTGCGCTGGTTGCGCATCGCGCGTTGCTGGGCAATCTGACCGGGTTCGAGCTGTCGCAGAATTTTTTTCCGGAACCGAATGACGTGTTCTGGACCCCCGCGGATTGGGCGTGGACCGGCGGGCTCATGGATGGCTTGTTACCGACCTGGTATTACGGCAAACCCATCGTTGCCTTCGAGGGCGGCAAGTTCGATGCCAATCGCGCTTGCCGGTTGATGGAAAAGTATGCGGTGACCAATGCCTTCATCCCGCCCACGGCGTTGAAGATGATCCGGAAGGTCACTGATGTCGATCGTTATAAGTTCAAGCTTCGCGCCATCATGTCTGCGGGCGAAACCATGGGGTCGGAACTCTACGAGTGGGGTCAGGAGGCGCTGGGCTTTCAGATCAACGAGATGTGGGGACAGACCGAGTTCAATTACCTGGTTGGAAATTGCGCCCCGATCATGGAGGTGAAACCGGGTTCCATGGGCAAGCCCTATCCTGGTCATATCGTGTCCGTCATCGACGATGACGGCAATGAGCTGCCCGCCGGAGAGAACGGCGAACTCGCCGCCCGGCGTGTCGATGATCCGGTCATGTTTCTGGGCTACTGGAACAACGATCGCGCGACCCGCGACAAGTTCGTTGGTGACTGGTTTTGTACCGGAGATGTGGGCTACCGCGACGAGGATGGGTACATTTGGTTTGTTGGGCGCAAGGACGATGTAATCAGCAGCGCCGGACACCGGGTTGGGCCCGGGGAGATCGAAGACTGTTTGTTGAAACACCCGGCGGTGGTCCAGGCGGCGGTGATCGGCAGCCCGGACGCGCTGCGCGGTAATATTATCAAGGCCTACATTGTTCTGGCGGAAGGTTTCGCGCCCAATGACGCGTTAAAAGCCGAGATCCAAGCCGCGGTGAAGACCCGCCTCGCCGCCTACGAATACCCGCGGGCCGTCGAGTTCATCGAAGAGATGCCGATGACCACCACCGGCAAAGTGCGCCGCGTCGAGTTACGGCGCATGGATCAGGAACAGCAGAATAAAAAATGATGGTCGCTGCCGACGACTTCCCAACCCGTGCCGATTACAAACACTTCCTCAATATTCCGACGCGCTGGATGGACAACGACATATATGGCCATGTCAACAACGTGGTGTATTACGCGTACTTTGACACCGTGATCAACAAATACTTGATCGACCATGGCGGATTGGACATTATCAGCGACCCGGTGGTCGGCATCGCCGTGGAAACCCAATGTCGATTCTCGCGCTCGCTGCAATTTCCGGATTCCATTGACGCCGGTTTGCGTGTCGGACACCTCGGTAATTCCAGCGTCCGCTATGAGATTGGATTATTCAAACACGGGGAAGCCGCCATCGCTGCGGCCGGATACTTCGTGCATGTGTTCGTTGACCGCGCCTCGCAAACGCCGGTGTCCATCCCCCAGGGCATCCGTACCGCCCTTGAACGACTAACTTTGTGATTCACCGCTGCGGGATTCGTTTCGACTTTTCAACAGTGCGCGCGCCACCTTGGACACCGGCGTTCGTTTCAATGCAGCGGAGATAAATCGCGATGCGTCCAACAGGACGTCCATATCGACGCCGGTATCGATACCCAGCCCATTGAGCAGGAAGAGCACGTCTTCAGTGGCCGCGTTTCCGGTGGCGCCGTTGGCATAGGGGCAGCCACCCAGACCGGAGACCGAGCAGTCGATGGTGGCGATACCGAGGGGCAATACGGTGATAAGATTCGCCAGCGCCTGGCCGTAGGTATCATGAAAGTGTGCGGCGAGCACTTCCACCGGCACGCGATCGGCGACATTCTCTATCAATGCTTGGGCCTTAAGCGGTGTGCCGACGCCGATGGTGTCCCCGAGCGAGATCTCATAGCAGCCCATCCCCCTAAGACGCTCGGCAACGCGCGCGACCGCGGCCGGCGCAATGTCGCCTTCGTAGGGGCAGCCCAAGACACAAGAGATATAGCCGCGCACGGCGATATTGTTGTCGCGGGCCGCGTCACACACGTCGTCGAAGCGTTCCAGGCTCTCATCGATGTTGCAGTTGATGTTCTTGTGACTGAAGGTCTCGGAGGCAGCGCCGAATACCGCGATCTCTTCTACGCCGGCGGCAAGCGCGCGTTCAAAGCCCTTCATGTTCGGCACCAGCACCGGGTAGCGCACATCGGCGCGGCGCTGAATACCGGCGAGGACCTCGGCAGTGTCTTGCAGTTGCGGGACCCACTTGGGGGAGACGAAGCTACCGGCCTCGATCACCGGAAGGCCGGCGGCGGTAAGCCGGTCGATGAGTTCTATTTTGACGTGCGTGGGTACCGACTGCGGTTCGTTCTGCAATCCATCGCGGGGACCGACTTCCACCAGCTTGACGCGCGCCGGCAGCGTCATTTTTGCCATGTGGGTTTACGCTTGCCCAGAAACGCGCTGATACCTTCCTGACCTTCTTGGGTCTTGCGCATGCGGGCATTCATTTGTGCAGTGGTCTGCATCAGTTCGTTATCGATGCGCGCGCCGTCCACTTCGTGGATGAGTTGTTTTGCCGCCGCTTGCGCATCCGGTCCCGCCGCCTGAAGATGATCGATTAATCCCGAAAGTGACTCGTCTAATTTGTCCGCCGCCACAACCTCGTGAATGAGTCCAATGCGACGCGCTTGGGCGGCGTCGAACCGTTCTGCACTCTGAAAATAGCGGCGCGCGGCGCGTCCGCCGATGGCGCGGATGACATATGGACTGATCACCGCCGGTACCAGCCCCAGCTTAGCCTCAGATAAACTGAATATTGCGCGTTCCGATGCGATGGCGATATCGCAGCAGGCGACCAGGCCAATCGCCCCGCCGTAGACCGCGCCGTGGATGCGAGCAATGGTCGGTTTGGGTAGCCCATCGAGGACCTGCAGCAACTGTGCAAGTTGCATGGCATCTTGGTAGTTCTCCTGTTCCGAGGCATCCGCCATTTGTCGCATCCATGCCAGGTCGGCGCCGGCGGAAAAGCTCTTTCCTTCGGCGGCGAGTACCATCATCCGCACATCGTTGTTCTTGCCCAGCGACTTTAAAGCTACGGTCAACTCGTGGATCAGTTCACCATTGAGTGCGTTATGGACTTCGGGGCGATTGAGGGTAACTGTAGCCGTCCCGCAAACATCGTTATTGACGGTGAGGGTGTTCGTCATAAGCGAGGTGCTTAAAGGTTTGAGTGACACGATACAAGATGCAAGGCATCTGATACAAGGTGCGTGAGGAAGGAGATTGTAAAAACGATTGATAGCTTTGAATTAAGTTACGATAACGTTTGAAATTAACTGCGCATGCGAAGTAGCATCGACGTAACCATGCGCGAAGACAGTTTAACGGGTTCCTTACGAGACTCAATACAAATCAACCATCGCGTATTCGTTAATCCCTTTTATTAATAGTAGGTAGGTACGCATATGGAATGGATCGCATCGCCTGAAGCCTGGGTAGCGCTGGCCACACTCACGGTGCTGGAAATCGTGCTTGGTATCGACAACATCATTTTCATCTCCATACTCGTCGGCCGGTTGCCCGAATCTCAACGACAGTCCGCGCGCATTATGGGGCTGAGCTTCGCGATGGCCACGCGCATACTGTTGTTGTTGTTGATCACCTGGATCATGAAACTGCAAAGCACCTTGTTCACGGTTCTGGACGTCGATGTCTCGGGACGCGACCTGATTCTCATCTGCGGGGGACTTTTTCTCATCGCCAAGGCGACCCTGGAGATCCATACCGCCGTTGAGGGCCGTGAGGCGCACAAAGAGGCGAGTGGGGGTGCGGGTGCGGGTTTTACCGCGGTAATAATTCAGATCGGCATCATCGACATTGTTTTTTCTCTGGACTCGGTGATCACCGCCGTGGGCATGGCCGAAGATGTCGAGGTGATGATCATCGCGGTGGTGGTCGCGGTGATCGTGATGATGTTCTCTGCCCGCGCCATCGGGCAGTTCGTCGACGACCATCCAACCATCAAGATGCTGGCGTTGAGTTTCCTGGTATTGATCGGGGTGGCGCTGGTCGGAGAGGGAATCGATCTGCACATCCCTAAGGGTTATATCTATTTCGCCATGGCGTTCTCGGTGGTAGTGGAATTGCTCAACCTCAGGATGCGCGGCCGCGGCCGTCCTGTCGCACTTCACAAGCGCACGCCGTAGAACCGCGGCAAGCGGGACAGGGTCGAAGTCCCCGCGTTCGACGACACGAAGTCGGGGACGATTCGTGATTTTGTTCGTCGCAACAAAACAATCATCTTGCCTCAATGTGGGTCTTCGTGGCGTAATGGTTCGATAGAATCCCGATTCGTACACCAAGTTTGATTCGTCACCGATTGCCCACTGTTCAAGAGAGGGGTATTCTGCTTCTCATACAAACCGATGCCGAAGCCGTCGTGTTTCTTCTTGTAATTCACGTGGCACGCCGGCAGTTACGGTTGGTTCTGAGAAAAGAACTATGCGCGATGTAGCACACTGGCTCGATCAACTCGGCCTCGGCATATACACCGCGGTGTTCAGCGAGAACGATATCGATGAGGAGGTTGTGCCCGAACTCACCGATCAGGATCTAAAAGAACTCGGGATCTCGCTCGGCCATCGCAAGAAGCTGCTCAAGGCGATCGCTGCACTGCGGGAGAACGGCGCACCCGAGGACGCGACTCCCGAACCCACCGTGGCGCCGGGCGCTACACCGGTCACACCAACGAGCGAGGCCGAGCGCCGGCATTTGACGGTCATGTTCTGTGATCTCGTTGGATCCACAACACTCGCTGAGCGGCTCGACCCGGAAGAATTTCGGGACGTTATTCGCGGTTATCAGGACGTGTGCGCGGGTGTGATCTCGCGGTTTGGCGGATACATTGCCAAATACTTGGGTGACGGCATCCTGGTCTACTTTGGTTTTCCCCGTGCCCACGAGGATGACGCGGAACGTGCGGTGCGGTCTGCGCTGGGTATCGTCGATTCCGTCAAGACTCTGGACGCGGGTCATGGATCAGCGCTCGAGATCCGGATCGGAATTGCCACCGGATTGGTCGTGGTGGGGGACATCGTCGGTGAAGGCGCATCACAAGAGCAGGCAGTGGTCGGCGAGACGCCCAATCTTGCGGCTCGCTTGCAGGGATTGGCCACTCCCAACTCGGTGGTGATTAGCGCGAACACCCGGGAGCTGTTGGGCGAGCAGTTCGTCTATGAGGATCTTGGCCTGCAAACGCTAAAAGGGATCTCAGAGCGGACCCATGCATGGCGGGTTACCGGGGAGCAGGTGGTCGAAAGCCGCTTCGGGGCGACGCACACCGGCCGGCTCACGAAATTCGTCGGTCGCGAGCAGGAGGTGGAATTACTGCTGGGGCGGTGGCGTCAGGCGAAGGCAGGTGAGGGCCAGGTCGTACTGCTGTCGGGCGAGGCAGGCATCGGTAAGTCACGGATCACGGCAACGCTGCGTGATCGCTTACGAGATGAGGACCATACCCGTATCCAGTACCAGTGCTCTCCGCACCACGTCAATAGTCCCCTTCATCCGGCTATTCAACAGCTGGAGTTTGCAGCAGGTTTGACTGTGGATGACACGCCGGATGAAAAGCTCGACAAGCTCGAAGCGTTATTGGCGCAGTCATCGGCCACTCGCGAAGGATACGCGTTCATAGCATCGCTTTTGTCGATACCGACCGGCGCGCGTTACCCGACGCTCAACCTCACCCCCCAAGAGCAGAAGCAGAAGACCCTCGAAGCGTTGGTCGGACTGTTTGAGGGATTGGCGGCCCAGCACCCGGTGCTGTTCGTGTTCGAAGACGCGCATTGGATTGATCCGACCACGCGCGAGGAGATGGACCTGCTCGTGGACCGCATAGCCGGGCTGCGGGGACTGGCGGTGATCACGCGTCGTCCCGAGTTCGAGCCGCCGTGGATAAGACACGCGCATTGTACGGTGCTGGCGTTGAACCGTCTGGGGCGGAACGCATGCTTTGAGCTCATCGACAGTTTGACCGGTGGTCGCGCCCTGCCGCAGGAAGTGGCGGAGCAAATCATCGCCAAAACGGATGGGGTGCCGCTATTCGTAGAGGAGCTGACGAAGACGGTGCTGGAGTCGGGATTTCTAACCAAGAAAGACGACCGCTACGTGCTCTCCGGGCCGTTGGGGCAATTGACAATTCCCTCGACACTACAGGACTCGCTCATGGCGCGCCTGGACCGGCTCGAAGAGGTGAAGGAGATCAGCCAAATCGGCGCGGCCATCGGACGGGAGTTTCCCCACACGCTACTGGAAGCGGTGTCGCCACTTAAGGGCGACGACCTGGAACGTGCGCTGACCCGGCTGAGCGAATCAGAAATCGTATTTCGGCGCGGTGTGCCTCCCGACGCAAGCTACGTATTCAAACATGCGCTGATACAAGACACGGCTTACGAAACGCTGCTACGTTCCCGCCGCCAGCAAATCCACGCGCAGATCGCACAAGCCCTGCAAACCCGATTCCGCGAGCGGGTGGACAATGAACCCGAGGTGCTGGCGCATCACTACACTCGGGCTGGATTGGCTGAGCAATCTGCGCCTTACTGGCTACGGGCGGGACAACGGGCGGTAGCCCGTTCGGCGAACCACGAAGCCATCGCTCATCTCACTAATGGATTGGAAGTGCTGCGTGATTTGCCATCCACTGGCGAGATCAGCAGCCTGGAACTCGATATGCAGATCAGTCTTGGTTCGGCAAGCATCGCGGTATCGGGTTACTCTTCGGTAGAGACTGAGAAAGCTTATGTGCGCGGGCGAGAGCTGCTCGACGAGGTCGGCGAGGACCCACGTCAGTTTGCTGTGCTTCATGGATTGTCCATGTGTTATATCAACCAAGCGAAGTTGAAGCGCAGTCTTGACGTCGCCGAGGAGATGCTCAACCGGTCGGCGCAGCAGGGCGACCCAGTGTCGACGCTGGTCTCACATCGGGTGATGGCGGTGACCCAGAATATCATGGGCCGGTTTGATACGGCCCGCGAACACGCCGAGCGCGCGGCAGCGCTCTATGATACGGGTAGGGACCGGGATTCGGGTCACCAGTATGGTCATGATCAAGGGGTCGCTACCTACTGGCACCTTTCAATGGCGCTGTTGTTCTTGGGATTCCGGGACGCTTCACATGCAGCGGCGAGCAGGGCATCGGAACTGGCGCGCGAACTGCAACATGCCAACACCTCCGCGTACGATGCGTTGTACTCCGCATTTACCAGCCTGGTGAAGAATGAATTCGAAACCGCCCAGGACGTGGCGCGGGTACTCATTGACGATTCACTGTCCCGATCCATGGCGTTGTGGGTGGTGTTTGGGCGCTATCTCCTCGGCAGCGCGTTGGCCGCGCTCGATGAGCCCGAGGCTGGGCTGGCGGAAATCCATCGGGGACGGACCGAGGCCGAGCAACTGAACCACTCATGGATGAGGCCTATGACCCTGCGCTTTGAGGCGCAGGCGCTCGCGACGCTGGGTCGGTTCGATGCAGCGATTGGGTGTCTCGACGAAGCGGTGCAGGTTATTGCGGTGACCGACGAATGCTGGTGGGAGGCAGAGGTACATCGCTTCCGGGGAGAGATCAATCAACAGCGTGGTGACACAACAAACGACAGTGCGGCGAGCTTCCAACGCGCCATCGACGTCGCGCGCCGCCAGAACGCAAAGCTGTTCGAGCTGCGCGCGGCAACCCTTCTCGGACGCCGATGGTACGAAGACGGAAAAGCCGATCAAGCCCATGACCTGATCGCCCCCATCTACGACTGGTTCACCGAAGGTCTGGATACCCCCGATCTGCTCGACGCGAAAGCGTTACTTGACGAACTCTCGTCCCAGGTTTCCGCCGTACCCCTTGAAGGGAAAACGTAAACTCACTGCGTTCGCCAATTTCCGTGAGTGACAGACAGCATTTCGACGACAAAACCGCGAAACGCGTTGAGGCACTGTATGCCACCTCTGATGTTATCGCCCAGCGACAACAGGTGATCCAAACCTTGGTGCCGCGCGTCGGGGAACGGATCCTGGATATTGGATCCGGTCCTGGTTTTCTGGCATTGGACATTGCCCATACTGTGGGGCCAAGCGGCCGCGTGATGGGCATTGACATCAGCGAGAGTATGTTAGCGATGGCGCAAAACCGATGCGCCGCTCAACCCTGGGTCGAATTCCGCCAGGTAAACGCGACGCACCTGCCGTTCGAAGACGGCGAGTTCGATGCCGCGGTGGTCACCCAGGTCTACGAGTACATCGCGGACATCGAGTCTGCGTTGGCAGAGCTATACCGGGTGTTGCGCGCCGGGGGACGCGCGCTGATTCTCGATACCGATTGGGAGTCTTTGGTACTGCACACGTCTGATGCCGATCGCTCCAGCCGTATACTCGCCGCGTGGGACCAACACCTGGTCGACCCAGTGCTGCCAAGAACCGTCATCCCCAAGTTGCGGCAGGCAGGTTTTACGCTAACACAAACCGAAGTGATACCGATTTACAACCCGGACTATGATCCCGACACCTACAGTTACGGATGGATTACCTTGGTGGTTTCTTTCGTGAGCAGATGGTCTGATACCAGCAAAGCGGAAGCCAAGGCGTGGGCGGACGATCTTCGCCAACTGGGGGAACGGGGCGAATATTTTTTCAGCCTCAATCGCTATCAATTCTTGGTTGAAAAACCCGACGGCAAGAAATGAGGAGACGTTACAAAGCGTAGGCGACGTCTGCTGTTTCACCCGTGATAGGCTTTCACGTTGTGGACGTTTCGATTCCGCTCAGGGCAGGCCTCTATAATTTTGATCCTGAGGCGCGCAGCGCCGAAGGATCTTGCCGTGTTACAGATAGTTACCAGCATCCAGGAGGGTGAGATTCCTCGTTGTACTCGGAATGACAAAGTCAGTGAAATGCCTCGCTATGCTCGGCACGACCCACAGCGAGTCGGATTCTTCGTTCACCTTTTTACTCGTTAATCATCGCGCTGATGACACTGGAAAAATCCGCGTGATCCCACTCGCGTCCACCGACGGCACGGTACGCGACGCGGCCTTGCTTATCGATAATGAAGGTCGTCGGTAGGCCGAGCACTGGCCACTGCGCGACGATCTTGCCTTCCAGGTCGAGAAGTAATGGAAACTCAAGGGGCGTGTCCAGCGCAACGGTGAAGCGAAACACGGTTTCGTCATCCTCGCCAACATCAATGGCGAGAATAACAAAGTCTTTCTCTTTCAATTTCTCCCACAAACGCTGCATGGATGGCATCTCACGCAGACACGGGGGGCACCAGGTTGCCCAGAAGTTGATGGCGACGACCTTACCCCGGTAGTTCGATAAGCGATGCTGCTCGCCGTCGACGTCCGGCAGATTAAAATCTGGTGCCGCGGGCCGGTTAGGTACCGGCACGAGGGTTTGCGGTGATTCGTCGCTCCAGGTGTTGCTAGCTAGAAAGAAAAAGATGGCTGCAACACAACGCCACGTTATCCGGCGTGGGCAGGTCATGAACGGTCCTCCACGCGCCCCGGCACACATTCTACATTGCGCATCACAGCCTCGTGGCTTTGATCGCCCGCGCGCCAGTTGGCGTGCAAGTCGAACACCGTGGAAGGCGGCAGAGCGAACATTGTCATCCCCATGTTCCAATCGCCCTTCGCGAAAGACTGCACCGTTGGAAACAGCGCCCACCGAAAGGCGAGACGGGCAGTTTGCGGCACATCGAGGCGCTCCCATTGTTGTTGCCATTGGTGCTCAAGTTTGAGTTGTTTCTTGTGACCAGCGGTTTCTATCCACCACTCGGCAAGATTGATTGCAACCGGATTGTTCGAGGTTTTATTTTTCATTACCGTCTGAAACACGCACGCACCGGCGATGAATTCTGTCTCCGCGGCGCCAAAACCGCGGGCTTGGTAAAAACCACGCACCTGGTCCGGCAGGAGCTGGGTTAGCCGCAGGCTCACGCCGTCCCCAGACCATCTCCAGGTGCGCACACCTCTCGCGGGATTGACCGGATCAAGTTCATCCGCCGCCACCGACACAGATGTTATTGCTGTCATACAGACGATCAGATACGTCGATAGCCACGTAATTTTGGTAGTCATACTTGCTCTAGAGCTTCATTTTGGATCGCAGATAGGATACCAGCCGGGTTCAATCAGCCAATCTCTTCAACGTCTGTACTGTACCTTTTGCCGGGTCCACCCAGAAGCCCATATCCATCGCCTGGTACATCTTCGCGGCCGTAGCAATATGCTCCTCGGCTCTTTGCAGTTCACCGTTGCGCTCGTAGAGTTGGCCAAGCCCGCGGTGACAATGGGCGACAAGAGGCCGCATGCCAAGCTCATCGGCCAGGGTAAGCGCTCGGCGATAATAGTCCTCGGCTCGATCCGCCTGTTGGAGATCTCGGCACAAGCTTATGTCACCGAGCAGGTGCAGGGTCCTTGCCTGTATGCCGCGGCACCCGCGATCAGCGGCAAGCTTGGCGGTACGTGAAGTGATCGAGAGGGCCTCGTCAAGTCTCCCGGCCATAAGATAAACGGTGCCAACGGCGTTCCTCGCTGTCGATGTTTCGAAGATAAAAATCGCGTCGGGGGAGATCGGAACCTCGTCCTTCTCTAGGATGGTTGAGGCCTCCGCGATTCGCCCACTCAACGCATAGGCCAAGCCCAACACCACCGCGGTGGTCGGTAAAATAACGCCGAGATCCCAGGTCTTACAGAGAGTGACTGTGCGCTCGAGCATGGGGATCGCTTGATCGAGAGCGCCTTGGATGACCAGGGCTTGGCCAACCCCGAGACATGCGGCAGCCTCGCTATACGGATGGTTGGCGGTCTCGGCGATCGAAAGTGCCTCCCCGGCGTGCACCATCGCCTCGCGGAACTCGCCCTGCTCAGCGCGGGACCAACATAACCAGATGCGTGCCAGCACAGACGGCAAACCGGTAAGCCCAAGTCGTTCGTAAGCCTGTTGACCACGCAGATTCGCCAGACTTTGTTGGCAGTGGCGAATCGCACATTGGTATTCCCCGGCAGTGAAACAGCCCTGTGCCAAGAAGAAATTCGTCACCACTTCAAGCGCGAAGTCGTTGAGCTTTGAAGCTATGGTCAAAGCGCGTTGACCAGCTGCCTCAGCCTGTTCGGGATGACCCATGCGCCAGAGATATTGGCTTACATAGGCGGAGGCCCATCCCAGTCGGTCTTGATCACCCAATACAGAAGCCAGTTTCTCCGCGGTTTTAAGATGTTCGAAGGCGCGCTCGTGATTTCCGAGGGCCTGGAAAGAGCTTCTAAGCTCAAATCTAAGGTCGATTCCTTGTTGACGTGTTTCGTCGCTTTCCGGTAAATGTTGGAGTGCAACCAACGCCTCCTCGAGACTGGTGGCCGCGTCGCTGTAAGCGCTTCGCGAAGCCGCTTTGGTGCCGGATTGTCTAAGGAAGCCCAACGCCTTTTCCCACCATTCACCGCGGATGGCGTGGTGTGCCAAGCGCTCGACGTGTTCTGACAAGCGGTCCGAATAGAGTTGCTCGATGGCGGTCACGATATGCCGGTGGAGTACCCGCCGCCGCTCGCCAAGCAGACTGTGGTAGGCGAGCTCGTGGGTAAGGGCGTGCTTGAAGGTGTACTCAAGATCGGGGAACAGACGCATCTCATACAGGAACTCGGCGGTCTGCAATCGTCTCAGGCTGTCTCGCAATGCATCCTCGGATAGTTCCGTTATCGCATTCAACAAGTCGAAGGGTACGTCCTTACCGACCACCGAGGCCGTCTGAAGCAGTTGTTTATCCTCGGCCACGAGATGGTCGATGCGTGCCACCAAGACATCTTGGACCGTCGCCGGGATTTTGATCGAATCTACTTCTTGTGCTGCGCTGTAGGCGCCGGGGATGCCCGTAAGTGTGCCGCTCTCAACCAGGGTGCGCACGCTTTCCTCAACGAAGAACGGATTCCCTTCCGTGCGCGCGATGAGCATGCGTTTAAGCGATGCCAGCTCGGCGTCGTCGCCCAAAAGTGCGTCTAATAATTCGGTTGCGCGTTCCGGTGGCAGCGGGTCTATACGCTGCTGGACGTAATAGGTCTTACTACCCCACTCGTGATGATATTCTGGGCGATAGTTCACCAGGAGCAATATCGGTGCGCTGGGCAGACTATCGACCAGACTGTTGAGGAACGCCTGGGTTTCGCCATCGATCCAGTGTAAATCTTCGAACACGATAACCAGTGGCTGTACCTGGCTCTCTCTGATCAGCACCGTTTTCATTGCCTCCAGCATGCGACGGCGACGCAGGGAAGGTTCCAATGTCTCCCACTCCGGTTCCTTGACCGGTACCTCGAGTAGCGCGAGCAGGGCGGGGAGCGCAGGTGTCAGATTTTCATCCAAGGTCAGTAACTTGCCGGCTACCTTCTCGCGAACCCGCCGCGTATCGTCCCGGTCCTCGATGCCGAAATAGGCCTTGAACAGCTCGATTGTGGGTGCATAGGCCGTTGCCTTGCCATAAGAGACCGAGCGACTCTCCAAGATCAACATCTCCGAGGTGCGATGAGAGTGAGTGAATTCATAAAACAGCCGCGACTTACCCACACCCGGATCACCCACGACGCCGAACACTTCGCCGTGCCCTTGCCTGGTGCGGCCGAGAGCACGACCAAGCGCTGCGAGTTCCGTGTCGCGGCCAACAAAGCGGCTCAAGCCACGGGCGATGGCAGCCTGAAATCGGGAACTCATCCATGAGGCGCCAGTGAGTTCATAGATTTCAATTGGTTCATTCAGTCCTTTGACGGGAACAGGCCCGAGTGGATCGACGCGGATGAATCCTTCGGCCAAGTGCAGGGTATTCTGGGTCAAGCGGATCGTGCCCGGCACCGCAATCTGTTCCATTCGTCCTGCCAAGTGAGTGGTCAGACCGATCGCGTCATAATCCATAGACAGATCATTCCCGATCGCGCGCACCACGACCTCGCCGGAGTTCAGGCCGATGCGGATTTGCGGTTCCACCCCGAACTGAGCCCGTGATTGTTCGGCTGCATGCCGGACGGCTTCCTGCATTGCCAGTGCCGCGTAACACGCGCGCGCCGCGTGGTCCTCGAGGGCTAGCGGCGCCCCAAACAGCGCCATGATTCCGTCGCCGAGGACCTTGTTGACGGTGCCTTCATAACGGTGGACCGCGTCCATCATCGCGCGCAGCGCAGAATCGAGGAGCAGGTGAGCCTGCTCGGGATCGGTGCTTTCTATCAGTTCCAGTGATCCCTTGATGTCCGCGAACAGAACCGTGACCTGTTTGCGTTCACCTTCCAGTGCGCTCTGCGAAGTTAGGATCCTGTCGGCAAGATGTTGCGGCGTGTACGTATCCGGCGAGGCAGTCTTCGCTGCTGCCGCGGTTTGGCTCAGCGGTTCGCCGCATTCACCGCAAAACTTCTGATCGGGCGGATTTGCAGTACCACACGACGTGCAACCGATCGTTAAACGCGTTCCGCACTCGCCACAGAATTTCTGGCTAGTTGGATTCTCGTGCTGGCATCGCGGACATTGCATGCAGTGTCTCCCACGAACTCCATCGCCCCTAACCAGAGGCCACGGTATATCGCTAAGATAAGGTTTCGCGACACAGGCTCGTATGACCCCGTCAGTATGCCAGCCCGAAAACTGTCGGTCCAAGTACCGAGGAGGCTTTCTCAGGTGTAACATCGTGCATGCACTTGCTTTGGTTAGTATGCTAGTGTGATCGATGAGTTACTTTCGCTGGTCCCAGTTCTTCGATAGCGTCACGCAACAACATGTTGTTGCACAAGTTTCCCAAGCGAAACCTCATACTCGCTACGCAAAAGATATTCATTCGTCCTAAGTAAATCCATAGTCCTCTGCTGTGTTATTATCGTGTTCATACTCTTAGTGTTGGTGGATACTTCCTGATGAGTGAGGATCGCCTGCCGAGAAAGCTGGCTGCGATTTTCTATGCGGATGTCGTTGGCTACAGCCGCTTAACCGGTGAAGATGAGGAAGGTACCCATCGGCAACTGAAGTCTCACTTCGAGGCCATCTCCGAATCCATCAGCACCTACGGCGGCACCGTGGTGAAATATGCCGGCGACGCGGTGTTGGCTCAGTTCCCGACGGTCACCGATGCCCTGGCCAGCGCCGCGGACGTTCAACGAGACCTCGCCGAACGAAATCGCGATCTTCTAGACCAGCGCAAAATCCAGTTTCGTATCGGCGTGAAT
The DNA here is from genome assembly GCA_947259395.1 of uncultured Gammaproteobacteria bacterium. Lineage (GTDB taxonomy): Bacteria > Pseudomonadota > Gammaproteobacteria > Arenicellales > JAANXG01 > CALZGZ01. The sequence goes on along the minus strand of CAMYMN010000019.1, from coordinate 38,930 downwards.
TTGGGCGAGGTCATCGTCGATGGCGATGATATACACGGGGACGGGGTCAACGTCGCGGCACGTCTGGAGGGTCTGGCGGAACCGGGAGGTATCTGCATCTCCGAGTCGGTGAAATCCGCTCTCGGTAAGAAACTGCCCATGGACTATGAAGCCCTGGGTGAGCAGCAGGTTAAGAATATTTCCGACCCGGTACGCGCCTACCACGTACGACTGCAATCGGGGGCCACATTGCCGGAGCCTCCCGGACTCGGCAAGCTGCAGAAACGGTCTAGAGTGCGTCTGACCGTCAGTGCCGTGCTACTCGCGGTACTCGTTGGCGGTGGCCTGCTGGTCTGGTTCCAATCCTGGACGCCAGAGTTCGAGCCGGCATCTGTCGAACGCCTAGCGTACCCGCTGCCCGACAAGCCTTCTATTGTGGTGTTGCCTTTTCGCAATGTTTCCGCTGAACAGCAGTTGGATTTCTTCGCCGGCGGCTTGACGGAAAACATCACTTCTGCGTTGTCCAAGGCACCAGGATTGTTTGTTATTGCCAGGAATTCAGCCGACACGTACCAAGGAAAACCGATCAGTGTAAAACAAGTAGCCGAGGACTTGGGGATTCAGTTCGTGCTGGATGGGAGTGTGCAGAAATTCGGGGACCACCTACGTATCACCACTAAGTTGGTAGACACCATAAACGGACGTCACCTTTGGACGGACCGATTCGACCGGCCGGTGGGTGATGTATTCGCGGTACAGGATGAGATTACAAAGCGCGTGTTCACGGAGCTGCAGGTCGAGTTAACGGAAGGTGAGCACGCCCGCATGGCAGCTCGGGGCACCGACGATCTCGAAGCGTGGCTGCTACGGATCGAAGCGTATGGCGAATACATCAAGTTCACTCGCGAGAGTCAAATTCGGGCCCGCGAACTCTACGGGGCCGCCCATGAAGCGGACCCAGACTGGGCGTTTCCGCTTGCCGGTATCGCGTTCACGCATTGGTATGAAGCGAAGCGGAGGTGGACCAACTCGCGGAAAGAATCCGTCCGCCTGGGCATCGAGGCGGCAGAGCAGGCAATAGAACTTCAACCGAATGAGCCGATAGGCTACATGGCGCTCGCCAACTTGATGTTCTTGGATAACCAGACCGCAAGAGGTATAGAGCTCCGGCGGAAGGCGATAGAGTTGGCGCCGAACTCTTTCGCTGCAGTAGGTGGATTCGCAATCCGCCTCAGCGAAGTCAATCAGGAGCACGAAGCGATTGAGTTATTCGAGCGGGCTATCCGCCTTAGTCCGAAACATCCGTGGTGGATCGAGTTCGGGTATGGGTTGGCGCTCCACCTGGTCGGGCGCAAAGAGAAAGCTGTAGAGACGTACAAAAAGGGAATCAATACCGGTACACAAAATGTACCGCTCCGTGTCAGGCTCGCCGCCGTCTTGGTCGACTTGGGTCGCATGGAAGAAGCAAAAGCCGCGATCGACGATGCGTTGCGCGTGAATCCTAAGTACACGGTAACTAAGTATCAAAAGAGTTATCCGTTTCCGACTGCCGAACGGAACGCTTGGTACAGAGATCTTTTGTTGCGAGCTCGTTTGCGTGAGGATGTTGTCGCGCCGCTAACGGACAAGCCCTCCATTGCGGTGCTACCATTCACGAACATGAGCGGCGATGTCGAGCAAGAGTATTTTGCCGACGGGATGACCGACGATCTGATTACCGACCTGTCGAAGGTTTCCGGTCTTTTCGTCATCGCGCGCAATTCGACTTTTGCTTACAAGGGGGCCGCGCCGGATGTGCGCGAGGTGTCCCGAGACCTGGGGGTGAAATACGTTTTGGAGGGCAGTGTGCGCCGCGCCGGTGATATGGTACGGATCAATGCCCAGCTCATCGACGCGACTACCGGCGGACATATTTGGGCTGAGCGGTTTGATCGCAAGTTGACCGACGTCTTTTCGCTGCAGGATGAGGTCAGCCGGAAAATCGTCTCGGTGCTTGCGGTAAAGCTGACCTCGGACGAGAAACAGCGATTCAGCCAAGCGACGCAGGTCCATCCGGAGGCCTATGACCTGCTGCTGCGAGGCTTGGAACAGTTACGTCGGTTTACGCGGGACACGAACGCCGAGGCGCGTGATCTGTTCAAACGCGCCATCTCCCACGATCCTGATTTTGCGCGTGCTTATGCTGACGTCGCCTTTACCTACAGCATGGACGTGCTGTTCGGCTGGAGGGAACCGTCGCAGGATATATTCGTAGACGCCTTCGAATTTGCGGACAAAGCCCTGCAGTTGGATCCAACGCTGCGTCAGGGTCACTTTGCGCTGGCTACGCTTTACATGTCCAGTAAACAGCACGACAAGGCGATTGATGCAGCGCGAAAGGCGGTGGAGCTGCACCCCAATTATGCAGATGGCTATGCGCAGCTCGCCCAGTCGCTTCTCTACGCCGGCCGGCCCCAAGACAGCCTTGACGCAATGAGCAAGGCCATGACCTTGAACCCTCGTTACGCGTTCTTCTACACGTGGATATCAGGCCACGCGCACATGCTGATGCGGAAACACGACGAAGCGATTGCGGCGTTCGAAAAGGTCATTGAGAAGAATGCTCATTTTCCTGGTGCGCACCTGACCCTCGCGTCTATATACGGTAACTTGGGGCTCATCGAGGATGCGCAGTGGCAAGCGGCCGAGATTCTCTCCTTACGTCCTGATTTCACGCTGACAGAAGAAGAGAAACGTGTCCCGTACAAGAATCCTGCCGATCTCGAATACTACATAGCAGGACTACGCAAAGCCGGTCTGCCGGAATGACTGTTGGACTGAACAGCGGAGTTGTGAGTGGACCAAGGCGTATCTCGAAGCTGCGCTGGGCTGCAATGTTATCGCGGTGTGAAACTCAAGGGTTGCACTGATTATGGAACGCCATCTCGCCGCGATCCTTGCCGCCGACGTGGTTGGTTACAGCCGTCTTATGGGCGCGGACGAGGCGGGTACCCTGTTGCGGCTGATGGCGCACCGCAACGAGTTCATCGATCCCACCATCGCCGCCCACCGGGGGCGCATTGTCAAGCTCATGGGCGACGGCGCGCTGGTGGAGTTCGCGAGTGTCGTGGATGCACTGGCCTGTGCCGTCGCCATTCAGAGCGGCATGGCGGAACGCAACCAGGATCAGCCGGCGCAGCAGCGCATCGAATTTAGGATCGGGATCAACGTCGGTGACGTGATCGTCGAGGGTGAGGATATCTATGGCGATGGCGTGAACGTCGCGGCGCGCCTGGAAGGGCTTGCCGAGCCCGGCGGCATCTGCATCTCTGACTCGGTGCGCACCGCGGTGGGCAGCAAGCTGCCGCTGGATTATGAGTTTTTGGGCGAGCAGCAGGTCAAGAACATCGCCGAACCGGTCCGTGCGTATCGTGCACGCCTGCAAACCGGGGCTGAGCTTCCCAAGTCTGTAGGCGCATCTAAACCGGTGAAGAAATCCAGAGCCCGACCGCTAATCGCCGGTGCCGCGTTGGCTGTTGTTGTCGGCGTGCTGTTGACATGGTTTGAACCCTGGGTTCCGGTGTTCGAAGGGTCGCCGGACGATGTCATTGCGACACCGCAAGAGGAGAAACCATCCATCGCGGTGTTGCCCTTTAATAATGTAAGTGGTGACCCGGCGCAGGAATATTTCAGTGACGGTATTAGTGAAGACATTATCACTGATCTCTCTCGTGTGCCCGGCCTGAAAGTAATCGATCGTAATTCTTCGTTTACGTACAAGGGTAAAGCGGCGAAGCTTCAGCAGGTTGGTATTGATCTGGGTGTAAGGTACGTGCTGCAAGGCAGTATCCGGAGAGCCGGCCACCGGCTGCGCATTACCACCCAGCTCGCCAAAACCACAGACGGGTATCAACTGTGGGCCGAACGCTACGACCGGGAGCAAGGGGACATCTTCGCGCTGCAGGATGAGATCACTGAGAAGATCGTCTCGGCATTATTGATCAAACTGAGCGGTGACGAGAAAGATCTACTTACATCCAGGCCCACGCGCAACTTCGAGGCCTACGATCTATTCCTACAAGGCCAGCAGCATTTCAGAGCCGGTAACAAAGAAGACAACCTGTTGGCCCAGGAGCTGTACCGGCGGGCAATCGCGTTGGACAGCGGTTTTGGTCGGGCGTATGGCGCCTACGCGGTGACGCTCGCGTTCAGCTTTGCGAGAGGTTGGTCGGACCGACCGGGAGAAACTCTTGATCGCGCGCTTGAGCTTGCCCAAAGGGCGATACAATTGAACGAGTTCCTGCCCCAGACGCATTGGGCGCTCGGTTATACCTATATGCATAGGAAGGATTGGGACAAGGCCCTTGCTGCCGTCCAGCACGCAGTCACTCTAGTACCCAATTTCGCGGATGGTTACGGGCTGCTTGCACTCATTAACAACCGGCTCAGTCGAGCCGACGAAGCTATCGAATTAATCGGCAAGGCGATGAAGTTGAATCCCTATTACACCTGGGATTATCCCTACAACCTTGGTCGCGCCTACTATACAAAAGGCCAATACGGTATGGCAGTCAATTATTTGCATCAGGCATTGGAGCGTAACGAAGCTGTGACCTACCCGCGTTTATTCCTGGCCGCGAGTTATGTTGAGCTTGGGCAGACCGAAGATGCGGCATGGGAGATCACCCAACTTCAGATGACAAATCCCGATATGCGACTATTACACCTAGCTAACGCTCATCAAATCGCGGACGAGGTCTTGATGCAAAGATTTCTTACCGATCTGCGAAAAGCGGGGCTACCGGAGTGAGAGTTGGGCTGGGCAGCGGACACGTTAGTGGGCCAGGGTAGATCTTGAGGTCTGCCTCGTCCACGATTTTCTTGCGGTGTGAAACTACGGGGTTGCCCTGAACATGGAACGCCGTCTTGCCGCCATCCTCGCCGCCGACGTGGTCGGTTACAGCCGCCTCATGGGCGTGGATGAGTCGGGCACCCTTACCCAACTCATGGCGCACCGCAACGAGTTCATCGATCCCACGATTGCCGCCCACCGCGGACGCATCGTCAAGCTCATGGGCGACGGCGCACTGGTCGAGTTCGCCAGTGTGGTGGATGCGCTGGCCTGTGCCGTCGACATTCAGCGCGGGATGAAGGAACGCAACCAGGACCAGCCGGCGCCGCAGCGCATCGAATTTCGTATCGGGATCAACCTTGGCGACGTGATTGTCGAGGGTGACGATATCTATGGTGATGGGGTAAATGTTGCGGCACGCCTGGAGGGGCTTGCCGAGCCTGGTGGCGTCTGCATCTCTGACTCGGTGCGCACCGCGGTCGGCCACAAGCTGCCCCTGGACTATGAATTCTTGGGTGAGCAACAGGTCAAGAATATTGCCGAACCGGTGCGCGCTTACCGCACTCAACTGCAAGTCGGGGCCGAGCTTCCCAAGTCTGTTGTCGCATCTGAATCGGTAAAGAAAACCAAATCCCGACCACTAATCGTCGGTGCCGCCTTGGCAGTTGTTGTTATCGGCGTATTGTTGTCATGGCTCAAGCCCTGGGTGTCGGAAATCGAGCCGGCAGCGGACGACTGGATGGTGCGTCCGCTGACAGAGAAGCCATCAATCGCGGTCTTGCCCTTTAATAATTTGAGCGGCGATCCGGAGCAGGAGTATTTTGCCGACGGCATGACCGATGATCTGATTACCGATCTGTCCAAGGTCTCCGGACTTTTTGTCATCGCCCGTAATTCCACCTTCGCCTACAAGGGGCAGTCACCCGATGTGCGCCAGGTCGCCCAGGACCTCGGTGTGCGGTATGTCATCGAAGGCAGTGTGCGCCGGGCGGGTGACAAGGTACGGATCAACGCTCAATTGATCGATGCCACCAGCGGCGGCCACGTGTGGGCTGAGCGGTTTGACGGATCCATGGCCGACGTGTTTTCGCTGCAGGACAATGTCAATGAGCGCATTGTGTCGGCCCTGGCAGTCAACTTGACGGCCGATGACCGCAAACGACTCGCCGGGCCGCGGACAGCGAACCCCGATGCCTACGACGTGTTGTTGCGCGGACTGGAGTTTTATCAGCGCTTCAATCAAGAAGACAATCTCCGCGCCAGGGAATTATTCAACAAAGCGGCTACATTGGATGACAGCTACGCGCGGGCCCATGCCAACATCGGCTTGACCTACGCCTCTGAGGTGAACTTTAACTGGACGGATCGGCGGGACGAATCCGCTCGGTTAGGGATAGAACATGCCAGCCGGGCATTTGCCCTCAATCAAAACATCCCACAGATTTATATGACCCGCAGCTTCCTGCACCTGGCACAACGCGATCACGGCGCTGCGATGGTCGACGCTCAAAAGCTGGTCGAACTCTATCCTAATTACGCCGACAGCCATACCGCGCTGGCCTTTGTCTCCATTTACACGGGGGAATTAGAACTGGGGTTGGAGGCCATAGCAAGGGCGAAACGCCTGAATCCCCGGTATTCGTATATCTACCTGGCTGTCGAAGGCCACCTCAACTTTCTCAAAGGTGAATATGAAAATGCAGTGGCACTATACGAAGAAGCGCTGGAACGCAATCCGGTGTTTGACCGAGGACTTCTGCTTTTCGCAGCCGCTTTGGCCCACATGGGTAACACCGAGGATGCGGCCTGGGCGATTGCCGAAGCTTTATCGATCCGGCCAGACCTCACCCTGGGAGACGAACGGCGGGACGCCAACTACAAGCGCCCGGAAGACTTGAAGCGCTACCTCGAAGGCTTGCGCAGGGCGGGGCTGCCCGAGTAGGAGAAGAAAATGGGGGTCAGAGAACAATTGACGCTAATATTAGAAAAAATTGCTCTCTGACCCGATTTTTAGATTTTTACGTTGCGATTTTTATTGATAGCGTGAATGTCTGTCTCGAGTACACTCGTATACACATCGTTGGCGATGATGGCGTTTGCGGCCAACTCGGTGTTGTGTCGCGCGGCGTTGGGGCAATCGCTGATCGACGCCTCCAGCTTCACGGTGATAAGAATCGTATCGGGTGCCGCGGCCCTGTGGCTCATTTGGAAAATCTCCGGCTCCCAGAGGGAAAAGCTGTCAATTGACTGGCAGTCCGCTTCGATGCTGTTTGTTTATGCGGTGACATTCTCGTTCGCTTATATCACCCTGGAAACCGGTACCGGGGCGTTGATCCTGTTTGGACTCGTGCAGCTCACCATGATCGGTGTCGGCCTGTGGCAGGGTCAGCGGCCGAATGCATTGGCATGGATCGGCATGGGGGTGGCGATTGCCGGTCTGGTGTACCTGCTATTTCCTGGATTGCGGGCGCCATCCCCCTACGGTGCGGCGCTCATGGGCATTGCCGGCATCGCGTGGGGCATCTATTCATTGCGCGGCAAAGGGGTCAACGATCCGATCACTGCAACCACCGGTAACTTTATCGGCGCGGTGCCTATGGCGCTCATCGTCGGCGTGTTCTTTCTGCAGGACCTCAGCATGAATGTAGTAGGCATAATGTTGGCAATGTCGTCCGGTGCCCTCACTTCGGGTGTGGGTTACGTGATCTGGTATGCAGCCTTGCCCGGACTGACCCCGACCAAGTCCGCCAATGTGCAGTTGTCGGTGCCGGCCATTGCCGCCATCGGGGGCGTGCTGTTGTTGTCAGAGCCGTTGACCCTGCGCTTGGTGGTGGCAAGTGTCGCTATCTTGGGTGGCATCGCGATCGTGTTGTGGCAACGCCATTAACAGCGATGCCGATCACGCAATCATAGCGTTTGGTACGGCGTGAGTTCCTTTACATTCTAAATACGCCGTATCGGGTCTCCGGTATCGGTGCGTTCAACGCGGCTGACAACGCCTGGCCCAATATATTGCGTGTTTCCGCCGGGTCGATGACGCCGTCGTCCCACAGTCGGGCGGTGGCGTAGTAAGGATGACCTTGGGATTCGTATTGTTCCCGGATTGGGTTCTTGAATGTTTGTTCGTCCTGATCTGACCAGATTCCATTATTTGCCTCGATTTGATCCCGTTTGATTTGTGCCAGCACCATCGCGGCCTGCTCGCCGCCCATGACCGAGATACGGGCATTGGGCCACATCCACATAAAGCGGGGATCATAGGCGCGCCCGCACATGCCATAGTTGCCGGCGCCGAAGCTGCCGCCAATAATTACGGTGAATTTGGGCACTTGCGCGCAGGATACCGCAGTCACCATCTTTGCGCCGTGCTTGGCGATGCCCTCCGCTTCGTACCGTGCGCCGACCATGAATCCGCTGATGTTCTGTAGAAACAGCAGAGGAATACGGCGTTGACAACAGAGTTGAATAAAGTGCGTACCCTTAAGGGCCGATTCCGAGAACAACACACCGTTGTTGGCGAGAATGCCGATGGGGTAACCGTGAATATGCGCGAATCCGCACACCAGCGTGGTGCCATAGCGACGCTTGAACTCATTGAATTCGCTGCTATCGACGATGCGTGCGATGATCTCCCGCGCATCGCAAGGTTGGCGCAGATCGGTCGGTATCAAACCATACAGTTCATCTGCCGGATACTTGGGTTCACGCGCGTCACGCAACGGCATGTCGGTGCGTTTCACGCGGTTCAGGTGACCAATCAATTCACGGGTGATTTCGAGGGCGTGTGCATCGTCTTCTGCGAAATGATCGGTGACTCCGGACTTGCGGGAATGCACGAAGGCGCCGCCCAGTTCTTCAGCGGTCACCACCTCACCGGTGGCGGCCTTCAACAGCGGAGGACCAGCGAGATAAATGGTGCCTTGTTCTTTGACGATGACCGCCTCATCCGACATCGCGGGCACATAGGCGCCGCCGGCGGTGCACTGGCCCATCACTACCGCGATCTGCGGGATGCCTAGTGCCGACATCGTCGCCTGGTTGAAGAAAATGCGCCCGAAGTGGTCTCGGTCGGGGAACACCTCGTCTTGTTTGGGCAGAAATGCGCCGCCTGAGTCGACGAGGTAGACGCACGGCAGGTGATTGGACTGCGCGATCTCCTGGGCGCGCAAGTGTTTCTTGACCGTCAGCGGGTAATACGTTCCGCCTTTGACGGTGGCGTCGTTGGCGATAATCACGCACTCCTGTCCTTGGATCCGTCCGATGCCGGTGATGATACCCGCCGCCGGTACATCATCCTTATACACGCCATAGGCAGCGAGCTGGGAGAATTCCAAAAAACCGGAGTCCTTGTCGATCAATCTCAACACCCGATCACGCGGCAGCAGTTTGCCGCGATCCAGATGTTTTTTTCTGGCCGGTTTGCCGCCGCCTTGGGCGACCTGCGACAGTTTCTTGTGTAGGTCAGTCACTAACGACTTCATCGCTTGCGAATGCGCGATGAAGTCGGCGGACTCACGATCAACACTGGTCTTTAACAGGCCCATGGGTTCTGGTTAGCAGTTTCAAATAAAAATAATGGAGGGGGAATGCCGTATAGTGCCCAATATTTCTAACGGATTCTCTCTATGGCCATAGCCGTCGCTTCTCCGCCGCCGATGCACAGCGATGCGATGCCGCGGGTCAAGTCATACTTTTCCAAAGCATACAGAAGAGTCACCAATATCCGTGCACCCGACGCGCCGATAGGATGGCCCAAGGCACAGGCCCCGCCGTGCACGTTGACTTTGTCGTGGGGTAGGTCGAGATCATGCATCGCGGCCATGGTCACCACTGCAAATGCTTCATTGATTTCATACAGGTCGGCATCGCTTTGCGACCAGCCGAGCTTTTTAAAAAGTTGCTTGACCGCGAACACCGGTGCGGTGGTAAACCAACCCGGCGCTTGTGCGTGGGTGGTGTGGCCTAGAATTCGGGCGAGCGGTTGCCAACCGTGTTTTTCTGCTTGAGACAGGCGTGTCAGCACCAGCGCCGCCGCGCCGTCGGAGATGGAACTGGAATTGGCCGGGGTCACGGTGCCATTGTTGCGGAACGCCGGTTTGAGCTGCGGAATCTTTTCGATGTTCGCCTTGTGGGGTTGTTCGTCGTGGGGGACGGTGTGTTCGCCCTTTCGAGTTGAGATCATAACGGGTACCACCTCACCATCGAAGGTGCCGTCGTCGATCGCCCGTTTGGCGCGCGTCAGTGAGGTAATCGCGAACTCGTCCTGGGCTTCGCGGCTAAAGTTGTATTTCTCGGCGCAGTCCTCGGCGTAGGTTCCCATCAGCCGGCCTTTGTCGTAGGCGTCCTCCAAACCATCGAGAAACATATGATCGGCGATTTGGCCGTGCCCCATGCGGTAGCCGCCGCGCGCCTTGGGCAGCAAGTAGGGCGCGTTGGTCATGCTCTCCATCCCGCCGGCGACTATGATGTCGTTATTGCCGGCCGTAATCAGGTCGTGGGCCAGCATCGTGGCCTTCATGCCCGAACCGCACATCTTGTTGATGGTGGTACAGCCCGCCTGTTCGGGGATGCCGGCGCCCAATGACGCCTGGCGGGCCGGGGCCTGACCGAGGCCGGCGGGCAGCACGCAGCCCATGAGGACTTCCTGGATCTGTTCCGCAGCAGTGCCGGCGCGCTCGAGCGCCGCATTGATGGCCGCGGCCCCAAGTTGGGGGGCGGACAACGCGGTAAGATCACCTTGAAAACCGCCCATGGGAGTGCGGGCGGCGCCGACAATAACGATGGGGTCCTGGGTCATGAATGGTTGCTCTGTATGAATGTTAAGACAATATTCAGCGCGTCTCGTTGAACAACTCGCGGCCGATCAACATCCGGCGGATCTCGCTGGTACCGGCGCCGATCTCGTACAGCTTGGCGTCGCGCAGTAAGCGGCCGGTCGGATAATCGTTGATGTAACCGTTGCCTCCCAGGGCCTGAATCGCCTGCAAGGCCATCCAGGTGGCTTTTTCTGCGGAATATAGAATTGCCCCGGCGGCGTCTTTGCGCGTGGTGTGATCACGATCGCACGCCTTGGCGACCGCGTATACATAAGCGCGGCAGGCATTCAAAGTGGTGTACATGTCGGCAAGCTTGCCTTGCATGAGCTGAAATTCGCCGATTGGTTGATCAAACTGCTCGCGTTCGTGCACATACGGCACCACCACGTCCATGCACGCCTGCATGATACCCAGCGGGCCTCCCGACAGCACCACGCGTTCGTAGTCGAGGCCACTCATGAGCACCTGGACGCCGTTGTTTAGCTCACCGAGCACGTTGCTTGCGGGCACTTCACAATCTTGAAACACCAGCTCACAGGTGTTCGATCCGCGCATACCCAGCTTGTCCAACTTCTGCGCGGTGGAAAATCCTGCGAAGCCCTTTTCAATGAGAAACGCGGTGATGCCCTTGGCGCCGGCGTCGGGGTCGGTCTTGGCATATACGATCAACACGTCGGCGTCCGGCCCATTGGTGATCCACATTTTGTTGCCGTTCAATACGTAGCGGTCGCTCTTCTTATCGGCGCGCAGCCGCATGCCGACCACATCGGAACCGGATCCCGGTTCGCTCATGGCCAGCGCCCCAACATGTTCGCCGCTGACAAGGCGAGGCAGGTAATGCCGTTTCTGGTCCGCGTTGCCGTTGCGTTGGATCTGGTTCACGCACAGATTCGAGTGCGCGCCGTAGGACAGGCCCACCGACGCCGATGCGCGGCTGATTTCCTCCATCGCCACGACATGTTCGAGATATCCCATTCCCGCGCCGCCGTAGTCCTCCTCGACGGTAATTCCCAACAAGCCGACATCGCCCATCTTGCGCCACAGGTCGGCGGGGAACTCGTTGTCACGGTCGATGGTTTCCGCACGCGGGGCGATTTCGCTTTGGGCGAAGTCATAGACTGACTCGCGTAACATCTCTGCGGTGTCACCGATGTCAAAGTTGAGGTTTGGATAGTGTGTGCTCATGGTTGGTGAATATTCGTGTCAGCGGCTAGGAGACTTGGGAGTGGGGTGCGTGTTTGAGCATTGTCGCCAGGCGTTCCCGGCACTGGGTTTCGATTTCATTCAGTTCCTTGAGCGTCAATTCAATGTCTTGTTGTTGACGGTGTAACATCGCGCGGCGTTGCGCGAGTTTATCCAACATGTAATCCAACTGACCGACCTCGCCCGGTGCGGAGTCGTACATGTCCATGATTTCACGCACTTCGTTAAGCGAGAAGCCGATGCGTTTACCGCGCAGCACCAGTTTCAAACGCACCCGGTCGCGCGGTGTGTAGACCCGAGTCAAGCCGTTGCGCGCCGGCTTCAACAGTCCTTTGTCTTCGTAGAAACGAATCGCGCGCGTGGTGACATCGAACTCCTTGGCGAGTTCGGTGATGGTATAGGTGGTGGGCTCGCCGGCGTGCATCGTCTGCGGTCGTTTGGGTCGCGTGTGCCAATGATAGTACTTGACGTTTACGTAAACGTCAACCTATAATCGTCATACGATAACACCAATGGTTGTTACCATTAGAACAACGACCGGAGGCGAGCACATGGCTTCAGCGCCAGCCGAGACCCTGATTTCCATCAAACACGCCCGGCTCAAGCACCCCATTCGCTTCGTGACCGCGGCCAGCCTTTTCGACGGCCACGATGCATCGATTAACATCATGCGGCGTATCCTGCAGGCCTTCGGTGTTGAAGTGATACACCTTGGTCACAATCGTTCGGTACGCGACATCGTTACCGCGGCGCTGCATGAAGACGCGCAAGCGATCGCGGTGAGTTCCTACCAGGGCGGTCACATTGAGTATTTCAAGTACATGGTAGATACGCTGCGGGAGCACGGTGCCGACCATGTGCGGGTATTTGGCGGCGGTGGCGGTGTAATTGTCCCTGCGGAGATCTTGGAATTGCACGCTTATGGTGTGACCAAGATCTACTCGCCAACGGACGGGCAGCACATGGGTCTGGAGGGCATGATCGAAGACATGTTGGCGCAATGCGACTTCGATCCCAGCCAGTCGACGCCGCCTGATATCGACGCGCTCACACGGGGCGATTGGTATGCATTGGCACGCACGATTACGGCGCTTGAAAACGGGACGCTGAGTGAGGCCCAGCGATTACGCTTTGATGAGGCTGTTGGACAAGTCAAAAAGCGGATTCCGGTGCTGGGAATCACCGGGACCGGCGGCGCCGGTAAATCGTCATTGACCGACGAAGTGATACGGCGATTCCGTCTCGACCAACAACAAAAATTGAGAGTCGCGATCCTGGCAATAGATCCCACCCGGCGCAAGACCGGCGGTGCTTTGTTGGGCGACCGTATTCGCATGAACGCCATCGACAGCGACAACATATATTTGCGTTCACTCGCGACACGGTCGGCGAGGTCCGAGGTGCCGGGTTATCTCGCGGACATCATCAGTGCGGTTAAGCTAGCGGATGTAGATCTGGTGGTGGTGGAGACCCCGGGGATCGGGCAGGGAGATGCGGGGATTGTGCCCTTTGTCGATGTGGCGTTGTATGTGATGTCACCAGAGTTTGGTGCCGCCACGCAACTTGAAAAAATCGACATGCTTGATTTTGCGGACATCGTGGCGATCAACAAATTCGATCGCAAGGGTGGGGCCGATGCACTGCGTGACGTGGGCAAACAGGTGCAGCGCAACCAAAAGGCGTTTTCGACACCGATCGAAGAAATGCCTGTCTACGGCGGACTGGACATCGCCGAGGGTGTGTTGCCGGATGTACCCAGCAAGGTGTCCAGCAGTCATACGGTCATCATACCGGCAATTCGGCAGGCCTACCTTGCGGAGATCGCGGAGACTGTGCGCGAGTATCGAAGCACCGCCGAAACGCAGGCGCGCATCGCGCGCGAACGGCAACAGCTCATACAAAGCAAACGGATGTTGCAAGAGGCAGGTCAGGATGGCTCGGAATTGGATGAGTTGATTGCCGCCCGCCGACAGCAGCTCGATCCGCGCGCTGATAAACTGCTGCAGATGTGGCCGCAGATTCAACAGAGCTACGCCGGCGATGAATATGTTGTGAAAATCCGCGACCGGGAAATTCGCACCCAACTGACTCATACCACCCTTTCAGGAACCCGGATTCCGAAGGTGGTATTACCCACATATCAGGATCACGGCGAGTTGTTGCGGTGGTTGCTGTTGGAGAACGTGCCTGGAAGTTTTCCTTACACCGCCGGCGTGTTCGCCTTCAAGCGGGAGGGGGAAGACCCGACGCGTATGTTTGCGGGCGAGGGCGATGCGGCGCGGACCAACCTTCGTTTCAAGAAGTTGTCGCAACATGCCAAGGCCAAGCGCCTTTCTACTGCCTTTGATTCGGTCACCTTGTACGGCTGGGATCCGGACGAGCGACCGGATATCTACGGCAAGGTCGGCAATTCAGGCGTATCGATCGCCACCTTGGATGACATCAAGGTGCTCTACGGCGGTTTCAACCTGTGTGATCCCACGAGAACGGCCGCCCACCCACGGACGACGAGATTTCAAAGATAAAGGGGTGGGCGCTGGAAAACGTTCGCGGCACCGTGCAGGCCGATATCTTAAAGGAAGACCAAGGCCAGAATACTTGTATATTTTCCACCGAGTTCAGCCTGCGAATGATGGCCGATATCCAGGAATATTTCGTACACAACGAGATACGCAACTTCTACTCGGTTTCGATTTCCGGGTATCACATCGCCGAGGCCGGCGCCAATCCGATTTCGCAATTGGCGTTTACGCTGGCCAATGGATTCACGTATGTCGAGTCCTATCTGGCGCGGGGCATGAATATCGATGATTTCGCCCCCAACCTGTCGTTCTTTTTCTCCAATGGCATGGATCCTGAGTATTCAGTGATGGGCCGAGTCGCGCGGCGCATCTGGTCCACCGCCATGCGTTTTCGCTACGGCGCCAACGAGCGCAGTCAGAAGCTGAAATATCACGTGCAGACATCGGGCCGTTCACTGCATGCTCAGGAAATCGCGTTTAACGACATTCGCACCACGCTGCAAGCATTAATCGCGATTTATGACAATTGCAACAGCCTGCACACCAATGCCTTCGATGAGGCGATTACCACGCCCTCGGAAGACTCGGTACGACAGGCACTGGCCATACAGCTTATAATCAACAATGAATGGGGTTTGGCGAAGAACGAAAACCCCAACCAGGGCGCGTTTATTGTGGAGCAGCTCACCGACCTGGTGGAAGAGGCGGTATTAATGGAGTTTGAGCGTTTATCCGAGCGTGGCGGCGTGCTGGGCGCCATGGAAACCGGCTATCAGCGGGGCAAGATTCAGGACGAGTCCCTGCACTACGAGCACCGGAAGCACGACGGCAGTCTGCCGATTATCGGCGTGAACACCTTCGAAAATCCGCATCCGCCGGCGGACGTGACCATTGAGCTGGCGCGCTCTACGGAAAAGGAAAAACGCAGTCAGATTCAAAGGCTCAAAGAGTTTCACGCGCGCCATGCGGATCAGGCGCCGCGCGCACTAGAACGAGTAAAACAGGCGGCAGTGAACAACGAGAATGTGTTCACCGAACTCATGGACGCGGTGCGCTACTGTTCGCTGGGGCAGATCACCCAGGCGCTGTTTGCGGTTGGCGGGCAGTATCGCCGGAATATGTAATATTGACTTCCGTATCACTATGCGGTTGTTTGCGTAAGTATTGAAACGAGGGAGCACAACATGAAAACAATCAAGCAACTTTTGGATGAAAAAGGATCGGACATCTGGGCGATCGGTCCCCAGGAAACCGTATTTCGAGCCATCAAAGACATGGCGGAAAAAGAGATTGGCGCATTGGTGGTGCTCGAGAATGGCAAGCTGGTCGGAATTATTTCAGAGCGCGACTACGCTCGCAAGGTGATCCTTAAAGACAAGGCTTCCCACGACACCACCGTTGCGGAGATCATGACTTCGCCAGTGGTGTGCGGGCGACTCAATCAAACCGTCGATGAATGCATGGCGTTGATAACCGATAAACGCGTCAGACATTTACCGATTATTGAGCAAGACCAAGTCATTGGCGTTATCTCGATAGGTGATCTGGTCAAATCCATCATCGCCGAGCAGCAGTTCGTCATTGAACAGCTAGAGCATTACATTTCCGGCTAGCGCCCGCATTTCTCACCAGCATCCCGGATGCTGGCGCAGGACTCGTGCAGCTGTGCGAGCACCAGCCAGGGCCGAGATAACCCCGCGACCATTCACGGTACCCAGCTGAAAGCTGGGCAGTGTCACTTTGATGAATTGACAACACACGAGTCTCCAGGTTATTTGCGAAGAATAGTCGAGGGGCGCCTGGTCAGAAATGCGGGCTAATCCCGGCCGGGAGGCTTAGCAAACTCGGAAACAAAGCCCACCATCGCCTTGACGGTCTCGATCTTGTGCGAGGCGTGGGGAATGTGCCCGCAGCCGGACAGCATCAGTGTTTGCACGGGTCCCGATACTCGTTCGGCGATCGCGTTAACCTGATTTATGGTGCCATACTCGTCGTCCTCGCCTTGTATGATGAGGGTCGGGCATTCGACACCGGGGAGGACACCTTCAATGTTCCAGTCGCGAAAATCTTGCCGCAACCAGGTGTCGTGCCAGGCGCGCAACACGCTTTCAGTGTTGCTGCCGTGATAACGTCGCAGTCGGTCCCGTTGGGCTTTACTTTCGAACACCGCTTGGGCTTGACGAATGCCTTCAAGGGTGATGTCTTCGACAAACACATGCGGCGCTTCGAGCACCATGCCCAGCAGGCCTGGTGGCCGTTGACTGGCGTAGAGCAAGGCGATGGAAGCGCCGTCGCTGTGACCGACGAGCACTGCGTCATGCACTCCAGCACTGCGCAGCACCTCCGGCAATACGATCCACGCCTCATGATGCAGGTAACCGACATCCCGGATCTTTGTCGTTGACTGTGACCGGCCATGGCCGTGGCGGCTGTAGTTGAGAGAGCCGCAACCGGTGCGCGAGGAAAGTTCGGTGGGTAATTCCTTCCACATCGCGGCACACCCCAATGCCTCATGTAACCACACCAGCGTTGGCGCTTGCTCCGGCGCCGGACCCATCCTTTGGCACTCGAGCTTTTCTCCTCCGGCGTACAAAAAAGTCATCGGTCGGGCAATGTGTGCTGCTGGAGTTCGGCGATGATACTGCGCAGCAATAGATAACCGTCGAGCAATCTTGGGGACGGGCGACCGAGATACGCTTCCGGAACGCAATACACGCGTTTGTTCTTTACTAGATCCAAGTGTTGCCAGGCCTGCCTTCGGTAAATCACATCGGGCCGATATTTATTTGGCTTTACGCCGCACCAGGAAAGGATCATGGCGTCGGCGTTGATCGCCGCCACCTCTTCGTCGCTCAACGGCGAGCTCTTGACGGCGCGATCGGCGAGCGGATTGCATGCGCCGGCCGCCTGTAGAAGGTCATTGACCCAACTCAATCTACCTGGTGCGATCACCGGTTTGGGCCACCATTGCACCAGTAATGCCGGCCGGCGGACGCTCCCGGCTGATTTTTGGATGTGTGTCCGCATGTGGTCGACGATTTTCTGCCCACGTTGGGGCACCCCTAGCAGCGCGGCGATGTCCCGAATATCCCGGTAGACGTCTTTCAATGATACTGGCTCGGGCGCAAAGTAGTTCAGGTCCGATTGTTCCAACGCGGCAACGATCTGCTCGTGGCCAGGTACGGTCAACGATGCGAGCACCAGGTCCGGTTTGAGCGCCGCGACTTTGCCGATGTCTATGCCCAAATCGGGGCCCACCTTGGGCAGGCGGCCGACGACGTCCGCAGGGAAGTCGGAATGATCGTCGACGCCCACGAGGCAATCGGCGCATCCCAGCGCGCACACTATTTCGGTGTTGGAGCAGGTTAAGGCAACAACGCGCATGGGTGGCACTATAAACAAAGCCCGCCCGGTTTCCCACGGCCGTGTACAAACTCGCGGTCGGCCGGCGCGCGAAACGGTGATGGTTGGAAGGCTTATCCAATGTGCGGTCGTTGGCGGCGAAATGGGGCGGTACAAACACGAGTTGCGGGTTGACCCGAAATCCATCGGTCTACAATGTCGATATACGTGCTAAATTGTTAACAGTGTTGCTCTGGGGTACTAAACTAACAATCTACCGGGATTTGGCTTTCCGGAACTGCTGGTAGATGAACGGCTAGCGGGCGCTGGGCCGTTGCCGTATGATTCGTGATTCATTGGACGCGTAGTTAGGAACATGGGATGCGTTTATGCCGCCGGTTTCTGCGTCACCGGTCAGCGCAGTAGAACACGGCGATACAAATAACTTTTAGTCATGAAAACAATTTCGATCTTAATATTGGCGGCGCTGGTGGTTGCATGCGGGGGCGACAGCGTCAGCAGTGGTGGCGGCGGTGCTAATTTAGGAACCCAGGGGCCCACCACGAACACCGGCGAATGGCAACTGATCTCTAATGTCGCGATCACCGTCGGTGATGCGGCCAATGATTTCACCCACACCTCCAATGTCCTCGTCAATGCGGACGGTTCGGCTATTGTAAGCTCGACGGACTCCAACTGTTCGATCATCGTCAGAGTCTCGGGTAACGTGCTCAGTTATGAAGAGCGGTGCTCATTCGGCAGCGGATGTGTCGTCAACTTCTTCACCCAAGCGGGGATCTTCCAGAACAATCTTTCGGCGCCTATCGGCCCGGAACGTTTCGTTTGCTCCGGATTGGCGACCAGTTACTCGGGAAATCTTACCGGCAGCAAGGTGGAAGTGCGGCGTTGGTGTGACCGATCCGCTGGTTTCCGGCATCAGCTGCCCCAGCGGTAATCCAATGGGATCACTGCCGGCGGGTGCAACGGAGACTTGTACCGGTAGCTACACGATCACGGCGGCGAATATCACCGCCGGCCAGGTGACGAATACCGCGACCGCGACCAGCGACGAGACTGGACCGGTGGATGCCAGCGACACCGTGAGCCTGCCTTGAGACAGAGACAAAAAGAAAAATGAAAGCAAGCGGTAACGAAAACTGATTAATTGACTGACGGTGACCCCCAATGAGTAGCAATGATCATTTTTGGCGCAGTTCCGCGCCGCGCGCCTGGGCGCCGGCGGACTGGAATGTGGGTACACTGCATCCGCGTGCCGATATGCATGAGGAGGTCGACAAGATCGAGGTCATGGTGGAATTGCCGGGCGTTGACGAGCGCAATATTCAGCTGGTCCTGGACAACAATATACTGACGATCTGGGGCGCGATGGCCCCGCGCCGGCACGAGCGGGAAGGCAGCTTCCACATCATGGAGCGTGCGGCAGGTGCATTCCGACGCTCGATACCGATCCCGGTGAAGATCAACGAAGACGCGGTTAACGCATCGTTCAAGAACGGTTTGCTGACGATCACGTTACCCAAGGCGGAGTCCACGGAACCAAGCGGCAAACGCATACCAATCAGCTCTCCTTAGTATATCGGTGTGGCAACCATGGGCGGGGCTTTTTGGTCATTTCTTCGGATGGGCCGGCGGCAACATCGGCAATCAATCCGGTTAGATGGGAAAATCCGCACCGTTAATCGGGATGCTTGACGGTCACCGGAAGCACGAACGACAAAAATAAAGTTTGAGAATCACAGAGACTACGTTGCAGCTCGGGAGGTAAAACGATGCGTACGGATCCTGATTGTATCTTTTGTAAAATCGTCGCTGGGGACATTCCTTGTTTCAAGCTATTCGAGGATAATCATACGCTCGCCTTCATGGACATCAATCCGGCCAATTCCGGTCATGTGCTCGCGGTCCCGAAGGAGCATTGGGAAGATGTCTATGCGGTTCCTGACCCATTGATTGCGGCCACCGTGCAAACTGCCAAGCGGATTGCCGAGGCGGTCAATAAGTCGCTGCACCCCCACGGCATCAATCTAGTTCAGGCCAACGGTCCGGGCGCCGCACAGTCCGTGTTTCATTTTCATATCCACGTGCTACCGCGCGAAACAGACGATGAGTTGAAACTGAACTGGGGACCCAAACCGGGCGACATCACCGACATCGAAGCAAGTTTCGAGAAGATCAAAGCGCAGCTGACCTAGAATCCCCGCAACCGTTCATCAAGCGTGCGGCAAGGCAACGATGAAATCCCATGGTACATATAGGGATAGGCAACATGCCGTGGTAAACTTTTCTCTGTTGCGCTGAATGACGTTGTGCATCACTAGATAAAAATATAATTATTTACCGTTTAACGGTCACACCAGAGGATGTCTACCGAGGGCTTAGATACCTTTCCTAAGCTGTTGCTCGATCGTGCGAGACGGTTCGGCGATCGGCCCGCTATTCGCGAGAAGAACTTCGGGATCTGGCAGACTTGGACCTGGCGCCAGGTTGAACAGGAAATCCGGATGTTGGCGTGCGGCTTGGCGGCGCGCGGCTTCAAACGCGGTGACAAGCTGGCGATCATCGGCGACAACCGCCCGCGGCTTTACTGGGGCATGGCTGCTGCGCAGGCGCTGGGGGGCATCCCGGTCCCCGCCTACCAAGACGCCGTTGCCGAGGAAATGCAGTACGTGCTCGATCATGCAGGCGCCCACTTTGCGCTGGCGGAAGACCAGGAGCAGGTCGACAAAATTCTCGAAGTCAAAGACCGCTGCCCGGAATTGACACAGATTATCTTTGACGATGCGCGCGGTATGCGCCACTACGATCGTACTCACCTGCATGATTTCGAGGATATTCAGGCGCAGGGCAGAAAATTCGATAAAGAAAATCCGGATTTTTATACCGGTGAAATCGAAAAGGGCAGCGGTTCGGATGTCTCCATCATTCTTTACACCTCTGGGACCACCGGTACACCCAAGGGCGTGGTGTTGACCCACGATAATGTCTTGATTACTGCGCAGAACTCGGTGGATCGGGATGGATTGCAAGTGACCGATGAATCGCTTGCCTACTTGCCGATGGCCTGGGTTGGAGACCATATCTTTTCCTATGGCCAGTCATACGCGGCGGGATTTTGTGTCAGTTGTCCGGAGAGCGGCGCCACCGTGATGCACGACATGCGTGAAATCGGCCCGACTTATTTCTTTGCGCCACCGCGCATCTTTGAGAATCTGCTCACTACGGTGATGATCCGCATGGAAGATGCCGCGTTTATCAAGCGCAAGATGTTCCATTACTTCATGAATTTGGCGCGCCGCGCCGGCATTAAGATCCTCGACGGTAAACCAGTTTCTGTTGCCAACCGGTTGTTATATGCGCTGGGAAAAGTTTTGGTATACGGACCGCTCAAGAACACGTTGGGTATGTCCCGTGTGCGACTGGCGTACACCGCCGGTGAGGCAATTGGCCCGGATATCTTTGACTTCTATCGCTCGCTCGGCATCAACGTGAAACAGCTGTATGGCCAAACCGAGGCGGCGGTGTTCGTCACCATGCAACCCGATGGCGGGGTCAAGCCGGATACAGTGGGCACGCCGGCGCCGCAAGTAGAGATAGAAATCGCCGACAATGGTGAGGTGCTATACCGCAGCCCGGGAGTCTTTCAAAGCTATTACAAAAACCCCGAAGCAACCGCCGACACCAAGACTGAAGATGGTTGGGTGCATACCGGTGATGCCGGGTTCTTCGATGATGACGGACATTTGAAGATCATTGACCGCGCTAAAGATGTCGGCAAACTCGACGATGGTTCCATGTTTGCCCCGAAGTATCTCGAGAACAAGCTCAAATTCTTTCCCCAGATCAAGGAAGCCGTGACCTTCGGTAGCGAACGTGCACACACTGCGGCGTTTATCAATATTGATCTCGATGCGGTGGGCAACTGGGCGGAACGGCGCCATATTCCGTACGCCAGCTATCAGGAACTGGCGGCGAGGCCGGAAGTGTATGACATGGTCCAAGAGTGCGTGGAAAAGGTAAATCAGGATCTGGCTTCTGACTCAAAACTCGCCGCCTCGCAGATCAAGCGCTTCCTGATCCTGCACAAGGAGTTGGATGCCGACGACGGCGAGTTGACACGGACCCGGAAGGTGCGGCGGAGCCATGTGGCGGAGAAATATGACATATTGATTGATGCCCTGTATGCGGACCAGGACCAATGTTACATCGAGACTGAAGTCACGTTTGAAGACGGACGCAAAGGGACGATAAGCGCTGATCTGGCGATTCGGGAAGTAAAGCATTTCTGAGTGACGGACGTGTGAACATTAGAGATCCCATCGCTACCTGAAATATGAACCAACGGTCCATACAAGATCGCATAACGTTTCACGAGTCGCTGGAGACCATGGAAGTGGACTTCTCCGAGATGACATTTTCTACCAAAGAACAGATCGATGCGTTTTATGACGAAGTGGACCGCCAGCTGACCTCCAGCGGCCGTCGCTGGTATTTCCTGGTGAACTACATTGAGTGTGTAATTGGTCCGGATGTTTGGGGTCAATTTGCCAGCCGCGGCAAGAACTCCAACGTTAACCACGGTTTGGGCACCGTTCGTATCGGCGCCGCAGCCGAGACCCGTGACTCGATCCGCGAGCGGGCCAAGACCGAAAAATTTCGCGCCAATCTCTACGAGAACCGGGACGAGGCTTTGTTTGCCTTGGGGGAGATGCGCAAGCGTCGTCAGGCAGCGGCACCGGAACTTGGTGAAGCGTATGTGCAGGTCGATGACATCTACTTGAATTTCGGCGGTATCAAGGCGCTTCAGGGTGTCGGCTTCGGTGTTCAACGAGGGGAAATCTTTTCCATCATTGGCCCTAACGGCGCCGGCAAGACATCCATGCTGAACGTCATCAGCGGCTTTTACCGGCCGAGTCAGGGACAGATTTTCTTTGAGGGTAAAGACCGCACCCACTTGCCGACCCACTCGGTGGCTAGCCTTGGTTTTGCGCGCACGTTTCAGAACATTGCGTTGTTCCGGGGCATGACCACCCTCGATAACATCATGACCGGGCGGTTGCTGCAGATGAGGAGCAACGTGTTACTCAATGCATTGTATTGGGGTCCGGCGAAGAAAGAAGAAATTAAGCACCGTGAGCGCGTAGAGGAGATTATCGATTTCCTGGAAATCCAGGCAATTCGAAAAACCCCGGTTGGTCGGTTGCCCTATGGTCTGCAAAAAAGGGTAGAGTTGGGACGCGCGTTGGCAATGGAGCCGAAGGTGTTGTTGCTGGATGAACCGATGGCGGGCATGAACCTGGAGGAAAAGGAGGATATGGCGCGGTTCGTCCTCGACGTCAACGAGCAGTGGGGCACCACCATGCTGTTAATTGAGCACGATATGGGCGTGGTCATGGATATCTCGACCCAGGTGGTGGTGTTGGACCACGGCGAAAAGATTGCCGAGGGCACCCCGGACGAAGTTCGCACCGATCCGGTGGTGATCCGCGCCTATCTCGGCGCGGGCTGAACCATGTGTACACCCAATATAATATTTTTAAGGCAAGTGATTAACCACTTGTTTTACTTGGGGCTATCGCGCTATTCCGAGCGTGTTAATGATCTCTCGAGTGAATCGTAGTCATGTGGGATCCGATATTTTTTCTTGAAGTCTTGATCGGTGGCTTGCTATCGGGGGTGATGTACTCCTTGGTGGCGTTGGGCTTCGTTCTTATCTTCAAGGCCTCGGGAGTGTTCAACTTTGCTCAGGGAGCGATGGTCTTGTTTGCCGCCTTGACGTTTGTTTTGTTGCTGGAGGTAAGCGGCGATTTTTGGGATTGGACCGCTTGGTTGTCGCTGGGGTTCGCGGCGGTGGCCGCAGGTCTGTTTTTGCTGGACCGTTTTCCATCGGTGTTCAAGAGCAAGTTCGTTACCCCCGGCCGGTTGGCGATCGCCATCACTGCTATTGTGATCGTGTTGTTGCCGATGCTGTTCGATGGTGGACAAAACATGTGGCGGGGGGTGTTCATTGCGCTGCTTATCTTTTTGGTGTTGACCATCGGTGTGCAGCAGCCCCGTGCCGCCGCGGCGATTCTGTTAGGTGTTGCGTTAGTCAGTTTTCTCCCGGGAGAGATCAATTTTTGGCGCTCGCTGGCGCTGACCCTGGTGCTGATGATCATCCTGGCGATGGCGATCGAAAGCGTGGTGTTGCGACCGCTGGTCAATCAGGAGCCGATCATCTTATTCATGGCCACCATTGGTTTGAACTTCGTGATCGAGGGGATGGCCCAGGGGGTGTGGGACGCGGACGTGCACGCGCTGGATATCGGCATCGAGGACATACCGTTTGAGATTGGCGGCGTATTTATCAGTTACTTTGACATCTTTGCCGCGATTACCGCGGGACTGCTTGTTGCCGGGCTGGCCATTTTTTTCCATCGCACCCGGGTCGGTCGTGCTTTGCGTGCCGTCGCGGACGATCATCAAGCGGCGATGTCGGTGGGCATACCGCTCAAGAACATTTGGGCCATTGTATGGGCGGCGGCGGGCATTGTAGCGCTATTCGCCGGGATGCTGTGGGGCTCGAAACTCGGGGTGCAATTCAGCCTGGCGTTGTTGGCCTTCAAGGCGTTGCCGGTGCTGATCCTCGGCGGGTTTACGTCCGTGCCCGGCGCCATCGTCGGCGGGCTCATCGTGGGTGCGACGGAAAAGGTCTTCGAAGTGTTTGTGGGTATCCCGTATCTTGGCGGTGGCACCGAAAGTTGGAGCCCTTATATGTTGGCGATGGTTTTCTTATTGTTTCGACCACAGGGCCTGTTTGGAGAGAAGATCATTGAGCGCGTTTAGTTTGACGATGTGTGTTTAAAAGCGATGGGTCAACAGAAACAACAATCCGCTACCCACTGTATGTGAATTAACATGCTTTATAGAGAGGCCGGACAATTTAAGACCAGCTACGCCGCAGATCAGGCGATCTTTCCTATCCTGCAGGATCGTTGGGTGTTCTGGGGGTTCATGATCATTGCCTTTGTCGTCCCGCCACTCACCGGCAGTCAATATCTCATGGGGCCGATCCTGACCCAGCTGTTGGTGTTCGGCCTGGCCGCATTGGGGCTGAACCTGTTGACCGGTTATGCGGGCCAGATCTCGCTCGGCACGGGTGGCTTCATGGCGGTGGGCGCATACGCCTGTTATAACTTCGCCCTGCGCGTGCCGGAGCTGCCGTTGGTCGTGGACATTATGCTCGGCGGCGTATGTGCCGCCTTGGTCGGAGTTGTGTTCGGGCTGCCCAGTCTTCGGATCAAGGGGTTCTATCTCGCGGTGGCGACGCTCGCCGCACAGTTTTTTCTGACCTGGATCTTCGACCATGTCGGTTGGTTCACAAACTACGATCCTGCCGGGGTCGCGTCCGCGCCGTCGCGCACGCTGTTAGGGTCATGGGCGGAAGATGGCGGCCCACTTGGTTTTCTTGCTCCGATCAATGTGCTGATTTCCGGTCCCCGGGCGACTCCCGAAACCAAGTATCTAGTGACTTTGGCGATCATCGTACTGTTGGCGCTGTTGGCTAAAAACATCGTACGCAGTTCCACCGGCCGCGCGTGGATGGCGATACGCGATATGGATATCGCCGCGGAGATCATCGGTATCAGTCCGCTGCGCACCAAGCTGCTGGCGTTTGCGGTCAGTTCCTTTTATTGTGGCGTGGCCGGAGCACTGTATGTGTTCACCTATGTGGGTAACGCCGACACCGAGGCCTTCGACTTGGTGCGCTCGTTTCAGATTCTGTTCATGGTGATTATCGGCGGGTTGGGCAGCATTCTCGGTGCGTTTCTCGGTGCAGCGTTTATTGTGTTGTTGCCGGTGGTTCTGAATATTACCGCCGCAACGTTGGGTGAAGGGACCTTGTCCAGTGACACGCTTTCGAATCTGGAGCTGATTATTTTCGGCGGAGCCATTATATTTTTTCTCATCGTGGAGCCCCACGGGTTTGCCCGCCTGTGGCAGATCGGGAAGGAAAAGTTGAGACTGTGGCCGTTCCCACACTAGGAATGACCAGTCAGGTTGTCGTAGCCGGCGCTGTTGCATCCGGTAGCGGAAGGTTGTGGGGACGCTTCCCGGTACGACAACGAAAAATGATTGTTCCCACAACCACCGCACCATGCGGTAACTGAGCTTATATGGAGGAAGAAGATGAGAGTTAAAAAATTATTTTTGTCACTCGTGGCCTCGGCATGCGTATTGTCGCCGATCACGGTCACGCACGCCGCGGAGGCCGAGCAGTTTTTCCCGATGCTCGTCTACCGTACGGGCCCCTACGCCGCCGGCGGGTCGGGCTTTTTCGGCGGCATTGAGGACTATTACACGCTACTCAACCTGCGCGATGGCGGTATCGGCGGCGTCAAGCTAACCTACGAGGAGTGTGAGACGGCGTACAACTCCGACCGCGGCGTGGAATGTTATGAGCGGCTCAAGAGCAAGGGCCCCACGGGTGCCACCGTCGTGCAACCGCTCAGCACCGGCATTACCTATCGCTTGATTGAGCGCGCGACCGCGGACAAGATTCCGGTGATGTCCATGGGTTATGGGCGCACCGACGCCAGCGACGGGCGCGTGTTTCCCTGGATCTTTCCGATTGTTACCAACTACTGGAGTCAGAATACCGCCAAGATCAAGTACATCGGCATGAAGGAAGGCGGCATGGATAAGCTCAAGGGCAAGAAGATCGCCAACTTGTATCATGAGTCGAGTTATGGAAAAGAAACCATCCCGGTGCTGGACACGCAGGCCAAGAAGTACGGTTTTGAGGTGAAGCACTATCCGGTACCGCATCCGGGGCTCGATCAAAAGGCCACTTGGCTGCAGATGGCGCGTCAGTACAAACCCGATTGGGTTATCCTGCGCGGTTGGGGCGTGATGAACCCGACGGCGTTAAAAGAGGCGCAGCGGGTTGGTTTTCCGGCCAAGAAGATCATCGGCGTGTGGTGGAGCGGCGCGGAAGAAGATGTGATTCCCGCGGGCAAGGCCGCGGTAGGATATGTCGCCGCCGGTTTCCATCCCTCGGGGGCTGATTTTCCCGTGATTCAGGAGATCCTGGATAAGGTGCACGGCGCCGGCAAGGGCAACATCTCTCCGCAACGGGTCGGTACGATCTATTACAACCGCGGGTTGATTGCCGGGATCATTACTGCCGAAGCGATGCGTACAGCGCAGAAAAAATTTGGTACCGGTAAGTCGATTACCGGCGAGCAGATGCGTTGGGGCATGGAGAACCTCAATATTACTCAGGCGCGGATCAACGAGCTAGGCGCCGAGGGTCTGATGTCACCAGTGAAGGTGTCGTGCTTCGATCACGAAGGCGGCGGTGCGGTCAAGTTCCAAGAGTGGGACGGCAAGAAGTGGAATGTCATTACCGACTGGATCCCCACCGACCAGGGCATCGTGCGGCCGATGATCGAGACGTCGGCAGCCAAGTACGCCGAGGAGAAAGGCATCAAAAAGCGCAGCGAGAAAGATTCCCACGGTTCCGACTGTACGGTCACTTCTTGACGGCGCAATGAACGACGCAACGGCCAATCAAGCGCCGGCAGACGGTGCCCTGCTGACGGTCAATAACATCGAGGTCATCTATGACCACGTGATATTGGTGTTGCGCGGGGTATCGCTGGAGGTCCCCGAGGAGGGCATTGTGACCCTTCTCGGGGCCAACGGCGCCGGCAAGACCACGACCCTCAAGGCGATCTCGAATCTGCTGGGTGCCGAGCGCGGCGACGTCACCAAGGGTTCCATCGAATACCGCGGCACCCGTGTCGATCAATTGACGCCATCGGAACTGGTAAAACGCGGCGTGACGCAAGTGATGGAAGGCAGGCATTGTTTCGAGCACCTGACGGTGGAAGAAAACCTGCTCACCGGTGCGTACACACGCGGTGACGGCCGCGCGGCGATCGCCGCAGATCTAGACATGGTCTACGGCTATTTTCCGCGCATCAAGGATCGACACGACACCCAGGCGGGATACGTGTCGGGCGGTGAGCAGCAGATGATCGCACTGGGGCGCGCGCTGATGGCCCGGCCGAGTTTGATCCTGCTCGACGAGCCATCCATGGGTTTGGCGCCGCAACTGGTGGAGGAG
This sequence comes from uncultured Gammaproteobacteria bacterium, assembly GCA_947259395.1. GTDB lineage: Bacteria > Pseudomonadota > Gammaproteobacteria > Arenicellales > JAANXG01 > CALZGZ01. The sequence continues at coordinate 11,108 of CAMYMN010000019.1, read as the reverse complement.
ATCTTTGAGATCGTCAAGCAACTCAATGAAAAGGAAAAAGTAACGTTCCTGTTGGCCGAACAGAACACCAATATGGCCTTGCAGTATTCACGCTACGGCTACATCCTGGAGAACGGCCGCGTGGTCATGGATGGCGACTCCCAAGCGTTACTGGAAAACGAAGACGTAAAGGAATTTTATTTGGGTGTGAGTGGAGAAAATCGTAAAAGCTTTCGCGATGTGAAACATTATCGACGCCGCAAGCGGTGGTTGGCGTGATAACGTGAGCGCTCGAGCTATTTCGAAGCAGAAATGACGCTAACAAAGAAACGGGCTAGATCATTGGGTATGCCGCTTCTGACTTTCACTAACTTTTACAATTCGGTATGACGCAGTATTACGATCGACTGGAAACGCGCGATCCGGATCAGCGTGAACGGGAATTGTTTGCGCGGTTGCCTGATCAGATCGCCAACGCGCAACTTCATGCTTCAACGTTTGCGAAGATTCTGGACGGTGTCGATGCCTCGGCGTGCAATCAGCCCACGGCCTTGTCGCAGCTTCCGGTCATCCGCAAGTCGGACCTCATTGGTTTGCAGGAACACGATAGACCGTTCGGTGGTCTCGCGGCGACCGCGGTCAATCAGCTGGGAAAGATCTTTGCGTCACCCGGTCCGATATATGAACCGGAGGGAAAACGGATAGATTATTGGCGTATGGCTCGTGCTTTGTACGCTGCTGGGTTCCGCGAAGGGGACCTGGTCCATAACACCTTTTCTTATCACTTCAGCCCGGCTGGGTCGATGTTGGAGAGCGGCGCCCACGCCTTAGGTTGTGTTGTGTTTCCGGCCGGGGTCGGGCAGACCGAATTACAAGCCCAGACTATTGATGATCTTCGGCCCGCAGGTTACGTCGGGACGCCCTCTTTCTTAAAGATCATTCTCGAAAAAGCATTGGAGATGGGCCTGGAATTGTCGAGCCTGAAAAAAGCGCTGGTCAGTGGCGAAGCGCTGCCGTCGAATCTGCGGTCGGTAATAAACGAGCATGGCATCAATATCCTGCAATGCTACGCCACCGCCGATGTCGGCCTCATAGCTTACGAGAGCGATGCAAAAGAGGGGTTAATTCTCGACGAGGAGGTGATTGTCGAACTGGTGCGGCCTGGGACCGGCGACCCGGTGGCGGAAGATGAGGTTGGAGAAGTTGTTGTTACCACGTTCAATCCCGACTATCCGCTGATCCGATTTGGTACCGGTGATCTGTCGGCGGTGCTTCCGGGAGTGAGTCCCTGTGGTCGCACTAACACGAGGATCAAGGGATGGATGGGGCGCGCTGATCAAACCACAAAAGTAAAGGGCATGTTTGTTCATCCTTCACAGGTGAACGAAATTATCAAACGGCATACGGAAGTCCAAAAAGCCCGTCTGGTTGTCGATAATGACGGCACCAACGACATTATGATGCTGAAGTGCGAAGTAAACGGTGGAACCGCTCAGTTGGCCGATGCGATTGCGCGCAGCATCCGCGATGTGTGTAAATTGCGGGGGCAGGCCACCTTCTTGAAACCTGGATCGTTGCCCAACGATGGAAAGGTAATCGATGATGTGCGGACGTACGATTGAAGAGCCAGGCACCGCGTTAATGGAAATGATTAACCGTGAGACGCTGCCTTGCCGGTGGTAATCGACGGCCAGCAATACAAAACCAAAACGCTCAAGTATTAACCGGGTGGGACTAATCCGGATAGGTAAGGTCGGCGTAGCTTGAGGTGTTGCCGATTTGCGAGTAAGCGTTGTTGGTACGCGAATCAGGCCGTAGACGATACGTTTAACGATTGCCGTGCAAACCCGTTTGCCACGCCGGAACGCGATGTTGATCCTGGTTGAAGCAGGTGTGATGTCGAATTGAACTCGACACTAGTTGTTGCGTATTCACAACATACGCTCGCTGCTCTGCTAAAGATTATTATTTTTGTGGTTGTGAAAATGATACAGGCTGTGCTATATACGTCGCCTATGGAATTTATGCGGCGGCAAACGAGACAGCATTTTTGCATCGAGTGAGCTAAGCAACTGGAAATTATTAGCCGAGAGGTTGACTGGTTAGATAACAACAACACGATGTCTGTGACTTGCAGGGGCCTTCGGGCCCCTTTTTATTTTGTCGCGCACGAAGTTTAAAGTGTACGGTCACACACTTACCTTCAAATAATTTGAACATGGGTTTGGGCTCGGGACTTTTGATTTTATATTCGGTGGTGCTTTAGGCATGATTAACGTCGGTATTATTGGTGGTACCGGTTACACTGGAATCGAACTGTTACGCATCCTGTCGAAACACACCGGTATCAAGCTCGGAGTGATTACCTCGCGTAATGAGGCGGGCACGGCGGTGGCGGATTTTTTTCCGAGCCTGCGCGGTGTCATCGACCTTGACTTTGTGGACCCGGCATCTGCTCACTTGGATGATTGTGACGTGGTATTTTCGGCAACACCCACCGGCGTCGCCATGGAGTACGCGCGGGAACTCATGGAAGCTGGTGTGCGTCTCATCGATATTGCTGCCGACTTTAGAATTAAAGACAAGCTTGTTTGGGAGCGTTGGTATGGGATGGAGCATTTCTGCCCCGAGCTACTAACGGAATCGGTGTATGGACTTCCTGAACTGTACAGAGAGCGTATTCGCAAGGCCCGTTTAGTCGCCAACCCTGGGTGTTATCCGACCGCGGTGATTTTAGGTTTGGCGCCTCTATTAGAGGACCGGTGCGTTGATCCGGGCACGCTGATTGCTGATGCGAAATCCGGGGTCAGCGGCGCGGGTCGCAGTGCCAAACTCGGCAGTCTTTTGGCCGAAGCCAGTGACAGTCTAAAGGCCTATTCGGTGTCCGGACATCGACATGAACCGGAAATCCACCAGGCCCTTGCAGGATTAACCGATGAGGATGTGGACCTTACTTTCGTCCCGCACTTGGCGCCGATGATAAGGGGGATTCATGCGACGATCTATGCTCGTGCTGCCGGGTCCTCGCGAAACCTGCAAGAGCTTTTTGAAAACAGATACCGCACTGAACCGTTCGTTGACGTCATGCCGCCGGGTCAGCACCCGGATACGCGTTCGGTCAGGGGGTCTAATCTTTGCCGTATCGCGGTTCACCGTCCCGGTGGCGGGGAGCTGCTAGTCGTGTTATCGGTGATCGATAATCTGGTGAAAGGCGCCGCTGGCCAGGCCGTGCAGAATATGAATATTATGTTTGGGCTGGATGAAACGATGGGATTGGAGATGCCCCCGTTGTTACCGTAAAGTTTATGTGTCGAAACGTGTTTAAAGAATCACTTTTTTGCCTGTTTTAATTAAATGTTACGGCAGCGAACCGACAGCATTGTTATCCGTTCCAAGGTATCAACGTCTGCCAAGATCCTGTTAACAGTGATGGGACTGGCGGTGTTTCTTGGTTTAATCTGGGTGGCCTACGAGTATGGACGTTCGGAGGCAAACTACGGTTGGCAGAAGGCAAACCGGACGATCGAAAGTCTAGAAAAGGATCTCGCACTCGTACGCAAGGAAAACAAAGATTTGAGGATGAGCATTAGTCAGGCCCAACGGCAGTTACAGATTGATAAATCTGCATACAAGGAATTGGCATCAAATCTCAACGCGTCGAATGCAGAAATCACCGATCTGCACAAGGAACTCAAATTCTACAGAAGTATCATTTCTCCCAAAGACGGACGCAGTGGGGTTCAGATTCAGGATTTGGCAATTAGCTCTACAGAAAAGGCCGATTCGTACAGTTATAAACTTGTCTTGATTCAGGCATTGCGCCATAGCGAGGAAGTCAGTGGTACCGTGGGGTTCGAGATAAAGGGTTCGAAAAATGATCAACAAACGGTGATTATACACCCGCAATCGCCAGATTCGAAGATTCATGTTAACTTCCGATACTTCCAGAACTTGGAGGGAATCATCGGGTTACCACCGGACTTTGCGCCGTTGGAAATCAAGGTCAGCGTGACAACACTAGGCAAGAAAAAGAAGTCTCATACTACGGAACGCATCTATCAGTGGCCTAAGGTTTGACCTTGCCGATAAACAAATTAGTAATATGGGCGGTAGCGTCTAAACTATACTGACCACAACCTGGGAGGAAAATGTAATGTTGAGCAAAAAATCTTCGCAACTCCCATCCACCGAGAAACCGGTCGACACCATAGATACCCTGGTCGGGCAAAAGGCCTTGTTGAAGGGTGACCTCGAATTTTCAGGCGGGTTGCGAGTGGATGGTAAGGTACTTGGTAGTATTTCAGCGAACGAAGGGAACAGCAGCACCTTGGTTCTGAGTGAGCTCGGCGAGATCGAAGGCAATGTTTCTGTTCCACATGTAGTTGTAAACGGTGTGATTAAGGGCAACATCAAGTCGACCGGCCGTGTTGAGCTTCAATCCAAGGCGCAGGTGATAGGGGATGTGCACTATAAAGCGGTGGAGATGGAGCTTGGCGCGACGGTAAACGGTAACCTGGTATGCGAGCCGGACACCGCTCCCGGTACTCTGAAACCGGTACCGAGTGGTGTGGCTGACACGGATAAATTTCAGCAAAACAGCTAGTTATAGCCTGTCTCTGTATAAAGTTGACCGGCTACCGTGGTGTTGCAATAATCGCTTCAATTAAGTTTGAGGTGTATGTAAATGAGTGTTCCTGCAACTGAAATGCCTTCTCCGTTGGACTTTACCGACAGCGCGGCGGCGAAAGTTAAGCAGCTGATTGACGAAGAGAACAATCCCGAACTGAAGCTTCGCGTCTACGTTCAGGGTGGTGGTTGCTCCGGTTTCCAGTATGGGTTTACCTTCGATGAAGACCAGCAAGAAGACGATACCGCAGTAGAAAAGGGCGGCGTCAAACTGTTGATCGACCCCATGAGCTTCCAATATCTCATGGGTGCTAAAATCGACTACCAAGAAGATCTGGAAGGTGCGAGGTTCATTATCAATAACCCCAATGCGACGACGACTTGCGGTTGCGGATCGTCATTCTCTGCTTGATATTCGGCCTGCTACAGCAATACAAAAACGGGGAAGGCACCACCTTCCCCGTTTTTTTGCGTATCCTATACTTGTTTATTGCGATTATTTTTGCGCGAGATCTGTTTCTCGATAGGAAACAAGCTGGTCGAGCAATCTTTGTGCGTTGAGCAGAAAATCATCGCGATATCGACGCGGAATCTTACGGGATCGGGGCATGTTGTTAGCTAATGGATCACGATGCGTCCCGTTAACGCGAAATTCGTAGTGTAAGTGGGTTCCAGTGGCCATCCCCGTGCGACCGACATAGCCGATCACGTCTCCCTGTTTGACCGTGCTACCAGCTCGTAACCCACGCGCAAATCGCGACAGATGGCCATACAAGGTACTGTAGGTTCCTCCGTGACGTACCACGATGGTTTTGCCGTAGCCTCCTCTACGGCCGACGAAACCAATTCTGCCATCGGCAGTGACCAGTATCGGTGTTCCCCTCGGAGCACCGTAGTCTATCCCCCTGTGAGCGCGCCGTCTTTTTAGCATTGGATGGAATCGTTGACGGTTAAAACGCGACGTGATGCGGCTAAACTTTACCGGTGTACGTAAAAAAGTGCCGCGCAAACTGGTTCCTTCGGGGGTGAAGTATTCAACGTGACCGTTTTCATCGACGTGCCGGATCGCACGATAGACGATCCCGTAATTCACGAATTCGGCGGCTATGACATCACCGATGCCGACTTTTCGGTCGCCGGAATAAAGCTCTTCATAAACCAGTGTGTAGTGGTCACCGCGCCTCAGATCGAGTGCAAAATCTATATCCCAGCCGAAAATAGAGACTAACTGCAATACAATTTTGTCGTCGATCCCGATTCGCCTGGCAGAACCAAATAAGGAGTTTTTGATCCGGCCCGAGGCGTATCGATGGCGCGTAATTACGGGGCGTTTTGCAACATTGGCCTTGAAATCACCACCGTCGGCTTGGAGAGAGAGGGTCGTGTAATCCCCTAAGTCGTAGTTGAGGGCCATCAAGCCGTTGGCCTCATCTTTGCAGAGCTTCACCACCTGTCCAGGCATTAGAGACTGGAGAACGGATGCTTGTTCGTGCTTCACCAGCAACAGGGCTTCGCGTATGGAAATACCGTTACGCCTAAAGATCCCGGAGAGGGTGTCGCCCCTGCGAATCTTGTGATTTATCCATTCGCACTGTGATCGTTGCGGTCTGGGTCGGACAGGATCACGGTCTTTAAAGTCCATATCGGTGCGGATCGGCCCGATGAATTGAAATCCTGCGTCTATCGCAGTCGTTATGTCACTCATCGGTGCCAAGGAATAAAAAGGCAATGTATCGGCTTCCTGCAACAATGCTTCTGTTCTTGTCTTCGGTTCGACGGATGCACTAGCGGTGTCACCGAGCGAAGTAATAAGCATTGCAGTACACACCCCGATCAACGCAGCCTTCCCGGTTTTGTGCACCAGACGGTGCGCCGGTGGTCTGGGGTTGGTAACGTGTTTTAGATCGCGAGAGACAAGCGACTTATAAGTATTATTGGACAATAGAGTGCTTTAGTTGTTTTTTATAGGCTCGGATAATGTACCGATTCGCATGCCAAACGTCAAAATCCGTGTGATAAAGTGGTGAAAATGACTAGATGAACGATCTTACAATTTGTCCTTACGGCTAAATTCTTAATAGGCGAGCCCTATGTTATGACCACTGCAATCGACGATTCGATGACGCTCATTACACGCGGTGTCGATGAGGTTATCCGCGAATCGGAACTCAAGGAGCGTTTGGCCTCCGCTAAGACCCTGAAGATTAAAGCGGGATTCGACCCGACCGCGCCAGATCTACACTTGGGTCACACCGTTTTGATCAATAAGATGCGGCATTTTCAGGATCTGGGGCATCAGATCATTTTCCTAATCGGTGACTTCACTGGGATGATCGGCGACCCTTCGGGCAAGAGCGCAACGCGGCCGCCCCTGACTCGGGAACAAGTGATAGAAAATGCGAAGACCTATGAGGAACAGATTTTCAAGATCCTGGCGCCGGAAAAGACGCTCATAATGTTCAATTCCAGTTGGATGGGGGAAATGCAGGCCGCAGACCTCGTGCAACTGGCCGCCAAACATACCGTAGCGCGGATGTTGGAACGTGACGATTTCAACGCGCGTTATAGGAACAGGCAACCCATCGCGATTCATGAGTTTCTGTATCCGTTAATACAAGGATACGATTCCGTAGCATTGCAGGCAGACGTGGAACTCGGGGGTACGGATCAAAAATTCAATTTGTTGATGGGGCGCGAGCTGCAAAAACAATTCGGGCAAGCGCCGCAGGTAGTCGTTACCGTGCCGCTGCTGGAGGGCCTCGACGGGGTTCAAAAAATGTCGAAATCCATGGATAACTATATCGGTATTACCGAACCGCCGAATGAATTATTTGGAAAACTGATGTCAATTTCCGACACGCTCATGTGGCGTTATTTCGAGTTATTGAGCTTTCGCAGCAACAACGAGATTGAGGTGTTCAAGCGAGAGATCGGTTCCGGCGCCAACCCCCGTGATGTGAAATTTCAACTAGCAGGGGAACTTACTGAGCGATTTCATTCGCGCGCAGCGGCGCAAAGCGCCAAAAAAGAATTCATTAACCGATTTCAGAAGGGGGCGATGCCGAGCGAGATTCCGGAAAAAGAAATCACGGCTGCCGATGGTTGCCTCGGGATTTCGGTAGTTTTGAAGCAAGCGGAGTTGACCACCAGCACTTCGGAGGCGCGGCGTATGGTGCAGCAAGGGGCGGTGCGCATCGATGGTGAGCGCGTCGAGGATTTCGAGTTGGAGTTACCAGCGGGTGCCAGCCACGTGATTCAGGTTGGTAAGAGAAGGTTCGCGCGCGTCACTATCAAGTGACCGTATTCGTCCCGGGGAAATAGAAATAGGGGACAGACCCCGATTTTTCTCATATTCCTCAGAATAGGTTTTAAGATGCCAATGAAAATCGGGGTCTGTCCCCTATTTCCTGAGGTCATGCCATACAATTCAATGAGTTGCCGGTTCCGTACGCGCGTGGCGCCAATCCCGTTTTGATGATGAAAAAACTATCCAGAAACACTATAATAAACGGTTCCCTGAAAACGTTGACCCACGCAGTTTCGCGCGTATAATGCGCGCCGGTCTCCGGTTGGCGCCGGGGAATAGCTCTTTTACAAATTGGACCAAGTAATTCGTGTGGGCGCTTCCGTCCGATCCGGGTTTCCAGTTTAAGTACAGACCAAGCCCCTCGGGGTGAGGTTTTTTAGAATTGGCCCTCTTTAGGAGGGCGCAACATTTAAACTGGAGAGTTTGATCCTGGCTCAGATTGAACGCTGGCGGTAGGCTTAACACATGCAAGTCGAACGGTAACGACAAAAACAATCCCTTCGGGGTGCGTTTTTAGGCGACGAGTGGCGAACGGGTGAGTAACGCGTAGGAATCTGCCCAACAGTGAGGGACAACCCGAGGAAACTCGGGCTAATACCACATAAGCCCTACGGGGGAAAGGTGGGGACCCAGCACTAAGTGCTTTCGAGATTCATCATCTCAAACGAAACATAAGAGAGTGCTTAGTGCTGGGCC
>CAMYMN010000018.1 GCA_947259395.1 uncultured Gammaproteobacteria bacterium | reverse complement strand
GGGTCCGCTTTCGAAATTGCGAATGACAGCAGTTAGCTTTGCGGGCCGATGGCGTCAAATGGGCAATAACGACCCACAGCTGCCGGTCGCATTAACAATGGATGAATGTCCGTTCACATCTATAGCGGACATACCGCACGGCGTTTCAAAACCCAAATTCAACTACTCTGTGCATTCAATCGAATACGTGCAAAATACTCGTAAGCGCCAGCTCAACACAATTTCGCCAATGACAGCAAAGGGCACTTACCGGGCCAACGATTGAAAGGTGATACATTTACAATCAAGAACGTGTTCACTCCTCACTCGATGGTAGATCCCTCTGAGCCCACGATTACCGCCCAGGCTACTTATATAAGTGCCTCACCCTAAGGCGCGCGCTGCCAGGCCGCGACTCAAGATTACGCTACCTGTTGCGAAACGTCTTGGGGACCTGCCGGAGCGAACACCTCGACTTCCCTGGCCACACCTGTCATACGGTGAAAGCCCAGTGGGCGGTAGACGCCCGGATGCTGTCGGACAAACTCTGCCGAAACCAAGACCGCCTCGTCGGTGGCCTTGCACAATCCCTCGATCCGGGCAGCTTCGTTGACCGCGGCCCCGATAACGGTGAACTCCAGGCGGCTGTCGGTGCCAATATTGCCGTAGGTCACGTCACCAATGTGAAGACCGATTCCGAAATCTATGCTGCGGCCCCCGCGGGTGGCCGCTTCGCTATTGCGCTGACGGATCTTTGCCGCGGCATCAGACGCCGCCTGCAGTGCCCGAACGCAGGCATTCCCACCGTCTTGATTACTGTCCACAACCGGATCATCAATGGGAAAGATTGCCAGGGCCGCGTCGCCGATAAAACTAAGCACTTCTCCGCCGTGGCTGATCACCGCACCCGCCATGCAGTCAAAGAAATCGTTCAGAATATGCTGAAACTCCGTCCGGGATACAGCATCGGCCAAAGCGGTAGACCCACGAAGGTCGCAGAACCAGATAACTGCATGGATGTCTCTGCCGTCACCGCGCTTGATCAGCCCGGTGAGCACCTCCCTGCCCGCCTGCCGGCCCAGATAAGTCTCCAGGAGTGTCTCCGACTTGTAATGCGAGGCAAACACTTCAACCAGGCGACCAAATAGCGGCAATACTTCGTTGACATAGCCAAGGTCTCGAGTGGAAAACCCCTCGGGTTGATCCGACGACAGAGTGATCGCGTTTATCTGGCCGTCGCTGAACAAAAACGGCATCGCGACGTAATCCGTGCCGCCGTCGCAGTAGATCTCCTCCAGCACCGGAAAGTCAAACGGCTGATCCTGTGCAAAAAGGCGGCGGCGTACGCCACCGGCGCCTTCATAAATGGGCATCACAGGACTTTTAAGGAAACGATCAGACTTGAACACCTCATGCCCAACATGATTTTGCAGTACTTCGGCATGACCGCGGCGCCAGATAAGGCCGGTCGCACCAAGTAGCGGGTGCAGGGTTCGAATATGAAGCGACAATCGCAGCAGTGGAATACCTGTTCGCATCAATTCAGTAGCAAACGCGGCCACTAAGTCCGAGATCGACGCCGAAGCCCAGGCGCTCTTGATCATCCAGTTGATCAGGGGGTTGGTGGGCAGCGGAGTGGAATCAACTTCCCCCGTCACGGTGAGAACTTCGTCCTGATACCAACGATCCACGCGGTCCGGATGATCCGCCATTCGAGCCTCGACAGCAATAGGCTGCAACCAACCCACTGCGGAAGATCCCAACCCCTTCTCGTCAACTTCTGCATACCGGCAACATCATCATTCATCGCGGGCCACCGCCGGCAACTCGAACATTGATAAACACACAAAGAAAAAACCTAATAGTCTGAATTTACGCATCGTCTTAACTCTTGATTGAGGATCATGATTTTCATTTAGAAGAACGCTCAAACAAGCGGAGGGTAAGACGACCAGACCGCTTGCGGACAATATTCCCCACGGATGCATCAGGCTAGGATGCGGATTGCAGGAATTGCCATCCCTAAGGGCTTCCCTTTCCTGCCTTGATATTTCTCTAGTTGAAGTAGCGGCCTAGATAACAGCCAGATTATCCATTAACTCCTAACAGATCCATAAAGTCATCTGATGCGGGTATACATGAATTGAGGTAGGAATTAGCACTATCATCAGTTGAGTGTTAGGTGGGGACGAAACTCCTGAAAATCAATATGTTGTAGACAGCATTTGTTAAGAGTATGGCAGCTGGCTCAACATGTGGCTGTATTGCTCCGTTGTCAAACTTCAAAACAGACTTTGAGGATCATCACTTATTGTGGTGAACCGTGATATGCAAAATGGGTCAGAATAAAATCTCCCATGTCCGCTATGGGCACTGAACAGTCGTACAAGGATTCCGACCGAGTGGCCGCTTTTGAAGAACTGTCAGATTAAGTCGTGCTCGTCAATCTAAACTGAAATATCACTTTCAGATTCTTACAGATTATGAACCGCCGGCCTGGGGGTCAGTGGGCGCCCTAGTTCAATTTCCCCCATTCCTCGATCACGCCACGCATCCGTGCCGTTCAAAAATGCGTCCTATGTAAACGGCAACAGAGACCTACGCTTGTTGGTAAATCTCTGAGCCACGGTTCTTGAACTCCGCCGCCTTGTCCTTCATCCCTTCTTCCAGGGCCTGCTGTGCATCGCTGATGCCATGCTGCTTCGCATAATCCCTGACATCCTGCGTGATCCTCATGGAACAGAAATGCGGCCCGCACATCGAACAGAAATGGGCCACCTTGTGGGCCTCCTTGGGCAAGGTCTGATCGTGAAATTCCTGGGCCTTGTCCGGATCGAGGGACAGGTTGAACTGGTCTTGCCAGCGAAACTCGAACCGCGCCTTGGACAGTGCGTTGTCCCGGAGCTGGGCACCGGGATGACCCTTGGCGAGATCCGCCGCGTGGGCCGCGATCTTGTAGGTGATAATACCGTCACGAACATCCTGCTTGTCGGGTAGCCCGAGGTGTTCTTTCGGGGTCACGTAGCAGAGCATCGCGGTACCGTACCAGCCTATCTGGGCCGCGCCGATGGCGCTGGTAATGTGGTCGTAACCGGGCGCGATGTCGGTAGTCAACGGTCCCAGCGTGTAGAAAGGTGCCTCAAAGCAATCCTCCAACTCCTTGTCCATGTTCTCCTTGATGAGTTGCATCGGCACGTGGCCCGGCCCTTCGATCATCACCTGACAATCGTGGCTCCACGCGATCTGTGTCAGTTCCCCCAAGGTCTTGAGTTCCGCGAACTGGGCCTCGTCGTTGGCGTCGGCTATCGAGCCGGGCCGCAGTCCGTCGCCGAGACTGAAAGACACGTCGTACGCCTTCATGATCTCGCAGATCTCTTCGAAATGAGTGTATAGAAAGCTCTCCTGATGATGCGCTAAACACCATTTAGCCAGAATCGAGCCGCCGCGTGACACGATACCGGTCACACGTCTGGCAGTGAGCGGAACAAACGGTAAGCGTACACCGGCGTGAATCGTAAAGTAATCGACACCTTGCTCCGCCTGCTCGACCAGGGTGTCGCGAAAGATTTCCCAAGTCAATTCCTCGGCCTTGCCGTCGACCTTCTCCAGCGCCTGATAGATCGGCACGGTGCCGATCGGAACCGGCGAGTTGCGCAGGATCCACTCACGCGTCTCATGAATGTGCTTGCCGGTGGAAAGATCCATCACCGTGTCGCTGCCCCAACGCACCGCCCATACCATTTTTTCGACTTCTTCCTCAATCGAAGACGTCACCGCCGAGTTGCCGATGTTGGTGTTGATCTTCACCAGAAAATTGCGCCCGATAATCATCGGCTCCAGTTCCGGGTGGTTGATGTTCGCGGGAATGATGGCGCGGCCGTGGGCAACCTCATCACGCACGAAGTCAGGTGTGACCGACTCCGGGATACGGGCGCCGAAACTATGGCCCTTGTGTTGCGCTAACAGCGACTGATAGCGGGGGTCGGCCTTGATCTCCTGCAGACGCAGGTTCTCTCGTATGGCGATGAACTCCATCTCGGGCGTGATGATGCCCCGCCTGGCGTAGTGCATCTGCGTGACATTCGATCCAGGATTCGCGCAGCGCGGTTTATGCACATGCTCGAAGCGCAGTACAGCCAATCGCTCGTCGGTGAGACGCTGGCGGCCATACTCGGAACTCGGGCCGTCCAACTCCGTGCTATCGCCGCGCTCATCGATCCAGGATTTCCGCAGCGGCGGCAACCCACGTAACAAATCAATGTCTGCTCTGGGGTCGGTATATTGGCCCGAGGTATCGTAGACAGTGATCGGCGGATTTTCTTCAGCGCCGAAGCTTGCTGCCGTGGACATTTGTTCCACGACGCGCATCGGTACTCGCAGATCAGATCGGGAACCGGGCACGTAGACCTTCTCCGAGCCCGGGATCGGACGCGTTACCGCTTCCGACAACTGGGCGGTCTTTTTGAGGAATTCTTTCGGTATTGCACTCATGTTCTCAAACACCTAATTCTATGGAGTTGAACCTGAGTTTCATCTGCGGCGGTAGGATTAATACCGGCATTTCCTCCGCCGCAATTAAACGGGTCAGGTTCGAGGGTATCTCTCAGCCTGTACGCAGCTCGTGAACAAGCACCCCTAGCCAACGCTCACCCTACTCTTAACCCCGACACGGATCAAGTGAAACGCCCCCTCCGGGTGTGCCGTAAACGCCGAACGGTCGGTCAACCCTGCTCGCTCAGCACAAGTTTGCGTATCACGATCATAACCGTGGCGCCACAAAACCGAGCCGGACATCGGCGTCACCGATGCCGGGGTGGGAACAATATCTACGGGTCACATTTCAATCATGAACTGTTGTTGCCTTGGACATATAGGCGCGTCAGATATCGTCGGCTATTACCTGCGGGTTGGGTGTCGATGCCGGTCCCGAAACTCGACTGGTGAAGGATAACTTTTACCTATTAGCGTGTAACAAGAATTCGATGGACGATTGAGTCCAGGCGTGGTCTAACGAGGTACCGTAAATAGTTAATAAATTGAAGGAGGTGAGCGGCGTGAAATTCACCGTGTATCGATGCGTCGAAGATCCGGATTTTTTTGTCGTCACTGACGATGCTCACCACCAGGACATCAGCGGAGCGGCATGTCCAAGCGGTGGGGAGTTGAAACAGGTCGGCACATTCGAGGAGATGGGCAAGGACCGCGCGGCGTTCAACGAACTAATTGCCAAGGATGCAATCAAGACCCAGGGATACTATCGCTTCGAGGCTAAGACCTGGGATCCGGTCGCCCAAGCACCGGGCACCCTACCCGGATGAATGTATAACATCAACCAGCAAAGAGCGCCGGCACACGCCGGCGCTCGTGTGTTCGGTTGAGGGCCTATTCGAGTGCTGCTTGATCCAGATCAAAAGACTCCCTTCGTTTGTATGGTTAATTACCTCCTATCCGGCGGACAGCCGGAAATATGCCTTGATCTCCTCCTAAATCGCGACTCACAAGGCATGCAAAACGACGCCGGCCCATGGCCGGCGTTTTGTTGATCAATCACCACCGTGGAGTCCCCGAGATCGCCACCCCATGGTCAACCACAGGGGCGACGCGCAGCCCGTGCTGCGCCGGCATGCCAACCCATCACCCGTCCACAATTAGGAAAACGAGTGAACGTCTTTATCTTGCCACTGCCCGCCAAACTGCTTACCCTTCATATTCTCAATTAAACACAAACAAAGGCTTTACCAATGGACGTCGAGCGGGCCCGTTTCAATATGATCGAGCAACAAATCCGGCCGTGGGACGTACTTGATCCCAAGGTCCTGAATCTGCTGCGCGAATTTCCACGTGAGGATTTCGTACCCGATCAGTACAAGGCGCTGGCCTTCGTCGACATGAACATTCCGCTGGACCACGGGCAAAAGATGATGCAACCAAAGATGGAGGCGCGGCTGCTACAGGAACTCTCGTTGACCAACCGGGATAAGGTGTTGGAAATCGGCACCGGTAGCGGTTACCTAACCGGGCTTTTGGCCAGTCTCGCCCATAGTGTCGACACAGTCGACATCTTCGCAGATTTTCTAGACGCAGCGCGAGCCAAACTCGGCACTCGCGAGTTGAGCAACATAAGCTACTTTGAGGGGGACGCCGCACAGGGTTGGGACGGCGAAGGCCCGTACGATGCGATCATCATAACCGGTTCGGTACCGACATTGCCGGAATCTTACAAGATGAATCTGGCGCTGAATGGACGGTTGATTGCCGTTGTTGGGCAAGCACCCGTTATGGAGGCGCTTTTACTGCAGCGATTGGGGGGAAATAGTTGGCAAAAAGTGTCGTTGTTTGAAACCAGTCTGCCACCTCTTGTCAACGCGGAACCGATATCGAGATTCGTTTTTTAAAGCACAACGGCAACGCCGCTCAACCCGGGTACTCACTGGTGGGGCTACGTTGAATTACTGTGCAGTTGATTGGCTCGGCGCCAAAACTTGCTGCGTAAATACCAGGTCAAATCAGGGTATGTCCAAGGTACGACGCTTCCGGTGCCACTTTAGCACGCACTTACGCTACTCGGTGAAACGAGATATCAAAGCCGGGATGGCGCTTTATTAATGTTACTAACAAATCCTACGGTAAATCGCTAAACTAAAGGTCTCGGCCTGTGCAGCCAACCCTAAAATCATATCCTGCGCGAAGCACAGCACCATGTTGACAAGGCTCATCTGCATCATTTTGTTGGTCACGTTGCCGCCACTAGCGACAACGGGACACGCCGTTGACGTGGCCCTCAATCTCAACTACGACACCGTGATTGTGCAGGTCACCAGTCAAGAGGGTAAAACCGGGAGCAGCATGGGACTGTGGGAAATCTATTCATTGGCCGTTAACCACGATCCCACATTTCAGGCGGACGCTTTGACCTATCAGGCTGATCTGCAGAAAGTGAAGCAGGCACGCGCACCTTTGCTACCAAGTTTGAGCGCCGATGTCGCGTACGCGCGAAATCGCGACGAGATCGACGCCCCGGGCCAACCGTTCATCGTTCAAGGCTCCGGCAACTTCAATTCTGATGGCTATAGCTTGTCGTTGCAGCAGCCCGTATATGATCGGGGCAAGATACTGGAATATCGCCAGGCCCAATCACAGGCAAAGGTCGCTGAATTACAGTTCGACATCGCCAAGCAATCTTTAATCGTGCGCGTAACGACGCGTTACTTGCTGGTGCTTGCGGCGCAGGACAATCTCGAAGTCGCCGTTGCCGAGCGCACCGCACTGTCGCGACAGTTGGAACTCGCCGATGAACGACTACAAGTCGGGCTCGGAACCACCACCGACCTGTATCAGGCGGAAGCGCGATTCCGCGTCGCTGAAGCCGCAGAAGTCACCGCCCGCAGCACCCTCGCCGACGCATATCAGTCGTTAGCCGAACTCATTGGCCAGGTGCCGGACCGTTTGCGTATCCTCAGACCCGACGCACCGCTGACAGGCCCCGAGCCCGACGACGTCCAATATTGGATCGCATCGGCACTTCACGGCAATTTGGAACTTGCGGTGGGTCAACAGAATGCGAACGTCGCCGAGCAAGAGATACGTCGTCAACGGGCTGGACATTATCCTGCCCTGGACTTCATCGTGTCCCATGAATTCCAGGACGCGAACGGTAGTATCTCTGGCCCCGGCCGCGAGACAACCTTCACCGATGCGATACTGCAGCTGAGCATACCCTTGGTTCAAGGCGGCGCCGTCGTGTCACGAACCGAGGAGGCGCGGCTGCGCTATGACGTCGCGCTGCGACAAGTAGAGACTGCGCGCCGGGCCGCGGACCGTAACGTTCGCGCGGCATTTCAGGACGTCACCGGCAGCATTCGGCAGGTGGGCGCGCTGGATCGGGCGGTCACCGCCAGTGAAAGTGCAGTGGAGGGAAAGCAAGAGGGATTTGCGGCCGGACTCAACACCAACCTGGAGGTTCTCGATGCACAGCGTGACCTGTTCGAGGCCAAGCGCGACTATCTCCAGGCGCGTTACGATTACATCTTGAATTGGCTGCGGCTAAAGCAAGTAGTCGGCACGCTAAGCGAAGAGGACCTGCAGAGAGCCGGCACATGGTTGCAATAGAGACATTGAACTTGGCGAGCGCGGATCAGGCCGAAAGTGAGTTTTACCGCGCATTTCAAGCCAACGATCTTGCTGCCATGATGGCGGTTTGGTCCGACGAAGACGACATTGTTTGCATACATCCGCAGGGCCCGCGCCTGGAAGGGCATGAGCAAATCCGCGAAAGCTGGACCCAGATTCTACAGAACTCACCGCCGATTCGGTTGCGGCTCACTAAGCAGCGCCGCATAGACGGCGACACAATCGCCATCCATTATGTCAACGAGAATATATATCTTGCCAACGAACAAGAACCGCAATTCACCATCCATGCCACCAATGTCTATCGCCGCACCAACAGAGGTTGGCGGATAATTCTGCATCATGCATCACCCACCCCGGAGACCCTGCTTAACCTGCAACAGAGACAATCCGAGGACGAAGATGCGGACGTAGACGTAACCGTCCATTAAGCGACACACAGAGCACTGTCTTAAATATTCTTGGTGGCGCGATGTCGGGCCAACTGTAGTTGCAGGATTCCGGCAACAAGCATACAGTGGCAAAAATTTAGGAACATCGGCGCTCAATCAGTCGATGAATTTGTATGATCAACCCAGGCTGAAACGGAGGAGAATCATGTTGAGATCCGCAATACCAAATTTGCCGTTTGTGTTACTCGCCGCGTTGCTTCTTGTGCCCTTCGGTGCATCAGCTGAGGAATGCAAGAGCCGCGGAGACCTCGATGTTCGCTATTGCGATAACAACGGCGATCTCGTCGCCGATACCCCCACGGATTCGAACCAATGGTTAGACCCTGATGTATTGATCTTCTCGTATACCCCGGTTGAGGACCCTTCCGTCTATGAGAATGTGTTCACCGAATTCATGGATTACCTGGCGAAAAAAACCGGAAAGTCGGTCAAGTGGTACGGCGCCGAGTCTTACGCCGCACAAGTGGAGGCAATGCGCTCGGGCCGTCTGCACGTGGCGGGCATATCCACGGGACCGACGGTTTTTGGCGTGAATCTAGCCGGTTACGTACCGTTTTCCATCATGTGTAAAGGCGACGGCACGTTCGGATACAAGCTGCAACTGATTACTCACAAGGACAGCGGCATCAAGGAAGTCAAAGATATGAAAGGGCGCAAGATTGCCCACGTCACGCCATCGTCGAATTCCGGCAATCAGGCACCCCGCGCGCTATTCAAGGATATGGGCGTGACTCCCGATGTCGATTACAAAGTGACCTACTCCGGAAAACACGATAATTCGATCATGGGTGTTGCGAACAAGGATTACGATGCGGCACCGATCGCATCCAGCGTGCTCGATCGAATGGTCACCAAAGGGGTTGTCAACAAGAACGATTTGCGCATTATCTGGGAATCACAGTCGTTTCCGACCACGTCTTATGGGATTGTGCACAACCTGCATCCCGATCTCCAGAAGAAAGTTCGCGACGCGTTTCTGAGTTTCGACTGGAAAGGCAGTGGTTTGCATAAAGAGTTCGGTAAACAAGCGGATAAATTCTGTCCTATCACCTTCCAGGAGCACTGGCAACCGATACGTTTGATCCAGAAAGAAAACGGTGTAGTGTATACCCAGGATGCATTGAAAGGTTTGAAGCTCAAGAAAAAGAAGAAAAAGAAAAAGAGCGGCTGATCGCCAGCGGCGGCGTCCTTCGGGACGCCGCCCCTCTCATCCCGATGCTCTCGATCACAGATCTGGTAAAGGTCTATCCCAGCGGCGAACAGGCCCTGGGGGGCGTCAATCTGCAGGTCGATCAACCGCAAGTCGTAGCGGTCATCGGCTCGTCGGGAGCCGGCAAGAGCACCTTGATTCGGTGTATCAACCGGCTCGTCGAACCGACCTCCGGACGCGTCCTGCTCAAGGATACCGATGTCACTGCCTTGTCCCGCCGTGCCCTGCGCAGGGCCCGCCGCCGCATGGGAATGATCTTTCAGGAGTACAACCTGGTGGAGCGGCTGACGGTGATGGAGAACGTGCTTTCGGGACGTCTTGGCTATGTCAGCTTTTGGCAGGCCTATCGCCGTAAGTATCCACCGCAGGATATCTCCCGCGCCTTCGAATTGTTAAAACGGGTCGGTCTGGATGGTTATCACAACACCCGTGCCGATGCGTTATCCGGTGGTCAACGACAGCGCGTGGGTATTGCCCGCGCGCTCATGCAGCAGCCGGATCTGCTGCTGGTAGACGAGCCCACCGCCAGTCTCGACCCGAAGACGGCGCGGCAGATCATGCGGTTGCTGTGCGAACTCGCCCACGAACAGGGTACCCCAGCTGTCGTCAACATCCATGACGTCAACCTTGCGCAGGGTTTTGCCGATCGGATCGTGGGGCTCGCCGGTGGCGTGATTGCATTCGACGGCGCCGCCGATGCACTCACACCGGCGGTATTGAATGATATATACGGCGAGGAAGACTGGAGCAAGACTATTCGAAAACGCGCCGCTGACCGGAGCAACGGCAAGGATCGCGACGCGCTTGAGCGAGAATCGGCAGCCGGATGAGCGCACGGGTCTGGCGCCCCCCAAAATTGATCGTCAATCCATGGATTCGCTATGGATTATTGTCCCTGGTGGTCGTTTACTTCGTGTGCTCGCTGACCCCCGGGCTGGTGCCGTTGATGTCCTTGAATATCGACTGGGGCCGGGCCGGACAGGGCCTGCCGCGGGCCGCGGATATGTTCTCGCGCATGTTCCCGCCAGACTTCAGCCGTTGGGAATTGCTCTACAAAGGGGTGCGGGAGAGTGTACAGATGGCCCTTGCCGCCAGTGTTTTCGGCATGCTGTTGTCAATTCCACTCGGATTGATTGCGGCTCGGAACCTGGTTCCGCTGCCTGTGTATCTGTTGGGCCGCGCCCTACTCGGGATTAGCCGCACCTTTCACGAAGTGATTATCGCTATCTTCTTCGTCAAGATCTTCGGTTTCGGGCCACTCGCCGGTGTTCTCACCTTGGTGGTCGCAAGCATGAGTTTCATCGGCAAGATGCTGGCCGAGGACATCGAGAACATGCCGCCCGGCCAGCTCGAAGCGATTAAGGCTACCGGCGCGAGCTTCCCCAAGTTGTTGTTGTACGCAGTTCAACCACAGATGTTGCCACGCTATTTAGGTGTCTCCATCTACCGCCTCGATGCCAACATTCGCCATTCGACCGTGGTCGGCATCGTGGGCGCGGGGGGTATCGGGCAGGTGCTGGCAGCGAGCTTCTCCCGCTACGACTATGATTTCAGTCTCGCGATACTGCTCACTATCGTGGTGTTAGTGTTTATCGGTGAGTTTTTCAGTAATTGGGTGCGGGAGAAGTTGCGATGACGCCCGCGGAACACGCGCGTAAATACCCACAGGTGTGGAAGCGTTTCACTCCCAAAGAAAACCTGGTTCGTTACGCCTGGTTCATCGGCATCGTTTTTATCGCGGTTTGGTCGCTTAAACGTTTAGAGATTCCGTGGTTTTATTTCCTCGACGCCCACGAACAAGCAGCCGATTTGATTACGCGCATGGTTCCGCCGTATTGGGAATTTTTTGCCGATATCGCCGGCCCGCTCATCGAAACCATTCACATTGCCACCCTAGGTACGGCGATTACGGTATTGTTCGCACTGCCAATCGCGTTTCTGGCGGCACGCAATACCACCCCCAACGCAGCCACCTGGTTTGTCGGCCGGTTCATCTTGGTCGCGTCACGCTCGGTCAACACCGTAGTATGGGGATTGATCTTTGTCGCGATCTTCGGCCCCGGACCCATGGCGGGGATCTGGTCCATTGCCGCACGATCCGTCGGCTTCGTTGGGAAATTGATTGCCGAGTCTATCGAGGAAATAGATCGCGGTACCACCGAGGCCATCGAGGCCACCGGGGCTTCACGGCTACAGGTGTTGATGGTCGGTGTGATCCCCCAAGTACTGCCGGTGATTTACGGCACCATTGTTTACCGATGGGATATCAATATTCGCGAATCGACGGTATTGGGCTTCGTGGGCGCCGGCGGCATTGGCATCATGCTCTATTCGTCGATCAATCAGTTCGCTTGGCACGAAGTGTCGGTAATGTTGATCGCGATTTTCGGCATCGTGCTGATCAGCGAACTCGTATCCGCCACAGTTCGCAAACGAATTACGTAAATTCGCTTATTCTCCACACGATAATAGGCTGTCCACCACTTCCACAAATCCAGCACCACAGCGTTGCTTGGTGACATAGGCCGGCTGGGAAGAAATCTGGTCACCAAAATCTACGACATTTGCCACCCCGATACTGTTGGGAAAATAAGCGAACATCGGTGCGTCGTTGGGTGAGTCCCCCACAAACAAGTACCGTTCACGCTCTGCATCCAGGTCGACGCCAAAACACTCCGCCATCAACCTGCGGGTCATCGTGAGCTTATCGTAATCGCCAAACCAGCCATTCACATGAATGGAACTTACTTTAGCATTGGCGCCGGCCTGGTGAAAAAGTTGTACGATGTGCGCGATATCGGTTTCACCCAGCGGGACGACGTCTTCACAATAATCAATCGCAAGATCTGACTCCCGATACCTCTGCTCGGAGGCGAGGGCACAGCCGGGCACTTCAGACAAGATGACGTTTCCCAACTCCTGTAATCGGCGTCGGTTATCAGAACGATGTTCATCGTCCACAGAAAATCGTTTGTCCAACCGTTGATCAATACGGTTGTATCGAAAATAAAACGAACCGTTCTCGCCCACGACCGCATCTACTGGCCACATGCGCGCGATATGATCGCACCAACCGGCTGGTCGGCCGGTGATCGGTATCACGTTAAATCTTCTCTGATGCAGCCGCTCCATGGCGTTGTAAGACTTGGCCGATAACTGACCATCGGTAGTCAGCGTATCGTCGATGTCAAACAACACGCCGCGAATACGACACAGAACATCTACCGGCAACGAGTCGAGTGGTTGCATGCAGTCTAACCCGTATATTGCACCAAGGATCCCGGATGATGGCGAATGGATTGGGCGGCTGGACGCCGGGCTTGAACGAAATGCATAGCCGTGGCTATGGATTGAGTGAAGCGCAAGTCCAGGCGTTCAAGACCGAGCCAGCGCCGGGATAGACCCACCCCTATTCTTCCCAAAAATCCTGTAGAGTTGAATCTAGTCATTTCTCCGACGAGTCGCGACGGTCGTTTCCACTGTGTGCTGTGAAAATGAGAGGGGCGCCTTGGTACAATATACGGGTCAATCACCGTTTACCGCGCTCCGGTTCGTCGCTGCTCAGCTGCGGAACGTAATTTGCCAACAGGTTAAGTGTTTTCTGGAGCGCACCTCGGTTCTCTGTTACAAACGTTTTGCCCGCTTCGCCGGCTTTGAATCGCAGGTTCGGGTCCGCAAGATAACGATCAATAGCCGCAGTTAATTCTACTTTATTGCCCACTCGCATACCGGCCTCGTGCTCCAATGTGCGCTCACCAATCTCCTGAAAATTAAACATGTGCGGACCAAATACAACTGGCAATCCGAGCGCACATGGTTCCAGTACGTTGTGTCCACCCGCTTGCACCAGACTGCCGCCAACGAAGGCAATGTCAGACGCCGCATAGAATAGAGTCAACTCGCCCATCGAGTCACCGACAAAAATATCCACGTCGCCACTCAACGATCCGCCCTGTTGGCTACGTAACACTGTCTCGAATCCGGCGCGGTGACATAGCCGAGTTACGGCAGCGAATCGCTCTGGGTGACGCGGCACAATGACGAGTAGTAGCTTGGGATGTTTTTGTTTCAGCGCTGCAAACGCTGCCAATATGATCTCGTCCTCACCTTCGTGGGTGCTGGCGGCAATCCACACCAAGCGATCCGATCCCCATTCACGACGCAACACCTTGGCCACCTCTATCAGACTGGGAGGCAATCTAACATCAAATTTGATACTACCAGTGACACGCACCGAGTCCTCACGCGCACCCAATCGCTTTAAACGTTCGGCATCGGAGTTTGTTTGCACCGCAAATCCGGACGCCAATCGCAAAACCGGCCCCATGAATCCCACCACTCGCTGATAACGAAAAAACGATTTTTCAGACAAGCGTACATTTGCAAATAACAGGGGTATTGCTCGTCGCGAACATAGACGAATGATGTTCGGCCACATCTCAGTCTCCATAAACACCGCGAGATGCGGCCGGGTTCTATCAATAAAGCGATTTACCGCCGCCGGATAGTCGTAGGGAACGTAACAATGGTGCACTCGATCACCGAAACATTGGCGAACCTGCGTGGAGCCGGTGGGCGTCATCGTTGTGACCAAGAGGTTGATCGATTTAGCTTTATCAAGCAGCGTATTCACCAGGGGCTCAGCGGCGCGTACTTCTCCCACGGAGACCGCATGCACCCAGACATCCACCGGTTGTTGCAACGGCTCAATAAATCCAAATCGTTCCCGCCAACGGTGCCAGTACTCGGGATTTTTGAAACCGCGCCACAGCAGCCGGAGCAATAGAACCGGCAAAAACAGATACAGAAGGGGAGTGTACAAAAACGTCACAACAATGGTTGCTGCTCAACGCCGCTAGGTAGCAGGTGACAACCTATGGCGAACTCGCGTCTTGACTGCGTCATCAGTATCAATCAGCTACTCCGAGCCAATCTCGCGCGCCGAGAAAATTATCATACAGGTCGGCCTCGGGAGAATCCGGCTGGGGTACATAGTTATAACGCCACGCCACCAGTGGCGGTAGCGACATCAGAATCGACTCGATGCGGCCCCCGCTCTGCAAACCGAACAAAGTGCCTCGATCGTATACCAGATTGAACTCCACGTAGCGGCCCCGTCGATATAACTGCCAATCCCTTTCGCGTTCGCCAAATTCCATCAGTTTACGACGCTCTACTATAGGTAAATACGCCGGCACAAAGTGGTCGCCCACGCTGCGTAAAAATTCGAAACAGCGTTCGAAGTTCGGTGTACTCAAGTCATCAAAAAACAAGCCACCAACTCCCCGGGTCTCTTTACGGTGTCGAATGAAAAAATACTCGTCGCACCATTTTTTGTAATGAGAATAGACGTCATCGCCAAAATCTTTACACACGTCAAACGCTGTCTTGTGCCAGTGGACGGCATCTTCGCGAAATCCGTAATAGGGAGTCAAATCGAAACCACCACCAAACCACCACAGCGGATCCGCTCGATCGGTGCCGGCTACGAAACAGCGAATATTCATATGTGAAGTCGGCACGTACGGATTCAACGGATGGATCACCAGCGAGACACCGAGGGCTTCAAAGTTGAGACCAGTGAGTTCCGGGCGCTTCGCGGTGGCAGCGGCTGGCAATTGTTGGCCCTTGACGTGAGAAAAGTTCACTCCCGCCTGCTCCCACACTGTGCCTGCGGACAACACACGCGACCGCCCACCACCTCCACCACCCGCATGTTCCCATGCATCTTCTAAAAATTGCTTTCCCGCCTCGTGTTCTTGCAATGCAAGGCAGATACGGTCCTGGAGGCCAAGCATATACTTTCTGACAGTTTGTGTATCAGGATAATCCTGGGACATGTGGCAAATAAGTATCTATGTAACAGTAAACGTGGCGGGCGCACCGCGGAGCTTGCTGCCAAAGCAGAGTCGATCCCGGTTCCTTGCCATACGGTCAACCGGATCGAACAACATGGTTGGTGATTGCATCCCTGATTTCGGTGGGATTTGCGTGACTGCCCAGTTGTCCTTCCAATACGTAGTCGAGTTCGTCGCCGAACTCACGCCAGACACCTAGGGCCGATCGCGCCGGAGAACGGTTGTGCCGGTTGGCACTGGTAGAAACGATGGCCCGGTGTGCATAACGGCAAACCGCGGATGCGCCGGGATGTGCAGTGATGCGCACGGCGACGGTGGAATGGTCACCACGAATCCACTGCGACACCCCGGGCCGGGCCGGCACCAACCAAGTATATGGACCCGGCCAGGTTTCGGTCACCCGATCAATGACTGCCGAAGGCGATAAATCAATGTACGGATGCAATTGCTTCAGATCGACGCCAATAATGATAAGCCCGAGTGCGCGCGGCCTTTGTTTCAGACGCAACAATCGGCGCACCGACGCGTGCCGGCGCGGATCACAACCTAACCCGTAGCAGGACTCGGTTGGATAAGCGATCACGCCGCCATCGATGACGATCCGAGCCGCTTGCCGTATTGAATCAACATTCACCCAGTGCACCTCACCGATTCGTGGCTGTCCTACCGAAGCCGTGCGTCAACTCGATGGCAGGGTATTCATCGATGCAGTGTTACTTTTTCAACCGCTGCTGTAATTCAACATCCTTGGCCTGTACGGCCTGGGCGTTTTCAGCCCGATCCTCAGCCAGGTGCCGGGCGATGTCGGGATCGGAAAGACCGATTATTTGCGCCGCCAGATAAGCCGCATTTTTGGCGCCCGCTTTTCCGATAGCAACGCAGGCCACGGGTATGCCGCCAGGCATTTGCACCGTAGACAACAAGGAATCCTCGCCGTGCAGTGGGCCGGCATCGATCGGCACTCCGATGACCGGTTTGAGGGTCAAGCCGGCAACCGTTCCGGCCAGATGAGCGGCCAGCCCGGCAGCGGCGATAAAAACCGCACAGCCCCTGTGATCCGCGTCGCGCACATACACATGCGTCGCATCGGGGGTGCGATGGGCGGAGGTGATCTTCACTTCCCACGGCACTTTCAGCCGATCCAGGGTATCCAATGTTGCCTGCATGATCGGCAGATCGGAATCAGAACCCATTAACACTGCAACAAATGAATCATTCATGACTTGAATCCTGAGCTGTTGTTAACCGTTTCGTTCCCTGATCACCGCTCGATAACCAATATCGGTACGGTAGTAAACTCCGTCCCATCGAATATGACCTACCGCCTGGTAGGCCTGCTCCTGTGCTTCATAGACGGTAGCTCCAAGGGCAGTTACACACAACACGCGTCCACCGTTGGTGACAACTTGGCCTTGATCGTCACGGCTACCAGCATGAAAAACCTTAACAGTATCGGAATCGACATCGTCGAGGCCTGCAATCACGTCACCCTTGCGGTAACTTTCTGGATAACCGCCAGCGGCCATGACCACACCCACTGCGGCGCGGGAATCCCACTGTGCCTGTACATCATCAAGGCGTCCCTGGAGCGCCGCTTCGCATAACGCCACTAAATCTGATTGTAACCGCATGAGTATCGGCTGGGTCTCCGGATCACCGAACCGACAGTTATATTCCAATACCCTCGGGACACCGTCCGTACCGATCATCAAACCGGCGTACAAAAAGCCGGTATACGGCGCCCCGTCTTCCACCAGACCACGCACCGTGGGTCGGATGATGTCATGCATGATCCGCTGATGCATCTCATCGGTCACTACCGGGGCCGGCGAGTACGCACCCATGCCCCCGGTGTTTGGACCGGTGTCACCATTATCACGTGCTTTATGATCCTGCGAACTTGCCAATGGCAACACATTTTCCCCGTCAACGATGCAGATAAAGCTCGCTTCCTCGCCGGTCAGGCATTCTTCAACCACGATCTTGCTGCCCGCGTCCCCGTGTTTATTCTCGCTAAGACACCCGGCAGCTGCGGCCACCGCTTCCTCCACCGTGTGTGCAACCGTTACCCCCTTGCCGGCAGCCAGTCCGTCCGCCTTGACCACGATCGGTGCACCTCTGCTTTCGATGTAATCCGTGGCCGCTTCCAAATCAACAAAGGTCTCGGACTCGGCGGTCGGAATATGGTAGCGGCTGAGAAAATCCTTGGTAAACGACTTCGAGCCCTCCAGCTGCGCCGCGCGTTGCACCGGCCCGAAACAGGCTAGGCCCTGGGCCCGAAACGCGTCGACAACACCCGCTACCAACGGCGCTTCCGGCCCAATAATGGCGAGGTCCACCTTCTGGTCTGTCGCAAACTCGACCAGCCCCCCGATATCCTCTGCACTGATCGCGACATTTGCAATTTTGGGTTCACGCGCAGTGCCAGCGTTGCCCGGCGCGACATAGACCCTTACGACACGCTGGGACTGGGCAACCTTCCACGCCAGCGCATGCTCTCGTCCGCCGCCTCCAACGATCAACACTTGCATCGCACTTCGTATCTTAAAGTTTGCTTTTGAAAGGGCGGCAATCTTACCTTGCTCCCTGAACAAAGTCTGCCCCACAAACATCTGCAAAATGGTAGAATGCGCCCGCCCTGTGGATAATCAACACTGAACAACGACGATACCCCTTAACTTCCTATGACCCCCGAGTCTCCCCGCGTACGCCTAAGCTTGGCGTTGATCACCGCTTCTATCCTGTTGTTGGAGCTCGCATTGGTACGGGTTTTCGACGTGATTCTCGCGCCCACCACTGGATACATGGTGATTACCTCTGCCATGTTCGCGCTCGGCTTGGGCGGCATCTACCTGTACGTATTCCCGGTGCGCAGCAAGGAGATTCACCGCGTCCTGCAGGCCTTGATGTGCGCTATGGCGGTAACCGCCCCGCTGGTGTTGCCGATCTTCAATGCCCTGCCGTTTGAGCTGAATCTACTGCAGGGGTCGCGAAGAATTCAACTCCTGGCGTGGGCTGTCATGTACCTGGTGTTGATTACCCCGTTTTTCATCGGTGGTTTGATCATCTCTTTATTGTTCACCAGGTTCTCCTCCAGTATTCATCAGCTCTACCTATTCGATCTGGCCGGGGCGGCCCTCGGGTGCTTGTTCTTTATCCCATTACTGCCTCACTTTGGTCCTGGCGGAATGCTGTTCATCGTCAGTGCAATGTCGATACTTGCCGCTTTGCTATTGAGTTCGATTCCGATATCAATCAAAGCGATCATTGGCGCTGTTGCGATATTCAGCAGTTTGTATCCGCTCACTCTCGATCATTATCTCGAATTTCGTGGACATGCCAACAAGCGAGGTAACGATGCGATGATCGCCGAGGGTAAGCGCGATTACGTGCGCTGGGACCCGGTTTCCAAACTCGATGTGTTCAACACTTCGCCAAACGCCAAGTTGTTTTCCTTGGATGGGGGTCAGCAGGGGTCGTGGATGCTGCGCTCTGATGGAGATATCGAAAGGAGGGTACGTGATCCTGCGCAAAATAGCGACCGTGTCTATCATGGGCGGTCTTCCTTGGTGCACTATATTTATCGGGACCGTCCGACCGAGGTCCTGGTCATTGGTAGCGCGGTGGGGAACGAGACCCTAGCGGCACTGATCTTTGGCGCCAACCATGTGGACGCAGTGGAGCTGGTGGGCGCCATGGTGGACGCGGCGCGCGGCCGGTATGCCGAATTCAATGGCAACCTGTTCAATCATCCCCGGGTATCGGCCATCGTCGGAGAGGGACGTACGTTCCTGCGTAGCACGGACAAGCGCTACGACATCATCCAGATGTTCAGTAACCACACCAGTTCGAGCATCGCCTCGGGCACCAGCGCGGCGTCTATCGCCTATCTGCAAACCATTGAGGCCTATCTGGAGTATTTCGGACACCTAAAAGACGACGGCATGCTGCAGATCAATCGTCACATCTATCCGCGCATGCTGACCACCGCCGCGCAGGCATGGCACCGCAGCGGCCGGCGGGAATTCTGGCGCCATGCGTTGGTCATCGAGCCCTGGCAGGCCGATACACTGCCGACATTGTTGATCAAGATGGCACCCTGGACCCGGGCCGAAGTCGACCGCGCCCTGGCCTATCTCAACCGGGAGCCAAACCGCGGCGCGGAAATGCCCGCTCCGGCAAGACCCTCCGCGCGCATATTCCGCGACCGTCCGTTAAGAATCGAGTTCACAGCGCACGTCGCGGAACTTCGCAGTCTCGACGTACTGGTCGGAACCTATGGGCAACAGGGGCTGAAATATGATGTACAGGCACGGTTGCAAGACGCGGGTGGCAAAGCCCTCGTAAACACGGTGGTGCCCGGGCAGAACTTCATCGATAACAGACCGGTGCGCATCGCATTTGAGCCGATACCCAACAGCTTCGAGGCCCACTATATCCTGGAACTGAAGAGCGACAATCCCGATCAACACACCGCATTTTCGGTGTGGCTGACGAACGATGCGAAACCTTCTCTGCAGACCCTGCCGAGACCTGCTCGGCCCAGTTATTTTGTCTCATTCGACCCGGTCAACACATCAGACAATTTGATTGCAACGAATTTCCTGTCCTATCCGTTTCCTTATGATGAGGCAAAAACATTGCCGTACCGGATTGACCCGGTCACCGACGACAGCCCGTACTTCGGGATGATCCGAAAATCAGCGCGTTATATTCGCGCGAGCAAAGAAAACCGTCTTGACAGGAATACCGCTTTTATACTCAATCAACAGCTACTGCCTTTCTTATCCGCGGATTGGTTGCATCTTTTTATAGTCGGTGCGGTGACGCTGAGCTTTGCGCTGGTGTTTGTGTTCGGTCCGTTGCTGGCGTCACGCTTGGGCCGGGCGCGGTGGCCGGGCATGAGCAGTGATTTGATCTATTTCTCATGTCTGGGCGCTGGATTCATAATGATCGAGTTGTCGATGATCCAGATTTTCAAGAAATTGATCGGTTTCCCCACCCACACCTTCACCACAGTGGTGTTTGCGCTGTTGATCAGCGCTGGACTGGGTAGTGCGCTGTCCAAGCGATTGCGCTTGCACGAGGACCGGCGTTGGTTGGTGATCTTCGCGGGCGTATTGGTCTATGGCGTGGTCTTCACGCTGACCTATCCAGCTGTATTTCAATTCGGGCTGGCGCTGCCATTGGAGGCACGGCTCGGACTAGCGGTCGCATTCATCTTTCCGTTGGGCTTGTTCCTAGGTATGCCTTTTCCGCTCGGAATCTTCCACCTCGGACGCCGCGAGCCGGCAGGTATCCCGTGGGCCTGGGGAATGAATGGTTTTTTCACCGTGTTCGGCGGCTTCGCGGCGATTCTGTTGTCGATAAGATTCGGCTTCACGACGGTGCTGCTCGTTGCCGTCGCGGTGTACGTGGTTGCGCTGCTCAGTTTCTCGCGCGTCGTTCGTATAACCAGTGCAGCGCCAAGCGGCGTTAGTGCCGAAAGTGCCGCATCCCTGTAAATACCATTGCCATACCATGCTCATCGGCGGCGGCGATCACCTCATCATCGCGCATTGAGCCGCCGGGTTCGATTACTGCGGTAATACCGGCGGCGGCGGCGGCATCTATGCCGTCGCGAAACGGGAAAAACGCATCTGACGCCATCACTGAGCCGGCAACGGACAGGTTCTCATCGGCGGCTTTGATTGCGGCGATCCGGGCCGAGTAAACCCGGCTCATTTGGCCGGCCCCGACGCCAATCGTCATTTGCTCCTTGGCATACACGATGGCATTGGATTTAACAAACTTCACCACCTTCCAGGCGAAGAGTAGATCACGCACCTCGTCATCGGTCGGCGCTCTTTTGGTGACCGTTTTCAGGGCATCATATTCCACTTCACCCATATCATGGTCTTGGACTAACAGCCCGCCGATTACCCGTTTGTAAACCGAGCCGGGATCAACTAAATCGTCCCATGGCCCAGTTTCCAACACCCGTACATTTTTCTTGGTCGACAGTATGGTGCGCACCTGTTGCGGAACCTGTGGTGCGACAATCACCTCCACAAACTGTTTTTCTAGGATGGCGGTTGCGGTCTCGGCATCCAGCGCGCGATTGAAGGCAATGATACCTCCAAACGCCGAGGTCGGATCGGTCTTGAACGCGCGTTCATAGGCGCCTAACAAGGTGTCTCCGATGGCTACACCGCAAGGGTTCGCGTGCTTTACGATTACACAGGCAGTGTCACGAAATGACCGCACACACTCCAATGCCGCATCTGTGTCAGCAACATTGTTGTAGGACATGGCCTTACCTTGCAACAGCTCGGACCGCGCCAGGCTTGGTCGCACCGGTTTTAGATCGGCAAAAAACGCGGCACTCTGATGCGGGTTTTCTCCATAGCGCATGTCTTGGATCTTTCGGAATTGCAGGTTAAGAACTTTTGGAAATTTCTCGCAAGTCCCGTCCGTGTCGATCCGACTCAGGTAATTGGTGATCGCGCCATCGTAGGCCGCGGTGTGCGCAAAGGCCTTGACTGATAAACGGAACCGCGTCGATGATGTAACTCCGCCAAACTCAGCCATCTCGTTGATTACCGCATCATAATCCCCACTATCGACAATCACGGTCACTGCGTCATGATTTTTTGCTGCCGCCCGCAACATTGTCGGCCCGCCCACGTCGACGTTTTCGACCGCAGTTGCCAGATCGCAATTTGGGTCTGCGGTCACCTGCGCGAATGGATAGAGATTCACCGCCACCAGATCGATTGGTGCGATACCATGCTGTTTCATCACATCATCATCTTGACCGCGACGGCCGAGTATGCCCCCGTGTATCAGCGGATGTAGAGTCTTGACGCGACCATCCATAATCTCCGGGAACCCGGTGTAACTGGATACCTCGGTGACGTTGATTTGATGCTGTTTCAACAGGCTGGCGGTGCCTCCCGTAGACAGGATTTCCACGCCCTGTTCGCTCAACCGTTTAGCGAATTCAACGATCCCAGTCTTGTCAGACACGCTTACCAGCGCCCTCTTGATTGCCGTCACACCGGTTGTGTTCATAGTCGGATCGGTTGGTTCGCGTTGGAATCTCATGGCGATGAAGAGCCGCCGGAAGTATATTCATCCACGGGGATCGCTGTGCTTATGGTGACGAATCTATCGCCGCACGCATCAACGACACTGCTCACTCAAGGCCATAGTGCTTGAGCTTTTTACGCAATGTGTTCCGATTGATGCCAAGGAGCTGAGCAGCTTTTGTTTGATTGCTTTCCGCTTGCTCCATAACCACCTCTAACAAAGGTTTTTCAATCTCCGCGATAACCATCGAATAAAGGTCGCATGCATCTTCACCATTCAAATCTTTGAAATAAGCCTTCAACGAACGTTGCACGCATTTTGATAATGGGGGATCTTGCCTAGTTTTAGTCATGCCGCCAACCGTTGTCGCTCTAACAATGTGTCGAAAAAACGTTGTGTCTGCTTCAACTGCACTTGGCTGCTTTCGATACGATTGATTACGCTGCGAAACTCTGGCTGCCCGGGCAACCGCTCCGTATACCATCCGATATGTTTACGTGCCACACGAACGCCACACTTTTCACCGTAGAATTCATGTATTTGACGCAAGTGATCCATCAACAAGTCCCGCTGCTGAGACAAGCTCGGATCAGGGAGCCTTTGTCCGGTATTGAGATAGTGCTCGATTTGCTTGAACAACCACGGCCGGCCCTGGGCGGCCCGACCGATCATTACGCCGTCGGCACCGGTGTACGCCAATACCTTTTTAGCCTTGATCGGATCGTCAATATCGCCATTGGCGATTATTGGAATCGAGACTGAGTGTTTTATGGCGCGAATGGTGTCGTACTCAGCGTGACCGTGAAACATGCAATACCGAGTGCGTCCGTGGACCGCGAGGGCTTGGATACCCGCCGATTCGGCGATCTTGGCAATGTTGACTCCATTACGCCGGCCGGGTCGGGGACCGGTACGAATTTTTAATGTAACCGGCACGCTCACGGCACTGACCACGGCGTCAAGAATCTTTGCAACCAGCTGCTCATCCTCCAGTAGCGCCGAACCCGCCGATTTCTTGCATACCTTCTTCGCGGGACAGCCCATGTTGATATCGATGATTTGTGCGCCGTGATCTACGTTGTAGCGCGCCGCATCCGCCATTGCAGCGGGTTCCGCTCCCGCAATCTGGACCGACTTGGGTTCGTCCTCTCCCAAGTGATCCATACGTCGCTGAGTCTTGAGCGAATGTCGCAGTTTCGCGTTCGCAGAGATCATCTCAGAGACCGCAAGGCCGGCCCCAAGCCGGCGACATAATTGTCGAAACGGTCTATCGGTAACACCGGCCATCGGTGCAACGAGTATGTTGTTCGGCAATTTGTAAGGTCCGAGTTCCATCCTTCGATCAGTTTTTTAGTTGTATCGAATCAGTAAGGCAGGAAACAAACATGATACTCCCGACGTTTTGGAGCGAAAAGACTTGACAGGGCAATTTTCGTAAAAAATTTTTACGGCAGTTCTAAAGCGATTTAATCGGGTATTAGCTGTATCTCGTAACCGACCGCACTATCCGAGGGCGTGGCCAAATCGATGGTAAGGTTGGATACTACGTTCGGCTCAAGATTTGCGTCATCGATAGACGTCACATAGTCCTTCGGTGTGTAAGTACGCCGGCCCACTACGCGGCCGGTTCTATCGCTCAGTGTTACTTCTAGTAATGGAGGTAATTGCGAATACTGCGCGCGATTGATCAAGCTGACGATCACGCGTAATGCGCCGGGGACAGCGGGGTGGGTTTCCACGTTCGTGCCTACCAGATCTATCAGTCGGGAATCGCGGCGCGGCGGCACCTCGCAAGCCGCGACTCGGCAGAATTCAGACAAAACAGACCTGATCGCGGGAACCTGCGCCAGATCACCGAGGTAAAACTCCCGGATCTGCCACAGGGTCACTAGCAAGATGGCAACGATGCCAAGGAACCATGCGATTCCGCGCCACGCAACGGCGGAACTTGCGGTTTCCGTCGCCGCAGTTTCGGCCTCCGGCGCGGCATATAATTCCGACAAAATCGCCCCTTCAGCGGCGCCCGTCGGGATTTCAGCACCGCCGTCGTGTAATGGATCCAATTCTGGTGGCAATTCCGTACGCCGCAACCCACGCTTCTTGACCCCCGCCGTTTCTACCGCTGGCGCTGCAGCGTTTTGCTCCTCGGTGTCGGTCTCGGGTTCGGTGACTGGATTGAGCATTGCGCGCATCCGATCCACTGAAGTCGAGATGCGTTCGTCGTCCTTGGCACTCGGTGGGACCGTCACATCGGGATTCCAGCGCTGCCAGAAGTCTGCTGGAGTTTCGAGCACGATCTCATCATCAGGGATGACATTCTTCTCGTATTCTGTCGTCGCCAAATCAAAGTCCGTTGTTTGTTTGTGATCCACCCCCTGGTTGTTTCCTTGCTTACGTGACAGCGCATCATCGAGTCGCTCGACCTCCTTGAGTATGGATTCGGATTCGAGTTCAATCGATCTGCTCTCCACTTCCAATGACTCCGCGTCAACCGCTGCGGGAGTAGCGGCCAACTCAGGCTCAACCGGCTCGGCGGCCTGCTCAGATACCACCGGTTCGGCGGGCGCTTCTAAAGACACGTCAATGGATTCGGATTCGAGTTCAATGGACTCGCTCACCACTTCCAATGCCTTCGCGTCAACCGGCGCGGGAGCAGCGACAATCTCAGGCTCAACCGGCTCGGCGGCCTGCTCAGATACCACCGGTTCGGCGGGCGTTTCTAAAGACACGTCAATGGATTCGCTCACCACTTCCAATACCTCTGCAGCAACCGCTGCGGAAGCAGCGGCGGACTCGGGTTCAACCGGTTCCGAGGCCTGCTCGGTTATCACAGGTTCGGGTTGCGCTTGTAGAGACAAGTCATCGGGAGTTGATGCATCAGCAACCGTCACGGCGGCTTCTGCGGCCCGTGGATGGGCCACGGCCGGCGGAAGCTCGATAGCGGGGAGTTGATCAACCAAATTCCAGGACGCGTTGAACGTTACGCGGCAAATCCCACACCGTACCATGCCAACGCGGGCGTTCAATGTGTCATCGTTGACGTCGAATATTGTCTGGCAACTGGGGCAGCGTGCATACATCGCGCGAGTTGGTAAAATTACTGTCTAACGCTCCGTTCGACGGCCCACCAACAAACCCCAATCCTGGAATCGATGGCGTTCAAATTCAAATTTTCCCAGAAACGCCCTACATACGCGTTCGACTTGGGAATCTAGGATACCCGTTAGAAGTATAGTCCCCTGAGGGCGAACCAGGGCGGCTAAGGTTGCCTCAAGCGACACAATCGCATTCGCCAGGATGTTGGCGATAACGATCTCCACCGGTTCGACGTTGGTGTCATCGGACGTGACCACTGTTATACGGCCATCGACATGGTTTCGTTTTGCATTATACCGGGTCGCGGACAACGCATGGGGGTCAATATCAAAGGCCCACGCGTGGGTCGCGCCCAGCTTAACGGCGGCGATCGCTAGAATCCCTGAGCCGCAACCATAATCCACAACACATTTTCCGGATAGATCGGCGTTTGCTAGCCATGCCAAACATAATTTTGTAGTAGGGTGAGCTCCGGTGCCGAACGCCAGACCAGGGTCGATAACGATGTTCACTGCATCTGCAACCGGTGGCTGGGTCGAGCTGGGGCACACCCACAAGCGGTCAGTTATCCGTGTCGGTCGACACGTGCGCGACCACGCTTGCATCCAATCTTGTTCCGGTAACTCGTCGACCCCAACAAGCTGTATTCCGCGATCACCGATGCGCTCGTCGACTGATGCGCTAATCCTATCCGGATCAACGCTTTGATCAAATAATCCGCTGACATACACCTCGATCCAATCAGGGTTCTCCGGAGATGCAGTATCAAAACAATCATCGGTACCCGCGTTGTTCACACTTATCGCAATTGCACCACAGGCTTCGAGCAGGTCACTAATCCGGGCCCCAAGGTCGCGTTTGGAGCGGTAACAAATGCGCAGCCAAGACACTTACGCTACCGAGCGAACGTTTGTTCTAAATAATGAATGGTCACATCGCCACGTTGAAAGCCAACGTCTCTCAATATTCTTTGGTGGAGCGGAATATTGGTCTTGATACCGTCCACGACCATTTCGTACAGGGCGCTGCGCATCCGCGCTATCGCCTCGCTGCGCTCCGATCCATGAACGATTAGTTTAGCGATAAGCGAGTCGTAGTAGGGCGGCACGACATAATTGTTATAAACATGTGAGTCGACCCTTACGCCCGGGCCACCCGGCTGATGATACTGCACGATCCGCCCGGGGGAGGGCAGAAACGTCTCCGGGTCTTCGGCATTGATCCGGCACTCTATGGAGTGTCCGCGAACCGTTATGTCATTTTGCCGGAAAGACAATCGTTCTCCGAAGGCAATCTTCAATTGCTCTTTCACTAAATCAATACCAGTCACCATTTCCGTTACCGGGTGCTCGACCTGAATCCGCGTATTCATTTCCATGAAATAGAACTCGCCGTCTTGGTAGAGGAATTCAAAAGTACCAGCGCCGCGGTAGTCATATTTCTTACACGCCTCGACACATCGTGTACCGATTTCCTTGCGTTGTTCGTCGGTTATCCCCGGCGCCGGCGCCTCTTCCACCACCTTCTGGTGCCGACGCTGCATAGAACAGTCACGATCTCCCACGTATACGGTACCGCCGTGTTGGTCGGCCATGACCTGCACCTCTATGTGTCGCGGCCGCTCAAGGTACTTCTCCATGTAAACCATGCTGTTGTTGAACGAAGCTTCCGCTTCCGCCCGTGTCAGGGAAATTGCGTTGCGCAGCGTTGCCTCGGTGTGGACAACGCGCATACCCTTCCCGCCGCCACCCCCAGCCGCTTTAATAATCACCGGATAGCCGATCTGGTTCGCAACGTCTAGGTTCTCGCGA
This sequence comes from uncultured Gammaproteobacteria bacterium, assembly GCA_947259395.1. Taxonomy (GTDB): domain Bacteria; phylum Pseudomonadota; class Gammaproteobacteria; order Arenicellales; family JAANXG01; genus CALZGZ01. The sequence continues at coordinate 8,084 of CAMYMN010000018.1, read as the reverse complement.
TCTTCCTCCACTAATGGTCCATCCGAACCCGGCACACAGGGTACACCGGCCTGTTTCATGGCACGGATGGCCGCGATCTTGTCACCCATGAGCCGAATGGTCTCCGCCCGCGGGCCGACAAAGACAAATCCACTTTGTTCGACGCGTTCAGCGAAATCGGCGTTCTCGGCCAGAAAACCATACCCTGGGTGAATGGCGCCTGCATCGGTAACTTCCGCAGCGGCGATTACCGCAGGGATGTTGAGATAGCTCTCAGAGGCCGGGGGAGGACCAATACACACCGACTCATCGGCGAGTCGCACATACTTTGCGTCATGATCGGCTTGCGAGTGCACGGCCACGGTACGAATCCCCAGGTCGCGACAGGCGCGCTGAATCCGCAGGGCAATTTCTCCCCGGTTCGCGATCACTAGCTTTTCGGTCATGTTAGGGATATGACGGCCGTGCCCAGACTAAACTGCATACGGCATTAAGAATCCCACTCGCTGGCGAGCGGACTTGTGCTGGCGTAGTTGCAGTGCTTGTGCTGGTGCAGTTGCAGTGCTTGTGCTGCGCGGAGTCGCGGTATCGGGCGGCCGCACGCAGCGTGGGACCAATGAAAAATAAGACTCGGGGTGTGTAACTGCCGCGCCATGTCTTTATTGCGGGGAGCATGCTCCTGTCTATTCATGACCGCACCGCGGGCGGTTCGCCGCGGCACCATATGCAGGCGGAGTGGCTAGCTGAGAACAAACAGGGTTTCACCGTATTCCACCGGATCGCCATTGTCCTTGAGGACCGCAACGATGGTACCGGACTTATCGGCCTCGATCTGATTGAAAATCTTCATCGCTTCGATAACACACAGCGTATCCCCCACCTGTACCTTGCCACCCAACTGCACAAACGGCTTTGCGCCGGGTTTAGGCGCGGCATAGAAAGTCCCCACCATTGGCGATCTAATGTGGTGGCCCTCGGGAATCTCGGTGACCGCGGAAGCCGCGGAGTCTACTGGCAGCGCCACAGAGCCAGGGGACACAACCGGCACCGCACCGACTTGCTGTACGGTCGACGACGTGCGGCTCAGTCTAATGGACTCCTCGCCCTCTTTGATCTCCATTTCACTCAGGTCGGATTCTTCCAACAGTTCGATGAGTTTTTTTATCTTGCGTAAGTCCATGGGCTTATTTCGAACTCAGATAATTGATCGCGGCGCGCAACGCCAATTCATATCCGTAGGCACCCAGTCCGCTGATCACCCCGAACGCCAATTCGGAAATATAGGAGTGCGCGCGGAATGCCTCGCGGGCGTGAATATTTGACAGATGCACCTCGATGAACGGTATCGACACCGCGGAGAATGCGTCGCGCAATGCGATGCTGGTGTGGGTGAAGGCCGCAGGATTAATCAGTATGAACACAACGCCGCGGGCTGCCGCATCGTGTACCGCGTCGACGAGGTCGTGTTCAGCATTCGATTGCAGGTGTTGCAATTCGTGCCCTGCGTCGGCCGCGAGTTGGTCGAGGCCCGCTTGGATTTGCGCGAGCGTGGTGACGCCGTAGTGCTCCGGTTCCCGGGTACCCAAAAGGTTGAGATTTGGACCGTTTAGAACGAGGATTTTCGCCATTTGTGCCGCGAACGTGCGGTGATTTGCCTGCAATTTATAGTCAATGCGCATAGTGTGCACAAAGTCACCGGCAAAGTCCAGTGATAAGTGATTTCGCCGAACTTCCCGGCATAGTCGACGAAATTTAGCAGATTTCGCGCCGAATTAGCGAAATCCCATCCTTCACCCGCGGCTCGCAGGCGGCGATGAACTGCGTCGGGGTCGGGACCGATCGGACACGACGCTGCCGTTTCGAGGCTGCATTAGCCGGTGATCGGCCACGGCAGCGCGCGGATGATAGCGGCGGCTGGAAGCCTCGGTGCCCTGTGCGGGCTACACGCGTTCAACGTGTTTTAGAAACTCCGCGGGACCCATATATCCGTAGCGACGCAAATCCCGACGCTCGCCACCGTTAGGTGAGAAAAACAACATAGCCGGCGGACCGAACACACCGAAACGCCTTTTAATCGCTTTGGTGTTGGGATCACGGGGGTCGGTCACATCAACCTGGAGCAAGATAAATTGATTCCGCAGCACACGATTCACGTCAGGACGGCTGAACGTTGCCTTCTCCATTCTGAGGCAGTCGACGCACCAATCAGCGTAATAGTCCAGCAACACAGGTTTTCCATTAGCCCGAGCCCGTTCGAGTTGGCGGTCCAACTCTTGAACGGTGTTGACGCGGGTAAACAGGTGTTGCGTCTCGCCGGTCACCTCTTTCGCCGCAGAAACGCCGGATGAATCGAATTCATTGATTGCCAGCGGCCGGGTGATGTCGCGATTCCCCGCCATGCCCCCCAGTAGCGCCAGCACGCCCCACACCAGGAAAAATACGCCGATGCCCTTCCACAGGTATCGCCAGCCGCTTGCGCCTTCGGGTAAACCATGCGTCGCCCCGAGATACACGGCAATAATGATCAACAGCGCACCCCACAAATACAGCACTGGAATCTGCGGAATCGTACCCAACAAATAAATCGCGACCGCCAACAGCAGCACGCCAAACACGTGTTTGACGCGGTCCATCCACGGACCTGCCCTGGGCAACAGGAAACCGGCCCCCAAACCCAGGCCAATGAGAAACACACCCATACCCAAGGCCATGGCAAACATGATCGCACCGCCGAGCACGGGATCGCCTGAGGCGATGGCCACGCCCAAGGCAACGATGAGCAGCGGCGAAACGCAGGCGCCGACAATCAACGCCGACACCACACCCAATACGAATACCACGCTCAGCGCGCCACCCTGCATGCCTTGCGTCTTGTTTTGTAGCCGCGACTGAATGAACGAGGGCATCTGTATGTCGTAGACCCCGAACATCGACAGCGCTAGCAACGCCAGTATCAGGCTCACCGCTCCGATCGCCCAGATATTTTGGAAATACGCCTGGAGCTGCTCGCCGGTGAGCCCCGCCACCACGCCGGCCATCGTGTACGTGACCGCGGTGCCCAACACATAGGTACCCGCGAGCAGCCCGCCGCGAGTCTTGGTGATATGCTCCCCCTCACCGACAATGATGCTCGACAGGATCGGCACCATGGGCAGCACACATGGGGTGAACGTCAACAAAATACCGGTCACGAACGCGGTCAAGATATAGCCTAAGTAACCGCGCCCCCACGACGCGGTGTCCGTTGCCGTGGATGCAGCCAGGTCCTCGGACACAGCGCCGTTAACCGGCCGTGCCGGCGGCGCGGCGGCGGCGTCTGCAATGCCGGGAAGACTGACTTGCACCGTCTTGGTGATCGGCGGATAGCAGATTCCCTTGTCCGCGCATCCCTGGTAGCTCACATCGAACGACGCCGTGGTCGACTCTTGGTTCGCCCGCAGCAGTGGCACGCTCACGTCAAAACCCTGGTAATATACGACGCTCTCGCCAAAAAACTCGTCCTGTTTGACCTTGCCGGGCGGGAACTGGTGGTCACTCACGCTTACCCCGGATGTTTGACTCTTGAACTTGGTCTTGTCGCGGTACAAGTAGTATCCGTCGGCGATGGTGAACGTGACGCCGAGCGTATCCGCGTCCAGTGCATCTACCTCGAACTGAAACGCCAGATCCGGATCGAGAAATTCATCCTGCTGACCGGCACCGCCCAACAGGTCGCGCAACGAAGACAAGGAGGTAATCGGTTTGGTTGCAGCTGGTGCCGCCTTCTGCGGCGGGCTGGCTGACTCCTCGGTCACCGCCACGAGGTTCAAGCTAGCGGTGTGTTTTATAGGCGGGTAGCAAACACCGATCGGCTCGTTACATCCTTGCCCCTCTGCCGCAATTACTACAGACGTTGGTGACGCACCTTGACGCTGCACCGGGACATCGATGCGAACAACACCCTCATAGATCTCCACTTCCCCAAAAAATGGATCTTGTTTCTTTTTGCCCGGCGGGATCTGCAAGCCACCCAAGGTCGCGTTGCCCTCCACCAGGCGCACGCGGAATTTATCCCGGTACATGTAGTAGTCTTTGGCAATACTCCAGGTAACCTGTATGCGAGCCGCCGCGGTCGCCCGTACATCGAACGCAAACGCCTTGTCCGGCTCGAGCAATTCCTCGTCCTGTGCGTAGACCGGAGTCCACAACCAGGTGAGGGCGAACAGAACGAAAAGGAGTTTCATACTTTGTCTGGTGCGCCGAGCCACGCTAAATATTCCGCGGAACCATGTATGATCGGGACCGCGATGATCTCGGGAAGTTCGTAGCTATGCAAGGCCTTGATTCGCGTTTCAATGGCAGCGAATTTGTCAGCACTTGATTTAATCACCAGCAGATACTCCGTGTCAGATTGTACCGAACCTTGCCAAAGATAAACCGACTGTATGTTCGGAACGACATTCACGCACGCAGCCAAAGATTCCTCAACCAGCGTGTGGGCTATGGCTTGCGCTTGCTCGGCATTGGCGCAAGTGGTCAGTACTACTTGATAATAGACTTTCATGCGGGTGGACTTATTCCCTGGGAACGACCTTGGAAACGGTCTTCGTGGTCCGCATATTATGGCACGTGATCCGGGCGCATTTTATATGAACGCACCCATTGCCATTGAGCGCGACTTCACTGTGGAGACCGCGCCCCAAAACCGCGTACGCGGACATATTCTGGACTTCAGATGCGATCCCATTGGCGTTTTCTTGCATGGATTCCGCTCCGACTGCGAGGGCGCTAAGGCCATCGCGCTGGCGCAACACGCCAAACGCCGGGGCTATTCCTGGGTTCGCTTCGACCTGTCGGGGCATGGGCGATCTGACGGCAATTTCACCGCGTTTACGATCAAAGACGCAGTGCGCGACGCGCTTGCCGTGCTCCAGGCGCTGGCGCCGAGACCGGTGGTTCTGGTGGGATCCAGCCTCGGCGGCTGGTTGTCGGTGCTGGCGGCACGACACGCACCGCAACAGGTACGGGCCATGTTGTTGATTGCGCCGGCATTTAACTTTGTACAAAATTTTCTCGCCGCTTTGCCTGCTGAAGAATTGCGCCGCTGGGCACGGCAGGGCGTGCGTCGCTTTGCGGATCCGTACCAAGCTACGACCTACACCCTCGGTTATGGTATCGTCCACGAGATCCATCACTTTGACGTCTTGTCAGAGCCGGTGCAGCTCCACTGCCCGCTCACCATAATCCACGGCGATCAAGACGAGATACTACCCTTGGCCAACACCATGCGGTTTGCCGATCGGACGCAAGCCCCGGGGCTGCGGATTGAGGTAGTAGCAGGCGGTGATCATAGACTAACATCAGCCCTGCCTCGCATGCGCGCCGAATTGGACCGAATCTGGGAAGCTACGATCGAATCGTGACACCGTTCTCAATTTTGCTGACGATCTTTCTCGTTGTCCCACTGGTGGAGATCTACCTGTTGCTTAAGATCGGCGGCGTCATCGGTGCCCCATGGACCATTTTCCTGGTGGTTTTCACCGCAGTGCTCGGCGCATTTTTGGTGCGATCACAAGGTTTTTCCACCCTGCGGCGGATCCAGAACAATCTTGCCGCCGGTGAGTTGCCGGCGATGGAGTTGCTGGAAGGGGTGTTTCTGTTGGTCGCTGGCGCCCTGCTGCTAACCCCGGGATTCTTTACCGACGCGGTGGGATTTGCCTGCCTGACCCCTCCGCTGCGGCGTGGACTCATCCGTTATGCCTTGGAGCGTGGCTTGATCCGCGCCACCCCTGACACCAATGCGCACCGGCAGCCCAGCCGGGGCCAGACCCTAAACGGCGATTTTCGCCGCGTCGACAAAGACACTTGACATCGTGTCCCGCATGGATATTATTAGCACTCATCTCAAGTGAGTGCTAATAGACTCATTTAAGTAGATAATTCATTGGGTTAAATCTGCAACTTATATAGGAGGTTGAGCGAATGTCTATTCGTCCGCTTCATGACCGCGTCCTGGTACGGCGCCTCGACGAAGAAAAGACCAGCCCCGGTGGGATCGTGATCCCGGATACCGCGGCGGAGAAGCCCATGCAGGGCGAAATCGTTGCCGTGGGCAACGGCAAGATTCAAGAAAATGGCGAGATCCGGCCGCTGGACGTCAAAGTCGGCGACAAGGTGCTGTTTGGCAAGTATTCAGGCACCGAAGTGAAAGTTGGGGGCGAGGAACTCCTCGTCATGCGTGAAGACGACGTGATGGGCGTCATCGAGTAAATACCGGATGCTGAATTAACAGGAGACGAATTATGGCTGCAAAAGAAGTAATGTTTGGTGAGATCGCGCGCTCGAAGAAGATGCGCGGTGTCAATACCCTGGCCGAAGCGGTCAAGGTGACGCTAGGGCCCAAAGGCCGCAACGTGGTATTGGAAAAATCGTTCGGTGCGCCGACGATTACCAAAGATGGCGTTTCGGTGGCCAAAGAAATCGAACTTAAGGATAGGTTCGAAAACATGGGCGCGCAAATGCTCAAGGAGGTCGCTTCCAAGACGTCTGACGTGGCCGGCGACGGCACCACCACCGCGACGGTGCTCGCCCAATCGATGCTCAAGGAGGGCCTCAAGGCGGTAGCGGCGGGGATGAACCCGATGGATCTCAAGCGCGGCATTGATAAAGCCGTTACTACGACCGTCGAACAGTTGAAAAAGATCTCAAAGCCCTGCTCCGACCACAAAGAGATTGCGCAAGTTGGCACCGTCTCTGCAAACGGCGACGAGTCGATTGGCAACATCATTGCCGAGTCGATGGAGAAAGTCGGCAAGGAAGGCGTGATCACCGTGGAAGAAGGCTCGGGGCTCGAGAATGAACTGGAGATCGTCGAAGGCATGCAGTTTGACCGCGGCTACCTGTCTCCCTACTTCATCAACAAACAGGAAAACATGAGCGTTGAACTCGAGGACCCATATATCCTCATCCACGACAAGAAGATTTCCAACATCCGTGACATGCTGCCGATCCTTGAAGCGGTGGCCAAGTCCGGTAAGCCATTGATGTTGATTGCTGAAGACGTCGACGGCGAGGCGCTGGCGACGCTGGTGGTCAACAACATCCGCGGAATCGTCAAGGTGTGTGGGGTGAAGGCGCCCGGTTTTGGCGATCGCCGCAAGGCGATGCTGCAGGACATCGCGATCCTCACCGGTGGCCAGGTGATTAGCGAAGAGGTCGGCATGAGCCTGGAGAGCGCCAGTCTCGACGATTTGGGCCGCGCCAAACGGATTCAAGTGACTAAGGAGAACACCACCATTATCGACGGTGCCGGCAGCAAGGACGATATTGAAGCGCGTGTAAACCAAGTTCGTTCGCAAATCGAAGAGGCCACGTCAGATTACGACAAGGAAAAGATGCAGGAGCGGGTCGCCAAACTCGCCGGTGGCGTGGCGGTGATCAAGGTCGGTGCCGCAACCGAGGTGGAAATGAAGGAGAAGAAGGCGCGCGTCGAAGACGCCTTGCATGCCACCCGGGCGGCGGTGGAGGAGGGCGTGGTTCCCGGTGGCGGTGTGGCCCTGGTCCGTTGTCTCGACAATGCCGGCGATTTCAAAGGCGACAACAGCGATCAGGACACCGGTATCAAGATCGTGCGTCGCGCCCTGGAAGAACCGCTGCGTCAGATTGTGATCAATGCCGGTGAAGACGGCTCGGTTGTGCTCAACAAGGTCCGCGAGAATAAAGGCAACAACGGTTACAATGCGGCCACAGAAGAATACGGTGACATGATGGAAATGGGTATCCTGGACCCGACCAAGGTTACCCGTATTGCGCTGCAAAACGCGGCCTCGGTGGCTGGCCTGTTGATCACTACCGAAGCGATGGTTGCGGATGCACCGAAAGACGACGCTCCTGCGATGCCCGATATGGGCGGGATGGGCGGCGGCATGGGCGGCATGGGCGGCATGATGTAGTCTCGCCTGCTGCGCACCGCGATTGCGGCGTTACTTTTTGTAGCGAGACGCTCACGTACGGTTTGTACGCTCGCGCCTTCGACGCAAAAAGCGCCTTGCACTCGCGGCGCTCGCGACGGAGAGACCTCCCGAGGTTTGGGTGGTTTCGCCGGAGTAACCCCGAAGACCCCGCTT
>CAMYMN010000017.1:79255-115190 GCA_947259395.1 uncultured Gammaproteobacteria bacterium | reverse complement strand
CGCGTCCTTATATTTGTCATAGTTGATAATTTGGAACGATGTCTGTTTGGGATTTCAGTCGGCATTCACATTGCCCACCCCAATGGCGGTTTCGAGTATGAAGCGGAAGGTCAGTTGGTACTGTTGAATGTCTGGTTTAGCACCTCAGACATTTGGTTGCTTTGCAAGGTCAAGTCAAACCTGAATTTCTTATCGGTGAGTGAAAGTCACAATTTATACACATAATCGCCTCGCGCTGATCTCCGACGTATCCAGGTAATCATTTCATGCTCACGCCGCGTCGTCATAACCCGCAGTAATCTCGACGGTTCCCAGGCGACCTCGATGCCACCCGTTGCGTGTTAACCAAGTTGACAGCTGAGTCTTAATTAAACACAAACGCAACAAAGCACAAAATAACATTACCATGATCTGCATCAAAAACACGCCAGATCCTTTACCGCCAACATCTGCCTAATAATATATGGGTCGGCGCCGAAGGGATTCACCGAGGTGACGTCGGCTTACGTAGTTACGAGGTTTACAACGTACAGGGAGCACGCGAAAACACAGCTGCGATAGGGTGAATCATCGTGCGAGTGGTGACATGATTGAAAATCTGGTACGAGTCTATGTAGTGATTGGGCTGGCATGCTTCGCGTTAAGAGGGGTCTTGTATGAGTTATCCGTTCCCATCGGACCACTGCTACTGGGTCTGCTTTTGATCATTGGTTCAGTGTATGGGGTCAGTTATCTCATCCATGGTGCGGGGGGAGTGAATTTAAACTGGAAAGGTCTAAAGAGCTTTCGATTTCTGCGACACCGCCGCGTCGCGAGCTAAATCAATCACTTTCGATGGAAAACGGACGTTCGCCTTACCACGTGGGTGAAGACATAATTACCCACATGGGGTTTATCTTTTAGCCTGCTGTAGACTCGCCGTCCTGCTCTGCGGCATCTTCTTCGAACAACTGTTCCAGCTCCGCGGCCGCTTTCTGCGCCAGATAGATCATTTTTTGCTCGTCATTGTGAATATCGTGGTGATCCAGTAAGCGCTTCTCGTCGTGTACCTTGAATGTTTCGATCGTACGGTCGCTCTCGGATTTGGGCAGGCCCAGCCCCATGAGTATGCTCTTGGTCATATCCATACTCGACAGCAGGGTCTCGCGCCAAATCATGGTGATCCCCAGATCCATCAGCTGGTAAGCGTGTTTGCGATTACGCGCCCGGGCGAAGATTTTCAGGTGCGGAAAATATTGCGTTACGATGTTCGCGGTACGCAGTGACGCTTCGATGTCATCGATCGCCAACACGAAGATCCTCGCTTGATCTGCCAGTGCCGCACGTAACAATTCGATTCGCGACGCATCGCCGTAATAGATCTTATTACCGTATCGCTTCACAAAATCTACCTGTTCCGGATTTACCTCCAGGGCGGTAAAGCCAATCTTCTTGGCGCGCAGGATGCGCGCAACGATCTGGCCGAAGCGCCCGAAACCGGCGATGATGACCTTGTTCTCCTGGGCTGCGGGTTGTTCGTACTCCTTGGTTGCTGATGGCTTGACCGCGGCTTGCATGCGCTCGTTGAGAGCGAAGATCAATGGTGTCGCCGCCATCGATAGCGTTACCACAAGAATTAACAGCTCGGATAGTTCGGCGGTCATTAAGCCCGCGCCGACGGCGACCGTGAATATCACAAATGCGAACTCGCCGCCTTGGGGGATGATCGATGCGAGAGACAAAGCAGATTGAAGCTTCAGGCGGCTCAATTTTCCGAGCGCCAGTAGGATCGTGAACTTCACCGCGAGTAACCCCGCGACCAGCGCAATGACCAAGACGTATTGCGTGCCGACCAGTCCCACATTGACCGACATACCCACCGCAATGAAAAACAGACCCAGCATCAATCCCTTTAGCGGTTCAATGTCCGCCTCCAGGGCGTGCCGGTATTCCGAGTCCGCGACCAACACACCAGCGAGAAATGCGCCCAGACCCATTGATAGGCCCACCGCTTCCATGATCAGCGCGGTGCCGACCACGATGAGCAAGGCAACGGCGGTAAATACCTCAGGCACGCCGGTGGCGGCAATCACCCGCAATACGTGATGTAACAAAAAATGTCCGCCCACAATCACCGCGGCAATCGCCGCAAGCCCCTTCACCGCCGCCCACAGGGTGGACGCCGCGGATGCCTCGCCGCCGGCCCCAATCAGCGGCATTAGCGCCAGCAGCGGGATTACCGCCATATCCTGAAACAGCAAGACAGAAAACGCCGCACGCCCGTGGCGCGTATTGAGTTGATTTTTTTCTGCCAACATTTGCAGCGCAAACGCCGTCGAGGACAACGACAACGCGAACGCCACGATGAGCGCTGTAACCAGCGGCACCCCCATTGCGTGAGCGGCTGCCGTCAGTACCAAAGTGGACAAACCGACCTGCAGCGTCCCCAGGCCAAATACGGATTTGCGCATCACCCAAAGCCGCGCCGGTTGCAGCTCGAGACCAATGATGAACAGCAGCAACACCACGCCAAATTCGGCGAAATGAAGGATATTGTCGACTTCGATCACCAGCCCGATTCCCCACGGACCGATGACGATACCGGCGATCAGATATCCCAATACCGATCCCAGCCCCAGGCGGCGGAACAACGGAACGGCAATAACTGCTGCGGCAAGGAATATCGCGGCTTCGGCAAAAACGGACATGACAACAGATCCTAGCGCAAGTTTTCCCGCAACGCTTGGTGGATTTTATGTAACGCGGCCCACGATGACCGAGTCATGACGCGCACCGAACGAGCGGAACCGCCGGGCCCCGCACCTGTGGTGACAACGTTAATCGAATCGGAAATCACGCCCTGAGCCTGCAGGTTACGACTCCCGGTTGGGCAAAAACAACCTTTTCAGCACCAAGTGTGTCGGCAGATAGACAAGTAGCGGGAATAGAACCATCAACAACCCAACCCAAACTACTCCCGAAAACCAGTCTTCTTGCGCGCTGCCGAGACTGAACACAAAGTTGATGTTGCGTGACGGATCGGTGATTCCATAACTGACTGGGAGCACTATCCAGCTGATGAGTGTTTGCGCCCACAGGGCGCGCCGATCATAGCCGAGTCGGTACACGAGCCAGATAAGCACCCAAGCCAGAAACACATGGAATAAAGACAAGCCACGGACCAGCCACGGTAGTTTATCGGAGAACATGTATTCGGTTAGTGCCAATCCGATGATGTCACGGCCGGCTGCGAGCCGTGAAAAGAAGTCTAGGTTCCAAACAAGCTCCGGAATGATTATTGCTACCGCCATTGTGCTAGCGATGAATCGGCTCTCGAACCAAAGCGCCATCAACGTTGCCAACAAGGCGATATCGCAGCCCCACAGAAAGTTTTGTGGACCCAATTCGACCCAATAGACCGGTACCAATACGCACACATACAGCGTATAAGGAATCTTCAGCCACCAGGAAATTGCTCGCCGGCGAGTCATAGCGGTGGATGTCGTGCGCATCGAGTTGGCATCACAAGGTCATGATTGATTGTAAGAAATAGTGCGGTTTGAATCACCTAAGCGGCCAACCATCAGGGGCGCGAAACCGCCTTATTTCTAGAATTGCCGTAAATTACCATTATCGTCAGAGCGATCGTCCAATGTTGAGGATATGGTTTGCATGTTTCTCTTGCGTTGTGAAGTGCGTATTGTGAAATCGTCTTGTGTTGGGTGGGGACTACTACGAATAGTATTGTTGTTAACCTGTCTGCTGCCTGCATCCGGTAGCGCAGACGGCTGGTCAGTGGGCGAACTGCATACAGACAAGAAAAGCGCGCTATTTGGATTTCTCGGGGGTTTGTTGGCGCATGAGTTGGGTCATATATCAGTGGCGACACTCAGGGGAATAGACTTCGAGTTCGACGGTTTATCCATCGTCTATCCGGAATCCGATCTGTCGGCAAAAAATAGGCTGCTGGTGGCATCGGCCGGATTTCAGGTGCAGTGGCTCGCTTCTGAAATCGCTTTTCGTCACCTCGAGAATAGCCAGGATGACATGGCGGCGATGAACGCGGCCGCCGGGGTGATCTTGGGTCATCTGGGAATTACTGCCGCCTACCTTACTTTCCTCAAGAATCACTCGCAAGGTGATATTCAGGGCATGTCGGAGGCTACGGGTATCTCCAATGATCAGCTCGCGCTGGCAGTGGCGATACCGGCGGTATTGGACGGGTGGCGGTTGTTTGCAACGACCACCCCTAAATGGGTCCCACCGGTATCGGCGCTGACCAAGGGCATCGGCATGGCATGGGTCTGGACCTATTGAATAGCTGCTAGATAGTTTCCGGCTATGAGGTGGTTTCAATGGTTTCGTGTGTAATTGCGCATGCCGGTAATGGCCCCGCTACCGGCGAATAGCACCATCCTGGTGAACGTAACCTTCGGCAGAATTAAAGTACTCAAGGCGCCGATAACAGCCCCGTTCACGGCGCTTCGAACCTGGTTGCTTTCGACTGGAAGGCCATGGACTAAACGCACGAAATGCTCGCAATTGAATGTCAGCAGATTCCAGCGTAAATCCTTAGCCCGGATACAGGCTCGCGCGTTTGCGACCACGATGTGTCCAGGCAGTTGTCCTTGTATCGGACTTGTATTGACGCGCCGTCCCTGCGTTACTTGATGCCACGGTTCTTCGGTCACCGCATTGGTTCGCCTGGAGAGCGATATCAGTGTCGGGTGGCCGTCAACGAATTGATCGGAGACGATGGCATAATGTTTGAAGATCGGGTAACAAACCTCGATCACCGTGCCTGGGTTTAAGGGCTTATTCATATAATCTCCAAACAGACATTGAGTGTCGCCAAGAACCGCTCACTTGCAGAGAGTTCAAGGATTCCGGCGTTATCGTTAACATTGTACATATGGGGTGCTTTTCCCAGAATCAAAATACTACTGAATATTGAGATCCGCGTCAGCAGTGTCAGTTTCACCTAAGTCCGACAGACTGCTAGCCCCAAAACAGGTGTGGCCCATCGACATATGCGCTCGCTGTATTCGTCCCCTCAACGCCTGCAGACAATTGCCACCGTGTAAGGTTTTTTGTTCCTGGCGCACATGTGGACATTGATACATCCCGCCAATCCGGGTTGCTGATCAACGTCTCGGAGCACGCAGTGGGGCAAATTCGCGTGGCGCCGCAACGGCGTATTGACTCCAACAAGTTAACTAAATCAGCAGGCAACGTGCTCGACGCGGGAAGTTAGAAAAACACCTCACGCGATATTGGATCGCAACACACCTGATGCACCACACGCGGCGGGGGTGCCATAATGAAAGCCTTGCGCCAGGCCGATTCCTAATTTTTCCACCAATTGATGGGTGTTCTCGTCTTCCACCCATTCGGCGATTGCCGTGACGCCCAACGCCTTTGATATCATCTGGATGTGCTCGACGAGATGGCGGTCGCGGCTGTTTGCCACCATATTCTGAACAAAACTACCCTCGATCTTCACGTAATCGACGGGTAAGTGCCGCAAATAAAGAAAGGAATTGAATCCGCTGCCGAAGTCATCGAGAGCGAAGAAAACCCCTCTGTTTTTGAGCTTGCGTATCAATGTGGATAGGCCAGACAGGTGACGCAAAGCCTCCCGCTCAGTGATCTCAATAACCAATTCGCCACTGGGAATACTCCGGGCACTTAGCACGTCCGGCAGTGTAACCATGAACTGTTGGTTTTGTATGCTGGCAGCAGACAGGTTGACAAAAAGTTTAGCGCCTCTCAAGGAAGGGTTCTGCTGTTTGTGGTTGAGTGCAGTTTCGATGACAAACTGATCGAACTCTTCTATGCCGTGCCGCTCCAGATCAGCGATGAACGTATCAGCGCTAAATAGCTGATCACCGTCGCGGATCCGGGTGAGTACCTCATGACCGAACACGCGTTTCGAGTTTACCTCGTGGACCTCAGTGAGGTCGACGGTAACGACACGATTTCTGCCGGCCTCCTTGGCCTTGTGCACCGCCACGTCACCGGCCACCGTCAGATCCTCCACGCTGCGTCCATGGTCTGGATAGGTGACCACGCCGAAGCTGCCGGAAAGTCGAACCGGACCTCTTGGACTATCGATCTCGGTCTGTGATAGAGCACAACACAGGCGCTCTGCTAGCGCTGTGGCCTCTGGCATAGGGGTTCGGGGTAGGACGACACCGAACTCATCTCCACCGGTACGGGCGGCGATACCGCTGTCTTGGACATGATTCACCAGCATCATCGTGACCCTTTTCAGCACGATGTCACCAAATGGATGGCCGTTAGCGTCGTTGATGTGATGAAAGCGATCGATATTAAGAAAAACGACAGAGAATGCTTCTTTAGTTTGTTTAAAATATTCGATTTCTGCTTTGATGCAGTCCTCGAACCTGCTGCGGTTGTACAGGCTCGTTAATGGATCGTTATGTGTGAGTCTGTTTACCTCGAGATTGTAGCCCTCTATGGAACTCAAAAGTTCATTGAATGACGTCGAAAGTTCATTGATCTCGTAGACCTTGCTGCCAGAGCTTACGCGCCGGCTCAAGTCAGTGTCGCGAACGACGTTTCTTATAACTTTTACCAGCTTGGTCACGGGGGAAACAATAAACAGTCGTAGATTCGCATGTATCATTACCATCAAAATAACGAATAGCAACAAGCTGAATCCTACGAGCAGCTTTACGGTAAGATCCAGTGGTACTTTTAACTTGTCTATGGGTTGGATGATCTCAACGACGGCATTGATATCTCCGGGCGCAGCCGACGTGTGGCATGACACGCAGCGGTCTCTGATTTTGATCGGATAGAGATAACGGATAGCGTTCTCTTTGATGGAGAATTGCTCGCTACCGGTCAAGAAGGCCTGAAACACGGCGGCGTCAATTTTAGTTCCACGCGGGACCTTGTCGTTGGGATACGTATAATTCTCGGGATCATCGGCAAGGATGCGTATACTTCCCTCGTCGACCACCGCTTTGAGCTTTGCAATCGCCGCGTCTATATCCTTTTTCGTGCCGCCGTGGCTCATGACCAGGTAAATGCTGTTAAATGTGAGCTGCGCGACCTCGCGAGCATGATCTTCAGCCAGGTCTTGCACTGCCACCCTCTTCAGGTAGGCCGAGGCCGATGCAAGCAGCACGACGGTCACCACAAGCGTGACGCCGAACATGGCCAACACCAGCCTGTTGAGGCTGTGTTTGCGGGTATTGCCCGTGGTGCGCAACGACAATCAGGCTTCCTCGGTTGTTCGACGCCAACTGCGAGCGAGCGGCAATCCCCGACGATTCGTCAATAGAAATCGCGCCGGTTCGGTTGCTGGTCGTGCCCAAACTCACAGCCGGTAATGTCGCCGACTACTCCTAAAATCCTAGGCCAAAGCTCAATTTTTGCCACTGCGAATCCTGAGGTATATCAATTAATCTGAACGTTTTTCGCCGCATTGACGGCATCAGGGTCGGCGAGATATTTCGGCGAGATATCTATAATTTACTGACGCGTCCACCCCCAGGACACGCTCGCGGCGTTCAATACTGGTAATATGTTTTACCTATTTCGATACGGCGATGGACAGAACTTTTGTAATCGATCTTGGCCTAACTAATTGATTTATATGTTAAACTCACCGCGGAGAAAGCGTCTGTGACGATCCTCAACTGGTGTCGCGCAAGTGTCGTCCTGGTTTGGCTGTGGTCGCCGGTCACGCTGGCGGCGAAGGAACCGCTTTTTGAGGATGTCATGGCCGCAGTTGTGGGATTACGCGTCGACGTGCGGGAGGATGCCCGTACCGCAAAGTCGCTGGGGATAGAGCGCGAGGGCTCTGGGGTTGTCATTGACACCGATGGTCTGATCGTGACCATTGGCTACCTCATTCTCGAGGCCCGTGCGGTCAGTGTTGTGCTCGCAGGCGGTGACGTCGTGCCTGCGCGGATCTTGGCGTACGATCACGATAGTGGTTTCGGTTTGATACGAGCCGAAAAACCACTCGGCGTTAGCCCCATGCGGCTGGGAGATTCTAAAGTCGTTGACGTTCTCGAGCCAGGGTTGGTCGCCAGTTATGGGGGATTGGCCCATGTGCGGCCAGTCAGGATAGTCTCGCGGCGGGTGTTCGCAGGTTATTGGGAATATCTATTGGAAAACGCCATATTTACGTCTCCTCCACATCCGTTATTTGGCGGTGCTGCACTCATTAATTCTGACGGGGAACTGATTGGTATCGGCTCTTTGGTAGTGCCTGATGCCGTGGCGGAGACGCCCCTACCAGGCAACATGTTCGTGCCGATCGAAGCATTGACACCGATTGTAGATGAGCTACTGGCAAAAGGTCGGAAGTCCATGCCGTCAAAACCTTGGCTTGGCATTTACAGTGAGGAAACAGCCGGCCAGTTGCGAGTTGCGCGGGTCGCCGATGAGGGTCCGGCGGCACGAGCCGGGATCGAAAGTGGAGACATAATATTGACCGTTGCTGAACAACGAGTCGCTTCTATGGAAGATTTCTACCGCCGGGTTTGGGCGTTGGGTAACGCGGGTGTGCCGGTATCCATGACGGTCCTCAAGGGTGCAATAACTCGCGACATTGTTGTGCACAGCATGGACCGATACAACTGGCTGCGCATTCAGGGCCGGCGTCCAGATTGATCGCTGCAGGAAGGGCTTGCGGTATCATCGGCGCTATCCGCGAGACGACTCGCAATATTGCCTACGGGTTCTGCCTGATTAGGGAGGTTTATGCCCCGCTCAACCATCCCAACGGTCGCGACTATTAACACAACAGTGAAGATCTGGACCGGATCAAGTAAACTTCCTAGCGAAACTAGATGTTGTTCAACATAGGAGGCTCAAAAACATGCGAACAGCATTAATTGTTTTGGTCCTGATTGCACTTGCTTTAACGGTTGGTTCCCTGGCATGGGGATTGATCTCGATGAGTAGAGGTGGTCAATTTGATCGAAAGCATAGCCACGAATTTATGTTCGCACGAGTCGCTTTTCATGCTGTGGCTGTAGCGATCGCACTACTGGTTTTGTACCTTTTCGTCGGCCCATGATTTAATCGCGCTGGGACACGCGCAACGCATCCTCAATGCAGCGACAAAAAAACCAGCTGCGTTACCCCACGACGGCCTGGCTTTGCGGCAGTGTCGGCACTCATCGGTAACGGTAACCGGATACGGTCTAGGAGGAACGATAGATGGCACTGTGGATCCGGTTCGAACACGAGGGGCAGGTCAAGTTTGGGGTTCTGTCCGAGGGCACCGTCAACGTGCATCGAGGCAACATGTTTAACAGGCCGACACCTACCGGCGAGCACGTGGACATGGCTGCAGTTAAGCTGTTGACCCCGGCGCAGCCGAGCAAAATGATATGCCTTTGGAACAACTTCAATATGTTGGCCTCGAAGCTAGATCTATCGATTCCGGAAGAGCCGCTGTATTTCATCAAGGCGAGTACATCGTATCTGCCTGGCGACGCGGCTATCCGTAAGCCGCAGTCCTATGACGGTAAGGTCATCTTCGAAGGTGAGCTGGGCGTGGTGATCGGGAAACAATGCCGGCGGGTGTCGGAAGCCCACGCGCGCGAGCATGTCTTCGGGTATACCTGTGTCAACGACGTCACCGCCGTGGAGTTGCTGAACAAGGACAGCACTTTTACCCAGTGGACGCGAGCCAAAAGCTTTGACACCTTCGGTGTATTTGGTCCGGTGATCGCTACCGACCTAGACCCGGAACGTCTCGTGGTGAAGTCCCACTTGAATGGAACTGAGCGCCAGAACTATCCGGTTTCCGATATGGTCTTTCTCCCCGATCGACTGGTGAGCTTGATATCCCAGGATGTGTCCCTAATGCCTGGCGATGTAATTGCCTGTGGAACCAATGTTGGGGTTGGTTCCATGAAGCCAGGCAGCACCATCGAAATCTCGATCGGCGGTATCGGTACATTGAGCAACACGTACGATTAAACCGTATATTGCTCCAAGGTTCCCGGATGATGGCCACGTGATTGGGTGTTGGTCGATCTATGGCGGGGGATGACGACGCCGTCACCGCGTCCCCGATGAACTGCGGACACCCGCCGCGGTCAGAAATTCCCGCAGGTGGCGGATATCCTGCTTGCTGGCGGCGCTACTGCGGTGCGGGCGGTGCAGTGTGCCCTCGACACCATTCAGCTCGACGCGGAATCGCGCTCCGTGGCCAGGCTGAACTTCGGCGCCTAGCCAATTCAACAATGATTCGACATCCCGCCAGTGTATGTTACCGCTGACAGGCTCAGTAAATACGGAAGCCAGTATGCGTTCGTGCTTACTACTCATTTGACCATTAAGCTAGTACTTGTGGCAATCTCTCAGGTTGTCTCTCACGCCGCCAGCTTGTCGAACAAACTAGGCGTTGGCTTAGACGTCGCAGCAGCAGTAAGTCATCGTCTGCGTACGCCCGACTAACTGTAGCGACAAGATACCCGATAATCTCGTTATTACAACTAATTTTTGACAGGTCTCTATGGTTTCGCGGGGAAGCGGTGGTTATTCGACTTTTTCTTGCAACGGCTGTGTATGGTAGCGCGGGTCATTCCCGTGTTGTTCGATCCAATTTACCGCAAGTTTCCGCGCTTCGCCGATCTGGCCTGTGGACATACGTCGAGCTAACGTATCGCGATTTCGGGAGGCCTGTGAATTACCCTGCGCCGCCGCAAGATAAAACCATTTGTAAGCTTGGATGTAATCCTTGGGAACACCCTGTCCGTTGGTGTAGTGAACACCAAGGTTGTTCTGCGCTTGAACTACGTCCTGTTTCGCCGCCTTTCGATACCATGCGACGGCCATCGGGTGATTTTTTGTGACGCCATGGCCATGGCCGTAGATCACGCCCATGTAAAGCTCCGCCACGCCGTCGCCTCGATCCGCTAAGCGTTGCAGTCCTTGTAAGGCATTCTCATAGTCTCCTCGGTTAAAGGCAATGATTAGCCGCTCTCTGTCGGCAATATACTTAATCTGCTGTTCCAACAGGTCCATGACCCGTGTTATCGGCAACGGGAAAGGAGCAGACACAATATCTTTCAATAGCCTCTGCTGATCTTTTGCCGGAGCGTTGTCTTCTGATCTTGGCTCCACACCCGGCGCCGGTGACAGCGGCACGAGGCCCACAATGAAGACAATGAATGCGTTACGATTCAGCATCTCAATAACGATCGGAAACAGCGCTCATATTATAATCTAACGGCAACTGATAGATATTAATAAGCGCCGATAACTGGGAGTCCGCCGTGCATCTAATTGTCAATAAAATCGAGATGAACTATGAATTATCCGGTAAGCAAGGAGCTCCGGTAGTGATCCTGAGTCACTCCTTAGGTTCCAGCACCGTGATGTGGACACCGCAGATTGAAAAATTGAGTCCTGAATATCAAGTGCTACGTTATGATACGAGAGGGCATGGTGGTTCTCAGTCGCCGGGCGGTGCGTATGACCTTGATGTACTCGGTGATGATGCGGTGGCGTTACTCGATGCGCTCGGTATCGAACGGGTGCATTGGGTAGGATTGTCCATGGGCGGCATGATCGGCCAAAGTATCGCGTTGCGTTATCCCGACCGCCTATCGACTTTAGCTTTATGCGACACCATGGCGGTAGTGCCCAATGACATGCAAGGGGTGTGGTTGGAACGCATCGAGACCGCCCGGGAGTCGGGTATGGATGCATTGGTAGATGCCACCATGGAGCGCTGGTTCACGGCGGCCTTTCGCAGCGCCCATGCACAGGCGGTAGCGCCCATACGGCGGCAGTTTGTAGCCACCGCTGTTACCGGTTACATCGGCTGTTGCGAAGCGATACGGCGTCTCAATTACCTGCCCCGACTGAACAGCGTCGAGACCCCGACGTTAGTGATGGTGGGCGAACACGACCAGGCGACCCCTATTGCTGCGGCCGATGCCATGCATGAACAGATTGCTGCATCGGAACGGGTGGTTATCCGTGATGCGGCCCACTTATCGAACATAGAACAGCAGGAATTATTCAATACTGCGATGCTTGATTTTCTGAAGCGACATTCATCGGGCTAAACAGACGGTGAGATTTGAGGGCTGTCTCCTTCGGAAAGCCATAACCGCAGCCCAATTATTATGCTAACCAAATTTCTCCTCGGGAAACTGCCGCTTGATGGTCAATGCCTGATTCAGCGTCTTGATCAGCGCATCCACGCACTCGGGGTCGAGTTTTTTGTTTTCCGCGAGATTTTGCAGCTTCTTTCTCGATTTATCCACAGGCCACGCAGGTTTGTAGGGTCGCTGACTCGTGAGCGCGTCAAAAACATCGGCCACCGTGACGATTCGCGCTTCCAGTGGGATTTCGTCGCCCTTCAGGCCCTGGGGATAACCACTGCCATCCACGGCCTCGTGATGGGCAATGATGATGTTACGCAACACCTCAATGAACGGCATATGAAATAACCCCAGCTCGCTCAACATATTGTCCACCATCTCCAAACCCTTAGTGGTATGGGTCTTCATGATTTCGAATTCTTCATCCGTCAATGGCTCGGACTTCAGTAAAATATGATCCGGCACCACGATCTTGCCCACGTCGTGGAGCGGAGCAAACAGAAAAATATGCTGTGCGTACTCGTCACTTAGAAAACGCGACTTGGCGAGTTCACTGGTGATTAGCCACGCATAACGCGACATCCTATCCAGATGTGCACCGGTTTCGGAGTAACGCCGGGTCACTATCTGTTGCGTGGTACGCGTGACGCCGACAAGGTTGCGAACCATGCGCAGCTCGAACACGACAATCATTCCTATCAGGCGGGCGACTGGTTCCAGTTGGGCACAGACATGGGGGTAGAAAGCATGGACTCGTAACGAGTTGAAAAACACGAAGCCGAAGAATTCGTCATTCAAAACGATCGGATACGTAAAGCTTGATCGATAGCCTGCTCGGATGAGACGTTCGGTGTGCGTTTTTAAAGGGGTATACGCCTGCAGGTCATGAATGACCCGGGATTGACGGGTTCGTCGTAACCGATCGAGAGAGCCGCTGTCCGACAGCTTGGCACGATACGCATGTAATGCCGCCTGGTTGGCACTGGTATCGAGGAAAGTCCTGAGATCATCGGTCTGCGGATCGTAAACCGCCACCGATATGTGGTCGATAATTTTGAAACGCTCGCGCAGCGTTTGATGAAGCGAGTGAAGCTTGTGCGATAAGGTTGCCCCGTCCTCCATCGCCACCCACTTCGGATCCGAAAAGACGGTGGTCACGCTGTCATTACCCGCGTTTGGTGGCATTTTGTCGACGACTCCCCCAGTATCATCGGGCTTGACATGCTTGGCGTCACGCCTGGAGCTGGGTTTGTTGGCCAGCGACAGCGCCCGAAAAAATACAGATTAAAACACTAGGGATTATACCACTAAACCGGCTCAGGAATCCCACATTCTTTAGTCATTATCGTGCGCGCTGGATGCTGACTACGCTCAATTTACGATCTACCTCTTTACAGTATAGACGTTACCCGAACAACGCGTTGCAATTGCCGGATGGTTAACGATTTTTGGCGATTAGATCGGGGTTAAAAAAGTGGGTGCGACGAGATTCTTGACTCGCGTCAACCTCGATGCCCCGGTCATCAGCCGTTGTATGCGCCAATGGATCGCGATAACGATTCATTGCTAATCGTAAATCAGGCGTCGGGTGTTGACACGCCAACTGGTATATTCATTGTGATTGCATCATGCAATTCCTGCTCATCGCGAGTTGTTCACGGTCACACCAGTAGAACCGGATGTAAAACTTACCCGGCTGTCACCGTCCGCGTCGTTCGCTGCCTCGACCACAAAGTAAACGATCCCCGCACCCAGTAGCAGGCCAAATGCCAGGCAGCCGTTGGGGCTGCGTTCGCAGAACGGCCGCCGGTGTTTCGCATTTTGCATGCGGTACCACGCGGATGCACTGGGGTTGCTGGAATACAGAGGCAGTGCCACGCCCAAACCTGGCGCGCCGTCGAAGTCGGTGGACAGCAGTCTCATGCTGACCCGAGTGGCGGGCCGGCTGCCGAAGCCATGGGACAGTTGAATCATCGTCGCGATGGATTCCGCGGCGGCGGTGACACTGAAAGACAACAAAAAAGCGAGAGTAAAAACTCGGCACAAGTTCATAGTTACAAGGCTGCGGGAAGTATCAGACAAGAATGGAACAACGGAAGAAGGTCGTCAAGCACACGGTCCGGGGCCGCACAGTGTTGCGATGTTGTGTACGTCTCCCAAGAGCAGCTCGTCTACGCCTGCTATCGGAGCAAGGGCGTTACGGTGTCAACGAACCACGCGCAGGACCGATCTGTTAATGCTGTTCACTTGTCGATGAGGCGCGACGCGACTGTTGGTGATACCCAGGACCGACGACGGGCGGGGACTTGGGCAAGATGTCCTGACCGACATCCGAGCGATAGGCTCTGGTGTAACGGGCGATCACCTGGGAGGTGGCGGGATTTACCAACCGCAGCTCCACGTGATAGTCGCGGTTGGCTTTAATTCCTTGCAACGGTGGGGTGCGAAACATATACGCGGTGCGACCCCATTTAGCGGTTTGCCGAACGATGATCGCTGCGCCATCCCCGGGATTTTCGAACTCGGCCTCAAGGACTGTACCTGCCGGTATGGGCCGTTTTACGCCGGCGACAAATCCATAATCGGCCTCGGCGAGTCGGTAATTGAAAATGAACCCGCCGCCGATGAATTCGATATAGGGCCCGTCTCCGCCTTCCGGCCCAGAGCAGGCGGCAAATCCTATACACATTACCGTAGCCAGAATCTTTAGCAGTTGTCGGCGTCCTCGGGTACGTTAATCATGCTAAGGTCCTGTCGCGCCATGTCCAGCTTCATTGGTGTGTCTTGAGTAATTGCACCAGCTGGGCGTGAGCCTTTCGTTCGGCGATGGCCAACGGTGTGTTTCCATCACTGTCGACAACCTTTGCATCAATACCCCGGTTGAGCAGCGCAGCCGCGATATCGGTCGCGCCGGTAATGGCAGCAATGTGCAGGGCGTTCTGGCCGTGCTGGTTACGTGCATTAAGGTCAAGGTCCGATCGCAAGATCAAGCTGTTAACAATCGTTAGATCGGCGGAACCGGCGGCGCGCATGAGTGGCGTCCACCCCAGCACATCCCGCATATTCGGATCGGCGCGATTCTCCAACAGCAAGTCAACCATCTTGGTACGCCCCTTGAGGACTGCGACCATCAGCGCACTCCACCCTTTACCGGCGCGGTGATTAATGTCGGCGCCGCCTTGGATGAGAAGCTCGGCGGCTTGGCGCTGACCATATTGGGCCGCGTACATCAGCGCGTTGCCGCTTGAGCGATTAACCTGATTTACGTCGGCGCCCAACGCGATAAGGCGCCGCATCAGCGCAATATCGCCCTCGGCTGCTGCCAGCATCAACGCCGTCTTACCGTAGCGCGCGGCGGTGTTGACGTCGATGCCGCTTTCAGCCAGCCGACTTAGCGCAGCGACGTCAGAGTCTTTAATCGCCTCCCGCCAGTGGTCAGTTTCCTGATCGGCGACGGCCGATGCGCCGATCAACATCAGCGCGGCTAGAACAAGGATACCTCGGGGCAGGCATTTGTGTATCGCAATGGGATCTCGGACGAAAACGCGGTCTGTGTGAGGTTGCGCCCGATTATTAAGGATAGTAATCACGAGTGGCTCGCCATCCAGGGAAGAACCTTATCGCCGAATCTTTGATGCAGGGTTTCAATCTCTGATACATAGGTCTCGCAGAGATAGTCGCGATATGGTGGTCGCAACGGAATTCGCATTCCCCTATTGACGACTTCATGTAATCCGAGCTGTTGGTAATCTATTTGCGTGTCCACGCCGATATGCCGAAATACGTTTCTCAATAACGACTCTGGATTTTTCTTGACGTCATCAAAAAAGCAAACATGAAATTGATCTTCTCCAAAAAATTTGGACCAGTTGTTAAGTACCGTACTATATTTCAGTCGCACCTTATTCAGCATGTCCGTTACCTCAGTTTCGCCTAACTGCTCGAACCGCCGATCCGTATCGCGCAATAACGCCACCAGCGCCTCCGACCAGTCCCGCTCGATGGGGTCACGCAGTATCAGTATCAACCGAACGTTCGGCATCTGATCGCGAATGAACTGGATCCGGCACTCGGACAAGGTGCAGTAATGAGGGGATTTCTCCCCCTTGATTCGGTCGCCGGCGTTTTTGAACAAGTTTGAATAGTAAGACAACGGTTTGTGAAAATACTTCGTAAAGTACTTGACCTCTCCAGAGTGTTCACCCCGCGCTAGGAACACCTGGGGATGTTTCTTCATCCGGCTGGCAAGCCACCAAGTCCCGGACTTGGGAGCGCCGATTATTAGGAAGTCCGGTAATGTGTACGCAACTTCAGGCATAAACGTATGGTCGCGGGCTAATGGATATGGACCGCCAACCATAAACACGGTGGTGTGTCCGAGGTCCAAACCACCCGATGTGGTGTGCGAGCGGGTATATACAGGCTGTCACCCACCGCCAAGGATATCAATTTGCCGTCCATATTCATGCGTGCGTTGCCCTGCATGAGTATCACCCACTCATCCTGCTCTTGATCATAGGCGACAGGTTCACGAAACGCCGAGCTAACAATTCTCTCGATTACTACATTGCGGCATTTAAGTAAATGATCGAAGCGCTCACCGTGTTGCGGTAAGCCGCCGATGAGGAAAAAGTTGAGTGGCTTCATCTTGATCGCCTTGGTGTAGCATATGGGTTAGATATCTACGAATTCCGGGTCCTCTGGTTTTGGCACGACTCGCCATTCTTGTTCTATGGGATCAAACTCCGCGATCTGTTTTAGGGGCTGTTTGAGATATCTTCCGCCGCCCTGTGCAGCGACGCTTCCGTCTTCCAATAACAACTTACCCTCGCCGATAAAGAAACGTCTATTCTCCGATATGATACGGGCGACCACCCGTAGCTCTTGTATCAGAGGTATCGGTTTTTTAAAACGAACAGATAATTCGACGGTGACTCCCCATATCTCTTTTTCGTTGTCGATCATGATGGCCCGTCCAATGGTCTCATCGAGAATCGTTGATGCGATGCCGCCATGAAGTCTGCCTGGATAACTTTGGTGCTGTATTAATGGGTTGAAAACAGCAAGAAGTTCCTTATTGTCGAGTTCGTAAAAGACACCTTTGAGACCCAAGTCGTTCTTGAGTCCGCACACCAAGCACATCTTTGAATTGGGTTGTTTGCGTTTTATCTTGTACCGCACATTGTAAACCCCGTTAATTGAGGTTCCTTACTGTAACCCAAAACGCTAACCCCCGTAGCGGCGCTCAATCAGACCGTGACGCATCGGTGAGGATTTTGCGAATATCCCGGCCCCAGGTTTCGAATACACCCGCGACATCTTTTCCTCGATAAAAGCTGGCGAGTGTCGATGGATTGGCCGCGAGCAGTACGACGTTATCACCTTCTTGGTAAATGATGATTTTTAGCGGCAAAAAGGGCAACAATTCAGGCTGCGCCACGCTGAGAAAGCGAATTTGTTCAGGTTTACCAAAAAAAACGATCCGATAGGGAGGGATGTCATAGCCACGCTTGCGCAGACCATAATCAACTCGCTGTACGCGCGAGAACCGGTAACCATTCGCCTCGATGGCACGTTGCAGCTTCATCATTGCCTCGGGATATGGGTCCTGTGACTGGGCATGCAGCATGGCTGAATCGGATGCCGATGCGACAGCGAAATATAGGCTCATCACACACACTGCCAAGCCGGCAAGGAAACGCCGCGGTAATCCCATCACAGTGTGCTCTCTTCGAGAATGGCTTGATAGGCCTGATGTAGATGATCACAGGCTGGCGCTAGATCAGGATTTCCCAGGTAAGCCTCACTGACCAACTTGGAATTGGGGGCGACCACATACACGCCGTCGTCTCGTTGTGTGACGTTCACCTGGCAGGGCAGAAACACGCCGACGCGCTTGTCGACCTGTAACGCGTCATACAACATGTCGAAGTTGCAAAAGTACAGAATTCGCTGCTGCCGATCTTCCGCGTTTTGGTCGACCAGTCCAAAATCAACGGTCTGTTCACGTATCACGCGGAAGTTGTTACCTTCGGCCGCAGCCTTGAGTCGGGTGAGAGTTGTTTCCAGATCGTAGGGTGATTTCGCGACCAGCACCGGGGGTGCGTCAGCCGCATTAACGGGCGACGCCGCAGCCGGCCAAATAGTAGTCAGTGTAACCAGGGCCGCGACCAGCAAGGTGATGGCGGCGGGCGAACCAGGGATCAGTTTTTTTAAGACAAACATGTTGTACGTTCCTATGCGTGGATTGTCACGATGGCTAACAGCGGATGGTCACATGGGACACGTTCCGTCAGACATATAAGAATATAACGAAATGCTTATTAAATTACCAGGCTATTCACGAATTTTTGCAATTTATTCATAAGCTTATACTTTCAATGGAAAATCACGGATCCCCACAGGTACCGCGGCTAAGGCGGGAGAGTTCGTGGTGGAGAGCGCCCCGACGATGAACCATTTGCTGTTTGTCATGCCTGATGCCGGTCCGCGTTGGCGGCCGGTAGCTACGCAATGCGCTCGCCAGTGTCGTCAATCAGTGGTCCCCGAATTGGTCACTGGTTATTGTCGATGATCACAGCTTCGGCTGCGTATCACGATCAACGCTTGTTGGGGCCCACCGTTCCCAAATGAAGACGCGGAGTTTAGTTGATGCCGTTGAGGTCAGTTTCCAGCTCCGCAATCAGGTGCTTGGCGATTGCCTTGAACGAACCGGTCTTTTCGTAAACCTTCCGTTGCTGCACATAACTCGGACCATCATCAACGTGGTCCTGGAGTCGCTCGAAATACGATCTCTGGCCTAGTTCCTCAGCGATGGGTTGGGTTGCTTGCATGACATGTTGACAAAGCTCGCGCATCGGCACCAACGTGCCTCGTGCATCATGGATATATTTTGCGTCTAGGCCTTGTTTCGAGGCTTGAAAGTGGTTGTGTTTCTCTATCCACCAGTGCACGGCATGTGGAAATAATGGCGGGCGGCGGGTTTGCCGCGTGCTACGAAGATAGGTCACCACGGCGCGCAGGAATCCAGCGAGCGTCAACGCCAGGGAAATGGTGGGTTGTGCGTCCATCACCCGAATCTCGAGAGTGCCTAGATGCGGCCGTGGCCGGATGTCCCAGTGAATATCGTTGATGGTGCTGAACACCCCGGCCAGGGACGTGGTGTCGAGGAAGTTGGAAAAATCATCCCAAGTCGCGAAAGAGGGCGGGATGCCATAGCTTCGCGTCGCCGCCAGAATGCGATGACGATAGGCAGCGAATCCGGTGTCAAAGCCTCGCCAGAACGGTGAGCTGGCTGACACCGCGATCAACAACGGTAACAACGCCTTGAGCTCATGCATCAGCGACGTGGCCTCGTCACCGGAGGTCATGCCGAGGTGCACATGGGTGGCGAAGGTAATTTGGTTATGTCCGATGTAACCGGCCGATTTCTCCAACTGCCGATAACGTGGCATCGGTGTGATGAGCGCGAGCCGTTCTCCAAACGGGTGGGTGCCGGCGCTGCAAAGCAGCATGTCCAAGCGCTGACACGTGTCTCGTAAGTTCCTAAGCAAGGCCCGCATGTGAGCACCGAGTTCGTCTATATCGCTGCAGATCTTTGAGCACACCTCAATCGTATTCTGATTGAACTCCGGTTTGATGTGAGGATCGTTGGGATAGAAGTCCATCAATGGAAGAATGCCGTCAACGAGATCGAGGGTTTCGACATCGAGCAGTTGGAATTCCATTTCCATGCCTATCCAGGAAGGATTTGAAGGCGTAAATTCCATCGGTCGCTAGCCAGCATTTCTCACCAGGATCCCGGACGCTGGCGCAGGACAGGTGCAGTTGAATCCCCCTGCTGTGCGGGGACAAGCCCCCTGCTGCGCTTGTGCTGCGCGTAGTCGCAGTGCGAGGACCAGCACTGCAACTTCACCAGCACAAGCGCCGGGCTGGAATGGGATGCATAGCCGTAGCTATGGATCGAGTGAAGCCCAAAGTTAGACGTACCTGGACCAGCCAGGGCCGGGATAGTCCCGCCCCTCTTCATTGCGAAATTCCCGGAGGCCCTGAGCGCATCGTCCTGGAATTGATGGAATTGGTTGTTCATGGTGTCGAAAGAGAATAGGGGCGGGGCGCCTGGTGAGAAAATGCGGGTTAGGGTTGGTATTGCCGCGTGGCTTCGCGCACCACTTCGTCAAAGAAGGCGGTGCCCACTTTCAGGACTTGTTCGTCAACGTCAAACGCCGGGCTGTGGAGCGGGATGTATTCATGTTCTTCGGGACGCGCTCCGAAGCGCACATAACAACCAGGAATCTCATGTAAAAAATATGAAAAGTCCTCGGAGCCCATGCTGGGGTGGTCCATGGCCATGAGGCCTTGCTCCCCGACAACGTTGCGGGCCGCTTGATACGCTACGCGCGTCTCATGACGGGTGTTTACCACCGGTGGATATCCTTCGCTGATGCTGATGTCAATGTTGGCGTTGTGCAGCTCTCCGAGTGCCCGCGCCATGCGCTTGAGTCCGTCGTGCAGATGAACACGAACCGCGGGAAGGGTGCTGCGGATCGAGCCTTCAAGGGTAGCTTCCTCGGCGATGACATTGGGGGCGCTACCGGCCTGAATGGTGCCAATCGTCAACACCGACGGATGCACGGGGTTAATTTCCCGCGACACCAGGGTTTGTATCGCAGTGATGAGCAGTCCCGTTATCACCACCGCATCGGTGGCTTCATGGGGCCGCGCGCCATGGCCGCCTCGGCCTTTGACGTGAATGCGGAACCGATCCGACTGCGCCGTGATCACGCCCTCGGCCACCATAATCTCGCCGACTTGGTAATGATGGGTGACATGTCCACCGAAAATCGCGTTGACATCCGCCAGCACACCCGAATTGATCACCACGCGGGATCCACCGCCGCGTTCCTCGGCGGGTTGAAATACCAGCAAGACGTTACAATCGGGGGGAGATTGCGTAAGTATCCCGGCGGCGCCGAGCACCATGGCCATGTGGGCGTCATGACCGCATGCGTGCATCTTGCCCGCGAATGAAGAGGCGAACGGCAGATCGGTATTTTCCGCCCCCGGCAACGCATCCATTTCCGCGCGCAGCGCGAACGTAGGAGCCGACGCACGATCGGTCACCAGACGTCCTATTACCGCGCCACCGGTGCCACCGTACTCAAAGTCGATGCCTAGGCGTTCGAGTTCCGCGATGATGGCCTTTGCCGTTCGTGCTTCTTCGAACGCCAGCTCCGGATGGCGGTGGAAATTACGTCTGAGTTTTACCGCTTGAGGGTAAATTGTCTCGGCTTGTTGAATCGTCGCCATCGCAAGTTCCCAGACAACCATCTCATAAATCCCGGTGTGGCGAATTGACCGGCGTCAAACCACGGGTAAAACGGTGTCCAGGCGGGGTCAAACGCCCACGCCGTTTCCAGCTTAATCGTCAATGGGAACAGACCTTGCCCTTGCCGGTTGTCAGGATCGCGCAGAGACGATCATATCCAACATCGCCTTGGTTAACGGGTGATCAGCCTGCGCAAGCCGATCGGTGATAGAAAAGTGATGCTCGTTCGGAACTTCGAGATAGCGTGTCGCCAGTCCCGCTCGCATGAGAGCTTGCGCATAATCCGACGACTGCTGCGACCAAAGTTGAGGTTCTTCGGCGCCTGCGATGACCAGCGCGCGACACCGCGCTCGGGGCTCCGCTGCCATCACACTGTTGCGATGCGCCTGGTCCGCGGTGAGCTGAATCTCCTCGTTTACCGATAAAAGGGGAACCGAGGCGAGATCATAGATGCCGCTGACGAGAATGACCGCCTTGATCAGATTCATCGGCAGTCCCTCACTAGCCCAGTCGTGACACAAACACACCGCCGCCAGGTGGGCGCCGGCGGAGTGACCTGACAGGCTGATTCTATCGGGATCGCCGCCGTAACGGGGCGCTTGACGGTAGATCCAGGCAACGCTAGCCAGGATCTGTTGCACGATATCATCCAAGCTGACCGCCGGGCATAAATCATAATTAACGAGCATGGCGATTGCACCGGAGGCGACAATCGGTTGCGCGATTTCGCTGTAGATGTCCTTGTCGAGACCACGCCAGAACCCGCCGTGTATGAACACATGCACCGGCAGGTTCTCGCCGCGTGCTGAAAACACATCCAGTGTTTGTAACGGTCCATCTCCGTAGCGCACATCGAGAACACACGGAATACTCCGTCGTACCGCGAGACTACGCGCCGCCGCATTATCCAGATAGGCCTGAAAGTCCGGCACCGCGACCCGCGGATTCATCTGAGACTCCAGGGATATCGCATCAGCCATGGCTGTTCTCCACAAGACTTATTGCCAA
Organism: uncultured Gammaproteobacteria bacterium; assembly: GCA_947259395.1. GTDB lineage: Bacteria > Pseudomonadota > Gammaproteobacteria > Arenicellales > JAANXG01 > CALZGZ01. The sequence continues at coordinate 92,765 of CAMYMN010000017.1, read as the reverse complement.
GTGACGGATAAGATTCAATTATGGTGCTCGTTGGATGTAGACATTATGGCGCTTCATTTTACCCCTGACGAGTTTGCGTCGCGGCGTTCCGCGGTGATTCGGGGCCTGTCCGAGAGGCGGCTCGACGGTTTGCTGGTGTTCCGGCAGGAGAGTATGTATTACCTCACCGGGTACGATAGCTTTGGATTTTGTTTTTTCCAGTGTTTATACCTGGGCATAGACGGGCGGTTTTTTTTATTGACGCGTGCGCCCGATTGGCGTCAAGCACGGCATACTTCGGTGATCGACGACATCCGCATCTGGGTTGATCGGGCGGACAAGCACCCAGCCGAGGATCTGCGTGCAGCGCTCGAGGAGTACGGTTGTGCTGGTAAACGCCTGGGCGTTGAGCTCGATGCCCATGGGCTGACCGCCGCGCATTGGTGTGATCTGCGTTCCAGCCTAGAGGGTCTTTGTGAACTTCAAGACTCCTCGGATTTGGTGGTGCGATTACGAGCGGTCAAGAGCGAGGTGGAGATGGCCTATGTACGTCGCGCGGCGTTATTGGCCGATGACGCGCTGGATGCGGCGATAAGAACCACCGCGCCCGGGGCATTTGAAGGCGAGATACTGGCGGCTATGCAAGGGGCGGTATTTCGCGGTGGCGGCGACTACCCGGGCAACGAGTTCATTATCGGATCCGGACGCGACGCGCTGTTGTGCAGGTACTTCACCGGCCGCCGGCGATTGGATTCGAGCGATCAATTGACATTGGAATTCGCCGGCGTATATCGGCGGTATCATGCCTGCCTGATGCGTACCCTGCTAATCGGTGATGTACATACCGAACACGAAATCATGCACCGAACCTGTGTCGAGGCCATGGATGCGTGCCGGGCGGCGCTCATGCCCAGCGAACCCATCGGTGCGGTGTTCGACGCCCATGCCCGGATCATGGATGCCGCCGGATACCGCGAGCACCGTATGAACGCCTGTGGTTATGGTCTTGGTGCTACCTATGCGCCGTCGTGGATGGATTGGCCGATGTTCCACACCGGCAATATGGAGCATGCGGAACCAAATATGGTGTTCTTCTTGCACATGATTTTGATGAACAGTGACAGTCAGCGCGCGATGACCCTTGGGCAAACGGTGGCGGTGACCGAAGCGGGCAACGAGAACCTGAGTCAACATCCCTTGGATCTGATTGTAAGGTGAGCAGGTTAAGGCATGGGTATCTCCTGGACCTTGCCGGGAACATGGAAACCGCGTTGTACCGCAGGACGTTCCGCGATCTCGACATACCAGCGACGTAGATTGGGATATTCACTGAGATCCATCGTCTGCCACTCGAAACGGGATATCCATGGCCAGGTCGCAATGTCGGCAATCGAATAATCGTCCACCAAGTACCGGTGCTCCGCGAGTCGCCGATCCAGTACCCCGTAGACACGTCTGTTTTCGGTGAGAAAGCGCTGCTCGGCATACGGGCTTTTACCTGGATTGAACTTAACGAAATGGTGGGTTTGTCCGAGCATTGGTCCGACGCCGCCCATTTGGAACATCAACCACTCGATAACCCGCCAATAATCCTCGCCGCCCCCCGGCATCAACTGGCCTGCTTTATCTGCGAGATACATCAAGATTGCCCCGGACTCCATCAACGTCATGCCGTTGTCGTGATCCACGATCGCCGGGATCTTGTTGTTGGGGCTTATTCTGGTAAATTCCGGATCGAACTGGTCGCCCTTGGTAATGTCGATGGGGAAGACTCGGTAGGGCGACTCAATCTCCTCGAGCATGATCGAAGCCTTACGGCCGTTTGGTGTATTCCATGTGTAAAGGTCGATCATAGCGGGGTACTTTCCAGGCAAAGGTCCTGCAGCAGTGGTTGGGGTGGCCCACGACCGGCGTCGAGGTTACCGCAATTTACAGGTTAGGTGTCGATTTCTGTCTCACATTGTCACCGAACCTGTCACTATGAATCCAGTGCCTGCACGATTCGGTGTGACCACGCGCAGCCTGACACCCAGCGAATCGACGGGTACAACCAACAACTAACCCGCGACGCTAAGCGAGGCGGGCGAGGTCATCTCCGACAGTAGCCGCGGCCGGCCAACACCGAATCCCTGCGCGTAATCGATAGAAATATCCCGCAGCTTCTCGAGTATCGCATCATTTTCAACAAACTCGGCGATTGTCTGTTTGCCCATGACTTGGCCGATTTCGTTAATCGATTTCACCATCGCTAACGCGATGGGATCGTCAACGATATCTTTTACGAACATGCCGTCGATCTTCAAAAAGTCAACGGGCAGGTTCTTAAGATAAGCGAACGAGGACAAGCCGCTGCCGAAATCATCCAGCGCGAAACGGCAGCCGCGTGCTCTGAGGGTGTCAATAACGCGGGTGGCGCTGTCAAAGTTGGCAATCGCCGCGGTCTCTGTAATCTCAAAACAGATCTTCTCTGGCGGAATGGCCTTGTCACTTAGCTGTCCGATGACGAACTTTAGAAATTTCTTATCTCCCAGGGAATGTCCCGACAGGTTTATGGAGCACAGATAAATACTATCTAGAAGTTTTGGTTGATCCGTGAGCCACGCAAAGGCAGTGGAAATCACCCAGCGATCGAGGGCGACGGAGAGACTATAGCGCTCGGCAGCTGCCAGAAACACGTTCGGCGGTATTGTACCGCCGGTTTCATCTTGCATACGGATTAGCAACTCAAAGTGTTGACGTTTATCGCCCGCATTGGCGATGGGAACAATGGGCTGGTAAACCAAATGAAATCGATCCTCCTCGAGCGCATGGTTTATATGCGAGACCAGTTGCATCTCCCCATGGCGTCGTGCAAGTTCGCTGTCGGACTCGTGGTAGACGTGAATGCGGTTACGTCCCGCGTCTTTGGCGGCATAACACGCGGCGTCGGCCATGCTCAGAACGCTGGTCACGGTCTCATCGGGTCTACCGATGGGAACCAAACCAATACTAACGCCAATAGTGAAGACTTTATCGTCCCAAATAAAACGGAAATTGCGAATCGTCTTTTGTAGCTCTTCGGCGATAAGCTCGGCCTGCTTTAGAGAGCAATCTTCCAATAAGACGCCGAACTCATCGCCCCCCAAACGTGCCAGGATGTCTCGCTTTCTAACCTTGTCTTTGAGCACCTTCCCCAATCGCCTCAGCAGTTCGTCCCCCGCGATGTGGCCGCAGATATCATTGATGACTTTGAACTGGTCTAGATCGAGATAACACAGGGCGTGCTCCGACTTGTCGTCCTTCGCACTCCCTAGGATACGCGTGAGACGCTTTTCGAACTCGCGTCGATTCACCAAGCCCGTCAAAGAGTCATGGGTTGCCTGGTAGGAGATCTCTTCAGCCAGCTTGTGGGCCTCAGTGATGTCCTCGCAGACAACCAAGATGACTGGTTTGCCGTCCACGTCCTCAGTCACGCGAGCGGTTTCTCGCGCCCACAGAATGCTGCCATCCTCGCGTATCCTGCGCGCCTCCCATCGATGCACGCGATCCGGCGCCCGGGTAACTTCATCCAGGCGCCGCCTTACTTTCTTTCGGTCGTGGCTATGAACCAGCGCAAGCAACGACGTTTTGGCGAGCTGTTGCTCGGTGTACCCTAACTGTTGCGCCCCGAACGGATTGACCGATAGTATGGTGCCGTCGGGATCAACGGTGAAATACATGGAGGGATTGTCGTCGTAGAGTACGCGATAGCGTCTTTCGCTTGCCCCCAGCGCCGCCTCGGCCCGCTTCTGGCTAGTGATGTCGGATCCGGCGCCGCGGTAGCCCAGAAATACACCATCCGCATCGAAGATCGGTTTGCCGCTGATCTTTAGGTACCGCGTGCCCTTTTCCAGCTTCGCCTGGTACACAAAATCGCGGAACGGTCGTCGCGCTTTGAGATCCTTCAGATGCTCACTCCCGGCCTCGGAGTTTTCCGTCTCGGCCATCACTTCCTCACGGGATTTACCAATGAGGTATGTGGGCGAGGTGCCGGTCACCTGTTCGATGCGGCCCGAGAAATAAGTAAAGCGTAGATCGGGCCCCATCTCCCAGATCCAGTCCGAGGCCGCGTCGGCGACATCACGAAAACGCTCTTCGCTTTGCCGCAGCGCCTCCTCTATCTGTTGTCGTGCGGTAATATCCTGCACTGTCCCGAGCATACGCATCGGCTTTTGCGCCTCATCGAAGGTAGTCTCCGCCCGTTGGTGCACGACGCGCACTTCTCCAGACGGCAGCATGATTCGATGTTTAAGGTCGTAAGGTTGCCGCTGAATAAGCGCCTTATCCACCGATGCCAATACCCTGTTCCGATCATCGGGATGGACAAAATCGAGAAACGCCTCGAAAGTCCCATCGAATTGTTCGGGTTGGATAGCAAAGATGCGGTAGACCACATCCGACCAATCGAGCTCGTTGGTCACCACGTTCCAGTCCCAGCTGCCTAGAAGCGCGACACGTTGGGCCTCGGCGAGGCTGGCCTGGCTGCGGCGCAGTTGCGCTTCCGCCCGCTTGCGGTCGCTAATGTCGATGACCGTGCTTTGGATGGCAGGCTCGCCCTGCCAATGAATGGTCCTAACGAGATTTTGCAAGATTACCGTAGACCCATCCTTACGCAGCGCTTCGTATTCGTACTGACTGGGCGCTGGTTTTCCCTCCATTCGGGCATTGGTGTAACCACTGAGACGTTCACGCTCATGGGGCGCGACACAGGCATCCATGGATTCCATCATCAAGATCTCGTCCGCTGATTCGTAACCGAGCATGTTGGCGAAGCTTTCATTCACGAACAGCGGTTTGCGCTGTCGATCGATGAGAATGCCTTCGATGGAGCCTTCGATCAAGTTGCGGAAGTGCTCTTCGCTTTCGCGCAGTGCCTCCTCTACCTGTTTACGTTGGGTGATATCGGTAAAACTCACAAGTGCCTTGAGAAAGTCATCCTCCCGCTCGGGAATGACCAATGTCATCAACACGTTCATCCGCTGTCCCTGCAATGTTTGCAGACTTGCCTCACTTTCAAAAAATCGCTTTCCGTTGGCGATGGATATCAGTTCCTGTTTGAACACGGTTAGCGATTCCGGAAGAAATAGCGTATCTATCGAGCCCAGCAATTGCTGCTTATCCTCGGCGCCGAACAGTCTCAGGCTGGCATCGTTGACATCGAGAATGTCGATAAGCCCGACCGTATCGCGGACGAATTCCGGATGCTCATCCAGGTAGCCGCGCAGATCCTCAATCCCTTGGGCCTGCAAGTCATCGAGCGCCGTTTGCACCCGCGAAAAATCCTCTTCCCACAGGGATACGCCCGCCGACTGAAAAATAGTTTGGTATCTGTTTGTACTGTCCCGCAGGATGGCCTCGGCCCGCTTGCGGCAGCGAATCTGCCACATGAGGTAAGTGCTAAAAACGATGAGAAAAACAAGGACCGAAAACACGATCGCAATGAGCCCGGCGTACTGTTTCACAAAGCTCGCCGGTGTATTCACCACGATGCTGCCCGCCGGGAGTGAAGACGGCGAAATACCAAAGCGTTTCAAGGCCGCGTAATCGAACATCGGCCGATTGGGACTTTGACGCATCACCCTGATCGAAGATACCGGCACCCCTTGCAGCACCTTCTCGACCATCAGCGCCGCTTGTCTGCCCTGCTCGCGGTGGCTCAATACCACGCCCCCCAGAGCACCGGTGTGCAGCGCGTTTTCCCGGAGTACATACACCGGGGCTGAGGAACTCTCCGTCATCAGCGCCAACGCCGCTCGCTTGTCCAATATCTTACCTTCGCTATCGCGAAACGCGGTCAGACGGAGCACCGCGGTGTCGGGTCCAAGATGCGCCAACCGCCGCGCGAGTTGCTCCCAGCTCAGATCTCCTAAAGACAGGACCTCGAACTCGAGATCGGGATACAGATTCGATATGCGATCGAAGATCGATCGATCGGCTTCGCCGCTGGGGGTGGCATCGACGACTGCTGCGATTTTCTTCAGCGTGCGCTGCAAGGACTGCATGAGGTTGATGGTGCGTTTATAGGAAAGGGCCTCGACAACGCCGGTAATTAACGGATGAGCATCCATCTCGAAGGCCCGCGGTATATCATTCACCGCTAAAAACACCATCGGTCGTCCAGAGAAAAGTTGCGCCTGATGGTCCACAGCAAAATTCAGCGCATTGTCGTCCGCGAGCATCACCACATCGTAAGGCGGACGTTTGGCGAGCTTGTAAGAGAGTAACCGCAGGAAGTTACTCTTGCTCACGTCGTCCAGCACACGCTTGCTGTCCATATACTCGATATCAAGAGCCAATTTGTGTTTATCGAGTACCGATCGCACGCCCCGTGAGATCGCGTCCGAGCTGACGAAAGTCGGGTGGTAGGAGAATAGCAGCAAGACTCGTTTGTGACCGAGATCGGGGTCGGACTTGCCGGCGGCAGGCAGCGAGGCCCACGCGACGCACATCAACGCGCCGACGGCGATGATTAGAGTGCGTAGCACGCATTTATTTGCTGCCATAGTTCGGGAATCCCGCTTGCTGTAAGGCTTCACTCGAGTTCAGCCGGGTCGTGTCCGCGGTGACCCGCGGGTGTTACTTACTTGTCCGTGGCCCAATTTTTTGAAAACTTTTGGTTGGGCCGGACCCAATACTTAAGGTAAGTATAGATAACGCAACAACTTTCGGTAGTCGCAATGACCCCGGACCATGCCGTGATCGCGAGCGACTCCGCGGTAGATGAGGCGTCTAGGAGGCAAGGGCCACTGATGCGCCACCCTGCCGGAAACAGCGTATACAGTAATAATTAGCGAATTTGCTCAATGGCGTAGATCTTGTCCATGATCTGCGGGCGGATCAGTGCGTAACCCTTACTCTGCCAATGGACGAGTTCGGTAATTGCCGACGGCACGACCTCGACGAACTCGTAAAGATCGTGCGGCGCATATTGATACTCGGGCAGCGCCAGTCCGCACACCTTGAAGACAACACCGAGTTCCGCGTAGTAGCGCATGCGTTCCACGGCCTGTTGATACTGCTGGTAATTGTTTTTCGCCAGGGTCACGATCTCCATGCCGTGTAGCACGATCACCACGCTGTTTTGTTCCGGGGCGTAGTCGTAGGGATGCTCGGACAATGGATTCAATAACCCACGTACCCAATACAGCGCAGAATTGATCGCCTGGGGCTCGTTGAAATAGAAATCGAAAACTACCTTCTGTGGCTCATACGGTGTCTGCGAGAACTGCCCCGCCATGGCAGTGCTGGATAACAGAGTGAAGACACCGACCAGGGCGCCGGCTACGGAACGAGCAAAGACTGTGGCCATGACAGACCCTCCATGACTGGGAGGGCTTCAATGTAGGCGTTATGTAGGACGGAATCCAGGCCGCTTATCGTTTCGTCTTCTGGTCCAGCTTGCGCAGCCGGGCAAGTTTCTCGGAAATCTTTTGTTCTAGCCCTCTGTCTACCGGCCGGTAGTAGGTTTGCCGCGTCATCGCGTCGGGAAAGTAGTTCTCGCCAGCGGCGTAAGCTTCGGGTTCGTCGTGGGCATAGCGATAACGTTGCCCGTGACCAAGCTGTTTCATCAGATTGGTGGGGGCATTGCGCAGATGCGTGGGCACCTCCAGGGAGCCAAACGTTTCGACGTCATCTGCGGCGGCGTTGAATGCGGTGTAAACGGCGTTGCTTTTGGCGGCGCAGGCGAGATAAACAATGGCCTGAGCGATGGCGAGCTCGCCCTCGGGACTGCCGAGGCGCTCGTAGGCATCCCAGGCGTCTAGACACAAGCGCAAGGCACGCGGGTCGGCGTTGCCGACATCCTCCGATGCCATGCGCACGACACGGCGCGAGATATAGATGGGATCACAGCCACCGTCGAGCATACGCGCGTACCAGTACAAGGCCGCGTCCGGCGCCGACCCGCGTACCGACTTGTGCAGCGCGGATATCTGGTCGTAGAACACATCTCCGCCTTTATCGAAGCGTCGCATACCGCCGCTAATCACCTCGCGCACGATCTTGGGAGTAATCAACAATCCGTTACTTGTGTTGTCCGCAAGATCGGCGGCAATCTCGAGAAAGTTCAGCGCCCGGCGCGCATCGCCATCCGCTGCGAAGGCAATCTGGTCGCGCAGGGATTCGTCAATGGTTATTTTTTGTTCTCCCAACCCGCGCGACGGGTCGGTCAGTGCCATGTCGATGACTTTTCGTATTGCAGTCGGGTCCAGGGCCTTGAGTACGTACACCCGCACCCGGGACAACAGGGCCGGGATCAGCTCAAACGATGGGTTTTCCGTGGTTGCGCCGACGAATGTCAGGGTGCCGTCCTCGACGTGGGGCAGAAAGGCGTCCTGCTGTGCCTTGTTGAAGCGATGGGCTTCATCGACGAACAACACCGTGGGCCGTTGTTGATCGTAACGCGCTTGCTTGGCGCTTTGCACCGCTGCGCGAATGTCCTTGACGCCCGACAGTACCGCCGAGATGCGCAAGAACTGGGCATCGGCGCGCTGCGCCAGCAGATGGGCGAGCGTGGTCTTACCGCTGCCCGGCGGACCCCAGAACACCATCGAGTGCAACAGGCCGCCTTCCAGTGCCTGCCGTAGCGGTTTGTTTTCTGCCAGCAGGTGTTCCTGTCCCATGAACTCGTGGACCGAGCGCGGACGCATCCGATCGGCGAGCGGCCGCAATGCGTTCTCGTCAGTCAACATAGAGCACTCCTTGATATCCATCGTCAATATACCCTGGGTAGCCAAATCGTTGCATTGGAGCGGTCGTACGCCTGCTCGAGCCTGTCGCTGAGCATCCCGATGGCTTCGTCTATCCCGGATATCAGGCCACGCCGGGCGCTGGCCCGCAACGAGGGTTTGAGCAGCCGATAGATTGCGAATGGCGCCAGCCAGGCAAAGAATATCAACAACAGGCTGTGGATCGCGAAATCGCCGCCCAGGAAATCGCCGCCACCGACCAGCGCCCGCTGGTAACGGCTCACGACGTTGTACGCCGTCCAGGCGGTGGCGGCGAGTGGCAGCAGATACATGGACCAACGGGCGAGCGCGCGTAAAGTCCGCATCGCCGGGGTGCCCGGATTGGACAGCGCCTGCTCGAGACCCCTGGTTGCGGCGCCGATCATCGTGTCGTCCGCCGCTGCCAGGCTCGACTGTATCGATCGTTGCACCACGCCGGTGGCGATACCATGCACCTCGGTGTCGATCACCGCCTGACTGACGATGTCATCCACATAGTGTTGTGACTGCGCCGACCACAGTGGTGAGCGTAGATCGGGCAACTCGATACCGTCCGGGGCCACCGATCGTCCGGTGCCGAACCATCCGCGTTCTCGATCGCGAAAACGGTTGGCGATGGTCTCGATGGGCCAGCGCATGCTATCCCGCAGCTTGGTCAATATCTGCTGCGCATGGACACGATGGGCATGAACGAAACGTCGCCAGGTTTTGTCATCCCCGAATCGCGTCTTGAGAGTGGCACGCAGCTGCTCAAGGTCGCGCAGCCTCGCCCACATCCCGATTCGTTTGAGTTCGGCCAGTCCGTGCGAATCAATGGCTTCGCGGATAGTCTGCTCGATGCGGTCAAACTCGTCTAATCCTGTATCACCTATGCAACTGCTCGTCAGCACCCTGGGCACATCGAAGCCCGCGTGTTTGAGATCAGCGACGAACTCCTCGACCTGTTCCTCTGTGCCCACATCCCAATGATTCATCACAAATAGCCACCGGTGGCGATGTCCGCGTTGGCGGACGATCTGCCAACCGGCGTCGTCGCGATAGCGCTCGGGGCTGACCACATAGATGACCCAATCCATATAGGGTAACCATGCAAACACCAGTTTACGATTGGCGGTTTCGGTACTGTCGAAGTCCGGCATGTCGATCCACACCACATCTCGTTTTGAATCATCCCGGTGGTGGGCAATGCGGGTCTTGCTGACAGGGAATTCCTTGGGTAGCGACGCCAGCGCGTGCGACTCGTGCAAGTACAACGTGACCTCGCGGGAGGTGGGACGCTCGACCCCGACCTCGGCGATGGATTCTCCGGCCAACCGGTTCAAAAGGCTGCTCTTTCCGACGCCGGTACCGCCAAACAGGCCAATCACCAACGGCCTTGCGTTGGCGGTCACGAACAAGTCGTCCGCAGTGGCCCGTTCTATTTTGTGCAATGACTTACGGTCTGTTTCCGTGAGCCAGCCCTGGTCCAATGCGGTGTCCACCCACTGCGCAAGCGCCGCATAGGCGCGTTGAAATTCGTGGCTCACAATGCCTGCCTAGTTTGTTCTACGCGCTCTAATTCTTCACGCTCGATTAAAAATATCCGATCATCTCGTAGCTGCCCGGGTAGACCGGAAAACGTCTGTGCGCAAAATCGCGTAATGAGGTTGTTGACCTGCTGTTGTTGGCGGGTTCTGAGTTCCGCCTTGATTGAATTCATATACTTGCCCGCCGCGCTCTCGGTCAGAAACGAGGTCAATGACAACATCGCTGGTGTCAGCACTAATTCATTGACGCCGATCGCGCCGGTCTTGAACGCCAGTGCCACGCCAGCGGCATCCGCAGTGACGCGGGCTGCGCGCAAGCTATTCAAAGTTGCGGGACTTTGCGCAAGCTTGTCGTACAAGGCGCGGGCTGTTACCTCGATCTCCGATTCGAAGTCGCGCTGATAGTCGTCGACCGCGTCGATAAAACCGGTTCGCGCCGCATTCGATCTTTCATCGAACAACATAGCCATGGCGCGCCACCAGGTTGCGGCGTGTCCCTCGGTGCCGACACCGTCCCCAATCGTGCGGCGCAAGAATAACAATAAATGCTCGAAAATCTCACTCAGCACGTCGAGTTCGACATCGACACGTGAGTTCCCTGGCTTGGTGTTGCTCGCGAACAGCTTACGGAACGGCCAAGTCAAGAACTGTCTGGTGGTTGCCAGGGGTCTGGCGAGGGCTGGGATCTCGAGTAGCTCCAGCAGCTGCACCATGGCCCTATTGAAGGTGCCATCGTGTCGCGAGTGCTCCAGATATTGTTTCTGATAGGCGTCAACCGCTTCGCTGACCGCGTCGTCAACGGTCTGCCGCCAGCGTGCGGCGGCATCGTGTTCCAGCCGAACCGGTTGCAGCCATGCCTCCCAGTGCTCATTGACGAAGGCGTCGGCGCCTTGACGTCGCACCGTTGCATCGACCGGGCGTAGTGCCTCGCGTACCGCGTTTAGAAAACTTTCTGTGGCCGGAATATCTATCAACCGGTCGAGGCTTCCGTCGTCAACGTAGGGTAAGTCGCAGATCGGCATGTGTTGCGCATGATAACGGGATTCGTCAACCCGTCGTCGCAGCGCGAGCCGCAGTGGCTGTAGGTCCTGGCTTGCCTTGTTCAGACAAATCAACAGCGGACGACGCAAGGGAAACAACAGATCCAACACCTTCCACACGGTCCAATCGGAATATTTCTCCTTGCTGACCACGAGGATGATCAGATCGGACAACGCGGCGACCTGGGTGATGAGTGCGCGATATTCCCGGGACGAGTATGAGTCAAAATCCGGCGTGTCCCACACGGTGTAGCCGGTATTCGCTAATGCGATTATTGGATCGAGGCTACGCAATGACACTAGTTCTTTGGCTGTGTGCGAGAAAAATGTTTCGACATCGCGTCGCTGCGTATCGCTGGTATTTACCGCAAAGCCCTGCAACGTGCGTGTAAAACCGGCGAGAGGACTGGTTTGTGCCGCCTGTTGCCCCAACAGCAAGTTGACGATCGTGCTCTTGCCTACCTGTGTTGGGCCCAACACGGTGATGTGCAGGGGCACCGGGTTATGTTGCATGAGGTCCTTGAATGCGCTGATCGCCAGATCCAAAGAAAACCCGGGTCCGCCGATGTCGCCGCCAGAGTCGTTGTGGGAGCGTTGGTATGCCGAGCGAAGGCGTAGCAGAAAGCCGTGTAGAAGTTCTACAGCGTCCTTCGAGGATGACATTAGCAGTCGGACAGTGAAGGTCGCCTACTCTACGTGGCGGGCTCTAGCAAGACATGGGGTGTCATTCGTCACTTCGCCATTTTTGAATTTGCTTCCCGAGATCGGGCCGGTATCCTTGCTTTCTGGCGTATTGGTGAACAGGCACGCGCTGGATCAGATTGCCTTCTGGTGAGAGGGAGGATGAAATTTTCGTACCGCCAGCAGATACTCCGATTTGTCCACCACCCCATCTTGATTCAGGTCGAGCAACTCATAATCAACCGGGAACCCGCCGCCCCCGGTGTGTGCATATTCGTCGGAAGTCAAAAATCCATCGTGGTCGAGGTCCATCTGTTCAAATAATCCAGTTGCAAACGATTCCATAGTCTTGGTGTCGAAACCTTGTGCACGCGCTCCGCCCACCAGTAGCAAAACGATCAGGAAAATGATTGAATTTTTCATAACAGGCCCGATTTCTGTCTTGGATGATGGCATTATATGCCACAAAAGGTCGATGCATATCCAACTCTACGCGGTATGAGACATTGTCGCGCCGCACGTATCGGATAATGCAAGCTGGGTGGCGGGCGATATACTGTGTTCGGGCCGGAATCAATTCATTGGTTCGCGGTGTGCGGTAAAGTCCCGCGCGGTGATGCGCCAAATAGCAACCGGCTTGGAAAAGCCCGTGAGTTCAGCCGTTTCCCGTACCGGAGAATACCCATCGAGCACTGAAGACACCTCCGGATCTTCGGCGAACTCGGCTGACATGACGATGTCGCCGCCGAAACTTTGACCCTGAAGCTTAGCGGCGATATTGACTGCCGAGCCAAAGTAATCGAGTCGGTCGTTCAGGTTCACCAAAAGACACCGGCCGGTATGCAGGCCGAGTTTGACAATGATCGGGTCGTCGTCCGATGTCTGATTGAAGCAATGGATGTCGTGTTGAATACGTATCGCGCAATGTAATGCGTTCGCCGGGTTGAGGAACACCGCCATCACCGCATCCCCGATTTTTTTTACGATGCTCCCGTCATGCTCATGCACAGCATCGCCAAGTATGTCGAAGTGGTCACGCACGAAGACGCACGCCTGCGCGTCACCAATCTGGTCGTACATCGCCGTCGACCCCTTAATATCGGTGAACAGGAACGAAATTGAATCTATTTCGACGTCATCGCCAGGACGCAAGACATCATCGTTGAATAAGTCGCGAAATGCCTGCAATGTGGTAGCGCGATGAGCAGTCAAAGCATCACGACTCCACCTGAGTTCCTCGAGGATGAATGTCAAACGCCGTGGGCTGCGGTTGATAAAGGCAACCATGCCCACGGTCACCGGCCCTCCGGTATTAATTGCGTTGTGTTCGGCAATTACTTCCGGAAAGCTTCCGCCAACATGGGTCACGTCGCATTCGTCGCCAGGTTCCAGGGTACGAATCCTGTAAGTTAGATTCGGTGTTAGTTGCACTGATTCGGTACGCTGTTCGCCTGCAGCAAGGGACAATTGTGTCAGGATATGCGGTGTGCTCATGGGTCCCATCAAGCAGTATTCGCGATGATCCAAGGTGCGGATTGTT
>CAMYMN010000017.1:0-79185 GCA_947259395.1 uncultured Gammaproteobacteria bacterium | reverse complement strand
GGCATAGCGTTCCGGCACATCCCATAATTGTGCCAGTGCCAACGGGCGAATGTTTGCGATGTCGGCTTGGGGCCTGGTGATTACGTAATCCACCAGTTTATGGGCAAGATCGTGACCGCGCCGTGTTGACTCGATCTGTTCCGCAATTTGTGCCGCCCGTTGTGCCGCGTCTTTTGGCAGCGCCGGTGGTGCGAATTCGAACTTGGTCTCCCGCCATGCTTCGCAATACGCTTCCGCTTCTGCGAACAGCTTGGTGAATTTTTCGTATATTCTTTTGAAAAAACCGGGACCCAACAGCAGCCGGCCGAGGACATTGGCAGGTTCGATTTCGATGGTGTACTCGCCGTGGCTGCCACCACCGTTGGGACGAAGTCGAAATGTGAGGCAGAGATACTTAAATGGCCCGTTGTGGAACCTGATGCAATGACGAAACCATCGATTGGCAACCCAGTTTTGAGGTTCATCATCCCAGGTTATGGTTAGCGGACCGAGCTTAGCGCGGGCGACGAAGTTGACCGATCCGTCTGGTTGCGGGATCGCTTCAATTTCATGCGCTGGGAAACCGGCCGCTTCGTTAAAGCGTGAGGTGTCGGCCAATACTGACCAGATGCGATCTACCGGAACCGCAAACTGCCAACCGAAAGTGACGCTCCGCGCTTTTGACATGGGTGTTAAACGTTTAGCAAATTACATAGCGTAAGAAACAACCTCCTTTCTTAACAAGATAACGTATTCATGTGCAAGCATTATCGGCCGTTGACGGTGCACCTTCAGACATGGCGGTAAAGGTTGCACGGTCTCTCTAGTCAGCATTCTTCTTCGTGGTGGTAAAATAAATCTGCTGATTGTGACGTGAGCAGATTCATCAATGTACGCATCGCGCCCTTCGCAATCCAGCCAATGTCGGTGGACCGGATGCCGCAAAGACAGTCGGTGCAATACGCGGGTTAACGGCGTCCTGGACAGCTCGCCAGTTACCTGGGCAATGAGCAGCTTGGGTTGATCATCGAGCTTTAATGCGCAACCATCACCCTCGGTGAAACCGCTTTGCGTTATCGCCGTTTCTTTGCGAACGGCTTAACGTTGTCAATATTTGTAGTGACGTTTTCTGCAATACCGGCCGTTGTAGTTTTCTGAGTGCGGTGCCAATACTTGGGGGCCCACTCTTGTAGAGACAAGCTGCTGCGCTTGCCTAGCGTATCGAAATTAGCCGCCAACCAAGCTTCCGACTCGGAACGACCGATATCCCGAAGTTTGGTTAGGAACGACCAAGCGGTATCGTATTTCGTGTGCAGGCCGTATCGCTTCATCTCCTCGTTGGCGTGAACGAGATGAAAATAAGTGCGGTGAAACCTGGGATCATTAACCACGCCGGCTTCGATCAACCGCGTGATTTCGGCAATATGGCGAATTTCACGCATCAAATTCGAGTTGAAAGTGATTTCATTTAAGCGGTCGGTGATTTCCTGGGCGGTAACTGGAACTTCGTCACGGTGAGTGGGGTTGATCTGAACGATCAAGATATCGTTGGCGTCGCAATCGTTGACCAACGGTTCCAATACCGGGTTACCGGTAAATCCTCCGTCCCAATAATACTCGCTATCCACTTCCACCGTGTGGTGAATTTGTGGCACGCACGCCGACGCGAGCAAAGCGTCGACGCTGAGTTCCGTGTTGGTAAAGATCCGCAGTCGATTGGTGCGTATATTGGTAGCGGAGACGAAAAGCTTGAGTTCAGAGCAGTGACGCAGGCAATCGAAATCGATGGTGTTGGTCAACACATCTTTCAAAGGGTTGATATTGAACGGATTGAGCTGATACGGAGAGACGAGATGAGACAGCATGTCCAGCCACATGATCGTCGGTGGCCAAGTTGGTCCGGTGGGATTAAGTAGACCCGAGTGATATGGATTGAATGAACCATAGGTGCTCATGGCGCGCCAAAAGTTCTCCAGGGCCTCGACCGCGCCGGCGCGTCCGTTTTTGTGATAACCGTCCGCAAGCACCGCCGCGTTGATTGCCCCGGCGCTGGTGCCACTGATGCCGTCGATCTCGACACGTTGGTCTTCGAGTAACCTTTCGAGCACGCCCCAAGTAAATGCACCATGGGCGCCGCCTCCTTGAAGGGCAAGGGATATCAGTTTTGCGGTCACGGTATCCTCCTTCCGGAATATTTATGCTGTTCTGCGCCGTCGCGGCGGTGCGTTGCCAGTGTTAATGACTGAACACACACTCTAGCCGCATATTACACCAGAGCCCGGTTCCTTGGTCTGATAACGGGAGTCGTTATCTCGTTACCACGATAGACGAATACGCGTCATTATCACGATGGTTGAGGCGCGGATCACTCTTGGTGAACACCCGTTTGTAACCTTGAAAACCTTTATGCTCGAAGAGTTGCGCCTTGACATTGCCAACAACCTTTATTGAGGAAACAAGATTGTCGATACCCAACTCTCGGAAATTCGGATGGCCCTCGGCAAAGCAGCGTTCCCATCCCTTAAAGTCCCAATGTTCGTATACGCATACGCCGGCGACACCCCTGTCAGCGCCCCTGCGGCGTTGCCAGCTTTGCGAATACGGCGCACCTAGGTCATCCTGGCCTCGTCGCCGCCAATAACCAGCAGCGGTTTCCGGCCGGCCGCGCGTTTCATCATCGTCCCAATATTGATAATCTCGACGGTCTGCTGAGACGAATTGCATTGAAGAGAACTGATCATCGAGCCTTGGACCCAAACGCTCAACGTCATCCTGCACTAATACGCTGCGACCGCCCAAACCAGCATGTTCGTAAAAGCGTACGCGTGCCTCGCCGTAAAGTTTGACCGATGACACCGCGTCATTCAGGTGTATATTTGCGAAGTTCATGACATCTCCATCATGGCAGATGTGATCGCCTTGAAAATTGGGATTCTTGTACAAGCACACTACCCCCTCAGCCGAAGCCATCAACGGTATCAGCAACAACGCAGCCAAAAGCAATGCGCTTGGTTTATTCATTAATACAATCATGATCGTATCTCGTTAGTTCGAATTTGCGCTGCTATCATAGCTGAGCGGTCTAAATTCAAATTTAAAAATTTGAAAACTCTGTGTAGACGTGGTTTCAACGCGCGATGGGCGGTGACTGTCATCCGCTCGGGGGTGGCCCCGTGGAGGCCATGTTCGCTCGCTGCGGGCCGGTGACGCAAGGATGGATAGCGCGATCGCGTTGTGCTAATTATCTACCGAAAGCTCAAACCGACATCCGTATCGCGTATTGTGTACTCCGGTTTGCTCGATTCGCACGATTACCCCACTGAATCGTAAGATCGCCCCATTTTGTTCTTCTTGGATCTCGGCGTCAATTTTGGTTCCGAGTTCAAGATCCTGATCGCTTTCGAGTAGCACCCCGGTGCGACTCATGTCGACCACCACGCCATTCGCATATCGGTGGTTATCGTTCATACGAAAACGTATCGGGGCACCGATAGTCAGTCGTGGAGCGTCGCGTTTCTCCGTCATCGTATTGTTTAATCGCCGTCAGCGCGTCAATTTTGTTGCCGGGCATTCATACCATAGCTGGCTGATGTCGCGAGCGTGCGACGACCCGCCGATTGATTACTGGTGATTGGTACACGCAATTTGCGGCTGCGTTTTCCCAAAAACCCCCTATAATCCTAGGATATTATTTTGACAGTTAATTATCTTAATTCTAGCAGTCCGGCGGCAAATACAAGGTCAGACCTAAGGCCGCTTCACAACGGCTATGGTTGTGTACCTAGGACCTTTGGACCGCACTCACGGCAAGCCCCTAACCATGGCGCTGTGGCGGACAACTCAACATAGTACGGACATGATCGCGGCGCAACGCAAACACCAGCGACATCATCCTCAGACCCGTAGTGAGCCGCTGCTGGGCGGGGACAACGCGGGGACCCACGAAGCAGGGTATCACAACGTATTGAATTTGCGATACTTATTAAAAGGATGAGGGTCTGGTCGTGGTCACGACGGCAGCGCAGGTTGGTGCCGCCGGTCGGCGGCACAGCTAATGAGCCAGATCTAGGATTGATGCCCGGATGACAGGCCGTTTAACGACGGTATAATAAATATCTCGCAGCGGAACAGAGTTTCAAAGCCATGCCGACCTATGATTATCTCTGTCGCGCCACCGGCCGAGTCGTTGAAGTCCGTCACTCCATTCACGACAAACTGCGCTGCTGGGGCGAATTATGCGCCGCTAGCGGGATCGATACTGGCGACGTAGCGCCGGATACGCCGGTCGAGCGTTTGATCAGTGCTGGAAATGTGGTCAACAGCAGCGTGCTCAAGAATCCCGAGGGGCCATCGTGTGACGCCGCTGTATCATGCTACGGGGGCGTATGTGGATTGAATTAACGGGTAATGCCCGTCGGTAGTTCGCTTTTGAACGACGCGTACCGGCAATTGCTTTATCACGTTGGAGCCCACCAAGTGCCGCACTCCGGTCGTACCTTGCTGGATCATCTGCGGGGCACGTACGAACTGTTAACGCACTGGGGTAGTCACGAGGTGACTCGCATTGCCGGTTTGTTTCACAGCATCTACGGAACACAAACTTTTGCACATGCGCTGCTTGATCGCAGTCAACGAAGCTATGTTCGCAGTGTGATTGGCGCTACAACGGAGCACTTGGTTTTCTTGTTCAGCACATGCGACCGTGATAGTTTTTTTGCAAATATTGGTGCAACAAATATATCACTGTTGAACAAGGTCAACGGAGAGTTGCTCGAAGTGTCACCGGAGACTCTGAGCGCTTTGGTCGAGATCGAAGTCGCCAATACCTTGGAGCAAATTCCGCACAAGAAAAGGATCTCCCCCAAGGTAATGGACATCTATGAACGGCAATGTAAGGCGGCCAAACCGGTGATACCCGATGCGGCGTTTAGCCTATGTGTACGTGTGTTCGAGCGCTACGTGCCGGATGGCGGTTCGGGCCACCGCCAGCTTTGATATGATCTGCAAGCCCTGCGTTTGCGAAACCAGATAAATTATTTATGACACAAAGGAGCATGAAATGAAGTACGGTGTACTCGCCGCTGCCGCTATTGTATTTTTGAACACCACACTGTCGCACGCCGCCGAGGAAACGCCGGTGACGATTCCGATTCAACGGCTGAGCCTGGATATGGCAGCACAAGCCGCGATGGCCACGATCCACGCCTGTCGGCAAAAGGGCATGAACATTACGGTCGCACTAGTGGACCGAGGCGGTCGGCAACAGGTGGTGTTGCGTGACACCCTTGCGATGCCGCTCACCGTAGACGTCGCCCAGCAAAAAGCCTACGCGGCAATGAATTTCAATACGCCGACGTCACAACTCGAAAACCGGTTCACTTCACCGTTTTCTCCGGGCAAGATAGAGGGGATCATATTGTCCGCTGGCGGTTTGCCGATCGCCGCCGGCGGAACCATCATCGGCGGTATTGGTGTCAGCGGTGCACCGTCCGGTAAAACGGATGAGGAATGCGCCAGCGCCGGCCTGGAGGCGATTACCGCGGAACTCGAGATGTCCTTGTAGCGGTTTTTTTGTTTCAGTTTCGTTCAGCGTTAGTTCATACGCGGTTCAGTACTGGTTCATGGCCGGTACGCTAAGGTAGCGCGTAACCCGATAACTTGCGGGTTACTCCAATAAACCCTTGGAAAGGAGACGGCCATGAGCAAGTATGTATTAAAATTCGTCCTGCCGCTGTTCGGCATCGCACTATTGAGTATCGGCCAGGCCCAGGCTCGGCAGTTCGATCATTCACATCACCCGGGGGTGGTGCACGCGGCTTATCAATTTGAAAAGTCCGCGAAACAAATGCATCGTTACCTCTACCGTACGCTGGGCCGCGCTTATCTGACGAAATCGGCGCGCGAGCTCATTCATGCCGCGAGACATTACCGACGTACCCTCGAAAACTACGAGCCGTACCGGTATCAGCGACGAAAGTTCGCAGAGCTCGCTGCTCGTTTTCATGATTTTCGCGGCGAATACCGTCATGCCTATCTGCCACAGTCGCGCCGCACCTACCGAGCGATACGCCGGTTGCACCAGTCGTTTCGGGATCTTAGATATGAGACCCGTCACACCCGTCACCGCCGCCTCACATATCGAAGTCGTGGCAACCATCGCCGTGATTACCGGCGGTGGCCGAGCAGTGATATTGCAGTGCTGGACGACTCACCCTGAGCCACTTGAGTAGATGCACGTTACTGACGGGCCGGCATCTGTTGCCGGCCCGTCCTTATAGTCGCAGACACTATGCTATAACTGACGCTATTGTCTGTGGCGTGACTCTATGACCAATCAACACAAGGCCTACTTATTCGCGGCAATGACTGTGTTGTTGTGGTCGACCGTTGCTTCCGCGTTCAAGCTGTCACTCCGTTATATGGATCCCGTCCAACTTTTGTTTTTCGCAAACCTGGTATCAGTGATTACCTTGTTTGCGATCTTACTCATCCAAAAAAAGCTCTACCTATTGCGGACTTATTCGCGGCGCGATCTGATGCATTCGGCGATGTTGGGGATTTTGAATCCGTTCTTGTACTACCTGGTGCTGTTCAAGGCCTACGATCTATTGCCGGCGCAGGAGGCGCAACCCTTGAACTACACCTGGGCCATAACACTCACTTTATTGTCCATTCCCTTACTCAAGCAACGCATCACGATAAGGCAGTTATTAGCCATCTTGATCAGTTACGTAGGCGTCGTCATTATCTCCACTCATGGCGACCTGTTGTCGTTACGGTTTAGCAACACTATCGGGGTGGCACTCGCCCTGGGTAGTACCGTGATTTGGGCGCTGTACTGGATTTACAATACCAAGGGAAAGAAAGATCCGGTGGCAAGCTTATTTCTAAATTTTGTGTTCGGTTTACCCCTAATATTTGTAGTGGTGGTTGTTTTATCAGACCTTCATGTCGAACACACCATGGGTTTGCTGGGCGCGGCTTATGTGGGATTGTTCGAGATGAGTATAGCTTTCGTGTTGTGGCTCAACGCATTGCGTTTGGCGCGTACTACGGCTAGCGTAGCGAACTTGATATTCTTCTCGCCTTTTTTGTCACTGATTTTTATTCATTTTCTAGTCGGCGAGAAGATCCTGGCGTCGACGCTGGTGGGACTGGTGTTTATCGTGGCGGGAAATATATTGCAGCAATTCGGCAGCAAGCGCGTACAACCGGCGCCCGTCGTCGATTGATACCGATGGTCGAACCCAAGAGGCAGTATTCATGAAACTCGGCGTCGAGGACTTCAATAACTGGGCGAACAAGAGCATCACCCTGCTGGGGATGTCCGGCGTAGGCAAGACGCATCTTTCGACCATACTGCGCCGGCACGACTGGTTTCACTACTCGGGAGACTATCGTATTGGAACGCGATATCTCGACGAACCGATACTCGACAATATCAAGCAGCAGGCGATGGCAATGCCGTTCCTGCGCGACCTGCTGCGGTCTGACTCTATCTATATCGGTCACAACATCACCGTGGATAATCTGGAGGCGGTGATGAGTTTTATCGGCAAACCTGGAGATCCGGGCAAAGGGGGTCTGCCCATTGCGGAGTTCGAACGGCGCCAGGAATTGTATCGGCTGGGGGAGATCGCGGCGATGAAGGATGTGCCGGATTTTATCCGCAAGTCGCAACAGATCTATGGTTACAAAAACTTCGTCAATGACGTGGGCGGTAGCTTGTGTGAATTGGAGGATCCCGGCTCGATGGACGTGCTTATCGAAAACACGCTGATTCTTTACATTCAGGTCACCGCGCAGGATGAAGCTGAGTTGATCGAGCGTGCGGAAGCCGATCCCAAACCGCTCTACTACCGGCCGGCCTTTTTAGAGCAACAATTAAGTGCTTACCTTGAGGATCACGGTTTGTCTAACCACGATGAGATTGACCCAGATGATTTCACGCGATGGGTGTTTCCGCGGTTATTTCATGCCCGCGTTCCACGCTATGAGTCCATCGCCAAGCCGCACGGCTATACCGTGACCTCCGCTGAAATCTCACAGGTTCGCGACGATGAAGATTTCCTGGCGCTGCTCGAATCGGCCATTGCGCGTGGTGTCTGACTACACCGGTGATATCCAGGATGTGTAAAAACGACCTCTATCTAGCTATGGGAGTGAACGACATATGGCAGTAAAGGAAGGTTGGCGCGGGCGGTTTTTTGAAGATTTCGAAGTGGGCGATATCTATCGTCACCCGCTGGGGCGCACGGTCACCACCACCGACAACATCTGGTTTACGCTGTTGACACAGAATACGGCGCCGATTCACTTCGATCACCACTATTCGAAGCAGACCGAATTCGGTCAGCCGCTGGTCGACTCGACCTTTACCTTGGCGCTGGTGACCGGGCAAAGCGTTACCGACATCTCGCAAAACGTGTTTGCGAATCTCGCCTGGGACGCGGTCAAGTTACCCAATCCGGTGTTCGAGGGAGACACCATTTATTCGCAGTCCGAGGTGTTGACCGTACGCGAGTCGAAGTCGCGGCAAAATTTGGGTATCGTCACTGTCAGTACCACCGGCTATAACCAGGATGGCAAGGTGGTGATCAGTTTTAAACGCACCCTCATGGTGTATAAACGAGACTTTGCACCACAGATCCCGCGACATGAGCCGAACAACCAGGCATGAGTGAAACCACACAAGACGTGACGCGAGACCTCGCGGCATTCCTGGCCAACTTGTCGTTCGCGATGCTGCCCGAAGAGGTGGTGGCACGCACCGAGGAACTATTCTTGGATTGGATCGCGGCAGCGTTGGCGGGTAAGGCGGCGCGCCCGGTAGTCGCCTTGGAGCGCTGCGCCGAAACCATGGGCCCGACCACCGGATCCAGTGAGATCCTGGTGTCACGGCGGCGCACCTCGCCATTGTTCGCGGCGCTGGTTAATGCCGCCAGCTCGCACGTGGTGGAGCAGGACGATGTCCATAACGGCTCGGTGTTCCATCCGGGGACGGTGGTATTTCCCGCGGTGTTGGCGGCCGGTCAATCGGTCGGCGCCAGCGGGCCGGATCTGATAACCGCGGTAACGGCTGGTTATGAGGCCGGTATCCGCATTGGCGAGTTTCTCGGTCGCTCCCATTATCGCGTGTTCCACACCACCGGCACCGCGGGAACGCTGGCCGCCGCCGCCGGCGTGGCGCGTTTGTTGAAACTCGATGCGGACACCATGCTGCATGCGCTGGGGAATGCGGGGACTCAGGCTGCGGGCCTGTGGGAGTTCTTGCGCGAGGGCGCCGACTCCAAGCAGCTCCACACCGCTAAGGCCGCCGCCGACGGATTGTTGTCGGCGTATGTCGCCGGCGACGGCTTGACCGGGGCGCACCAGATCCTGACCGGCAACCAGGGTATGGCCGCGGGGATGTCGGTGGATGCCGATCCCGGCCGCCTCGCCGACCAATTGGGACAGCGGTGGGCGCTGACCGAGACCTCATTCAAGTATCATGCCTCGTGCCGCCACACGCACCCCGCCGCCGACGCGCTTGGTGAATTGATGCACAGCCATCGATTGGGACCGCAAGACATTGCCCGGGTGGACGCCCACGTGCACCAGGCCGCGATCGACGTGCTCGGGCCGGTGCGTGAGCCGCGGACCGTGCACCAGGCGAAATTCTGCATGGGATTTGTGTTGGCGTTGATGGCCGTCCGCGGCCGCGCCGGGGTCGATGATTTTGACGACGCGGCGTTGCATGACCCGTTGATTCGTGATTGGAGCCGGCGCGTGGTCATGGTGTGTGATCCGGAAGTCGACGCGGCGTATCCACAGCGCTGGCTCGGCAAGGTGAGTGTGACGACCCGCGATGGGCGGGTCTACGACGAGCGGATAGATGCACCCAAGGGGGATCCCGATAATCCGCTCAGCCGTTCCGAACTGGAGGACAAGGCGCTGCGGCTGGCGGCCTTTCGGCAGGCGGCTACGCCGGATGAGGTGCGCGACTTAATCGGACTGGCGTGGAGTTTGCGGGACATAGAACGCGTCGATTCAATCTTCGCCCCGGGATTGCACGCGCGCCGCAAACAAGATGCTGCGGGAGTCGTGGTGTGACCGGATCTCACAATCACAGCGAACTGCGCGACCCGATCGCCGATCTTTGTCGTCGCTATCCGGATGAGTATTGGCGTGGTATCGATCAGGAACGCCGATACCCAGAGGAGTTCGTGCGGGCGCTCACCGAGGCCGGATGGCTGGCGGCGTTGATACCGGAGCAATACGGCGGCTCCGGGCTGGGTATCACCGAGGCATCGGTGATTCTCGAGCAGATCAACCGCAGCGGTGGTAACGCGGCGGCCTGTCATGCCCAGATGTATACCATGGGCACCGTGCTGCGCCACGGATCGGAGCAACAAAAACAACGCTATCTACCGAAGATCGCCAGTGGTGAACTACGGCTGCAGGCATTTGCGGTCACCGAACCGAGTGCCGGCACCGACACCACCAAGATCCGCACCACCGCTATCCGCAACGGTGACCGCTACATCATCAACGGCCAAAAGGTGTGGACCTCGCGGGTGCAGCATTCGGACTTGATGCTGTTGTTCGCGCGCACCACCCCGATTGAACAGGTCAGCAAAAAGACCGAAGGCCTGTCGGTGTTTCTTGTAGATCTGCGCGAAGCCGTCGGTAACGGGCTGACGGTGAAGCCCATCGACACCATGATCAACCACGAAACCAATGAGTTGTATTTCGACGAGCTCGAAGTGCCCGAAGACAACATAATCGGAGAGCAGGGCAGAGGATTTCGTTATCTGCTCGACGGTTTAAATGCGGAGCGCATCCTGATTGCTGCGGAGTGCATCGGGGACGGCGACTGGTTCATCGAACGCGCAACCGCCTATGCGCGGGAACGCGTGGTGTTCGACCGGCCCATCGGCCAAAACCAGGGAATTCAGTTTCCACTGGCCCACGCCTATGCTAACGTGCGTGCCGCCGACCTGATGCGCTATCGCGCCGCCAAGTTGTTCGATGGCGGGTTACCCTGCGGCGCCGAGGCCAACATGGCCAAATTATTAGCCGCCGATGCCTCATGGGAGGCCGCCAACGCCGCGTTGCAGACCCACGGTGGGTATGGATTTGCCAGCGAATACGACGTGGAGCGAAAGTTTCGCGAGACGCGTCTGTTCCAAGTAGCGCCGATCTCCACAAATCTGATTTTGTCTTACATCGCAGAGCACATACTCGGTCTGCCGAGGTCATTTTGACCGTGCTGCCTCTGGATGGTGTCAATGTGATGTCATTGGAACAGGCGGTGTCCGCACCGTTTGCGACGCGCCAACTCGCCGACCTCGGGGCGGCGGTAATTAAGATTGAACGGCCAGGAGGTGGCGATTTCGCACGGTACTACGACGAAACCGTTAACGGCATGTCGAGTCATTTTGTGTGGCTCAACCGCTCCAAAAAAAGTTTGACCTTGGATATCAAGCATCCGCTGGCCAGTGACGTGCTCCATCGGTTGCTGACCCGCGCAGACGTATTCGTGCAAAACCTGGCGCCCGGTGCCGCCGCGCGGGCCGGATTGGACTCAGCCGATGTTGCGCAACGCCATCCGCGGTTGATCCAGTGCAATGTCTCCGGTTACGGGAAAGGTGGTCCATACGAGCACAAGAAGGCCTATGACCTGTTGGTCCAGTGCGAGACGGGTGTGGTGTCCACCACCGGTACCGATGCCGACATGGCCAAGGTGGGCGTCTCCATTGCCGATATCGCCGCCGGCATGTACGCCTACAGCGGCATCTTGACCGCCTTGTATCGGCGTGAAAAAACCGGCCAGGGCACGGTGTTCGATGTGTCGCTGTTCGATGCGCTCGGGGAATGGATGGGTTATCCCGCCTATTACACGGCCTATGGCGGCACCGCACCGCCGCGCACCGGGTTGAGTCACGCGACCATCGCGCCCTACGGACCCTACCCGACCGGGGACCGTCGCCTAGTGATGCTGGGGATTCAGAATGAGCGGGAATGGCAGGCGTTTTGCCGCGAGGTGATACACCAACCCGAACTCGCCGCCGACGCCCGCTTCCAGGGCAACTCGCAACGGGTCGCGAACCGAGAGGAAATGGACGGGTTGATCGCTTCCGCCTTTTCTGAGCTATCGGTAAATGAGGTTATCGCACGCCTCGACGCAGCCAAGATCGCCAATGCCCAAATCAACACGATGCAGGAGTTCTGGGACCACGCGCAGCTACGAGCCCGCGATCGTTGGCGCACCATCGGTTCACCGGTGGGGCCGCTGCAAGCCCTGCTCCCCCCGGTGGTGATGCACGGCGCCGAGGTACGGATGGACCCGGTGCCGGCAGCGGGAGAGCACAACCACGAGGTCCTGCGCAGCCTCGGTTATCGCGACGAGGACATTGTCCAGTTCCAGAAAGAAGCAGTGATCTAGCTGCGAATTCTATGCCCACTCAGGATGGAGAGAAGGTATAGGTCGGCCCAGGTAAGGATACTGATTCAGTGTAGTTTGTTGTCCCGGTAAGGTTTTCTTTTACAACGGATAGTACTCACCCAGGGCGCGCATGACGTCGCTGCGGCTGATGACCCCAACCAGGCGGCCATCCTCTACCACGGGGTAACGGTGGAATCGTCCGTTGATGAAAGACTGGGCAACGTCCAGCACGCTGTCATCGGGTCCAACGCTCTGCGGTTGGTCGGCCATATGGTCCTTGACGATACCGCCCAGGGTCCCGTGGTAGTACGCTTGCACCGCCAATGACAGGACATCGCGCTCGGTGAGGATGCCGACCAGCCTGCCGGTGTTGTCGACAACGGGGGCGCCGGAAATCTGATTCTTTATCAGGGTGTGGGCCGCCTGCAGAACATCGGTTTCGGGATCCAGAGTGATCAATTTTTCCACCATGTAGTCCCGGACGATCATGGATCTCTTTTTCATCGCGACTCCCCCTCGAGCGAACGGTCCTTGCACTCGCCCCGGCGCCGATGGGGGCAGACGAGGCAGCGCAGCTTGCCGGGCAATGTCTTTCCACAGCCCCCGGACAGCGGTTTTCCGGCGACCAGCAGGCCCAGGGCCAGGGCCAGGCAGCAAAGCGTTACAATGATCAAGGTGCCAATGAATGTTGCCATCCGGTCAGTTCCCGAAGTCGTCGAGCAGGATGTTTTCTTCCTCCACGCCGAGATCATCCAATAGCTTGATGACCGCGGCGTTCATCATCGGTGGCCCACACATGTAATATTCGCAATCCTCGGGCGCCGGGTGTTGTTCGAGGTACTCGTTATACAATACGTCATGGATGAATCCGGTCAACCCCTGCCAATTGTCTCCCGGGAGCGGGTCGGACAAGGCAAGATGCCAGCTGAAATTGGGGTGCTTCTCGGCGAGTTCGTCGAACTCCTCCACATAAAAGGCCTCCCGCAGACTTCGCGCGCCGTACCAGAAGGTCATTGTGCGCGTGCTCTTCAATCGCTTCAACTGGTCGAAGATGTGCGAGCGCATCGGCGCCATGCCCGCCCCGCCCCCGATGAACACCATCTCGGCATCGGTGTCCTTGGCGAAGAATTCACCATAAGGCCCCGACACCGTTACCGTATCCCCGGGCTTCCGGTTGAAGATATAAGACGACATGATGCCCGTCGGTGCTTTGGGGGCATCGGGTGGTGGCGTGGCGATGCGCACGTTGAGCATGATAATCTCGTTTTCATCCGGATAGTTGGCCATCGAATAGGCGCGCGTCGCCGGTTGTTTTACGTCGGAGTGCAATTTCAACAGGCCATGTCGTTCCCACTCCGCCCGGTATTCCTCTTTGATATCGAAGCTCGAGTAGCTCAGTTTGTGAGGCGGGCACTCGATCTGGATATAGCCGCCGGCTTTGAAATCGAGCTTCTCACCCGCGGGGAGCTCCAACACCAGTTCCTTGATAAAGGTTGCGACGTTGTGGTTCGAACGGACCTTACACTCCCACTTCTTCACGCCGAATACGTCCTCGGGAACCTGGATGCGCATGTCCTCGGTGACCGTCACCTGACATGCCAGGCGTTCGCCTTCCGCGGCTTCCCGCTTGGAGATCAACGAGGCTTCGGTCGGCAGCAGCGACCCGCCGCCTTCCAGCACTTTCACCTTGCATTGGCCACAGGTACCGCCGCCGCCGCAGGCGGAGGGCACGAAGATTCCGGCATCCGCCAGCGTGCCAAGCAGCCGGTTACCCGCCGGCACGGTGAGGTCGCGCTCTTCATTGGCGATGATGTGCACGTCACCCTGGTGAACCAGCCTGGCTCTGACCTGCAATATCAGCAACGTCAGCACCAGCAAGATACCGGTGAACAACACCACGCTGAGTATGATTTCCAACATCGGCCCTAAAATTGAATACCCGCAAGGCCGATGAACGCCAGGGAAATCAGGCCAGTGGTGATGAACGTGATCCCCAGACCCTGCAGGCCTTCCGGGATGTCGCTGTATTTCATTTTCTCGCGCAGACCGGCGAGCGCGACAATGGCGAGCGCCCACCCAACGCCCACCCCCACGCCGTAGGCCACGCTTTCCACAAAGCTGTAGTCGCGTTGCACCATGAACAGTGAGGCGCCCAGAATGGCGCAGTTGACGGTGAGCAGCGGCAAGTAGATACCCAGGGTGTTGTAAAGCGCGGGGACGAACTTGTGCAACACGATCTCCAGAATCTGGATCATAGCGGCGATCACCGCGATCTGGCTGAGCAGCCCGAGGAAGCTGAAATCGAGGTGGCCCAGACCCACCCAGCTCAGGGCACCCTGCCTGAGCAGCAGGTTGTAGATCAGGTTATTGAGTGGAACGCTGATACCTTCGACCACGATCACCGCGACGCCCAGACCCAGCGTGGTCTTGATCTGTTTCGATACCGCGAGGAATGTGCACATGCCGAGGAAATACGCCAGCGCGAGATTTTCAATGAAAACCGCACGGAAAAAGATTTCGATGAAACCAGTCATTGCCCTTCCACCTCCCGCGGCGCGACCATGGATTTGAATTCCGGCTGCTCCCGCTGTTCGGGTTTCCAACTGCGTATGCCCCACACCATGAAACCGATGATAAAAAACGCGCTGGGCGCCAGCATCAGCATCTCGTTGGGTTGGAACCAACCGCCGTCGCGGGCCAGCTCCAGGATCTTCACCCCCATCAGCGAGCCGTTGCCGAACAGTTCGCGGATCGTGGCCACGAAGATCAGTATGGCGCTGTAGCCCAGGCCGTTGCCGATGGCGTCCGCGATACTGCGGCGCACCCCATGGTTCATGGCGCACGCCTCGGCGCGCCCGAGTACGATGCAGTTGGTCACGATCAGGCTGATGTACACGCTGAGCGCGCTGGCGGCGGTGGGCAGGTAGGCGGTAAGCAACTGGTCGATCACCGTGACCGACGAGGCGATGATGGTGATCTGCACGATCATGCGCACGCTATTGGGCAGGTGGTGGCGGATCAGGCTGATGGTGGCGTTCGAGATGATGAGCACCGTGGTCAAGGCCACGCTCATGATCAACGATGAGGTGAGGGAATTGGTGATCGCGAGCGCGGCGCAGATACCCAGTACGTGCAGCGTGACCGGGTTCTCTTTCAGCAGTGGTGCCGTGACGTATTGTTTGAGTGACATGGTCAGGAATCCCCGCCAGCCGCTGTTGCGGCCTGTGTCGGTGGTTGTTCGCGCAGCTGATTCAGCAGCAGCTGGAATCCGTGCGGACCCAGCCAGTAGTGCACCAGCGAGGTGACGGCGTCGCCGGTGATGGTCGCCCCGGTCAGCGCGTCGACGCGATGCAGTGCCGCCGACGAATCGGGCGCGATTCTGCCGGGACCGACGGCGAACACCGGATCGCCAAGCTCGTCGTACACCTTGCGGCCGCGCCACTTGGCCAGCCAGTCCGGCCGCGTGATCTGGTCGCCGAGGCCGGGCGTTTCGGTCTGTTCGTAGAAACTGGCGGCGGCGACGGTGTTCATATCTGACTCCAACGCAAGGTAGCCGTACAACATCGACCACATCCCGGCGCCGCGGATCGGCAGGATGATGCGCTGGAGTTGGTTTTCATCCCAGACCAGGTACACCGGTGCATACCGGCTGCGGGTGCCCAGTCTTGCCAGGTCCCGGCCCGCTGGAACGGCGACGCCGAGCTGCGGATCGCCGGCGGCGCGCCGCTGGTCAAAGGTTTTCGGGTCCATGGACCCATCGAACGCGCCCTGGTCGATATCTACCATGCGCACATCCAGGCGCTTGAACAACGCCAGCATTTTAGCGTCCTCGAGCGTCTGCCCCGGTTCGATCAGCCCGGTGAGTTGCATGATGTTGCGGCTGCGCTCGAGCAGCTGGTTATTGAGGTGAACGGGGCGCAGCAGCACCACGGCGGCGGACACCAATGACGAGCAAACCACCGCCACCAGGGCGACGACGATGACCGCCTTTCTGGGGTCGTTATTATCCATCGGCACCACCTTGCTGGCGTTGCAAGCGCCGTTGGATGTTTCTATCCGTGGCTATGAAATCGATCAACGGTGAAAACACGCTCGCCAGCAGAATAGCGAATAGCACGCCTTCGTAATACGCGGGATTCGTCGCGCGGATGACCACCGTCAGTACGCCCACGATCACGCCAAAGGCCCACCGACCGGGATCGGTCATGGGGCCGGCGACCGGATCGGTTGCGATAAACACCACGCCGAACATCACGCCGCCCATCACCAGCTGCCAATACCAGGGGACGGCGAACAACTCGTTTTCGGGCGCGATCGCGCTGAACAAGGTCGCGGTGACAATCAATCCGATGATTGCACCCGCCATCACCCGCCACGACGCGACCGCGGTCCAGATCAAAAACAGCGCCCCGATCACGGCGCCCAGCGAAGACACGATACCAATTGGGCCCGGTTGATCACCGATGAACATCTGCCAGAAGCTGTAACCCACGGCGGGTATTACGCTGATACCGCCCTCTTCCTTGACCAGCTCCAGGACCGTCGGCTGGTCATAGCCCGCCACCGGCACCCAGGGATTCTCCCCGTACATCAATGTGGGGTATGAAAACACCAAAAACGCCGCACCGAGCAGCGCGGGGTTGAACAGGTAGCGTCCCGAACCGCCGTAAATCAACTTGCCCACCACGATGCCGAAGGTCATGCCCACGGCTACCTGATACATCGGGGCGGTGGCGGGCATGAGCAGGGCGAACAACCACGCAATCACGAGTAGGCCTTCGTCGGGCTCCGTGTGACGCAGCTTCGCGAACAACGCCTGCCAAAACGCACCGACGAGCAAAGCCAATCCGAATATTGGCAGAAAATACAACAACCCATGCATGAAGCAGGCCAAGGGATTGAAGGCGTCGAAACCGATGCTGAACTGGCGCAGCACCCCGGCCCGCCACCCGGGCACCCGCTCCAGGCCGAAAGCGGCGATCGCCAGATTGGTCTGGTGTCCGAGGCTCCACGTGCCGATCACCCACGTCGGCAGGCTGGCGATGACGAAATAATTCCACACACGTTGCACATTGCTTGCGTCTCTGATGTGTGGACCGGTGATCGTCGACCGCCTCGATGACCAAAAGAAGCGGTCTGTCATCAACGAGAGATTTCTTCTGATCTCGGACATCAGCCGCCGCGTTCTATTTCATCGAGATTCATGCGCAAAGCAGCGCCGTAGTCCTGCTTTGCCGGGCACAGGAACGAGCACAGCGCAAGGTCTTCTTCATCCAGCTCCAGACAGCCCAGTGCCTGGGCCTGGTCGGTGTCCTTGACCAGTAACGCCCGGAACAACGGCGATGGCAAGATGTCGAGGGGCATCACGCGCTCGAACACGCGCATCGGCAGCATGCTCGTGTAGCGCCCGTTCATGGCGGTGTCGAAGGCGAGTTTTCTGCGGTGCCCGCTGCGCTTCAGAATCGTCGTGCCGGCACTGTACCGCCGCGGCCACAGGCCCAGCCAGCCAAACCTGCGCCGTTCGCCACCTTCACGGATGACGCACACCTGATTGTGATAGCGCCCCAGGTAGGCATTGCCGCCGGCGGCTTTGCGGCCGGTCAACAAAGAACCTGAAATCACCCGGCAGGAACCCGGTTCGTCGATCTCGCCCCGCACGATGTCGTCGGTCGAGACGCCCACGCGCGCTGATAAGAGCCGGGGTTTGCGCACGCGGTCACCAGCGAGGGCGATCACCCGCCGGGTGTCGACCGTCCCCGAGGTCATCGTATGTCCGATGGCGATGACATCCTGATAACCGATGTACCAGACAATCCGTTCAACACCTGCAGGATCTAGCAAATGAATGTGGGTGCCCGCCAGACCGGCGGGGTGGGGTCCTTGAAATTCAACACGCTGCACGCGCTCCACGTCACCCACTGCAGTGTCCCAACCGGTCCCAGTGCACAAGTAAACCGCACCTGCGGTTAGTCTGGCTAACACGCGCAGCCCGGTCGTGAAGGCGTCGACATTGGGGTCAATGACCACACGCGGGTCGGCACAAAGCGGCGCGGTGTCGATGGCGGTGACGAAAATCGAGCGTGGAACACTGTCTGACCGCGGCACACAGCTGTAAGGTCGTGTGCGCAAAGCGGTCCACAGGCCTGATTGCTGCAGCCGCGACGCGAGCTCCGCACGATCCCGACGCGCAATGTCGTCGTCGGTCAGCGGGTCGAACATCGCCTGCAAACCGCCGCCTTCCTCGAGCTTGATCTCGATGCATTCGAGCGCGCGCCGGGCGCCACGGTTCACGGCCACTACGGTGCCCTTGCCCGGGGCGGTGTAGCGGACCTGCGGATCCCGTTTATCGATGAACAGCGGCTGACCCAGGTCGACCTGGTCACCGGGTGCGACCAGCATTCTGGGTTTCAGGCCCGGGTAATCACGGCCGTCGAGCGCAACCTGGGTGTGCTCCGGTCCGTCATGGATTGACTGCTCCGGAGTACCGGCGACGGGAATATCCAAGCCCCTTCGGATTCGTATCGTCCGCACCATCGATAAGCGTCCGGCAGCTAGGTGGAGTCAGTCACTGGCCGTCTGCCACGAGCTTGTGCACATTGTGACAGGTCGAGCATTTCAGATCATCGAACGTGATCGTCGTGCCCTTAAAACGGGGATGCTCGGCTTTTTTGTCGGAATGGCAGCCATAGCACGTCGTGGTCTGCTGGGCCTGGTCTGCCATGCGATCCGAGTCGGTATGAATCGAATGACAGGTCGGGCAACTTACCAAGGGCGTGTCATGCGCGCTGCCGAGAAACACGACCGGTTTTATACCCCCCGCTTCCTGCGTATGGCAACTAAGGCAGGCGCGAACCTGGTCGTCCCGTGACGAGGAATTGGCATCCCTACTGAACAGGACCATGGACGGGAAGCCCTTACCGCCATGCGCCCGGGACACATGGAAACTGCCGGGGCCGTGACAATCCTCACAA
Organism: uncultured Gammaproteobacteria bacterium; assembly: GCA_947259395.1. Lineage (GTDB taxonomy): Bacteria > Pseudomonadota > Gammaproteobacteria > Arenicellales > JAANXG01 > CALZGZ01. The sequence continues at coordinate 59,808 of CAMYMN010000017.1, read as the reverse complement.
CCGTGCTTAGCCATCGGATTAATCTCACCATGCACGCCGGTTTGAACAGTACGGATCTTCTCCCCGGAGTGGCACACCAAACAGGCTTTGGTGCCCTTGTCGGTATATATGGGTTCGCGTTTAGACTCCACCACTTGCGCCATTGAGATGACTACCGCAAACATCAGGCAAACAGATGGCATGTATTGTCCAGCGCGTTTGGTAGTCGTCGAAACGTTTTCCATCTCCAAAGAATTCCTACATTAACTTCATGAGTTAATTGGCAGTACCAGCAGAGAATTTGTTGTGTAGACGATATCTGTCACACACCAAGACGTCGTGTGCTTACGTCGAAACTGCTACCCGCAACACTTCAAACTGTTCCGAGAGGTGCGAATCATATTCATTTCCTTTTCGTTCGACAACAAATGCGGCGATGTTCCTCGTAAGTCGCCAGGACAGAGCCTGTCTCCTCCAGGCGATCACACAACAGGCAGCAACAGGGTTCGCAGCCATCGTGTCGACCGTAATCGTAGACACCGATGCCACAGATTGATCCCGCCAACGGCATATTCTGCGGTCAGTAAAATGAGAACAGAGCTAATCGCCCGCCTGATTCCGAGAGGCTGCTAGACTCAATGACGTAAACGCCCGGTCATTGACTCAATACACTGGCGGGATAACACATGTCGGCGCAATGGTCGTTGTTGGCTTTTGTCAGGGAATACTGGTGGGTCGGCGCAATCGCGCTTGCCGTGATCATCCTTATCCGGGCCAACCTGTTCAAACGCGCCCGGCTATTCTTTATGAGCAACCCGCGCGCGATTTCCTTGCGGATTCTGCTCATCGTCACCTTACTGGGACTGATCTCTGTGTACTATGGCATGCTCGATCTGAGCGGCTTCGACGCCTGGGCAGCCATGATCATCCTTCCCGCGCTACTACTGGGTCTGCTGGCAATCTGGATCCTTGCAGTCGTTAAGATTCGGCGTAATCGTCACGACTGGGCCGCGAAGCGCTTTTACTGGATCATTCTGCTGGTCGCGCTGTTTCCAGTCGCGCACTTTCTAGTGGTAGTCGTATGGCCCACGGTCTGAATAACAAGGCGTGTACACGATCGAGCGGTTCCATCTGGCAGCCTCCTGTGTCTTCGGGGCGAACGTGCATCGTCAACAAGGTATAGGAAGAATAACCGCCTCTGTTGGTCGAATCCACGAGTAGTGGCCAGCCGTTTTGCATGGATGGCGAGTCGAATCGAGTGCCTGTCTCCATGCATGCTTGATGCCATCCCCCCGGCGCTGGGGTCCTCGCTGCAACGTGCAGTAATGTGTCTCGCGGTTACTGCGTCCCTATACGTGGTCTTAAGATTACGGAGATGGCTCGCCGGTTTCTTTGTCGACCCGCAGTGGTATTGTTGTCTGCAATTGGTCGGGTCTCACCATATCCCACCGTACTGATGCGACTCCGCTCGATGCCGTAGTCTTGAATGAACTTGTTCTTCACCGCATTAGCGCGGCGCTGCGATAACCCTTGGTTGTACTTTTCGCTACCGATCCAATCAGTATGTCCTTCAATAGTCATACTGATATCCGGGCTCTCGTTAAGAACTTTCGCGATTTCTTCAAACTGCGGTGTATAGACTTTTCTGATGTCATACTTGTCAAAGTCAAACTCCACCACAAGTTCATAGGTATCAACCACCTGTTTCTGCCGAGGGGCAGACTCGGGTTGCGCCACCGGCACAGGCTGCGATACAGCCACAGCTTTGGGTTTTCGCAAATGCCAGTTGAGAGTCAACCCTATCGCCTTATCGGTATTTGACTCATCGCCCAGGTCGGCAAAAACCTGGTATCCCAAACGCAGTTCGAGGTTATTCGATAGATCTCCCGACACTCCGAAACCGCCCTGAATCTGCTGCGTGCTGCTGTCAGTAGCGTTTTCGACGTCAAAGGCACTGACTCCGGCCGAGAGGTAGGGTTTCCACTTGTTGACGCCAAAAAACCGATAACCATTTATCTGCGCTTGGTCAGTACCCACTTCACCGCTGAAATCGGTTCCCAGTGTCAGGTCTAGCGCCCACTGATGGTTGAACTGATATCCAAGGATTCCGTTGAACATCTTGGATGAGTGACCGGGAGAGCTGGTTGGAATATCAACCACCCGGGAATTATCCAACGCCAGCGCGCTGGCTCCCAAACCTAGGTAAACATTACCCGCGGACCCGGCCCAAGCAGAATGGACATAAATACTCATGAGGATTGCAGATCCCAATACGCCTAACTTTCTCATCTCTTTTATCTTCCTCTTGTCAATTTCGGTCCGGCATAAGATTCGCGGTGCATGTAGGTGCGATATTCTAACCTAACAGATGGGTGTGGTTTACGGATGGAATAACTCGAACCGCGCACGGTGATTAAAACACATCGCTCACGGTGTGCAAACGCCCATCGCAGACGGAAACAAAATTTTACACGCTGGCATTGCGCGTGCCCACCACCGCCGTCACTGATCCTTTCGAATGACTAGCACGCGTGGATGATGCAACAAAGAATCGTTGCTCCTAATTGTGCGGCTGTTTATTCGCGTTAATCAGTGCTCGCCGCCCGCCTTGAAATGAAACACCGCGCCGTCCTTGATACCCGACGGCCATCTCGCGGTGATGGTCTTCATGCGCGTGTAAAACCGCACCCCCTCGGGTCCGTGTATAAAGTGATCGCCAAACAGCGAACGCTTCCAGCCGCCAAAGCTGTGATAGGCCACGGGCACTGGTATCGGCACGTTCACACCGACCATGCCGATCCTGATTCGCGCGGTGAAATCCCGAGCGCAATCGCCGTCTCGGGTGAATATAGCGGCGCCGTTGCCGTATTCGTGCTCGTTGACCAGCTTCACCGCCTGCGCATAGTCTTCGGCCCGTACCACGCTCAGCACCGGACCGAATATTTCTTCCTTGTAGATCTTCATTGCGGGTTTGACATCGTCGAACAGGCAGCCGCCGAGGAACGCGCCGTTTTCATGACCATCGACCACGACATTCCGGCCATCGACGACCAGATTGGCACCTTCGTCCACGCCGATGTCGACGTAATTGCGCACCTTCTGTTGGTGTTCGGGGGTGACCAACGGACCCATCTCCGCCGACTCGTCCGTATATGGACCAATCTTGAGGTCGCGAACACGGGGCGCCAAGCGATCGATCAACTCGTCGGCGGTATCATCGCCCACCGCGACCACTACCGAGATCGCCATACAGCGTTCACCCGCCGATCCAAACGCCGATCCCATCACCGCGTCGGTCACTTGTTCCATGTCCGCGTCAGGCATGACCACCATGTGGTTTTTTGCCCCGCACAAGGCCTGAACGCGTTTCCCATGGGCGCAGCCGGTGCGGTAGATGTACTCGCCGACCGGCGTGGAGCCGACAAAGCTCACCGCAGCGACCCGCGGGTCGGTCAATAGCGCGTCCACCGCTTCCTTGTCGCCGATGACCACGTTCAGTACGCCGTCCGGAAGCCCCGCCTGTTGCATCAACTCGGCCATGCGCAGAGAACAAGACGGGTCCTTTTCGGAGGGCTTGAGTACAAAGCTGTTGCCGCATGCGATGGCGACCGGAAACATCCACATCGGCACCATGGCTGGAAAGTTGAACGGCGTGATACCGGCACACACCCCTACCGGCTGGCGGACCGAATAACTATCGACATTGGTGGCTACGGCCTGGGTATATTCACCTTTGAGTAGTTGTGGGATACCGCAAGCGAATTCGACCACCTCCACGCCGCGCGTGATCGATCCCTTGGCGTCTTCGATAGTCTTGCCATGTTCACTGGATACGATCTCCCCCAGTTCCTGAATATTTTTCTTCACCAGATCCCGGTATGCGAACATGACTTGTGCCCGCTGGGCGGGCGGTGTCTGCGACCAGCCCGCAAAAGCGTCGACCGCGGCGCTAATGGCACTTCGCACTTCATCCGCGTTGGCAAACGGCGCATGCTTAGCGACCTCCCCGGTCGCCGGATTGTACACGTCGCCGGCACGGCCGCTTTGTCCCGCGACCTTGTTGCCATTGATGAAATGATGTAACGCAAACGGCTTCAGTTTCGCTGTCATCTATGATCTCCCGGGATGGTCATTGGTTCTGGGCGTGACCATTGTAGACAAGATTGACCGTCGCGTCCCCGCTGATCGAAATTCCGGCTCGGGTCTGCGCGCCACCCGCAGCATGGTATCCATCTCATTGATTGCAGATGTGTTTATCGAGTAATGCGCGGCGTTGTCATAGAGCATACATGCGACGCTTGGGCGCCGCGTGTGTGGCCCACAGGCTGGACTTGGATCGCGCCGATTCTTAGTTAGCTTGCAATATCTCCATCGGATCCCGGTACTCATAATCCAGATCATGGGCCACCTCTTTACAGGTCACGTGGCCGTGGATGACGTTGAGACCATTGCGCAGATGTGGATCGTCAATCAGCGCTTTCTTGTAGCCCTTATCCGCGAGTGTGATCACATGGGGCAGGGTGACGTTGTTGAGCGCAAACGTGGAGGTGCGCGGCACACCCCCCGGCATATTGGTCACGCAGTAGTGGACGACGTCATCGACGACGTAGGTGGGTTCGGCATGGGTCGTCGGCCGCGATGTCTCGAAACACCCCCCCTGATCGATCGCCACGTCCACCACCACGGCGCCGGGTTTCATCTGCCGGAGGGTGTCGGCGCTGACCAGCTTCGGCGCCGCGGCGCCGGGAACCAGAACGCCGCCCACCACCAATTCGGCCATGAGCACGTGCCGCTCGATAGAGTCCCGGGTGGCGAACACCGTGTTCGTCGAGCGCCCGAACTGGCGCCAGTGGGTCGTCAATACGTCTGGATTACGGTCGAGGACCCAAACGTCTGCCCCCATGCCCACCGCGATATGGGCGGCGTGGGTTCCGACCACGCCGCCGCCCAGAATCACGACCTTGGCCGGATCCACACCGGGTACGCCACCCAACAGCATTCCAAGCCCGCCGTGGGGATGTTCGAGGCAATAGGCGCCCGCTTGGATCGCCATGCGGCCGGCGACTTCGGACATCGGCGCCAACAGCGGCAGCCCACCATGGGGCGAGGTCACCGTCTCGTAGGCGATGCATACCGCGTCGCTCGCCACCAGGTCTTTGGTTTGCTCTGGGTCCGGAGCCAGGTGCAGATAAGTAAACAGTATTTGATCCGCGCGCAACATCACCCGTTCGCCGGATTGTGGTTCCTTCACTTTGACGACCAACTCGGCTTGCGCAAAGATCTCCGCGGCCGCGTGCGTAATGGTGGCACCGGCGGTCTCATACTCGGCATCGGTGACCCCAATGCCCACTCCCGCGTCGTGTTCAACTATGACTCGATGGCCATGGTGCACCGCCTCGCGAACTCCGGCTGGCGCCAGGCCGACCCGGTATTCATGGTCTTTGATTTCCTTTGGAACGCCGATTAACAAGGTCCACCTCCCGCACGTAGAGTCATCTATGGGTTGGTTAACAACACCGAGCGCCCCAAAGGGCGGCTGGTTTTATCTTCCAAGACGCGAAGAGTTTTGTCGAGCCCAATCGCGTTATGACGGCCGCCGCCGGGCGACCCCGGTAAACGGAGTTTTTTTCATGAACGGGCGCAACTAGCGGTCCGCCGGGCCCTATCCGTGGCCAGTCTCAGAGTGTAGGCTTGCGCTGCATAGGCAGATTCAGCCGTGGAGTGCAGGTCGATGGGTAAGGCAAAACGTGTGGTAGATGATCACAGCCCGATCGCGGCGCCCGATGCGCTGCAGCATCACTGGTTGCCGTTTACCGGTAACCGTGAGTTCAAAAACGATCCGAGATTGTTTGTCCGGGCCGAAGGCATGTATTTCTGGAACCACAAAGGGGACAAGATTTTAGATGGTTGTTCCGGATTGTTCACTTGCGCCGCCGGCCATTGCCGCGCGGAAATATCCGAGGCGGTCGCCCGGCAGCTCAACGAACTGGACTACACGCCCTCTTTCCTGCGCAGCCACCCGTTGTCGTTTGAGCTAGCGCAACGCATAGCCGGGTTGACTCCGGCGGACCTCAACCGCGTGTTCTTCGTAAATTCCGGGTCCGAGGCGATCGACACCGCGATGAAGATCTGTTCGGCTTACCATCGGGCCCGCGGCGACGGGCAACGCTACATGTTCGTGTCGCGGGAGCGGGCTTACCACGGCGTCAATCTCGGCGGCACCTCGCTGAGCGGCATGGTCAAAAATAGAGAGTCATTCGGTCCCAGCCTGCCGGGGGTGGTGCACCTGAGGCACACGTGGTTACCGGAGCATCGTTTCGTCACAGGCCAGCCTGATCACGGCGTCGAGCTTGCCGAAGACCTGCAACGCCTGGTGGATCTTTACGGTGGCGGCAATATTGCCGCGTGTTTCATCGAGCCGATTGCGGGCTCAACCGGGGTGTTGGTGCCGCCCAAAGGCTATTTACAGCGCATCCGGGAGATTTGTGATGAACACCGCATCTTGTTGGTGTTTGATGAGGTGATCTGCGGCTTCGGACGCACCGGAAAGGCGTTCGGTGCGCAAAGTTTTGGCGTGACCCCCGATGTCATGACCATGGCCAAAGCGATCACCAACGGTGCGCAGCCCATGGGCGCTGTGGCGGTGCGCGAAGATGTGTACCACACCATTGTCGAAGCGGCACCGCGCGGTGCGGTAGAGCTTTTTCATGGGTATACGTTTTCGGCGCATCCGGCGGCATGTGCCGCGAGCCTCGCGGCGCTGGATATCTACGCGCGGGAAGATCTATTTGCGCGTGCGGCAGAGTTGTCTGATTATTTTCTGGACTCGGTATTGACCCTGTCTGAAATAGCGGTGGTTAGCGACGTTCGTGGCTTTGGACTGATTGCCGGTTTTGATCTGTTGCCGGATTCTGTACCCGGGGCGCGCGGACATGAGGTGCAGAAGCGGTTGTTTGATGCCGGCCTGCACCTCAAGACCACCGGTGATGCGGGTATTCTCGCACCGCCATTGATCTCCGAGAAACGCCACATCGATGAGATGTGTGGAATACTTCGTGATGTACTTGGCGAATATGTAGTACAGTAGCGCGACGGTGTGCGCATAACAGATGCCGAATTGTCACGGCGCAAAACTAATAGGAAAGCCGACTACGGATGGAAGCGCATGTCGCATTTAACTACCTTAGGAGGAGATGTCTAATGAACAAGTTTGTGAAATTCATCGTTCGTGGTATTGGCTTGCCAATGTTGTTATGGGCACTGGCAACCGGCACCAGCTTCGCAGCAAAAGAACTGACGGTCGGCTATCAGCTTATTTACAACCCATGGAAGGTAGCCATTGCCGATGGCGAATTCGAAAAGGCCACCGGTTATAAGATCAACTGGCGCAAATTTGATTCCGGAGCCAAGGTGATCACTGCCATGGCATCGGGTGATGTGCACATTGCTTTGGCCGGCTCCAGTCCGATCGCCGCCGGCGTCAGTCGCGGCGTCGATATGCAGTTGTTCTGGGTCACCGAGGACATTGCGTCTGCAGAGGCCCTCGTCGTGCGTAATGGTTCCGGCATCACTGCGCCGCAAGATCTCAAGGGCAAGAAACTCGGTGTGCCGTTCGTGTCGACCACGCACTTTCATACGATGTTCGCCATGGAGCAGTTCGGTATCAGCCCCAATGACGTCAGGATCCTGAACATGCAGCCCAATGCCATTGCCGCCGCCTGGCAACGGGGCGACATCGATGCCGCATTCGTGTGGGACCCCGCCCTTGGACGCATCAAACAAGATGGCAAGGTGCTGATTACGTCCGGGCAGTTGTGTAAATGGGGCAAGTGCACCTTCGATGGGCTGGTGGTGGACCGTAAGTTCGGCGAGGAAAACGCCGAGTTCATGGCCAAATTCGTCAACATCATCGCCGCGGCCGATGAGGCCTATCGCAGTAACCCCGGTGCTTGGACCCCAGACTCCGATATGGTCAAGAAGATCGTCAAGATGGCGGGTGGCAAAGCCGAAGATGTTCCCGGGGTGCTGGCCTTGTACAGCTTTCCGACTTTGCAAGAGCAGATTTCACCCGCGTGGCTGGGTGGTGGCGCAGATGGCGGCGCCGCGCGTGCACTGAAGTTCACCTCAGAGTTTCTGAAGGAGCAAAAGAAGATACCGTCCCTGCAGCCGGACTATGGCGCGTTCGTGAATGCGAGCTATGCAGAGGCGGCATCCAAGATGTAACACGGTTTCAGGGGTGACTTCGGTCACCCCTTTCTTTTGTTACCAATCGAAGGTGAACACCCATGGGTTTACAGGTAGATGGTGTAACTGTCGTTTATCCGGGGCGCAAACCAGGAGAGGAGGTTCACGCTCTGGAAAATATCAATATCGATATCAGCGACGGTGATTTTGTCGTTGCCCTCGGCGCCTCCGGCTGCGGTAAGACCACATTGCTCAATCTGATGGCCGGCTTTATCGCCCCGAGTGCGGGTCGTGTCACGCTCGATCAAGAGGTGGTCGAGGGTCCCGGAAAGGAACGGGGTGTGGTCAACCACGTGGTCACCGGACCGGGCGCCGATCGTGGCGTGGTGTTTCAGAAGCATGCCCTGCTGCCGTGGCTCACGGTGCTCGAAAACGCCGAGTTCGGGCTCAAGCTTCAGGGCATGTCCAAACCGGAAAGAAATGAGACCGCGAGCAAATATCTTGCGCTGGTGGGTCTTGAGGACTTTCACCATCACGCCGTGTACCAGTTATCCGGCGGTATGCAGCAGCGCGTCGGGATCGCGCGGGCGCTCACCAGTAACCCGGCGATGTTGCTCATGGATGAGCCTCTTGGCGCGTTGGATGCGTTGACGCGGGAGAACCTGCAGGAATTGATCCTCGACGTTTGGCGCGAGACCGGCAAGATGATTTTCTTCATCACCCACAGCGTCGAAGAGGCGTTGTTCATGGCTACCCGGTTGGTGGTGATGTCACCCCGGCCGGGCCGCATCACCCATACCTACGACCTCGATTTCCAACAGCGTTTCTTCGATTGCCGCGACGCGCGTGCGATAAAGTCCAGCGCGGATTTCATCGAGGTGCGGGAAAAGGTGTTGAGCATAATCCACGGCGATGAACTGGCCGGGGGAGGCGATCATGTCTGATACTGCGGTAACGGTACCCAAGGGCGGTGTGTTGAGCGCCATCGCCAACGTCTTTTCAAAAGGTCCGGCCAAACCCGGCGAGTCCTACGGAGCGCCGGGTCAGGGCAGCAGCGTGGCGATCAGCGTAGCATCGAGCCTTGGATTGTTCCTGTTGTGGTACGCGGTCACCGCGTTGGGTCTGATCAAACCGCTGTTTCTGCCGTCGCCGGCGATGGTGTTCGATAAATTTGTCGAAGTCGCCACCGAAGGTTTTGGCGGGTCCAACCTGATGCAACACACCTTGTGGAGTATGGGCCGGGTGTTCGGCGCATTTTTTGCCGCGGCGCTGACCGCCATTCCCGTCGGCATATTCATGGGTGTTAATCGCGTGATGCGCGGGATTTTTGATCCGCCGATCGAGTTCTATCGACCGATTCCCCCGCTTGCCTACCTGCCGTTGACGATCATTTGGTTCGGAATCGGCGAGACATCGAAGTTGATCCTGATTTATCTTGCCATGTTTGCCCCCATGGCCCTGAATGCCCGTGCCGGCGTGCGTTCGGTGTCGATCGAGCAGATCCACGCCGCTTACTCGCTGGGGGCGACCCGTGTCCAGGTCATCTTGCATGTCATTCTAAAAGGTGCGATGCCGGAGATATTGACCGGCATGCGCATCGGTATTGGTTTCGGTTGGACCACCCTGGTTGCGGCGGAGATGGTGGCGGCCGAGGCCGGCTTGGGATATATGGTGCTGAATGCGTCAGAGTTCCTGGTTACCGATGTGGTGATCATGGGGATCATCGTCATTGGCATCATCGCTTATCTGTTCGATTTGCTCATGCGTTGGATCGAGCGTCTTCTGGTGCCCTGGAAAGGCCAGATGTAGCGTCAATCAGTGGTTTGCATCGACTGATAAGCAACCGGTTTCACCTGCAACATGCGAGTTAATACGCGCGCAGGATAATTACGCCGGCGGCGACCGATACCGCGGCTGCGAAGTGGCGGATGCCCATTGGTTCCTTGAACAGGAAAATGCCGATCAATGCCGCGAATACAATGGATGTTTCGCGCAACGCGGACACCACCGGTATCGAGGCCAGGCTCATCGCCCACACGACCAACCAGTAGGCGGCAAGCGACATCCCTCCGGCGACGAGACCCAGGCGCCACCTGGTGCGCATGATCTCCAACGTTTGTGTTTTATGAATGCCGACCGCGAGTAACAAAAACGGAATCGCATCGAGGATGAACAACCACACGATATAGCCGTGTGGGCCGCCGGCGTGGCGCACACCGATGCCATCGAACACCGTGTAGCCGCTGATGAACAGTGCGGTGAGCAATGCGTAGCCGACAGCGCGCCGGTCATGGGTCAGAAGGCCCTGGCCGCGCAGGGCGAGGATTAACACGCCGATGATGACGGCGCCGATTGCGGTGACTTGCGCTGGGGTTATCGATTCACCAAACAAACCCACCGCCCACAGGGTCACCAGCAACGGCGCCACCCCGCGCGCAATTGGATAGACCTGGGCAAAGCCACCGTGGCTGTAGGCGCGCACTAGAGCTATTTTGTAGCCGAAATGACACGCTAGCGAAGCGGCGAGAAACGGCCAGCTGGCCGGTGCTGGATGATCCACCCATGGCAACGCGAGTGCGGCGAGCAGACCACAGCCAAGGACCAAAACCGCCATTGCACCCAGCCGGTCATCATCGAACTTGACGGCCGCGTTCCAAACTGCGTGCAGTAGCGCAGCGACCAGGACCAGCAGGAAAACGCCAGTTTCCATCAGCTATGCCAATCGTGCTCGATCACTCGCCACGGGCGAGCGTTTCGGTTGCCGCGTCAGCGGCTGGCCTGGGCAAAGGTGTCGCAGGCGTCCAGTCTGCCGGTCGTTAAGCCGGTGCGGAACCAATGCATGCGTTGTTCCGCGGATCCGTGGGTGAAGGACTCCGGCTGAATGCGTCGGCCGGCCATCTGCTGCATGCGGTCATCTCCCACCGATGCCGCGGCGCGCAGGCCCTCCTCGGCATCCCCGGGTTCGAGAATTCGCCGTTGTTTGTGCGCGTGATGCGCCCACACCCCGGCGTAGCAATCCGCCTGCAGCTCGGTGAGCACCGACAGTGCGTTAGCCTGGGACTGCGGGGCCTGTGCTTGCAATTGCCTGACTTGTTGCGACGTCCCCAGCAGGTTCTGAACGTGATGCGCGATCTCATGACTGATGACATAGGCCTGAGCGAAATCACCGGACGCGCCGAACTGCCGTAACTGACGGAAGAATCCCAGGTCAATGTAGACCTTCTGATCGGGGGGACAATAAAACGGACCGGTTGCCGCCGAGCTGAAGCCACACGCGGACTGCACGCCATCGGTATACAACACCAGCTTCGGTGGCTGATAACGTGCCCCGGCGGATCGGAACAGAGCATTCCAGGTATCCTCGGTATCCGCCAGCACCACGGACACAAACTGCGCTCCCTCGTCCCCGGGCGCACCTGGCCGCGGGGCTTCTTGCCGCTGCGGTTGCGGACTCATCGACCCACCGCCGCCGGCGAGCATGTTGAGGATCTGGGTGGGGTTCCCACCGAGAAACAGGACCGCCACCAGCGCTAACAGGCCGAATCCGCCGCCAAACTTGACGCCCCGCGACATGCCGCGAACGGGACTGCGACCACGGCGATCCTCAATATTGCTGCTGCGTCTTCCGGTTCTCCATCTCATTATTGCGTTACCGATTCACAATTTTTTATTGCATGCCTGGGTCATGGGACGTTCGCTACGATAATTAAACTCAGAACGATTGTCGAATTATCATCGTTACCTGTGATGCAGTGTTGCCGCCATACACGCGCGTATCTTGGGTTCAAGGCGAATTAGGTCTGAAGCATCGCTCGTCGACCCGCTTGCACCGCCTGCAATCAGCATCGGGATGTACCCTGCCCCCTATTTACTGCTATACACCAGTGACAGACGCAGTTTCTTTGGTGTGACATGGCGAGATTCGACTCTCCACGTTGCTTGGCAAGATCCGGGGCAGGGTGCCTTGGTGCAACATTCAGCCTAGATCAGCGGCTTGACCCGGATCGGTGCGATAGCGAAGATCGCGGCTTCATTTCGTTTACGAATACAAACGCGTGACTAATGTCTATGCCTCCCCATGTACTACTGACCCTGTGTGTGTTTTTTTGGGCCGGCAATGCCATCGTTGGCAAGATCGCAAGTGGACACATCCCGCCATTCACGCTGTCTTTTTGGCGTTGGGTAATTGCCTTGATCATTATCTTGCCTTTTGGGTTCCGTGCCGTGTGCCGGCAGTGGAAGTTTTACCGGAACAATTGGAAGTATTTGCTAGTGATCGCTTTTCTGAGTGTCACTATTTACAACACCTTTCAATATTGGGCGCTAAATTGGACGTCGGCAATCAATGTCGGCATCATCAGCGCTTCGTTGCCGATCATCATATTGTTGTTAACGACATTGACCGGCCATGAAAAATCCAACGCATATCAATACAGTGGCGCGTTGTTGGCTGCAGTGGGAGTGCTTTATGTTATCAGCGGTGCAGACATCGAGACGCTGATTGATCTTAGTGTGAATGTTGGGGACGGTTTGATTCTGGTTGCGGTGCTGGGGTGGGCGGTGTATTCGGTGCTTCTCAGGCGCCTGCCCGCAGATATCGATCAGGTTGGGCTATTGACCATGCTCATCGTGTTGGGTATCGCCGGGATCATTCCGTTTTATGCATGGGATTTAACGCATGGAAAAACATTTGTGTTGGACCGCGATGCTGTTCTCATGTTGGGCTACGTAAGCATTTTTCCTTCGGTTCTGGCCTACGTGTTTTGGAACCGTGCGGTTCACGCTGGTGGCGCGAACTTGGCGGGTCTATTCGTCAATTTAGTCCCGGTATTTGTCGCCGTGTTGGCAATAATCTTCCTCGGGGAACGTTTGGCGTTGTTTCACCTCGTTGGTATCAGCTTTATATTCGCCGGTATCTACATAGCGACCCGGCTCGCGAGTCGCCGCGTGGAAATCGATTCTCGGAACCTGTAGATAATCGTTATTGGGCTCGCTGGTTGGCCGTTGAGCCTGGTAAATTGCTTCTTATTACCCTATTCGAGGTGATCCCTGCGGTGCGGCGCACCACCTTGGCGGCCGCGTAGTAATGGGAGGACCACCAGCCCATCCGGCGGGCATTTGCCTTTCGGGTATCGACGTGACCACTGCGCACCGCCAGGCGCCCAGTGTATCTTTAGAAGCATTTAAGAACGTGACTCTAGCCCGCGTGGCGGAGCACACACACAATCCGGCCGGCCGTGCACGGCGCCGGCTATTTCTTGGCCACGTCCCGCAGAAATAGCCCCAGCTTCTCACCCCTCCGGCGTCCCCTCCCGGTGCGTCGCGAAACCTTGCCGTCTGCCCGGTGCACATCACGGCGATCGGATTTTCCACGGCGTTCCTTTCTACGGCGCTCAGAGCCAGAATACCGAGACGAAATAACTATCTGATTTGTCACGGCAAAACGGTTTCGATCTTCGTTTTCCGTCATATCTCACCCCCACAGTGAGACTCTTAACTTACTGGTGAAATCCGGATAATGCAATAGTTTGAAATCGATCGCCTTGAACATAGCGGACGACAGACTCGGCATGCTCCGGGTACTTAGGGCGTCTCACCCGTTCCCGGGGTTGAGAACCGGGAGGGGGTTGAGATCCATGAACAAAGTGTAGCCGCAATAATCCGCAGGGCCAACAATCACGTGAGGCCGGAGTGCGGTGCATCACACCCATTACTCTTACGCTTTCCTCGCGCTGGTCTATACTTATATTTGGTAGCAGTCTTTTCGGGTAGGGGTAGTTCCGGCCATCGCCGGAAGAAAATTCCTTAATAGTTGTGTTGTCCCGCCTTTCGGATAGGTGGGGTAGTGGGTCGGTGGTCGATCCGTGTCGGCCGCCGGCCTTTTTTTGGCGACAGCAAGCGGGCCTTCGCCAGCGCCACAAAATTCACCGCCACCGCCATTGAGCATCAACGCATTCCACGACATTGCTGCCGGGATATCCTGATCACCAGGACCTGGGTTAGGCGCGGGGACCTCGCTATGTGGGCGGGCGCCCGACAAACAATGTACGGTGACGGCCGGCTAGCGTTATGTTCAGCTCTGATCAGCGGGACGCGCGGGCTCGCACGCGCCTTCGCTGTTGACTTCAACACGCGGTCGGTCCCAGATCCCCTGACGCCGCAACTCCAGCAATGACTCATCAACAAACGCCTCAAAGGACGACAGGCCGCCGGTTTTCTTGACCATGACCTTTCCGTCGACCCGTATCTCGGCGCTGACCAGGCGCTCGCCGCAATAGTTACCAATTGCTTGAACGAATTTACCACTGGTGATGTTGCTGCAGCCGGCATAACCCTGCCTTTTAATCTTGATGGCTTGAATACCGTAGCGTTTCAGAGCCCTGCTGGCATAGGGCAGCGCCCCATCGAAGCCATAACGGATAATTGCGGACTCCACTGCCGCTGATGCACTTGCCTTCTCTTCGGCAGACAGATCGTCTCCTTCTACAAAGACGCTGCCGGTCATGAATTGGCAATCCTCATATACCCCCACCATAGTTGCCTCGGCCCCATACGAGGTAGGCGCCGATCCCATCACAATTACCAGCACCACCGTAGACAGTCGCAGCAACGAGTTTCGTGTCTTCATAGCTCTACCCCCCTCCGACAGTTGAGCAATCTACCCAGTCGGCGAAAATGCATGATATCCAATTACCCCGGGACGATTCCACTTCGGCGCGGTTCAATCGCTTACCGGGGGCGGTTAAACGATAGACCCGACACGCTGGCAATGTTGCCCGACGAACCCGGTAGTCTAGCGGCCCGTTATCGCTATGGTATCTGCTTTTGGGCAAGGATCGCCAGGATCATGATTCATGCGTTATTTGGTTGACCATAAATCCCACCGTGATGCTCGGAATGATTCTTGCAACGCGGTGTCTCACTTTTGAGACTGAACGCACGAATACTGACCCGGATATTGCGCTAGCTGTGAATTCCATGAACGTTGTATACACCGGGCCTGCCGGACTCACATAAAGCTATAGAGGCCGGACTGTTCCGGGGTGGTCTCGTACTCGAACGCCTCGAGTTGCGCTCCAGCGCGGCTCCGAGCCGCAGGCGTCCGACGCGATCATCACGTCGCAAGTGGGTGCAACGCTTGTTGCGCCCCGCGTGATAATTGCTTAGCGAACTATGAGTGGGGCTCTGCCGGGATAAATCGCAGCGCGACGCCGTTATTGCACCAGCGCTTGCCGGTGGGGGGTGGGCCGTCGTTGAATACGTGACCTTGATGGCCGCCACAACGCGCGCAGTGGTACTCGGTACGTGGATAAATGATTTTGAAATCGGTCTTGGTTTCCAGGTGGCCCTCGATAGGCGCATAAAAACTCGGCCAGCCGGTGCCGCTGTCGTACTTGGTCTCGGATAGGAACAACTCCAAGCCACATCCCGCGCATACGTATACGCCCTTACCGTATTCCTTATCCAGCGGACTGGTAAACGGTCGTTCGGTACCCTCTTCGCGCAACACGCGATATTGGCTCGGCGTCAGTTGTCGTTTCCACTCGGCATCGGTTTTATGGATCTTCTCGATGGGTTTGCGGTTCTGATCTGTGGTTCCGGCGCTGAGGATACGCGTGGTGCCGAGTGCCGTTGCACTCAAACCCAGCACGCCTAACAAGAAGCTGCGTCGTTTCATGGTCGGTTTTTCCCCGGTGTTCATTGTGGCATTAGACGCCAACTCGCAGCCTCAGTTCAATACGTGAATTCCTTGTAATGCCGCTCAGCGGCGCGCGCACGGTCCCCGGCGGTAATCGCGGCGCGCAGCGCCGCCAGGGGCGCGCGATCATTGAATTTTATTTCCTGTTGCTGGGTGTCGATACCGAGTTGATGCCACAGGGACGACAGATCAATGGCCGTGGGGGAGTCCTTCATGCGTTCGTAAAGTATGGTCAGCGCCGGGGTTTTGGTGGCTGCGTCGGCGATTTTCAGCATTGTCGGTAGCGAGTCGACCTGATCGGTCATGTCAAATCCGGCGTTGACGATGCCACGCAGCGCATCACGCAGGGTCATTTTTCCGCCGCTCGCCTTGCGGATATCGATGTCGGCCAAAAGGCAAAACAGCGCGCCGCCCCAATAGGTGCGCCCCCAGGTGGGCGTGAAATCCAGGCCCCGGTCGCCGGCGCGCGGCAGCCCGTGGGGCATGCCTTGCACGAACCCGCGCCACACCTGTTCCGGGGTCAATGTCCCCGCGTTCGCGCGCGCGATGGATTCCACGTACACCGCAAGCCCCTCCTCGATCCAATGATGACGGTCCGGCACGCGGGGGAATGCCAAATGGATCAGTTCGTGAATCAATATCCAGTCCACGTCCAGATCGCGGGACGTGGATTCGACGCCCATGGTGATGTTTACCGTGGGACCGTGCCTCAGGGCGCGTCCGTTTTTGACGCCGGCACCGGCCGCCGCGCGCACCCCGATATAGGCCCGCTTGGTCGGGAAGCGTGCATAATAATTGGCGACGATATCCGCACTGCGCCGTATCCAGTCAATGATGTCTCGCTGCGCTAAACGGAACTCAGAATCCTCGATGACCACGTGCAGGCGGCTGTCGCCCACGTCGACGATCGTTGCGTCTTGTTGTGCCCCCACCGGATTGGGGGCACCGGCGAGCACTCCGAGCAGCAATACGAGGGTCAGCGGACGGCTGAATTTGGCGCGATCTGTCACGGTGGGGGGCACGATAATAACGACACGCTGGTGACCGCGAAGTTCACCGCCCGCTGACAGATTCCGCCGCGGGCCCGGGGTGCGCTATCAGCCGTTCCACCACACGCAAGAGTTCGCGGAAGTCGTTGACCACCATATCCGGTCGATGGGGATGGCGGCTGGTGCCGGGAAAGATCTTCGCCAGCCATGCTTTGTCCCACTTGGCGCCGTTATAAAATATGCTCGTGGCGCGCGCGTTTTTGGCGGCGATGGTATCGGTGGTGCTGTCGCCCACGTACCAGCAATCCGCGCCGGGAGCGACATCGAGATTATCGAGCGCCTTGAAAATGGGATCGGGTTCCGGTTTTCGCCGCTGCGGATCGTCACCGGCAACGATGGTGTCAAACAGATCGATCCACCCGACTCCGTCCACTGCGCCCAGTTCGTGCTCAAGAAATTCACGGTCTCGATTGCTCAAAACGCCGGTCTTGATGCCGAGGGTTCGTAAGCGTCGGAGCATCTTGGGTATCTCTTCTTCTAGTGGTTCCACTGCGCCGTAGTGTAACCGGTAGCAGATGTTGAATGCCTCATGGGCAGTCTGCTTGGCCTCATAATCCTCGCCGAACAATATTTCAAAGATGTCGGTACGCGATATCTTGCGCGCTGATTTGACTTTGGGATGGAGCGCGTAGTTTTCCTTTACGTACTCCACCAGTTTCTGATCATCGACATTCTTGCTTTGCTGTGGATCGATCAGGCGTTCCACCAACCCGAGGGGCTCGAGCTGCATCAACATGTCGTCCACGGCGTGGTACATCGCGTCCAGGGTGTCAACCAGGGTCGCATGCCAATCAAACAAGATCACGGTGGGTGCGATGAGTTTCTCAATTTCGCGCTCTTTGTGTTGATCCCAGCATTGGCTTACCAGCGTCAACAGCTCGTTGAAGTTGTTGACCACATGGTCCGGCCGATGGGGATGATCCGGGGTATCCGGAAAAATCTTGGAAATCCACTTCGGTTCCCAGTTAGCGCCGTTGTAAAACACATTGGTGATCCCCGCGGCCTTCGCGGACATGGTGTCGGTGGTGCTGTCGCCAACGTACCAGATGTCCGCAGCGCCTTGAGCACCGGATCCGGCCATGGTTTCAGCCGCTCGGTGTCGTCACCGGCGACGACGATCTCGAACAGGTCGTCCCAACCGCCGGCGTCGATCTGTTCCAATTCGTGCGCCAAGAACTCATGTACACGGTTGGTCAATATTCCGACCTTTACGCCCATTGCCTTGAGTGCCTCAATCACTTCGCGAATGCCAGGCTCAAAAGGTGTGACACCACCATAGTGATTACGGTAGTGCCGATTAAAGGCTTCGTGGGCGAGCCGTTTGGCCTCCTCGTCCGGTCCGAACAACACCTCCAAGAGATCGGTGCGCGAGACTTTCTTCTCCGACTTGAGCTTGGGATGCAGTCGTCGGTGTTCGTTGACGTAGGCCACCAATCTGCGATCGTCTTCGGTTCTACTCTTGTCCGGCGGCGTGAGCCGCGCCCGCAGCGCGAGGGTATCGAGCTCGGCTAACATGTCATCCATCGCCGCGTACATCGCCTCCATGGTGTCGGCCAGGGTCGCGTGCCAGTCAAACAAGATCAAAATCGGCGGGGTTAAATCAGGCACCTTAATGCGCTCGCGGGGTTAGGGACCATAGGTAAAGATACAAGGAAAGTACGGTTGTTGAAAATATGTCCACCGGCGGCTGCGCGCGGACCTTGAGTTCGCCTTGCTTCTTGGCAGCTTGTGGCCGACAATTTCCGAGCGGGACGGCATATCGCAAAGCCGGGCCAACGGTTCATATGCACGTCGTTGCGCGGAGTGGCCGGTACTGATCCGCCGTCTCCCGGGCGCCGTCCCACTCACATCGGTGTTGCGTATGAGAGCAAATATCTTCCGATTGCAGCAATGGTTACAGCGTCTTAACTACGATCGCCGCCAGTATTTCGACGAGGACATCGATCCGGACCTGTGGGATCTGTTGCAGGCTTCATCGTTGCTCGAGATCAAGGAATATGACGTCTTCAAATTGGCCTACAAGGAATGGTTTGGTCATTTACCCAAGCCGCAGGTTTCGGAATCGCATTTCGCGAACTACATGTTCAATCAACAAATACCGGTATGGGTGCGGCGCTATACACGCAAGGTAATCGAACTACACGAGCGAGACGCGCTCAACCCGCGCGAACTGGGTGTCTATCAGCCGTTACCAAGTAGAAAGCTGAAGCGCATTGGAACGATATATACGGTGATATTGTTAACGGTGCTGCTGTACCTGACCTTTCTTGCTTACCGGGACACGGAATTCGTTCGTAGCTTGATACCAGTGACCAAAACCGAGTGGAGAACCGGACCACTCAATTACACGACACCGTAGCCCGCATATTGTGCGTTGGTACAAAATGCGGGCTGGCGCTCACCCATCCAGCCGCGCAAGTTCCAGAACGTCCTCGGATTGATCCACCACCTGTTTTTTAAGATCCCGTAGCGCCGCTTGTAGCCCTTCCTCGATGGCGGGGTGATAGAATGGCATCTTGAGCAGATCGAACACATTTTGGTGCTGTTGAATAGACCAGGCCAGTAGATGGGCCAAGTGCTCGCCTTTCGGCGCGATCATCGAGGCGCCCAGCAACCGTCCGTGTTGACGATGCGCATAGACACGCAGTACCCCTTTGTTTCTGCCCATCAGCAGTGCGCGGCCCACCGGACCGAAACGGATCTCTCCGATCACCACCTGTTCTGCGTCGAGTTCGGAAAAGGGTAATCCCACATGAGCAATGTTGGGATCGGTGAAGGTGATCGCCAACGGGGTTCGGCGTCGATAGCCGGCAACCTCGGCGGCTACCGCGTTACTGCCCGCGATTCGGCCTTCGTCGGCGGCTTCGTGCAGGATCTGACGCTCGGCATTGACGTCGCCGGCAATGAATATCGGCATACCGGGAATCTGCATGGTGTGGGGATCATGTTGCGGCATCCCGCGCGCGTCGGTGTCGATGCCGATGCGTTCCAGACCCAGCCGATCCAGGTTCGGGCGTCGCCCAAGGCAAGCGAGAATCTTGTCGATGTGAACGCTTTGATTGCCGCTTGTGATCAGCAACTTGTCGCCGTCGTCCCGCCCCTTCACCGGGTGGCCGAGCCACAGGGGAAATTCCTTACCAATCAGCGTCAAGGCGGTCTCGTTCACCACCGGATCGGTGATGCCGCCGATGGTCTCCAGCATATCCACTCCGGTGACCGCCACGCCCATACGGCTCAGGGCCTGGCCAAGCTCGAGACCGATAACCCCGAGACCCGCCACTGCGACCGAGCTGGGCAAGTCGTCTTGTTCGAAAAAATTATCGGTGGTCAACACCCGGTCGGCGAACACTTGCCATGATTCGGGCACCACGGGATGGGAACCGGTGGCGATGACGATGCGAGCGGCGCGAATCCGATGGCCTGCCACCTCGAGTACATCGGGTTCAACAAAACGCGCGTAGCCATCGATGAACTGATCGCCGAGGTTATCGGTGGTGCCCGCCAGCACCCGGTCGACAAAGATGTCGCGCAAATCCCGCGTGTGTTCCATCGCCTCGGGGATGTCCAGTGTCAATTTATCTTCGCCGCCAATGCCGACGCGGTCAAAGGTGTGCCGGCGGTGAAAATCCTCGGCGACCTGAATGATCGCCTTGGATGGCATACATCCCACCCGGGCGCAGGTGGTGCCCAACTCGCCGCCGTTAATCAACACAAAGTTTTCGGTGGCCCGGCGGACTTGGGACATCGCCGCCAGGCCGGCGGTCCCGGCGCCGATAATGGCGACATCCACCGTGCGATCAACCGGTATGTCTTTCACGTTTCAATGGCTCCCTAAAGTGCTCGCTCGCGCGGTGGTTAAGCGATGTGCGTCTTGGCAAGGTATTCGTGGGTCTGCATTTCCGTGAGCCGGCTCGTGGTGCGAGCGAATTCATCACGCATCCGTGTTCCAACATACAACTCGTGCGGCGCGGCTGCTGCGGAGACCAGCAGCTTTACGTTGTGATCGTACAAGATGTCAACCAAATTAATTAGACGGCGCGCCTGATCGTCAGATTCGGCATCCAGGCGGGGTATTTCTGATACAAACACGGTATGGAAGCACCGCGCGATCTCGAGGTAGTCGTCTTGCGAGCGTGGACCGGCGCACAATACTTCAAAATCAAACCACACCACATCGCCAGCATGACGAACAGTTTTTACCTCGCGCCCCTCGAT
Organism: uncultured Gammaproteobacteria bacterium; assembly: GCA_947259395.1. GTDB lineage: Bacteria > Pseudomonadota > Gammaproteobacteria > Arenicellales > JAANXG01 > CALZGZ01. Next base: position 38,682 of record CAMYMN010000017.1, on the reverse strand, counting down.
TTCTAGCGCCACACCGTCGATACCGAGTTCCGGCGCAATGTGCTCGAAATTATGTAACAGGCCGGTTTCAGCGGCGTCGCCTAGCGGGCTGAAGTAGGTGTTAGCGCGATCCAAAAATTGCAGCCTGTAATCGACCTTACCGGTAACCTGCACGACCTTTGTATGCTCTTTTATGAGTTCAATTGCGGGCTGGAAGCGATCGCGTTGCAAACCGTCTTTGTATAGCTCGTCGGGCGGGATGTTTGACGTAGCCACCAGCACTATCTTACGCGACAGCAGGTGTTTGAGAAGTCCGCCCAGTATCATTGCATCACCGATGTCTTTGACAATGAACTCATCAAAGCACAGCACCCTGGCCGAGTCCGCGAATCGTTGCGCGACGATAGCCAGGGGGTCTGTCTGCTCGCGCAAGGTCTTCAGTTGCTTGTGGGTCTTGTTCATAAATCGGTGAAAGTGGGTACGCTTTTTGGCAGTAAACGGCAGGCAATCAAAGAACATGTCCATGAGATAGGTCTTGCCGCGGCCAACACCTCCCCACAAATACAGGCCGCGTACCGCCTGTTCATGGGCAATCCTGTTTGTGATCCACGACAACAAACCGCGCTTCGCTGCAGGCCGTTTGATTAGGTCCTCATACAACTGCTGCAAGCGTAATACTGTTTGTTCCTGCGCTGGATCGTGCCGAAAATCCTCCTTTCCCAAGTCGGCCTGGTAGCAGTCAATCGGCGTCATGCTCATCGTGCATACAATCAATGCAACTATGCCGAGACTGGCTTAGCGGCTCAACCGGTTTCCAACCAAGTGCCGGCGCTGTCCAGATCGTCGAATTGTTGAACCTCGGCGTCTACGAAGGCGCCGGCAAGCCAGCCGACCCAGGCGTGCCACTGGTTGTCGGTGACCACGGCAATACGTTCATAATCACGGGCATGCTGCTTGTTAAATTTAAGTTCCTCCAGGGCCATGTCCATACTGAAACGCTCCATATTGGTCAGATCGAACAAGACGTTGACATGCTCGTATTCGCGGAGCTCACTGGTCACCGCGTCTTCGAATTCACGGAAATCGTCCAATGTGAACTCTGCGTAGACATGTACTTTCAAGACATCCTTAAGATCTTCGATCACAATCATGTGTTTGGCTCCGACTCGTTCAAACTCGTTTCGGATACGACGATACCATCGGTATCCGCATACACGTAGGCGCCGGGCGTGAAACTTGCCCCCGCGAAGTTAACCACTATGTCCCGCTGTCCCTCGCCGCGTTTAGCGCTTTTGGCGGGATTCGTGTTTAGCGCCTTGACGCCGACATCCATGGTGCGAATCATATCTGCATCCCGGATGCAGCCATTGACGATAATTCCGGACCAACCGTTATCTACCGCCAGCTGTGCCAGCTGATCGCCGAGCAGAGCGCAGCGTAATGAACCACCTCCATCTACCACTAACACTTTGCCGGCACCGGGCTGATTCAGGGTTTCCCTAACCAGCGTGTTGTCTTCAAACAGTTTCAATGTCGTGATCCGACCGGAAAACGCACGTCGCGCCCCGTAGTTTACGAATGCGGGGGCAACCACCTGCAGCCGATCCCCGTGGTCATCATATAAGTCCGCCGTTTTCATAGAGCTATTTTCCGGTGCAAGCTGATATTGTGCGGTAACAACGTGATGATACCGTCTGAGTCAATGTTGAAGTCAACACGCATTATTATTGACGCGTGCTATTCGTTTTCGGTGTTGGCAAGTTTGGTGTTGGGCATGATCTCGTCAAATGAGCGAATCGCGCGAAACTCTTCCACTTCCCGAACCGGTTGCTGTGAGTCCGGCTGATAGATAGCGAACAGATAACGAACGCCGTAGCCACGGGCGGCTCGCAACACGTCTAGATTGTCGTCGATGAACATTGTCCGCTGGGAATCGAACGGATACCGCTGGTGCAACAGATTCCAGAATTCAGGCGCCTCTTTAGGGGCGCCGATGTCATGTGAGCAAACGATCATGTTGAAATGTGGCGTCAGTCCGGTATATCTCATTTTGACCTGAATGGCCTTTTCGTGGGCGTTGGTCACTAAGCGTACATCGATGTTCAGACCGCGCAAAGCCTCGAGAAATTGAATGACCTTGGGTCTAATAGATATTTTGTGAGACATCTCGTGCTTCAACTGAACGATATCCAAGCCGAGTTCGTCAGACCAGTAGTCCACGCAATACCAATCTAGGGAACCCTCCACTTCACGATACCGGGAAAGTAGTTCATGCATGGCCTGTTCAATACCCATACCGTGTTTGTTGGCAAAACGGTGTGGTACATGAGTCAACCAAAAGTGATTGTCAAAGTGCAAGTCCAGCAAAGTGCCGTCCATGTCCAGCAGCACGGTATCGATGTTGTCCCAGTGAACCATGGTGTTCTGTTTTCTTGCGTATTTATTCGCTCGTAATTCCGCGGTGTTTAATTTACAACGCGGTTATAATGCCTCGAAATGCGCATCACCGTGACTCGATGACCAAAAAACCCGCGGTCTTACATAAGCAAATCATCGCCGATACCCGTGTGTTCTCCATCGAGCGTGTGAATCTTCGATTCGCCAACGGCGCCGAAGTCGACTATGAGCGGTTACGCAGCCGCGGCGGAGGCACGGTGATGATTATACCTTTGCTGGATGTGGATACGGTGCTGCTGATTCGTGAGTACGCCGCCGGCGTGGACCGCTACGAGCTGGGCTTCCCCAAAGGGCTGATGGAGGAAGGCGAGTCTGCCGAATCCGCGGCGGACCGCGAAATCAAGGAAGAGATCGGGCATGGTTCGCGGCGTTTGACCGTGTTGAAGACACTGTCGGTGGCCCCTGGGTATGCTAACTTTGAGACCCACATTGTGCTGGCAGAAGATCTATATCCCAAACTCATTCCCGGTGACGAGCCCGAGCCGATCGAAGTGGTGCCGTGGAAGATTGATGATTTTGCATCGCTTTTAGAACAACAAGACTTCCTGGAGGCGCGGAGTATCGCCGCGTTGTATCTACTTCAACATCATTTGGACGACAGATGTTCACCGACAAACAACTCATAGAATTGATCCCGGAAGTCGCGCGAATAGCGCGGCAAGCAGGGGAGCGAATACTTGACATTTACGAGCGCGGTTTCGATGTCCATACCAAGACAGACGGAACGCCGCTGACGACCGCTGATCGCGCTTCCCATGAGATTATATGTCGGGAATTGGCCGTCCTTGAGGGTCACCTCCCGGTGTTATCGGAGGAGTCGGCATCAGAAACTCACGGTGACCGGAAACAGTGGCGTCAGTTCTGGTTAGTCGACCCGTTGGATGGTACGCGGGAATTCGTAAAGCGCAACGGTGAATTCACCGTCAATATCGCTTTGATCGACGGTCACCGGCCAGTACTGGGTGTGGTGCATACGCCGGTCAAGGGCCTGACCCACTGGTCCCATGCGGGGGGTCCGGCTTATCGGGATAGTGGTGATGGCGAGGCACAGCGCATCCAGGTGAATCAATATCGTGGCGGACCGCCTCAGGTAGTGGCTAGCCGCTCTCATGGCCGGGATGCTCTGGCCAAGTTCTTGTCGCGGCTCAAGGATCGGGAAGGTGGATACGACTCCATTAGCATGGGCAGCGCCCTCAAGATCTGCATCGTTGCGGAGGGCCGCGGCGACGTGTATCCGCGGTTGGGGCCGACCTATGAATGGGATACGGCGGCGGCTCAATGTGTGCTCGAGTCGGCCGGCGGTAAGCTGACAGACCGCCATGGGGTTACGCTGCGTTACAACAAGAATTCGTTATTGAATTCATGGTTCATTGCCAGCGGCTCGGGGGATTATGATTGGTACAGCCTGCTCGAAGGGATCGAAGAAACGCGGTAATCGCCATCGCGTTTCAGCGCAACCAGTCCCCGCAGGTAATGGTGCGCTCACTTCCGGTCCGGTGCCGGTACAGATATATCCAGGCGCGGCCACGCTCAGTCGCGAGCACTACGCGGTCATACCGGTGCGGATAATCCTCGAGTTCGTCCAATGTTGCGAGAGTTGTTGCAGTCACGCGGTAAAGCTCGCCGGTGATCGCACAGTCGCCGCCAGGTACAACCCCCGGGTAAGTACCAAGATCCAGCATCGTGTAACAGGGTTTGGTAACGTGCAATCCGAGAAAACAGGACGTGTCCAGCATATAATGGTTTCGCTGGCCGCGCCGTAGAGTACCGTAGACGAAAACTAAATCTTGCATTGACTGCCGTTATGTTACCCGCCCATCTCGTGGCAATTGCGCAGAAATTGTACAACCGGCATCGCCAACAAGGTACCGAGACGGTGTCCCGAAAATGAAGCGCGTTCCCGAACCGGAATTGATGGATGAGCCTGATCAGGCCCGTGCCTATGCCGAGGCTGACTTCGAGCAACCGAACGCATTATTTGTGGATACGTTTGTTCGCTGTTTCCCGAACTTCAACCGCGGACGTTTGTTGGATGTCGGTTGCGGGCCGGCTGACATACCAATTCGATTCGCCCGCTTGTATCCGGCGCTGAACGTGGTGGCAGTTGATGGCGCGCAATCAATGATCACACTGGCTGATCGCGCTATTGAGCGTGCCGGAATGGCGACCCGTATTAGCACGCTTTGCTGGCGAATCGGGCAACAGCCTGGCCCCGGCGTCAACCAGGGACCTTTTGACGCGGTAATTAGTAACAGCCTGTTGCATCACCTGAATGCGCCCGAGACGCTATGGCGCGCAATTTCGCTGTACGCCAAAATCCACGCACCGGTGTTGGTTATGGATCTTAGAAGGCCGCGATCGCAACATGCCGCAAACCAGATCGTGGAGCAATACTCGGGAAACGAGCCCGAGATCTTGAAGCGGGATTTCTATCACTCGCTGCTGGCGGCCTATCGCGAGGATGAAGTACAGGAACAGCTGATCGCGGCAGGCTTATCGCATTTCAATGTGGGGCGAATCAGTGACCGACATCTTGCGGTTCACGGCAGGTTATCTGCCGGTTAGTCTTTTTGCGGTGGCTCGATGTTGGGTGCTCGATACCCGGCCACCGCTTTGAGTCTGTACCACCACTGCTTCAGTGTGGCGAGTATCCTCTTAGCCCATGGGAAGTCCACGGACAACAGGATGAGCCCCAAGGGCAACATCCAGAATCCGAGCACCGGTAAGGCTCCAAAAATACCCCCCGTCACGAGTAGAATACCGGCGGAGATACGCACCCCTTTTTTGGGGTGGGACTTCAAGTCGTGAAATTTTTCTGTGATGTAGGATTTCACCGGTAACTTCTAGGAACGATGTGGCGAATAACTATACAACAGTCTGTGTGACGAATGGGTATAAAGTTCACCAAGATGCAAGCGCTTGGCAACGACTTCGTTGTGGTTGACGCGATATCACAGGTAGTTGACATCGGTCGTCAGCAAGCGCGACGGATCGCCGACCGGCGGTGGGGCGTGGGCTGCGACCAGATTCTCCTGGTAGAAAATCCGTCACGCCCTGATGTGGATTTTCGGTTCCGTATTATAAACGCCGACGGCGGGGAAGTTGCGCAATGCGGTAATGGAGCCCGTTGCGTCGCACTCTTCGTACGCGATACCGGTTTGACGAATAAGACCGAGATCAGGGTCGAGACCGCTGCTGACGTGATGACCCTGAATGTTCTGGATGACGATCAGGTGCGCGTGAATATGGCGGTGCCACGATTTGCGCCGGAAGATATTCCGTTTATCGCAACAAATCGGCAAGACGTGTACGATTTGGCCCTAGAAGATGGCGAAATTGAAATATCAGCGCTGTCATTGGGCAATCCCCACGCAGTACGTGTCGTCGAAGATGTGGACCGGGCCCCGGTAGCTGAACAGGGTCCAATGATCGAGCGCCATCAACGCTTCCCAGAACGGGTCAATGCCGGATTCATGCAGGTGTGCGATCGTAACCATATTCGCTTGCGAGTTTACGAGCGCGGGGTAGGAGAGACTCCGGCGTGCGGGAGCGGCGCCTGCGCTGCAGTGGTGGCGGGTAGAAGACGTGCTTTGCTGGACGAATCGGTGATCGTGGATCTACCCGGTGGTCGTGTGCAGGTCCAGTGGTCCGGCAACGCACAGCCGGTGTATATGACGGGACCCGCGCAATCCGTTTTCGAAGGGGAACTAAAACTGACCTTATAAATGCGACGGCCGGAGGGCAAATGACGCAGAAACCAAACTTCGATCAAACCGAGAATCTGCAGGAAGAGCAACGTCTCATCGATTATTTACGCAGTCACCGGGATTTCCTGGACCGACATCCGGACTTACTCATCGACATGCAGGTGCCCCACGAATCAGGCGACGGTGTGTCACTAATCGAAAGGCAAGTTGACGTGCTGCGTGAGAACAACGGGGCGCTGAGAAAAAAGTTACGCGCGTTGATCAAGACTGCCAAGCAGAACGAGTCTCTTAATCAGCAACTGCATGAGGTAGTATTGGCGGCAATCGTTCAGAACAATCTGGACACCGCATTAGATGTATTGCCAGGCACAATCAAGGAACAATTTGATCTGCCGTTAGTAGTAATACGAATCTCAACTAATAATAACGAACGGCAGGCGCGTACTGAAATTACCGACGAAGCCGATATCGACTACCAACAACTACATGCGCGCGTTGCTCATGGAAGAAGTGTTTGCGATGATCGCCTTCCAAGTCAGGTGCTGAAGTACTTATTCGCAGATCGAGCGGAACAAGTGGGTTCTTGCGCGTTAGTACCGCTGGGGATCGGTGATCCGTTAGGGGTGCTGGCACTCGCATCACCGGATGAAAGCCGATTCCGCGCCGATCTCGGCACGTTGTTTCTAGACCGCTTGGGCGTTGTCATCGGTGTAGTTTTCAAGCGGCTGCTCGGCTGAATAACGGTGTCGCCGGAATCCCAGAAACAGCTAGACGATTTTTTGGGGTATCTGCGCGTCGAACGGCGCATGTCTGAACATACACAATCCGCTTACGCCCGGGATCTTCAAGGTCTGGTGGAGTATTGTAATCGCGAAACAGTCGACGTTTGGCGGCAACTCGATGTGCACGGGGCCCGTTCCTTCATTACCCACTTACATAAATCCGGTTTATCGGGACGTAGTATCCAACGTGCTCTGTCGGCGGTACGTAGTTTCTATCGCTACCTTATCCGTGAACGCGAAACCAACAATAATCCCTTCACCGGTATACGTGCCCCGAAATCAGAAAGGCGTTTACCCGCGGCGTTGACGGTGGACCAGGTGTTTTTGCTGGTCGCGGTGCAGGCTAAAGAACCGCTGGCGTTGCGGGACCGGGCAATCATGGAGTTGTTCTATTCATCGGGACTGCGCTTGTCGGAGTTGATCGGCCTCGATCTGCCACAGCTAGACCGTAAGCAGGCCTTGGTCCGTGTTCGCGGCAAAGGTGGTAAGACACGAGAAGTTCCCGTGGGGCGTCTAGCGATGCGGGCCATCGCGGAGTGGTTGCCGCAACGCGCGCACATGGCTAGTGAGGACGAAGCGGCGTTGTTTGTAACCAGGAAAGGAGGGCGCATGACGCCGCGTGGGGTGCAACAGCGAATCAAGCACTGGGGGAAACGCCAGGGTTTAGGTGTGTCGGTGCATCCCCATGTGCTGCGCCACAGTTTTGCGACTCACTTGCTGGAATCCAGCGGTGAACTTAGGGCGGTCCAGGAACTGCTGGGCCATGCCAATATCCGCACGACACAGGTGTATACGCATTTGGATTTTCAGCACCTGGCGAAGGTCTATGACCGTGCACACCCAAGGGCGAAGAAAAAGGAGTAGCCCTGCTAAAATTTCAGATTATTAAAATGCCGGTTTTGTGACCGCATTTTGATAGCGATCCACAGAAGTAAAGATTTCATTTTTCGCGTCTTCGGGGCCGACCCAGCCGCGGATCTTTAACCATTTTCCGGCCTCGACGTCTTTTTCTTCCGGGACGGACGTGCCCGGTTGTACTTGCTCGAGGCTCATGGATGATTAGCTTGAGTTAAGTGGGTTATGATATGCGATTCGCCGTTTCCGTATCCACGCAGCAGCCGGACCATCGCATGGCGGGGATACAAAGAGTGAATCCGATAATCCGATGGTAGCCATAATCCTGACATCAAACGGCACCAGAGTATAACTATACCAAGCATAATAAGGGGAAATTATGTCGTTCGAAGCATTGATTCCGACTCTTCTTGGCATAGGCGGCTTGTTCGCAGCATACAAGATTTTTCAAATGGTCCTGGAGTATGCCCCGGGCACCGGTAAAGTCGTTGAGATCGGTGATGCCATTCACAACGGTGCGATGGTGTTCATGCGCCGTGAATACAAGATCTTGTCGATTTTCTCGGCGGTCGTCATTTTGCTCATTCTTTTCTCACCGCTGGGTTGGCGCACCGCGTTCGCATTCATCGTTGGGGCGCTGTGCTCGGGGAGCGCCGGTTACATCGGTATGTACACCGCTACCCAAGCGAATGTGCGTACCACCACCGCCGCCCATGACCAGGGTGCCCCGCAGGCATTAACGGTGGCGTTCTTCGGGGGCTCCATCATGGGGCTCACGGTGGCGGCCATGGGTCTGTTGGGGCTCGGGCTGCTGTACCTGTTTTTTGGCGGCGACCCACACACCGCCCACGTGATTCACGGTTTTGGCATGGGTGCATCCTCGGTGGCGTTGTTCTCCCGCGTTGGCGGCGGTATTTTTACCAAGAGCGCCGATGTCGGCGCGGATCTCGTCGGCAAGGTGGAAGCAGGGATCCCTGAGGACGACCCGCGCAACCCCGGCGTTATTGCCGACAACGTCGGAGACAACGTGGGTGACGTGGCCGGTATGGGATCGGACATCTTCGAGTCCTACTGCGGCGCCATGATCGCCACCATCGCCATTGCCTCGACCATGGGGACAGCGGAAATAGAGGCCGTCGGACCGCAGTCGACGCTGATGTTCTTGCCATTGATGATGGCCTCGGTAGGGATATTGTGCTCCATCGGCGGGATCTATCTGGTATGGCGATATTCAAGTAAGTCACCGGAAGTCGCGTTGCGTATCGGTACCATGGGTGCATCGGTGTTGTTTATCGTCGTCGCGTTTTTGGTGATCGCTATTTCCGATGCCAGCATGCTGGTGTGGGTGTCAGTACTGGTGGGCGCCGTCGGTGGCATCATTATCGGTCTGGTGACCGAGTACTACACCGCCGGTAATCCGGTTCGGAAGATTGCCGAGGGCGGAGAAACCGGCCCGGCGACAGTGATGATTACTGGCATCGCCACCGGCATGCAATCGGTGGTCGTGCCGCTGTTGTCGCTCAGCGCCATTATTCTGATCTCGAGTCAGCTGGTGGGACTTTACGGAGTGGGCATCGCTGCGGTGGGCATGCTCGCCACCGTCGGTATCACCATGGCGATCGATGCCTATGGGCCGGTGGCAGACAATGCCGGCGGTATCGCTGAGATGGCCGGCCTGGGAGAGGACACGCGTAAGATTACCGATTCGCTGGACGAACTCGGCAATACCACCGCCGCAATCGGCAAGGGGTTTGCCATCGGTGCCGCGGCGCTGGCGGCGCTGGCCATCATTACCGCCTACATCGAGGTGGTGTCCCACCAGATCGCGGATTTCAGCCTGCAAATCAATAATCCCTGGGTGCTCGCCGGGATGTTCATCGGCGGCATCTTTCCGTTTCTGGTCGGTAGTATGACCATGCAAGCAGTGGGCGACGCGGCGTTTGACATGATCAAAGAGATTCGCCGTCAATTCAAGGAGATCCCCGGGTTGCTGGAAGGTGAGGCGCAACCGGACAATGAGCGGTGTATCGAGATCGCCACCGACGCCGCGCTCAAGCGCATGGTGCCGCCCGGCGTGTTGGCGGTCGCAGCCCCGGTGGTGGTGGGTTTCGTCCTCGGGCCCGAGTCCCTGGGTGGCATGCTCGGGGGCGCATTGCTTGGCTGCGTATTGCTGGCTCTGACCATGGCCAATGCGGGTGGCGCCTGGGATAACGCCAAAAAGTATGTGGAGCGCGGAAATCTCGGCGGCAAGGGCTCCGATACCCACAAGGCGACGGTGGTCGGTGATACCGTCGGTGACCCGTTCAAGGATACCTCGGGACCGTCGATGAACATCCTGATCAACGTTATGGCGATCGTGAGCTTGGTAATTGCACCGCTATTGGGTTGAGCGGGAGCTGAATGGCCCAGCATCGGTCCCGGTATGCGGCGTTCCGGTGGGTGCATGGCGAACGGATCTGCCATGCATAATGCGGTCAATTCCATCCACATCGCTGATACACTAGCGCGCGCAACTACCCCGGGGGCCGGCCATGACTAACCAAGACTCGCCTGCAGACGTCCGCATTCTCGAACGCGCCGAACACTACATCTATCTCACCGCCGGCTTCATCCTGGTGCTGGCGGCCGGCGGCTTGCTCCTTACCGCGGTAATCGAGATGGGTTCCAAGATATTCGAAGGCGACTACGTGCGTGCCATGGTCCATCTCTTGGACCGCGTACTGCTGGTGCTGATGGTGGCCGAAATCATTTACACCGTAGGCAGGATCACGCGCACGCAGTTGCTAGAAGTCGAGCCGTTTCTTATCGTTGGCGTAATTGCCTCAATTCGGCGCATGCTCATCATCACCGCCGAGAGTGCCGGCCACGCGAACATCCAAGATCCTGCGTTTCAGGCGGCGCTCGCCGAGTTGGGCATTCTCGCGATCATCATCTTCTTGCTGGCGCTGGCGATGCGTCTACTACGGGCCAAGAAAACCGTGACTTAGCGCGTGTATTGCACCAACGATCCCATATGATGGCAAAGGGACTTGAGCTGCGCCCACGTCCCGGATACTGACGCAAGACGCGGTTTAGTGAAAATGACGGGTTAGACGTGGTCACGCCGTAGACTTGAATTGTGTGCCGGGCTGGAACTGAAAGATGCGCTCTAGATCTAGATCGCGAATTAGCCGGTCCACCGCCGCTTGGCCATGCTCCTTTTGCACCTCGGCAAGAATCAATCGCGCCGAGTTGCGGTTGTAGAAACCGCCGAAATCGGCTTGCACCTGTAACAATTCGTAGGCCTTATCGAGGGTCATTGCGCAGCATTCGTTTGCGCCTGAGCGAAACACCGGCGGTACAGTATTCGCTTCGGTGCATCGTTTAGGGCGTGAACCGGCTTTTCAGCTTCTTTTTTACCGGCGCGTTCTTGAGTCGGATGTATTGCGGCATACCGTTTTTATAAGGGGGGTAATCTTCGCCCTTGATGAGCGGTGTCAGATATTCACGACATTTGTCGGTGATGCCGAAACCATCCCGGGTTATGAAATTTTTCGGCATCATTTTTTCGACATTGGCGACTTTGTGCAACGGCGCCTTTTCAATTTTCCATTTGTAGGGCTGGTTGGATACCCGTTTGATCGCCGGCATCACCGCATTGTCGCCCTTTAGAGCCATACGTACTGCTTGTCGCCCCACTGCATAGGCCTGGTCAACATCGGTCTTGGACGCAATATGACGCGCTGCGCGCTGCAAGTAATCGGCTACCGCCCAGTGATATTTGAGATCCAAGTCCTGTTTGACCATGTTCGCCACCACCGGTGCCACGCCGCCGAGTTGCGCATGACCGAAGGCATCCTTCAAACCTTGATCGGACAAAAACTTATCATCAGGCCCCTTTACGCCCTCGGACACAACCACCGAAACGTAGCCGTGTTTTTTTACCAGCTGATCCACCTTTTGCATGAATTTTTTTCGGTCGAACCTCACTTCCGGAAACAAGATCAATATCGGGATCTCGGTGTCTGCACTGGACGCGAGGCCGCCGGCTGCGGCGATCCAGCCCGCATGACGGCCCATCACTTCGATTATGAACACCTTGGTGGAGGTCTTCGCCATGCTCGCAACATCAAAGCTGGCTTCGCGTGTCGAGACCGCGATGTACTTGGCCACTGAGCCGAACCCGGGGCAGTTATCCGTGATTGGCAGGTCGTTATCCACCGTCTTTGGCACATGAATGGCCTGGATCGGATACCCCATGGTCTCCGACAGTTGCGACACCTTCAAACAGGTATCCGCAGAGTCACCTCCGCCGTTATAGAAAAAATATCCGATATCGTGGGCCGCGAACACTTCTATCAACCGTTGGTACTCACGCCTGTTTTCCTCCAGGCTCTTTAGTTTGTAGCGGCAGGAACCGAACGCACCGGAGGGTGTATGGCGTAACGCCGCGATCGCACGCGGTGTCTCCCGGCTGGTATCAATGAGATCTTCCGTGAGGGCGCCGATAATGCCGTTACGCCCAGCGTAGACCTTGCCGATCTTGTTCTTGTGTTTACGCGCGGTCTCAATCACACCGGAGGCGCTGGCGTTAATAACTGCGGTAACACCGCCGGACTGGGCATAAAACGCATTTTTTGGCCTGGACTTTGGCATGATTCCCCTCTTAATTGAAAATTGAAACCTGGAGTGTGTTTACTTGTACTGCAAATCTTCGCCCGTGGAACCCGAGATCACGCCGTCACGTTCGCGTTCGCTGTCCGACTGGACTTGTAACAACGTAGCCACACACGTGCCAATGTCATCGTACTTGGTTTGGCCGGTGGTAAACTGATCAGTGGGCTCGTAGAAAAACTGGCATCGGAACTCATCAGAAGCCGTTTTAGCCACCACAAAGCTGCAATTCCGCGCTTGCCAAAACACCGCTGGACACTCGGTCAATTCGTCCGATGATGAATCCAAACGCAACTCGACATCCGCAAGGTGAACCTCCACCGATTCCTTGAACCGCAACTGTAGAAGGTCCTTTATGGTGTCGAGTTCAGGGTCGGTGAAATCAACAATGACAGACATGGATTGCCTCCGGAACGTATTTTTCCCATATTACCGTGAATCTGCAAGCGTTGTGGATATCAAAGCTGTTGGTGCCGGGATAGGGGTCGTTTATAGTTTTCCGCTTTTGGTGCGTTGCGGACACCAAAGTGGTTGGTGCCGGAAACAGGAGTTTATGGTTTTGCGATTTTGGCACTTTGCGCATCTCGTGGATAATGAGACGATAAAGAAAACATGACACTAGGGCTGCAGCACAAATGAATGATTCGCTTTCATTGGCACCTGGATTTCCGGCAACCCGTATGCGGCGCATGCGCCGGGACGAATTCTCGCGACGGCTGATGCGGGAGAATCGCGTCTCGGCCGACGATCTGATACAACCGGTGTTTGTTATGGAGGGCACTGACGATGACGAACCTGTGCCGTCGATGCCTGGGGTAGAACGATTAACGGTCGATCGATTGATGGCCAAGGCGCGCCGGTTGCAAGATCTGGGTGTGCCGGCCATTGCCTTGTTTCCGGTGGTTCCCGCGGAGAAAAAGAGCGACGATGCCCAGGAGGCCTACAACTCGAACGGCCTGGTGCAACGAACGGTACGGGCATTGAAGTCAGATGTGCCTGAGCTGGGGGTGATCACCGATATCGCCTTGGACCCGTTCACCAGTCATGGCCAAGACGGCCTGATCGACGAGTCCGGTTACGTCGTGAACGACGATACCGTTGACGTGCTCGTCAAGCAGGCGATGTCCCATGCTGAGGCCGGAGCGGATGTGGTGGCGCCATCGGACATGATGGACGGCCGTATCGGTGCGATTCGTCGCGCACTGGAATACGAGAACCATCATAACGTAAGAATTCTGGCTTACGCCGCAAAATACGCTTCCAGCTACTACAGTCCGTTCCGCGATGCAGTGGGATCTGCGGCGAGTTTGGGTGGTGGGAACAAGTACAGTTATCAAATGGACCCAGCGAATGGCGTCGAGGCCCTGCGTGAAGTGGCGTTGGATATCGATGAGGGTGCAGACATACTGATGGTGAAACCGGGAATGCCTTATCTGGATATCGTCTACCGGGTCAAACAGCAGTTTGGTGTCCCTACGTTTGTGTATCAAGTGAGCGGTGAATACGCGATGCTGCATGCCGCGGCACAGAATGATTGGTTGGATCTGCGGGAGGTGGTGATGGAAGCGATGGTCAGCTTCAAACGTGCCGGGGCGGATGCGATATTGACTTATTTCGCAGAAACCGTAGCCGCCTGGCTGCAGGAGGAATCGTGAGCGACGCAAGAAACTACAGCACCGAAACTGACGTAGCCGATGCCTGACAAAAAAGCGACACCAACCGACATTACGCTCCACCAGCAATCACGGATTCTGGAGACCGTGTTCGATGACGGCAGCAAATTTGAGTTGCCATGCGAGTACTTGCGTGTCTATTCGCCATCTGCGGAAGTACGTGGGCACGGTCCGGGGCAGGAAGTGCTTCAAATCGGCAAAGAAAAGGTAAACATTGTTGCCGTAGAACCGGTGGGTACCTACGCCGTAATGCTGCGCTTCGACGACGGACATGACACCGGAATATTTTCGTGGCAGACCCTGTATGAGCTAGGAGTAAACCGTCAGCAGTACTGGGCGGACTACCTCCAACGCCTGGCTGACGCAGGCCACCACCGGGACCCTCAACCCTATGACGAGATGATGAGCAGTGACTGAGCCAGGTCACGATAAGACCACCCATTTCGGCTTTCGGGACGTGCGGGAAGAAGACAAGCCACGCTTGGTTGCGGAAGTTTTCCGGTCAGTGGCAGATAAATACGATCTGATGAACGACCTGATGTCGTTCGGTGTACATAGGGCCTGGAAGCAATTTGCGGTAGGGTTGAGCGGCCTCCGATCGGGAAACCGGGTGTTGGATGTTGCTGCCGGCAGCGGCGACCTGGCGCGGAAATTTGCCCGCTTGGTGGGCGAGTCGGGATTAGTGGTATGCACGGATATCAGCGAGGCGATGTTGCAACGTGGACGCAAGCGCCTTACCGATGCCGGGATCATCGGCAATGTGTTATATGTCCAGTCAGATGCCGAGCACTTGCCGTTTCGCGAAAATTATTTCCATTGTGTCAGCATTGGATTTGGGTTACGCAACGTGACCCGCCAACAAGTGGCCCTGAAAGCCATATATCGGTGCTTACGGCCGGGAGGCCGCATCCTGGTCCTCGAGTTTTCCAGACCTACCACAAAATGGTTGCGCAAGCTCTATGATCTTTATTCGTTCAATGTGTTACCGCAAGTGGGGCGGTTGGTAGTCGGTGACAAAGCCAGTTACCAGTATTTGGTGGAGTCGATACGTAAACAGCCGACCCAGACTGAGCTGCAGTCGATGATGGAATCGGCTGGATTCGCGCGAGTCGATTATTCTAATTTAAGTGGGGGAATTGTAGCGGTGCACACTGGCTACAAGGTTTGATTCATAACACCTCAGGATACTGATAATGACCGATCAGCCGAGAGTGGCATTCTATGATTACCAATCTGCTTGAGTCCATCGGGAACCGGCTACTGCGTCTGGATCCGGACGCGCTGCAGCGATTTCAACAGTTCGAGGGAAAGGTGATCTGCCTGGAACTGGTTGGTATAGACAGGAAGCTGTATTTGTCACCTGGCGAAACCGGCATTACGATTCGTGAGGTGTCGGAACAAGAACCCGATGTCACATTAGCTGGCTCGCCCATTGCCTTTGCCCAACTGGGACTGCGTGGGCTGCAGGTAACGCTATTTCGCGAAGGTAAGCTGGAAATCATAGGCGACGTCGAGCTGGGCCAAAGCCTGCAACGAATTGTCGAGGAAGTGAACATCGACTGGGAAGAATTATTATCGCGATATGTCGGTGATGTAACCGCGCATCAAACTGGGAATCTGGTTCGGGGGTTCAACGATTGGGGGCGGAACGCGCATCATACAGCGGAACGCAATGTCTCTGAATTTCTGCAGGAAGAGGCCCGTCTTCTTGCGTCTGCGTCGAGCGTGGCCCGATTTACTAATGCGGTGGATAAGTTGCGTGCCGCTGCAGATCGGCTAGAACAGCGGGTGCAACGGTTACAAGCTTTATTGTCATGATACGCACACCCCAGTTTTTTAGGCTCCTGCGTATAACTCAGGTGTTTGTAAAACATGGTTTGGATGATTTCGTTACCGCCATTCACCTGTTTCGCCCGTACCGTTACATCTCATATTTAATGCCCTGGCGTTGGCGCCGCTCCATTAGAAAGCCGCGCGGCGAGCGGCTGCGGGAGGCTCTGGAGGAACTTGGCCCGGTATTCGTGAAATTCGGGCAGATGTTATCCACCCGGCCGGATCTTTTGTCGGTGGATATCGCCATGGAACTCAGTAAACTCCAGGATCAGGTCCCCCCATTTCCAGGTGACGTGGCAAAGGCCGTTATCGAAAAGGCTTATGGTGCGCCGCTGGAACGATACTTCGCGTCTTTTGAATCACAGCCCATCGCGTCGGCGTCCGTGGCTCAGGTTCACGCAGCGAATCTGCTGGACGGCACCGAAGTGGTCGTCAAGGTGCTGCGTCCCGACATTCAACTGGTTATCGAACGTGATTTATCCTTGCTTTACACAGTAGCGCGATTGGCGGAGAGATATTGGGATGAGGGCCCACGCCTGCGTCCGGTTGACATAGTCGACGAATACAACAAGACCATTCACAATGAACTGGACTTGAGACGGGAGGCGGCGAACGCTAGCCAGCTGCGTTCCAATTTCGAAGATTCCGACATTATCTATATTCCGCGAGTTTACTGGAATGTCACCACCAGGGAGGTGATGGTCATGGAGCGCATCTATGGTATCCCGATCCGGGATATGGAGGCTTTGAAGGCAGCGGGTATTGATATGCGCAAGCTGGCGCATGACGGTGTCGAGATATTTTTTACGCAAGCGTTTCGCGATGGATTTTTCCATGCAGATATGCATCCCGGTAACATCTTCGTCTCCGAGTCGGGCCAGTATCGAGCCGTTGACTTCGGCATCATGGGGACGTTGGACGACAAGGATAAACGCTATCTGGCGGAGAACTTCCTCGGATTTTTTAACCGCGACTACCGGGCGGTGGCGGAGGCTCACTTACATGCCGGATGGGTGCCTGCGCACACCCGGGTGGATGAGTTCGAGGGAGCGATTAGAACGGTGTGCGAGCCTGTGTTCGCGAAGCCGATCAGTGAGATATCTTTTGGCAAACTCGTTGTGCAACTGTTTCAAACTGCGAGACGTTTCGAAATGCCGATTCAGCCGCAACTGGTGTTATTGCAAAAGACCTTGCTGAACATCGAAGGCCTGGGCCGGCAGTTATATCCACAGCTGGATTTGTGGGAGACCGCCAAGCCGTATTTGGAACGCTGGATGCGGCAACAAGTCGGGCCGTGGGCATTTCGCGAGGGTCTCAAGCGTGAANNCGCCAATATATCGGCACGCTGGGTGCGGTGCTGCTGCTGGCGGCGGCGATGCTGGCGGCATTGGATGGTTACGCCCCGTTGATGCTGCACAACGTACCGGTGTCCACCTGGGCGCTGGGGGGGCTGGGGATCCTGTTGCTGATGGTGAGTTGGCCGGGCGGGAAATAGCGATTCGAGGCCGTGGCCTATGGCGCCCATCTCGATGGGGGTATATATTCCCTCTTACCTTCTGGGGGATTATTCAGAAAATTAGGGCGTACTTATATTAATCTTGACTAAAATACTAGGTTATTTTAAAGTTCAACATTACCTGCCCGGCTGCGACGGACTCGAGTGTTACACAGTAGTTGGGCAGTAACCGCGGAGTTGTAACTATGAGACTAACTACCAAAGGCCGTTATGCTGTCACAGCAATGATGGATCTTGCGATCCATGAGGTGTCAGGGCCGGTCACTTTGAACGACATTGCCACCAGTCAAAATATCTCGCTGTCTTATCTCGAGCAGCTGTTTGCCGCGCTACGTAAGGCCGGGCTCGTGAAGGGTTTGCGCGGCCCCGGGGGTGGCTATCGTTTGGCGTTGGCGGCAAACGACATATCCGTGGCCGATATTATTGTTGCGGTTGACGAGAAAGTCGATATCACCCGTTGCGGTGGGCGAGGAGACTGTCAGAACGGCGAGCCTTGTTTGACCCACGAGCTTTGGAAGGACCTGAGCCGTCAGCTGTACGAGTTTCTCGATAAGATCAAATTAGGAGAACTCACCGAATGGCCCTGTGTGCAAGAACGAGCGTTACGCCAGGACGCACAGCTGGGACGCAACAACTCCGCGTCGAGTGCCACCGTGTAATCTTAGCGAGCCAACCGCATAGGAGCAAGAATCTCGATGGGCAGTCCAGCGAATGACATCGACCGCTTAGTCAAACGCGAATATAAGGAAGGCTTTGTCACGGAAATTGATTCCGACACCTTGCCTCCCGGTCTTGACGAAGGCGTGGTGCGCGCGATTTCGGAAAAAAAACGTGAGCCGGAGTTCATGTTGCAATGGCGCCTCGATGCCTTCCGCCACTGGCTGACACTTACCGAGCCGCAGTGGGCTCACGTCCATCATGAGCCGATCGATTATCAAGCGATCAGCTATTACTCCGCACCCAAGAACGAAGACGGTCCCAAGAGTTTGGACGAGGTGGACCCCAAGCTACTCGAGACTTACGAAAAGCTAGGGATACCGCTGGAAGAGCAGAAGATGTTAGCGGGTGTGGCGGTAGATGCAGTATTCGACAGTGTGTCGGTGAAAACGACGTTTAGTGAGAAGTTAGCGGAGGTGGGTGTCATCTTTTGCTCCATCTCCGAGGCGCTTCAGGAACACCCGGGTCTGGTGAAACGGTATCTCGGCAGTGTAGTACCGGCAGGGGATAATTTTTATGCCGCATTGAACTCGGCCGTGTTCAGCGATGGATCTTTCGTATACATCCCCAAGGGTGTACGTTGTCCGATGGAGCTGTCGACCTATTTCCGGATCAATGCGATGAACACCGGTCAGTTCGAAAGAACGCTAATCATCGCCGATGAGGGAAGCTATGTGAGTTACCTCGAGGGATGCACGGCACCGATGCGGGACGAAAATCAGCTACATGCGGCAGTAGTCGAATTAATAGCCATGGAAGGCGCCCAGATCAAGTACTCAACGGTGCAGAATTGGTATCCCGGAGACGAGCATGGCCGTGGTGGTATATACAATTTCGTCACCAAGCGCGGCGCATGCCGCGGCAGAAACGCTAAGATATCCTGGACACAGGTGGAAACCGGATCTGCAATCACGTGGAAGTATCCCAGTGTGTTGCTGGAGGGGGACGATTCGGTGGGTGAGTTTTATTCCGTTGCGTTGACCAATAACCGGCAACAGGCCGATACCGGGACCAAGATGGTGCACATTGGCAAGAACACCACCAGCACCATTATCTCCAAGGGTATTTCCGCGGGCCGTGGTCAAAATGCTTATCGGGGTTTGGTTAAAGTCTTGAACAAAGCAGACAACGCACGAAACTATTCGCAGTGTGATTCACTGTTGCTGGGAGATCGCTGCGGCGCACATACCTTCCCTTACATGGAGGTGAAGAATCCAACCGCGCAAGTCGAACACGAGGCCACGACATCGAAAATCAGTGATGATCAGTTGTTTTATTGCCGGCAGCGAGGGCTATCGGAAGAGGACGCTGTGTCCATGATCGTAAACGGCTTCTGTAAACAAGTGTTCAAGGAATTGCCGATGGAGTTCGCCGTCGAAGCGCAAAAGCTGTTGGATGTCAGCCTTGAAGGAGCCGTGGGGTAGTTACCGCAAAGACGTTCTGGGAGCGAGCTAGGCTCCAACCCTTTTTAAAACAGGATTGCTCCCCTTATAGCTGGATTCAGAGTGACTATGTTGTCGATTAGAAATCTACACGCCTCGGTGGAAGGCAATCCGATACTCAAAGGCATTGACCTAGAGGTCAGAGCCGGGGAAGTACATGCCATCATGGGTCCCAACGGATCCGGCAAGAGCACCCTCGCGAATGTTCTCGCAGGCCGTGACGGTTATGACGTGACTGAAGGACAAGTGCTCTATCGCGACAAAAATCTTCTTGAATTCTCTGTCGAGGAGCGCGCCTGCGAGGGGATTTTTCTAGCGTTTCAGTATCCGGTGGAAATTCCGGGGGTAAGCAACTTGTATCTGCTGAAGACTGCGTTGAATTCGGTCCGCAAACATCAAGGTATGGAGGAACTGTCAGCGGTTGAATTTTTGAAATTGATCAAACAGAAAATCAAACTGGTCGAGATGAAGGAGGAATTTCTGCATCGCTCAGTGAACGAAGGATTTTCCGGTGGCGAAAAGAAGCGTAACGAAATCCTGCAGTTGGCGGTACTGGAACCCTCGCTGGCCATCCTTGATGAAACCGACTCGGGACTTGATATCGATGCCCTCAAGGTGGTAGCACACGGAGTCAACTCATTACGCAACGAACAACGCGCCATCATTGTAGTCACCCACTACCAACGGCTACTCGATTACATAATTCCCGACAAGGTTCACGTTCTAGCAAATGGCCGTGTGGTAAAGTCCGGCGATAGGACGTTGGCTCTAGAACTGGAGAAACATGGTTACGCATGGGTTGCGCAAAATCCCGACGCAGCGGCTGCACCGGCGGTAGGGTCCTGATTTTCCATGTTCGAGGCGGTGCAACAGGATTATGTCGACGTCTACAAGGGCGTCGCGTCCGGTCTGCCCGGGGGTTCTGTTCCTTGGGTGCGGCGGGTTCGCGATTCCGGATTGTCACGATTCCGCGAGGTCGGTTTTCCGACTCCCCGTGATGAAGACTGGAAATACACCAACGTGCGCCCGATCGCGAAGCAACCGTTTGCGCCGGCGTTGGATAGTCACAACGGTATCGATGCCACTCGGCTCGAGATACTAGAAAATAATGTCTTGGATAGTTACCGGTGTGTGTTCGTGAATGGGCATTTCGCGCCGGGTCTGTCGGATCTCGACCAACTGCCAAGCGGTGTCGTCGTAATGAGCCTGAAGGATGCACTCAATTACCGAGCTGAGGAGCTGGAGACCGAGCTTGGCCGTTGTGCACCCAGTCAATTGCATGGTTTTGCCGCACTCAACACCGCGTTCTTAACAGACGGGGCCTATATCCGAATCGGGCGCGATTGCACGCTGCAACGCCCCATCGAGTTGATTTACGTCTCCACCGGAGACAGTGAGCAACCGCAGGTTTCCTATCCACGCAATCTTGCGATTGCCGAGACCGGCAGCCGCGCGGTTATCTTGGAACGTTACGTGAGTCTTGAGCAAAGCCGCTATCTGACCAATGCGATCACCGAACTCGTTGCGCGAATGTCAGCAAAGGTGGACTATTACAAGCTACAGGAGGAGAGTGCTAAGGCGTTTCACGTCTGTGGCCTGTTCTTGCATCAAGATCGCGATAGCACAGTGACGACCAATAACATTGCCATGGGTGGGGCCATTGCGCGCACCGATTTGCACGTCAGTTTGAACGATGTTGGTGCCCATAGCACTCTGAACGGGCTTTACATAGGTATGGGTAAGCAACACATCGATAACCATACACAAGTTGATCATCGCGTTGCCCGCTGTACCAGCGATGAATTCTACAAGGGCGTGCTCGCGGGACGTTCCCGCGCAGTGTTCCATGGACGTATCGTAGTGCATCAGGATGCCCAACACACTGATGCCCAGCAACGGAATAACAATCTGTTGTTGTCACGTGATGCTGAAGTCGATACCAAGCCGCAACTGGAAATTTACGCCGACGATGTAAAGTGTTCCCATGGCGCTACGGTCGGCCAACTCGATCCCGATTCGATTTTTTACCTGCGGTCCCGCGGCATAGACGAGACATCCGCACGTAGCTTGTTGACCTATGCGTTTGCCAACGACGTCATCAATCGCTTTGCCATCGCATCGATCCGTCACGAACTGGAACATCACCTAACTCAGACGTTACTCCATGGCAAGCACATTGAGGGAACGGTATGACACCCGCCGAGGCATCTGCGGCACGGTCGGTGGATCCGCAGGACTTTGACATTGACCGGGTGCGTGCCGATTTTCCTATCCTGCAACAAGAGGTACATGGTCGGCAGTTGGTGTATCTGGATAACGCCGCCACGACACAAAAGCCGGTGTCGGTGATCGAGGCGTTAGAGCGTTATTACTATCTGGACAATGCCAATGTCCATCGAGGGGTGCATGAGTTGAGCGAACGGGCTACGCGTGCGTTCGAGGCCGCGCGCGTGAAAGTGCGCGAGTTTTTACATGCTCACGACGCCAAGGAAATCGTTTTCGTTCGCGGTACCACAGAAGCCATAAATTTGGTCGCGCAAAGCTACGGTCGCGCGAACCTTAAACAGGGTGATGAAATCTTGATCACGGAAATGGAGCACCATTCCAATATAGTGCCGTGGCAATTGCTATGCGAGCAGACCGGTGCTGTGCTCAAGGTTGTACCCATCAACGAGCGTGGCGAATTGATTGTGGAGGAATTCGACCGGCTGCTCACTGAGCGTACTAAGTTGGCGGGTATTGTGCACGTATCCAACGCGCTTGGAACAATCAATCCGATCAAGACGTTAATCCAAAAGGCCCATGATGTCGGTGCAGCGGTGTTGGTCGACGGAGCACAAGCGGTAGCTCATATCCAAGTTGACGTAGTTGATCTGGATTGCGACTTCTACGCGTTTTCCGGTCACAAGCTATATGGCCCAACCGGGATCGGTGCGTTGTACGCCAAACAATCAATACTCGAAGCGATGCCGCCCTATCAAGGTGGTGGCGAGATGATTGAACATGTCACATTTGAGAGGACGACATACAACAAGCTGCCTTACAAGTTTGAGGCCGGTACCCCGAACATCGCCGGGGCGATCGGACTAGGTGCCTCTATCGACTACCTCAGAACCATGGGATTAGGTGCCGTGTCGGCCCATGAAAGGAGCGTCTTGCAGTACGCGACGCAACGCGCTCAGGAAGTCGAAGGGTTGCGTATCATCGGTACCGCGGGTTTGAAATGCAGTATTCTGTCATTTGTGGTGGCCGGTACTCACCCGGCGGATTTTGGCACGATTCTCGATCAGCTTGGCGTGGCGATTCGAACCGGCCATCACTGTGCGATGCCTGTAATGCAACATTTTGATATTCCCGGAACCGCTCGCGCATCAATTGGAATGTACAATACACGGGAAGAAGTTGATGTGTTCCTTGCCGGTTTAGAACGTGCCAAACGAATGTTGAGGTGATTTGGGCGATGAATGAGCAGACCACATCCACGAACGATCGCAGTAACACGCAGTCCGATCTCACGGAACGCGTGGTAGACGCGCTGAAGACCATCTACGATCCGGAGATTCCAGTAAATATCTATGATCTAGGGCTAATCTACAACATCACCATCAACGACGAATGCGTGGTAACCATCGATATGACCCTGACTGCACCGGGTTGCCCGGTGGCGCAGACCTTTCCAGGCGTTGTGGAAAATGCAGTGAAAACGGTGGACGGAGTGAGAGACTCGATCGTCGAATTGGTCTGGGATCCACCCTGGGACCAGGACATGATGAGCGAGGAGGCCAAGCTTGAGTTGGGCCTGTTGTGAACAATCAATTGCGTGATGGTTCCTGAAGTTCGAGAAACCCTGGCTCTATAATAAAAGATTACATCGTCCCGGACATCCAAGTCAGGGGACGTTAGTGAACGAGGCCGTTAAACACAGAACATGTTCTTCTTGATTTATGCAGCGGTTGCATATTTGATTTTTCTATTTCGATATGTCTGATTGGGTTGACGTGGTGAATAAAGACGAGCTGGCTTCCGGTCAGTATGTGGTTGTAGATGTCGATGACGTAGCGGTCGCGGTATTTAACATTGAGGGTGAGTTTCTGGCCGTCGAAGACGTATGTACCCACGATGGCGCTGAACTAGCCAGCGGCGATTTAGAGGGGGACGCAATTGTTTGTCCCCGCCATGGAGCCAAATTTTGTTTGCGGACCGGTGAAGTGTTGGCGCCGCCGGCCTATGAACCGGTCTCGGTATTCCCGGTCCGCATCCATGGCGATATCGTCCAGGTCCGGGACGATAGATGGGAAGACGAGTAGCCACATGGATTGAGGTTAGTGGGTTTAGCGAGTTCAATGCTTGCTGAGGCGATTTTTGTATGACGATGAAGAGCACTTGTTACGTAGAATTGTAGGCCTGCCAACCTGAATAACCATGTCGGTACCCAGGACCGTTCCCATATCCCTTGCAATGATTGCCACGGTGGTGATTTTTTATGTGCTCGCCGTGGGCAAGTCACTGTTGGTGCCGTTCGCAGTGGCGGTAATGATTTGGTACATCATTAATGCCTTGAGTCGAGCCTACGGGCGTTGGTTTCTGCGCGGGAAGCAAGGCACAAACTGGCTGACATTATCTCTGGCGCTGGTAACCATCATCGCGGTCGCGGGGGCGATGGTGGAAATGGTGCAGGCAAACATCGCGCAGGTCTCGGAGGCGGTGCCCGGCTACAAGATTAATCTTGAGCGCATATTAGACAAGCTGGTGGTTTGGACCGGGTTGGAACAATTACCAAGTATTGGTCAATTGACTGATCAGATTAGGTTCGGACCGGCGGTATCGCAGTTGGTGTCAGCGCTCACCGGATTTCTTGGCAACACTGGTTTGATTCTTATCTATGTCGGTTTTTTGCTCGTCGAACAAAAGACTTTTTCCCGCAAGCTGGATTATCTGTTTACCGATCCGCAGAACCGTGCGTCCACTGAGGAATTGTTATCTCATATTCAATCCGATATCCAGACCTACATTTCCATCAAGACCCTGATGAGTCTGGTGACAGGATTGTTAAGCTATGGGATATTGCTTCTGGTGGGTGTTGATTTCGCCGCGTTCTGGGCGTTCACGATCTTCCTGCTGAATTATATTCCTACGATTGGTTCCATTATCGCGACGGTGTTTCCGGCGTTGCTGGCGCTGATACAGTTCGACAATGCTTACCCGTTTCTGGTTGTAGCTATGGGCCTAACTGGAGTTCAATTTCTCATAGGGAACGTCGTGGAACCCAGGCTGATGGGTAGCTCCCTGAATCTCAGTCCTCTGGTGGTATTATTGTCCCTGGTGTTGTGGGGCAGTGTGTGGGGCATTGCTGGGATGTTTCTCAGCGTGCCCATTACGGTCATCGCGATGATCGTGTTGGCAAACTTCAGCGGCACGCGACCGATCGCTGTATTGTTATCAAAAGACGGGCGCCTGAAGCAGTTATCGGAATGAGCGCGCCTTGCGGCTCTGCTTAGGATTAATCTACTGCGGCGGCGGGAAAGTCGGCCCACTTTAACGATTTCTCTCGTTAAATAGCTCGCTATTCGCCTCGATAAATCGTCAAACTGGACTCGATTTCCCACCAGCCTCGCTACGATCACCTAAGTCCGACAGACTGCTAGGCTAAAACCCGCTCAACCGGTGTTTTGGCTACCGACGATATTCACGCCCTTGAGCAGGTTCAGCGCTTCACGTAATTGAAAGTCATCATCGATGGACGGTTTCTTCTTTGTCTCACCGTCGTTGGCAGCGGCATCTTCATCGCCATTGTCATTCTTGAGATGACGCGCAAGGTCCTCCTCGCGAATGCGCCGGGATCCACTGCGCTGTTCCTTGGCAATCTTTAGATCCTCTACCACGACGTCAGGCGAGATGCCAGACGCTTGAATGGAACGATCCTTGGGCGTGTAGTAGCGCGCGGTGGTGATCTTCAATGCGGCACCATTATTCATTGGTAGAATAGTCTGTACCGAGCCCTTACCGAAAGTCTTTGTTCCCAAGATGACGGCGCGTTTGTGATCTTGCAACGCGCCGGCGACAATCTCGGACGCGGAAGCTGAACCGCCGTTTACCAACACTACCATCGGTGTATTGTCAATATAATCGGTGGGTGTGGCAGTGAACTTGAGTTGTGAATCCTCGATTCTCCCCTTGGTGCTCACGATTAAGCCCTTGCGTAGAAATGTGTCGCTGACTGCGACGGCTCCGTTCAGCACGCCCCCTGGATTATTACGCAGGTCCAGTACCAGCCCTTTCAACTTGCCACCGACCTCTTTTTTCAATTTGCCCAATTCGCGGCGTACATTATCGGCGGTTGCCGACTGAAACTGCGTGATACGTAGATAACCGTAGCCATCCTCCAAGATGCTGCTGCGGACGCTGGTAATCTTGATCACCGCCCGCTTCAGTACGAACTCCAGCGGTTGCGGCTCATCTTCACGCACTACGGTCAGCTTTATCTTGGTGTTCGGTTTGCCGCGCATCCGACGTACCGCCTCGTTCAGCGTCATGCCCTTGACCGGAGTGTCGTCCAGTCTAGTAATGAGGTCTCCGGCCTTGAGTCCGGCACGATCCGCCGGCGTATCGTCAATCGGCGCCACCACTTTGACAAATCCATTCTCCATAGTGACCTCGATTCCAAGCCCTCCGAACTTACCCTCGGTTCCGATGCGAACCTCTTTAAAAGATTCCGGATCGAGGTATGCGGAATGAGGGTCGAGACCAGACAACATACCGTGGATCGCGTCAACCAAGAGTTTGTCATCCTTGACGTCTTCCACGTAATCAGTCTTGATTTTGCCGAATACTTCGGTGAACACCTTTAATTCATCCAGCGGCAGGGGTCGCAATGTCTCATCGCGCTCAGCCAGGACATCTCTATAGAACGTTGTACCAACCCCTATAGAGGCCCCCAAGGCCAACATCAAAATATAATGAGCTAATCTTTTCATACTACTGATCTCCCGTCGCTTGGACGTTTGTTCGGGCCACGTCGTGATGGTGGTCTCATTTTGCGGAGCACCAAATCAACGGATTTCGTGGTTTTCCGTTATGCCTTATCTCAAAATATAATCCCGCCTTCGCCAAACCGCCACTGGTACCCACTGCGGCGACAGGTTCCCCAGTCTCCACCCAATCTCCAACCTGTTTGTATAACACCTTGTTGTGACTATACAGGCTCATGTAGCCATCGCCATGGTCAATTATTAATAATAACCCAAACCCACGTAGCCAATCGGCAAATGCGATCCGGCCATGGAAAACGGCGCGCACAGCTTGGTCCTCCCGAGCATTTAGGAACAATCCGTTCCAGCGCATATTGCCCTTTTTACGCTGATTGAAACGCGCCCCGATCCTGCCGCGCACCGGTAGATGGAGTTTTCCTCGCATTTGGCTGAATTGTGTGTCCGCCCTAGACTCGGCCGGAACGTCGCGCATCATCGCCGTCAACTCGTCGAGCAATCGTTGCAAGCGACGTTCGTTGCGGCGCAACGAGTCCAGTTCCTGGCCTTGGGTGACAATGCGTTGGTCGAGCCGTCCGAGCAACAATTCTCGCTCACGGCGGCGTTCATGCAGGGTCGTACGGCTATGTATTTGAGACTTCTCTAGTTCTTGAAGTTCCCGGTTTTCGGTGTCCAGTCGCGTTTTCAAGTTTTGTAACGTTGCCAGTGTCTGATTGATCTGCTCGATCTGTTGCGCGCGGGCCCGGGCAAAATAGCGATAATAAGTGATGGCCCGCCCGAGTCTGGCTGGATCCTCCTGATTGAGCAGCATCTTGATATATCCCTGGCGCCCCATGACGTACGTGGCGTAAACGAGGCGTCCGAATTTGTCGGTTTGTTGAGACAGACGTTGTTGGTGACGCTGATAATCGGCCGTCAGCCATTGGATGCGTTGGCCTCGTTGCTTGAGTTGATTACGGGTGTTGAGCAGCTGGGTATTGATATTCGCGATCTCCCGCTCGACGGTGTTCAAGGCTTCTTGGGTGGTGTCCCGCTTGGTTTTATCGCGTTCAATGTCGGTTGTGAGGACCTGAATCCTGGCCCGCAGACGTTCCAATTGGGCGGCATACGAATGTTCTTCGGCACCGGTCGACACACGCGGATACCCAGCACAAAGGGCCGCTGCCAACAATGCCGCGATACAGGGTGTGACGATACCAAACTGCACAGATTTGGGATTATAAAGGGTTTTAAGTTGATTATATTAGTGTATAATCGAGTACTAATAGACTTTTGCATATGTAAGGATCTGGTTCTATGAGCAGCTCAAAATCCAGTGCCGATAACGCGTCCTCTGGCAATAGCACGGCTGAAATGCTACTCGCCAGTGAGGCGGACATACATCACGCGTCACGATCGCTCAAGGCGATGGCGCACCCGTTACGACTCAAGATCCTATGCATCCTGGGTGGTGCCGAGGAAACCAGCGTGCAGGACCTTGTCGATATGGTCGGCACTTCGCAAAGCAATATCTCCCAACACCTCTCGATCCTGCGTGATAAGGGGATTCTGGAATCCCGTAAAGACGCCAACAAGGTTTACTATCGTATCGGCGATCAACGAATCTTACGGCTCATGGAAACTATGCGATTGGCGTTCTGTACCAGTCCTGAGCTCTGATCGATTGTTCCGGTCCCGGCATCGTCGCACCTCGATGCCGGAGCGCCCGCTGGCGCATCACGGTTGCTGACGGTGTCCATAACCGGTAATCTCCCCGCGGTTTCCTACAGTTGCCGGTAGCCTGTTGTACTAAATCTTAGAATGACTGTTCAATTCGTAATTGACAACTGGTATTTGTTTGCCATGGCCGCTGCAATCATTGTGATGTTATTGCTAGAGCCGATCCGCCAGCGAGCCTCTGGTATTCGCTCTGTCAGTGCCTTGGAGCTTCCCCCTTTGCTTCGCGACGACGCGATTATTCTAGACGTCAGCGAGCCCCATGAATTCAAGAAATCCCATATACCAAATTCTGTCAACGTCCCGCTGAAGAAATTATCCGGGGATCTCGGTAAGCTGGGAAAGAATAAGAGTAAGACCATAGTGATTGCCTGCCGTGCCGGTAACCGCTCGGCAAGCGCAGCGCGCTTGCTTACGAAACAAGGTTTCGAGACGGTCTACACCCTGGCGGGGGGATTGCTTGCCTGGGAGAAAGAAAAGTTTCCAATGGAAAAAGGTTAGATTCACACAGAGGTAGCCCATGATGGCAGAGTCAGAACAAAGTCAGGCGAAGTTCGGAATAAGAAAAATATATCTCAAAGATGTATCTTTTGAGTCGCCCCAAGCGCCGCAGATCTTTGTCCAACCCGACGTGACGCCGAAGATCGACGTTCAGATCCGCATTGGGCACACGGTCTTGAGTAAAGAGTCCGGTTTCTATGAGGTGATACTGACCATGACGGTAACCGCGAAATCCGGTGATCAGACCGCGTTCTTGATAGAGGCGCAACAAGCCGGGGTGTTCGAAATCATGGGCATCAGTGAGCAGGAGTTACCACTGGCATTGGAGGTGGCGTGCCCTAACGCACTCCTTCCCTTTGCCCGCGAAGCGGTTTCGGATTTCGTCGCCAAGGGAGGATTTCCACAGCTCCTGATTAACCCCGTCAATTTCGAAGCCTTGTACCTCCAAAAGCAGCGGCAGATCGAGGAACAGGCGTCTACTTCCCCCGATCAGTCCGCGGAGGACAATGCCGACGAGGTCACAACCAAGGACGCTGAATCGAAGAAAAAGAATTCACAGGGCGCCTGACCGGCCGCGGCTATTTACGTTTTCTGATTAATTGATGTTAGATCAAAAGCCGTCAGCGGCCGTTAACGCCGTGGTTGTACTCGGGACTGGTTCCTGGGGTACGGCGTTGGCGATACTCTTGGCTCGCAATGATGTTCAGGTATCGCTGTGGGGACACGATGAAGAGGAAGTCGCGCGATTGGCGACGAGGCGGGAAAATGAAGACTATCTTCCGGGTGTGCCGTTACCGGACTCAATCGAAGTCGATACCGACCTAGATCGTTTAGCTAAACATAACGATCAATTTCTAGTGGTCGTCCCCAGCCATGCGTTTCGCGCCACGATATCAAGAATCGGTGAGGCACGCGCCGACCGCGATGGATTGATCGTGGCCTGGGGCACCAAGGGATTCGATCCACACCGCGGGATGTTGCTAAGTGAGGTAGTGACCGAACTGCTCGGCACCACGGTGTCGCGAGCGGTGATTTCCGGACCCAGCTTCGCCAACGAAGTCGCCAAGGCGTTACCGACGGCGCTCACGGTCGCATCGGACGACGCAAAGATCGCGATTCGAGTCGCAGCTTGGTTGCGCAATGATCGCGTGCGGGTATACACCAATCAGGATATGGCCGGCGTGCAACTCGGTGGCGCAATTAAGAATGTTATGGCGGTGGCGGCGGGAATCAGCGATGGCCTTGGGTTCGGCGCCAACGCCCGTGCGGCGTTGATCACCCGGGGACTGGCTGAGATGAACCGCCTGGGTATCGCGCTCGGTGGCCGGCCACAGACGTTTATGGGTCTGACCGGGGTCGGGGACTTGATCCTGACCTGTACCGACAACCAATCCCGCAATCGCCGCGTCGGTATCGGTCTTGGGCAGGGCAAACCCTTGCCGCAGGTGCTCGCCGAGATCGGGCAGGAAGCCGAGGGCGTGAAGACGGTTCGTGAGCTATACGCGATGGCAAAAAGCCTGGACGTGGAGATGCCAATCACCGAGCAGGTCTACCAGGTCATCTACCAGGAACTGTCACCGCAAAAGGCGGTGGAGGAGCTGTTCAGACGCGAGCCCAAGGCGGAATAAGGTTAATGGGGGTAGAAACAGTGTTAATGAGTGAGTGGACCACCAAGCCTGGAACCCTTGTCTCCTGGTTCCCAACAACAAAATTGATATAAGTCAATACGCGATTTGTAGATCGTATGCTATGTACTCCACAGCACTTTCGCTGACGAGGAGAAGCGGGCTCGGTTACGGAGAACTGAAACATAATCGAACGCTGGGAGAGAGAATATTTCACGACACGTGATCGACAGTCAGAGTCCTCATTGTCGTGCTGGCTTGTCGATAATTTTGTAGTGACCTAATGCTTGCGGGGCGGTCCGTAGGGGACTTCTGTATTCGGTGCCAGGAAACCCGTGGCAGTCGGTGTTTTTTCAAGTGATTTTTTCGAGGGGAGGCTAATGGCGATTGAAGTGAACGGCAAGACGATCGAGATCGATGAAGAGGGTTTTCTCGTTGATCGGGAGGATTGGTCCGAAGACGTATCTGAGGCCATCGCCAACCGTGACGGCATAGAGTTAAAGGATGAACACATGGGGCTGATTGATTATTTTCGCGATTATTACGAAGAGCATCAGGTTCATCCGACCATGCACGTACTGGTGCAAAGACTTGGTGGCAAGATCGGAAAGAGGTTCCACGAGCACAAGGAGTATGAGAAATTTCTATATATGTTGTTTCCCTCCGACCCCGTTTCAGAGTTGTGTAAATTAGCAGGACTACCTAAACCACTACCTTCCGAGCACGACGGCTAGCGCATTCCCTATGTGCAGTACACGGTGCCGGTCTTTTGGTAGCAAAAGGTATGACCTTATTTCAATAACGTATGCTCATCCCGGTTTCGGTTGGTCCGATCGCCGGTGTTTGCGTTTAGGGCATAGATAACCTCAGCTTGAGTAGGAGGCCGTTGATGGCTAAGAAAAAAGACGATAAAGGAACGAATCCGGGGTTGAACACCCCGTTACTAGATGAACTGGAAGACGGCCCGTGGCCCAGCTTTGTCTCCGATCTCAAACAATGGTCAGAAACCAAACCCCAGGTCGCCCAGTTGTTGAATCAACTCGAGGAATCCTACGAGAACCGCTGGAATTACTGGACCGGTACCGTTTTGAATGTCTCGGGTTATGGCGGCGGGGTCATCGCGCGCCTGTCGGAAAAGGCGGATAAATATCCGGACTTGGCCGAGTTCCACACCATCCGCATCATTCCGCCACCGGGCTTCGTGTATTCGACTGAGCGATTGCGGAATCTAGCCGACATCTGCGAGCGGCACGGCGCGGGCATCCTTCAGCTACACGGTCTGACCGGCGACGCCTTGGCCTTGGGGTTCGATAATGAGTCCACTTTCGCCGCGGCCGAGGACCTGATGGCCAACGGCTGGGACTTAGGGGGCTCGGGAGCGGCGCTGCGCAGTCTGCAGTGTTGTGTGGGACAGGCCCGTTGTGAGATGGCTTGTTTCGACACCATGAAGACCAGCCGGTTCCTCACCAACCACTACATTGATTTTCTCCACCGGCCGGAGTTCATGTACAAGTTCAAGATCAAGATCTCCGGCTGCGCCAATGACTGCGCCAATGCCATGATCGGCTCCGATATGCCCATCATCGGCACCTGGCGCGGCCCGATGCAGGTCGACCAGGAAAAAGTGGCCGAATACATCGACGAAAAAGGCGTAGAACACGTTATCGACAACGTGATCACCCGCTGTCCGACCCGTTGCCTCTCCTTGAAAGGCAAGGAACTGGTGGTGGACGATGAGAACTGCGTGCGTTGCATGCACTGCATCAACGTCATGCACAAGGCGCTGAAGCCCGGGAAAGACCAAGGGGTAACAATTTGTCTTGGTGCTAAGCGCACGTTGAAGATCGGCGACACCATGAGTTCGGTCATCGTGCCGTTTCTAAAGTTGGAAACCGACGAGGACTTTGAAAACCTCACCGACCTGATCGACCGGATGTGGGAATTCTGGAATGACAACGGCATGGATCACGAGCGTATCGGCGAGTTCATCGCGCGCGTGGGTCTGGGTACCTTCCTGGAGGGTTGCGGTATAGAACCGGATCCGCGGATGGTGCAATCCACGCGCACCAGCCCCTACATTAATTTCGAGGAGCTGGCGCCCGGCGATTTCGAGGGCGAACGCGAGCAGCAGCCCACGGTCTGGAACCGGGAACCGGAATCCAGGGAATCGAGCAGCTAAACGAGTGCAGGAAACGACTTTTATGCAGACATACACAAGAAGCTTGAGGGGGGAAAACTCATGAGCGCTACCAAATTGGCACCACGGGACCAAGGGGCACCCGATTACACCCAGTGCCTCCATCCTGCCATGGCAAAAAACTACGGCAAGTGGGTGGAGCACGAACGAATCCGGCCAGGGGTGTTGGTCTACACCGCGGAGAACGGCGATAAGCTGTACACGGTGCGCGCGGGTTCGCCGCGCACCATGAGCCCTACGACGATACGTAAGATCTGTGATATCGCCGACCGATATTGTGACGGTTTCCTGCGCTTCAGTATGCGCACCAATGTGGAATTCAGTTTGACCAAGGAGCAGGACATAGAGCCACTGATTGAAGCGATCAAGACCGAACTGGGATTCCCGATCGGCGGTACCGGCGCGTCGATCTCGAACATCGCCCATACCCAGGGATGGCTGCACTGCAACCTGCCGGCGACGGACGCTGCCGGCGCGGTCAAGGCGATGATGGATGATCTTATCGATGAATTTGAGAACGAGAACTTCCCCAATCGGGTGAAGATCTCCACGTCCTGCTGCCAGATCAACTGCGGCCGTCATTCGGACATCGCGATCATCGTTCAGCATCACCATGCGCCGCGCATCAACCACAACAATATGCAGATCTGCGAACTGCCCAAGGTGGTGGCCATCTGTCCAGTGGCGGCCATCCGCCCCACTGTCGTGAACGGCAATCCGACGGTCGAGGTGGTAGACGAGAAATGTATGTACTGCGGGGCCTGCCATGGTCAGTGCCCGAGCATGGAGATCCGCGATGCGGACACCGATACGCTCTCCATCTGGGTGGGTGGAAAGGGTGCCAACACCCGTGGCGGGCCGTCGCTGATGAAGCTCGCGGTGTGGGGATTGCCCAACAACCCGCCGCGCTGGCCCGAGGTTTCGGATGCGGTGCGTACCATCCTTGACGCCTATCGGGAGGGAGCCAAAGACTGGGAGCGCGTCGGCGAGTGGATCGAGCGGATTGGGTGGCAGCGGTTTTTTGAAAAGACCGGCTTTCCGTTTACCAAATATCACATCGAAGACGGTCCGAACGCGATGTGGACCTACAACCGGTCAACACACGTTAGGATCTAACTGTCAACACAATAAGACGAAGAGGTACCAGGTAAATGGAAACCACTATTTTTCGTGATGGTTTCTCGCGCGAACAGGTCGAGGGAATGCTCGCGCCGTATGACGCCGATGAAATCGTCGTCCGCAACGGACGTAGCTGGAAGTGTCCGGTCTATACCCAGCGCCTCCCGCCGTGCCGTAACCAATGCCCGGCGAGCGAGGACATACGCGGTTATCTTAGCGTTATCGAGCAAGCGGACTTTTTCGGAAAAACGGTCGACGAGGCATTGAAAGAGGCGTGGGAGATTCTTACCGACAAGAATCCCCTGCCGGCGGTGCACGGTAGGATCTGTCCCCACCCCTGTGAATCGGAATGCAATCGCAAATACAAGGACGACGGAGCCGTTGCCATCAACAATATGGAACGCTTTATCGGTGATTATGGCCTGAAACACAAACTCAAACTGAAGCGGCTCACCGACGAGGTGAAACCGCAAAAGGTGGCGGTCATCGGCACCGGGCCTTCCGGATTGTCCGCCGCGTATCAGATGGCACGCCGGGGTTATCAGGTCACCATGTACGAGGCCTTCGAGAATCCGGGAGGCATGTTACGTTACGGCATTCCCCCCTACCGCCTGCCCAAAGATGTGCTCGATGGTGAAATACAAAAGATTCTGGACCTGGGTGTGACGCTCAAGTGCAACGTCAAGGTTGGCGAAGATCTTCCTTTCGAAGACGTGCGCCGAGACCACGATGCGGTGTACATCGCCGGCGGTGCCCATAAGGGCGCCGATATGGGCGTGCCCGGGGAACAGTCGGCCAATATATTCACCGCTGCCAGCTTCCTGAATCGGGTCAACACCGGGGCCGAGGTGGAGATCGGCAACCGGGTTGTGGTCATCGGTGGTGGCGACAGCGCGGTTGACGCGGCACGGGTCTCGTTGCGTCTGCAGGCACTGAAACGCGAGGAACAGGATATCGCGGCAGCCCAGGATGTTGATAAGGAGGAACTCGATAAGGCGGTCAAGGCGCAAGTGGCGGTGCAGGATACGATCTCCGACAAGACCATGGTGGATGCGGCGCGGGTCACCAAGCGGGTGTCCAAATACTCTGAGGTGGTGATCGTGTATCGCCGCACGCGGGAAGAAATGCCCGCGATCTCAGAGGATGTCGACGCCGCCGCGACCGAGGGCATCCGCATCGAATACCTATCCGCACCGGTGCGCTTTATTACCGAGGGCGGACGCGCCACCGCGGTCGAGTGTATTCGTATGGAGTTGGGGGAGCCCGACGAGTCGGGACGCCGCCGGCCGGTGCCCATCGAGGGATCGGAATACACCCTGCCGGTGGACACGGTCATGGTCGGCATCGGACAGCGGCCCGAACTGCGGGGCGGGATGGCGGAACTGGCCAACAAGTGGGGCTGGGTGGACGCCAATAGCATTCAGGCCACGCCTCAGCCCGGCACCTATGCCGGTGGCGATGTCTTGGGCCTGGGGATTTCAGCCAAGGCGGTCGGCGAAGGCCGCGTCGCGGCGCGGGCCATGGATGCCTATCTGCGGGGCAAAGAATATAAAAAGCCGCACATGGGCACCGCGGTGAAACATACCGACCTGCGGCTCGAGTACTACGAGCCCAGCCCGCGCAACGAGGAGACGGAGATCGAGATCGACGAGGCGGTCGCCGGATTCAAGGAGATCAAAGCGGCGCTGTCCTCTGAGCAGGCGTTGGCGGAGGTGGCCCGTTGCATGAGCTGTGGCCAATGTAACGTCTGTGATCAGTGCCGGGTTTATTGCCCTCAAGAGGCCATCTTCCGCAGCAAGAAACGTCCCAAGGGTGAGGTGATGTTCACGGACTATACGCGTTGCACCGGATGTCACATATGTCACGAGGCGTGTCCGACCGGATACATACAAATGGGTATGGGGATGTAAAAGCTGGGTCTGAGAAAAGCCCTATATTCATCGTAACCGAACATCGCCGCAACTCCGGCGCGACCCAACAAGCGTGACAGGAATTAACCGACCGATAGCCGACAGCGGAACAGAGTGATAGGGCGCGGCCCCAGCAACGGGGGGGCGTAATCATGGCGTTCAAAAACGATGATTCAGCGCTATTGAAGGAAGGGCTGCTCAAACAACAGGTGAGGCGCTTGTTTGACGCCTACCTGCATCACGTGCCCACCCCCTTGCGGCGGATTATCGTCGGACATTTGCGACGTCATGAGCGTTCATCGCCGGATGTACTGGAAGCATTCATCGCGCGGTGTCAGGGGTTGTCTTCTCCCCGGGTGCTGGAACTTGGCACCAAGCGGTCCCGCCGCGATCGTTCCACGAAACACACCGAGTGGGTCCCCCATGCGGGGACGTACCTGGGCAGCGATTTGCGCCCAGGTGTGGACGTCGATGTTGTCGCCGATGTGCATCAATTGTCGACAATTGTAGGCACCGAGTCCTTCGATGTCATTTTGTCGTGCTCGACTTTTGAGCACTTCAAATATCCGCATCGGGCGGCTCACGAGATAATGAAGAGCTTGGCTCTAGGCGGTCTGTTGTTTGTCCAGACACATCAGACTTATCCGATTCATTCATACCCGCAGGACTATTTTCGTTTTACGAGGCAGGCATTGGCGAGTCTGTTTGGAACGCAAATGGGATTTAACGTCATCGCCACAGATTACGAGTATCCTGCAGTAATCGAGTCTCAAGAGAATAGGAAACTGCGGGTGGAAGCTGCTTATCTCAATGTTCGATTGCTGGGAGAGAAAACGGCCATCACGCCCGATAAATATGTCTACGAGTTCACATACCAATGACCGTTGGTGCGTAGCAGTCTTCGATCAGGCATATTTTGGCAAGTTCCAAGAGAGACAAGTACAACGACAAAGCAGGTAGAGGTTATGATCGATACCGGCGTGCTATCGAGATGCTGACGCAGGAGATCAAACTATACAAATGATAAGCACGATCATCACCGATTGTCGGACCATCAATGGATTTAGTGATGATGGTTTATCAATATCACCGCGTAGTATCAAGCAATGAAGTATCGGCACTATTGGGATGCCCCTGCAAACCCCAACTGCCGCCAAGCCTCGAACACCACCGCGCTCACCGCATTGGACAGATTCAATGAGCGATTGTTTGGCGTCATGGGCAGCGTAATACGTTGCTGTTCCGTCACTGAGTCACGCAGCGCCGCAGGCAGCCCGCGGGTTTCAGGTCCGAACAAAAATGCGTCTTCGATTTGGTATCGCGGCCTGGTGTAAAGGATGGCGTTGTGGGTCGACATCGTAAACAGGCGTGGGAACGCCTCTGCCTTTAAAAACGCGGCCACGGATGGGTGTCTACTGATAGATTCCCAATCACCGTAGTCCAGACCGGCGCGGCGTAATTTGGCGTTGTTGGGCGCAAAACCCAATGGTTCGATTAGATGTAAACGACACCCCGTATTGGCGCACAAACGAATAACATTTCCAGTGTTGGGAGGTATCTCGGGCTGGTAAAGCACGATGTGGAACATATTTATGGCCGCGCCTCACTGGTCGTACCTTCGGGCAACAGCCGTACGAGCACCTCATCGAGATAGCGGAAGCCTTTGTCCGTAGCCTTCACCCGATCGCGATCGACTTGCAATAGGCCGTCCCGCTGAAGCTCGGAAAAAGCCGGTGACACCACTGCCGAGGATTGTCCGGTGCGTTGTTCAAACAGAACTGGCGAGAAACCCTGTGGCAACCGCAAGGCGTTCATCAGGAATTCAAAGCATAGCTCCGGCGCTGTCAATTCGTATGACTTGGCAACCCGCGCGTTTATCGACGCGTGCTTCAAGTAGTTATTCGGATGCTTAATTTTCATGCTTCGCATTACCCGATCAGCGAAGGAAATCTTCGAGTGAGCGCCGGCGCCAATACCGACATAGTCACCAAATTGCCAGTAGTTGAGATTGTGCTTACATTGACGGCCATCTTTGGTGTATGCCGAGACCTCGTACCGATAGAATCCGGAAGTAGTTAACCGTGACTGAATGGCGAGTTGCATTTCCCATGTCTCGTCCTCGGTAGGTAATGTCGGCGGGTGACGATAAAACCACGTATTCGGTTCGAGCGTGAGCTGGTAGCACGATATATGCGTCGGTTGTTTATTGATGGCGGTATCGATATCACATAGCGCCTGCTGCACGGTTTGGTCGGGCAGACCAAACATCAAGTCGAGGTTGACATTGTCGAAGCCTGCGGTGTGTGCCGATTCCGCCGCCGCGAGGGCCTCAGCGCGATCATGAATCCTGCCGAGGCGTTTTAACTGCCGGTTGTGGAAACTCTGGATCCCGATTGAAATTCGATTCACGCCAGCGTCTCGAAAACCTGCAAACTTTTGTACGTCGCAGCTTCCGGGATTGGCCTCCAAGCTTATCTCCATGCCCGGCGTGCAGGGCATCGTGGCGCGTATCCCAGAGATCAAGCGGTGCACCCACCGTTCGCTGAACAGACTTGGAGTGCCCCCACCTATGAAAACGGATGTCAAGCTCCGGCCCCATACCTCGGGAAGGTGGAGTTCCAGGTCTGACATTAATGCATCAACATATGCGGACTCCGGAAGCTCACTTCGCAGAGGGTGAGAATTGAAATCGCAATACGGACACTTGCTTTCACACCACGGTAAATGAACATATAACGATAAGGGTGGTAACACGTCGAAAAGGATACCGTCTCCCACCTGGAGTTGATTCTCGACCGACCTGCGTTCAGAGTTGATCGCGTTTACGCCACCACGTTCTGTGGTCGGCCGTTCAAATACGCGCAAATATTGTCAACCACGATATCCACGACGCGCTGTCGTGATTCTCGGCTCGCCCATGCGATATGCGGGGTGACAATTAGGTTGGGAATGTCCCCGTCCAGTAGCGGATTACCGTTGACCGGCGGTTCCTGAGACAGCACGTCCACGCCAGC
>CAMYMN010000016.1 GCA_947259395.1 uncultured Gammaproteobacteria bacterium | reverse complement strand
CTTACTCATTCAACGTCCGATCAAGGCCGGCGACTGGATTGTGCTTGGAAACCAAGAGGGCTATGTCAAACGAATCAACGTGATCTCTACCGAGATCCAGACCTTCGACAATGCGTCTCTGATCGTTCCTAACAGCAATCTTGTGACATCGGAAGTCGTTAACTGGATGCACAAGAGCAAGGTAGGACGCGTGATCATTCCAGTTGGCGTGTCCTATGGTTCCGATCCCGAGCGAGTTCGTGAGGTGTTGCTCAAATGTGTCGATGAAAATACCGAAGTGCTCGGTCGGCCGGTTCCACAAGTCATCTTCAGGGAATTTGGTAACAGCTCATTGGACTTCGAGCTACGATTTTACATTCGCGATATCGACCGCCGCCTACGTACGGCCAGCGATTTACGTTTCGCCATCAAAAAAGCGTTCGACGAGGCCGGCATCGAGA
The DNA here is from genome assembly GCA_947259395.1 of uncultured Gammaproteobacteria bacterium. Lineage (GTDB taxonomy): Bacteria > Pseudomonadota > Gammaproteobacteria > Arenicellales > JAANXG01 > CALZGZ01. Next base: position 40,445 of record CAMYMN010000016.1, on the reverse strand, counting down.
TACCATTTCCACAACGCGACATACACATCCGGGATGATAAGAGCGAGACAGACGCCCCCCGCTCTGACCGGCTCGAGTCGGCCTCCGGCGAGAACACCAGGATTACCCGCATCCATCGCGCAACCCAGGGCGATAATCCCGCGGGTGACGATCAACGTGAGCGCAAAGACTAACTAAAAATTCTATCTTCGTGTAAGCGCGCTAGTGGCGCGTCGACATGATTGACGACATGACCACAATAGGAGGTAACTATGCACATCAGCAGTGACAGCTTTTCCGATGGCGCACCCATTCCAAGTGAGTTCGCGTTTTGCTTGCCGGACCCCGAATCCCATGTAGGGCTCGCGCAGAACCGTAACCCACACCTAAGCTGGCGCGGGGCGCCGGAGGGCACAATGTCCTTCGTGTTGATCTGCGTCGATCCGGATGTGCCGAGCAAACCCGATGATGTCAACCAGGAAGGCCGTACGGTGCCGGCGGATCTCCCCCGTACCGATTTCTACCATTGGGTGCTGACCGATATTCCAGTAACGTTGACGGAGATCCAAGTCGGCTCGGATTCCGACGGCGTTACCACACGTGGAAAGGATCAGACCGCGGGCCCCGGCGGCTCACGCCGCGGATTGAACGACTATACGAATTGGTTCGCCGGTGACGCCGATATGTCGGGAAAGTACTGCGGCTATGATGGTCCCTGCCCACCATGGAACGATGCCATCAGGCATCGCTATGTGTTTACGGTTTACGCACTGGACCTCGAGCGGTGCCCAGTGGATGGTGATTTCGGCGGCAACGACGTTCTCAACGCCATCGTAAATCATGTGTTGGACCAGGCCAGCATCACTGGCACTTATGGCCTGAACCCGGACGTCCCAGCCTGACCCCCATATCGCGTGGAACCCCGAGTTTGGGATCAGATACAAATCGCGTTTACTCAAGAACGATAGGAGCTGAAATCCGCTGAATGGGGGAGACAACTTGGACCGTCGCCATCATTCGGGATGCTTGGTGCAATACCGGCGCCGTTCACGGCGTGTCCTGGAATTTTTCGCTCCATTCAGATTGGCCCACAATCTCATACCCGCATATTCCGCGGAGGATTTGTGTCAATCAGGGAGAATCGGGGCGCCGCCCGATCGGATACACGCCGGTGTCGCGCCGGAAGGGAATCCATAGCATGCGAGGTAAATCAACACACACGCCGACATCGCGAAACGTATCGATACCAATGGTCATCGCGGTGTGACCGCCATCCGGCTGCGCTCGGTAGGTGCCGAACAACCGATCCCACCAAGGCAGGTTGAACCCAAAATTGCTATTGGTCTCATGACGCTTCACTGAGTGATGTACGCGATGCATGTCCGGCGTCACCACCAACCAGCGCAGTCTGGCATCCACGGAATCCGGCATACTCACGTTAGCGTGATTGAACATGGAGGTGGCGTTGAGGAGCACTTCGAAGATCAGTACTCCGAGCACCGGCGGACCGAGGGCAAAGATCACCCCGAATTTGATGCACATCGATAACAATATCTCGATGGGATGAAAACGAGCGCCGGTGGTGACATCGAAATCGAGGTCTGCGTGATGTACCCGGTGGAGGCGCCAAAATGCAGGTACCGCATGAAACATAACATGTTGTAGATAGATCGCCAGATCCAAGACGAGAATCGATACCAGCACGTCAATCGCGCCGGGAAACGATAGGTAGTTGAGCACCCCCCAACCACGCTCGGCCGCGAACAACGTCGCCCCGATCGCCGCCGCCGGGAATATCAAGCGCAACAGGACAGTATTCAAGGCCACGATACCGATGTTGCTAAGCCAGCGACGCAGCTTGGACACCAACAGCGGCCGCCTTGGTGCGATGATCTCCCACCATGCCATGAGCGCGAATACACCCAGGAAAAAACCGACTCGAATCAGCCCCTCGTTTCGCAATATGAACTCATCAACACCCATCATAATTTCATGTTGCTGTTACCAGGTTCGCTCTATGTAGTCACGCGGCAACCGTTGTGTATTGTCCCACGGTGCAGTGACTTTTGCGGGCCAGTGAGCGCAGTTGAATCGGCCTATACCGGACTCAAGGCATCACGTACGCGCTCCAGCCGGTCGCGAACCTGCTTTCCAAGTTCAGCCAACTCCGGGCGCTGCACGATCCCCAGCACCGCCGCCGGGTCCATGAATGCCACGGTGACGTCGCCATTATCCTCGCGCACCACCACGTTGCACGGCAGTAATAGGCCGATATCGGGTTCCGTGTCCAATGCCTGATTGGCGAGAGTTGGATTACAGGCCCCGAGGATGACATAAGGACGCTTATCGACACCCAGCTTCTTTTTCAAAGTGGCCTTGACATCGATCTCAGTCAACACACCGAAACCCTGCTTCGCCAATTCGGCAGTGACGCGGGACACAACGTCACCAAAACTACCCGATACCTGTATGCTGAACCCATATGTTGAATCTGTCATCAGATCTCTCCTCTCACATTCGAATGTCGTGTCTGAGTTGCCTCCAGCGGAGCCTGGATTTACGGCGCCCGCGCTTTGCTGCCACTGGCCGCCAATGCGTGAAATACGTGACTCGCGGGATCAGGCGTGGCCAAGCAAACATCCGTATATACGGTGATGATGGTTGAAACCGAGCGCGGGAACTTCGCAAGCCAACCCAGTTACATCGTGCCGCACCGATTAGCGCCAGTCATTAATACGCATCACACGCTGGCACTCATGCGCACCGGCAGGCGCCGGCGGCCCCAGTTGCCGGGTGGCCCCGCGAATGCACCGGCACACCGGGTGCCGCAGGCCCGGCAGTGACCGCTGTCGTCGAGATTCCAGTCGTGCAGCTCATACCAATCGCGACCGATCAGTTTGATCCCGCATTGGTGGCAATAGGTGCTGCCTCCCGCTTCGTCGTGCACATTTCCGGTATACGCGTAACGTACACCGTTTTTAAGGGCGATCTGCCTCGCCGCCATCAGTGTTTTCGGCGGTGTCGGCGACTTGTCACGCATCTTCCAATCCGGGTGAAACGCGGTAAAGTGCATCGGCACATCGGGTCCCAAATGCTCTACAACCCACTGCGTCATTTCCTCGATCTCCGGTTGTGAATCGTTCTCCCCCGGGATCAATAAGGTTGTCAGCTCAAACCACACATCGGTCTCGTGCTTGAGATACTCCAGTGTCTCCAGAACCGGCTGCAACGAGCCGCCGCAGATCTTTTTATAGAACCTTTCGGTGAACGCTTTGAGATCCACATCCGCGGCGTCCATATGCCGGTAGAACTCCTCGCGTGGCTCGGGGCACACATAACCCGCGGTGACTGCCACGGTCTTGACGTCCTGCTGGTGACAGGCTTGTGCGATATCGACGGCATACTCGTGAAAGATTACCGGATCGTTGTAGGTGAACGCAACGCTGCGGCAATCCAACTGTTTGGCGACGTCAGCGATATGTTGCGGGGAGGCGCTGTCCGCCAGGGTATCGGTCTGACGGGATTTGCTGATATCCCAGTTCTGACAAAATTTACACGCCAAATTACATCCTGCGGTGCCAAAAGACAGGACGCTGGTTCCGGGAAAAAAGTGATTGAGGGGCTTTTTCTCGATCGGATCAACACAGAATCCGCTGGACCGTCCGTAGGTCGTTAGGACGACCTGGTCTCCCTGACGCATACGTACGAAACACAAGCCGCGCTGTCCTTCCCGTAAATGGCAAAAACGAGGACACAGGTCGCACTGCACCCGTCCATCATCGAGGACATGCCAGTATTTGGTCGCAACCGTATCGTTCACCGGATCCATACTATTAGCAAATGGGGGCTTTACACATCGGCATCAAGGGCCTTTAATTCAAGAGGGACAGCGTTCATGGCACCAGAATGAAAATGTTAGTATATCGCTAAGCACCCATCGGGGTCTGCAATGACAGAGATTCGACAGCCTGCGGTGGCGGGCACCTTCTACACCGATGACCCCTGTTTGCTGCGCAACCAGGTGGAGGATTTTTTGCGTGATGCAAAACCCGCCCACCACGCGCCCAAGGCCCTCATAGCCCCCCACGCCGGCTACGTCTATTCCGGGCCTGTGGCGGGCTCGGCCTACGCCGCGGTCACATCATTGCGAGACCGTATCACTCGCGTGGTATTGCTGGGTCCAGCCCACCGCGTGGCGGTCAGTGGCATTGCGGCGAGCTCGGCGCGTGCATTTGCATCACCGCTGGGGGACGTTCCGGTAGACCGAGACACCGTCGCAGGGCTCGTTAACGACCTGGATTTTGTATTCTACATGGACGAGGCTCACGCGCTGGAACACAGTCTCGAAGTACATCTGCCGTTCTTGCAGATCGTGCTGGATAAGTTCGTGTTGCTTCCCTTCGCGGTCGGGGGCGCCCAACCAACGCAGATCGAACGGCTACTCGAGATCCTATGGGGGGGACCCGAGACGCTGATTGTTATTAGTTCTGATCTCAGCCACTACCATGATTACGCTACGGCCCAGAAACTTGATAGTTATACCACCGACCGAATTGAGCAATTCGATCCAGACAACCTCAGCGGAGAACATGCCTGTGGTCAAATTCCGGTCCGCGGGTTATTGCGCGCCGCCACCCACCACCGTCTGCAGGTTGAAACCCTGGATATCCGTAACTCCGGCGACACCGCAGGCCCCCGGGATCAAGTAGTGGGTTACGGCGCGTATTCGCTCTACGAAGCACTTCCAAACCGCTCGCTGCCCAAGGCTGAACGCACCCGGCTCACCGAACTCGCTCAACAGTCCATTAAACACGGATTGGACCATGGGGGTCCGCTGCCGGTTACCCTCGAGGAATGGCCGGAAGCTTTGCGGTCAGCACAGGCCAGCTTCATAACACTTAAAAAAAATGGCGACCTGCGCGGTTGCATCGGCAGCCTCGAGGCGACCAGGCCATTGGTCGAAGATGTCGCGCATAATGCCTATGCCGCAGCGTTTCGTGATCCCCGATTTTCCCAGCTGGCTCCAGATGAGTTCCTGGAACTGCACATTCATATCTCGATTTTGTCGCCTCCCGAACCGATCACATTTGGTTCACAACAAGAACTTCTTGATCAACTGCGGCCCGGGATCGATGGTTTGATTCTAACCGAAGGCAACAGTCGAGGAACGTTCTTACCAAGCGTGTGGGAGAACATTCCCGAACGCAACAGCTTCTTGCAACAACTCAAACGCAAGGCTGGATTAGATCCGAACTACTGGTCACCGACAGTGAGGGTGGCGCGGTATACGACGGAATCTTGGTAGCTGGCTGAGAAGACTAGCCCCAATGTTGCGGCGCCGAACGGGTTATTTACGGATAACCTTTTTACCTTCGATCCAGTTGATCAACGGCCGCCACTGCTTGATATCTTGCTCCACTGCGGACGGCCCCATTTCAAAAATGCCGACCCCACGAGCCGCGGCGCGCACATAATTCTGCGTATCCCGTAGCGTGGTAACGAAGGGTATATCTAGACTTTTGAGAAATTTTTCGAGGTCATGATATACCAGCGTGTTTTCTCGTACCCGGTTAGCCACTACGCCGACAAGCTTTTTGCTTTGCCGCAAATGACCTTTTACCAGTAGGTCACCAACAAAATGCGCCGCCGCACGGATATCGATTGGAGACGGCAACACCGGAATGACCACTGCCTCGGTCAGCTTCATCAACTCGACGACTTTATCGGTCTTGGATCGGGCCGGGGCATCGTAGATAACCCGTTTGGTGCCATTGGGCAGCGTGATGTGGCCACTCAAGGCCGACAGCCCGTGTATCTTGGTGTAGTTTTCGGGCCTCACATCGAGCCATTCCATAGAGGATTGTTGCGGATCCACATCTACGAGGGCAGTGGGAACCCCCCAAACGCCATAATAGGTAGCAAGATTGGTGGCGATGGTTGTTTTTCCGCAGCCGCCTTTAGGGTTAACCACTAGAATCGACCGCATTGTTATCTCCTGGGGCCATGTAGCCTTTTAATGGTTATGAGCCTTTAGGATAACCCGTATCGTGGCGGTGACGCCACCTTGCACGTGGACCGGCACTCAATACCACCATGGATCCTGGAAGTTGGTGACGGGACTTGTGCTGCGCGAAGACGCAGTGCTTGTGCTGCGCGAAGTCGCAGTGCTTGTGCTGCGCGAAGACGCAGTGCTTGTGCTGCGCGTGGTTTTCCCCTGCTTTGCGGGGACAAGCGCAAGGACGGAGGTTCGAGATCGAGCCCAGGGCCGGGATAGCCCCGCGACTATTCTCCCTAAATAACCTGGAGACTCGTACGGCGCTAGTTCATCGAGGTGACGCTGCGGAGCTCTTAGGTGGGTACCATGAATAGTCGCGGGGCACCTTGAGGCGCCATACGGGCTAGAGATAACTGAGAACCAGGCCCATGAACACCGCGGCGCCGAACCAAGCGTTATTGAGAAACGCTTTGAAACAGCCTTCCTCTTGGCGATTACGTATTAGCATTTGCTGATAAACTGCGAATCCGGTGGCGATGATCAATCCCCCGTAGTAATACCCATCCAGGTTGACGCGGTTTCCAATATAGAAAAGGACAATGAGGGTGAACAACTGGAACAGCGCGATCAGCGCTCGATCGTAGCGACCGAAAAGGATAGCGGTCGACTTAACACCGATTCGCAGATCGTCTGCGCGATCTACCATCGCGTAGATCGTGTCGTAAGCCAGTACCCATGAAATGTTCGCCGTTACCAACCACCATGCAATTGCCGGTACGTTATTGGTCTGCGCCGCAAACGCCATGGGAATACCCCAGGAAAATGCTATCCCAAGGATGAACTGGGGGTGATAGATGTATCGCTTGGTGAATGGATAGACAGTCGCCATGGCAACACCCGCTACCGATAATGCGATGGTCAATCTGTTCAATGTCATCACCAGAATCAAGGCCAGGGCACACAGCGCGGTAAACAACAACAGCGCCTCTTTGGACGACACCCGACCGGCTGCTATCGGCCGGTCACGGGTACGCGCCACAAAAGGGTCAAACTCCCGGTCGGCGTAATCATTAATCACGCATCCGGCAGAGCGCATAAGGAACACGCCACTTAGAAACACGACCAATATCCAGGGTTGTGGACGTCCCTGAGCAGCCATCCACAGCCCCCACAAGCTGGGCCACAGCAGCAATAAGGTGCCGATGGGACGGTCGATGCGCATCAGCAAGGCATACTGCTGGATGCGGCCAACGACAACGCTAAACATTCACATAGCCCTCGCCGTGACCCACCCATCGCGACATCAGCGCCCGGGTGTTGCCGGGGTGCTCGTCCATAAGCAAGCGTCCGACTTGCTCGACCTTCGGTAACAAGCCATGGTCACGTACCAGATCGGCAATCATCAAATTCATCAAACCCGTCTGCCGAGTACCCAACACCTCGCCCGGACCACGTAATTCCAAGTCCTTGCGCGCGATTTCGAAGCCGTCGGTGGTATTGCGCAGCGTGGCTAGCCGGGTCTTGGCATGAGTACTGAGCGGCGGACGGTACATCAACACGCAACACGCCTGATCACTACCTCGTCCGACTCGCCCCCGCAACTGATGAAGTTGCGCGAGCCCCAAGCGCTCGGCGTTTTCGATGACCATCAAGCTGGCGTTCGGGACGTCGACACCGACCTCGATGACCGTGGTGGCTACCAACAAATCTACCTGCCCGTTGCGGAACCGTTCCATCACCGCTTCCTTGTGCTGTGGTTTCATGCGCCCGTGCACTAATCCAATTCGCAGCTTCGGTAATGACTGTGTTAAGGCCGTCTCCATCTCGGTCGCGGCCTGCACCTCCAGCACTTCGGACTCGTCAATGATGGGACATACCCAGTATGCCTGTCGGCCCTGGCGGCAAGCGGACTCCACGCGCGCCACTACTTCTGCGCGCCGTGCCTCGCGCACCACCACGGTCTCTACCGGCTGCCGGCCTGGTGGTAATTCCTCTATACTCGACACATCAAGGTCGGCGTAGAACGTCATCGCCAGGGTGCGCGGGATAGGTGTCGCTGTCATAACCAGTTGATGTGGGACACAGTCGCTGGTGGTGCCTTTATCCCGCAATGCCAGGCGCTGATCGACACCGAAACGATGCTGTTCGTCAACCACGATCAGACCCAGGCGTTGAAACTCAACGCCTTGTTGGAACAATGCGTGGGTTCCAATGACTACGTGAATGTCGCCCGAACCCAGTGCATCGAGCACCTGCCGACGCTGGCGACCGCTCACGCGGCTGGATAACCAGCCAACCTTAGTGTTTAAAGGACCAAACCAGCTTGAAAAAGTACGGTAATGTTGCTCCGCCAGAAGCTCGGTCGGCGCCATGACCGCAGCTTGACAGCGGTTGTCGAGCACACGGGTAACCGCCGCGCCGGCAACCACCGTCTTACCTGAACCCACATCGCCTTGTAACAATCGCAACATTGGTATCGGCTTGCTGAGGTCTTGCAATATCTCGGCGCATGCTTTTCGCTGCGCATGCGTCGGGACAAAGTCCAATTTATCCCAGAATGCATCCAGTAAGCCGTTGTCGTCGCTCATTGTCGGCGCCGGTTGAGCTCGGCGCTGCCGGCGCGCAAGCCGCAAACTCAAATGATGGGCAAGCAGCTCCTCAAAGGCCAGCCGTTGCTGCGCGGGATTTGTGCCGGCCTGCAACCGTTCGGTGTCGGCATCTGACGGTGGACGATGAACATAGTGCAAAGCGGTCTGCAGGGTCGGATAATCCAATGCGTTCAATACGGATTCGGGAAGCAGTTCAGCCACGCGATCGAGAAAGTGGTTCAAGGACTCACCGGTTATGCGGCGCAATTGGCCCTGACCGACCCCCTCCGTGGCCGGGTAGATCGGGGTCAATCCTTCACCGCTGTCCACTTTGGGTTTTTGACCGGTCACCTCATACTCGGGATGCACCATCTCCAGGGTCACCGGACCCCGCCGGATCTCGCCAAAGCATTTCAACCATTTGCCTTGGACGAGACGTTCCTGCTGCGATGCGCTGAAGTGAAACAACCGCATGGTCAGCGAGCCGGTGCCATCACTGATTCGACACAACATGCTGCGCCTGCGTCCGTACGCAACCCCAGTGTGCTCAACCTGCCCGACCACGACGACCTCGGTCCCCAGCCGCGCGGCACCGATGGGGGTGACCCGGGTGCGATCCTGGTAGCGGGACGGTAGGTGAAACAGCAGATCCTGAACGCTATGAATCCCCAGGCGTGCTAGTTTCGCGGCCAGCTGCCGGCCCACTCCCTTGATCAGGGTAACCGGCGCTGCCGCCGGGTCAAGCCGGGCCCGAGAAGTGGGCGTGACGGGAGATCTAGCCGGCATAGTGCACCAAAGCAGCAGAAACAGGATCTAATGTTGTGTGGGATATCGAGTTCGATACATGTTCAGTGCGACGTTTTGTTTCCGCAGTTCCGCTTGTCTCGGTGCTGGCTCGGTCACGAACGCCTGAATATGCGCTTCACTCAACAGAAAAAGGCGGTCGGAGTCACTGACGCTGACCCTCTTTTTCATCGCTCCAGCGCGGCGCATAGCCGCCCGACCCTGCGCTTGCCCCCGCACAGCAGGGGTCTTGTCCCCGCAACTACGCGCAGGATGAGGCTCCCCGCCATCGTTCGAGATCCTTGTTGCCATATACGGGCTAGCGGGCAAAACAACGAATCTTCGGTGTTTAGTGGCGCGTATATTTTCGATCCACGATCATGGACCAACATCCAATTCTTCGGGAAGCTCGAGAATCGCATCCATTTCCACCTTTGCATTCTTGGGCAAAGAGGCCACCCCAATCACCGCTCGCGCCGGATACGAGCCATGAAAATATTCTCCCATCACTTCATTCACGATGGTGAAATTCGACATGTCAGTTACAAACACGTTGAGTTTGACCACATCACGCAAAGACCCCCCCGCCGCCTCCGATACCGCCTTGAGATTATCGAATACACGAATAACTTGGGAGCGAAAATCGCCACCCACAAGACTCATGGTTTCCGGATCCAAGGGAATTTGACCGGAGACGTACACCGTGTCGCCCACCTTCACAGCCTGCGAGTAAGTACCGATAGCGCTAGGCGCTCTACGCGTGGTGACGATTTTTCGATGTGCCATGCGTCAGTCTGCCAAATCTAGCCCTTGGCACGAGAGACCCTGATCACGGAAGGCTCCGTGCGTATTTGGCGAAGAATCTGTGCCAGATGTATTCGGTCTGCAACCTCAATGACAAAACGAAGAACAGGGAACTGACCGTCGCGCTCATCAACGTTGACGTTGTTTATGTTAGATTCCTGTTCAGCGATGACGCTGGCAATGCGCGCCAGCACGCCACGCTGGTTGTGAACCTCGATTCTAAGAATAACCGAAAAATTACCGGAAACTTCCGCGTCCCATTCCACCGGAACCCACTTGTCGGGCTGCTTACGGTAGCCTTTGGCGTTGGGGCATCCGGTCGTATGGATCACGATGCCGCGGCCGGTGGTGAAGAATCCAACAATAGTGTCACCAGGGATGGGATTACAGCAACGCGCATAGTTGATCAGCATCCCTTCAGATCCACGTATCGCCAATGGCTGATCGTTCTCGTTCTTGATCTCTTTATCTTTGCGGGTCGGCGGCGGTAACAACTGTTTTGCGACCATATCTGCTAATCGCCTTCCCGAGCCAATGTCGGATAACAGGTCATCCCAGTTGTCTACGCCCAACGTGTCGAGCAGCATTCTGCGTTGCTCATCGGTCAACTTTTTACGTCCGAATCTGCGTGTCTTGATCGCGCGATCGAGCAATCGCTTACCGAGATTCACCGCCTCATAGCGCTGCTGCGTTTTGAGATAATTACGGATCGTAGCGCGCGATTTACTGGTCACCGCATAATTCAACCAAGTCGCCGTTGGGTGAGCCGTATCCGAGGTGATGATTTCGACGTGATCGCCGTTATTGAGCACCGTGGGCAGCGAGACTAATTCACGATTTATCCGTGCACCGGCACAGCGGTTACCGATATCGGTATGCACCGCATAGGCAAAATCAAGCGCAGTGGCGCCGCGCGGTAGTTTTTTGATATCACCTTTAGGCGTGAACACATAAACTTCATCGGGAAACAGATCAATCTTTAGGTGCTCCAGAAATTCGCTTGGATTGCCGGTCTGTTGTTGCGTGTCGAGTAAATCCAGCAACCACTGTCGGGCCAATTGTGGAGGTTTGACACTGGAATCTGGGCCAGACTTGTATATCCAATGAGCCGCGACCCCCGCTTCCGCGATGCGATTCATGTCTTCGGTGCGAATCTGCACCTCCAAGGATTCACCAAAAGCTCCAAACACGACGGTGTGAAGGGATTGATACCCGTTGGCCTTCGGTATCGCGATGTAATCTGTAAACCGACCAGGAATAGGTTTGTACAAATTATGAATGATCCCCAACGCCCGGTAGGAATCGTCCACCGAGTTCACGATAATGCGAAAGCCATAAATATCATGAAGTTCATCGAATGATCGATGTTTTCGCGACATCTTCTTGTAGATGCTGTACACACTCTTCTTGCGTCCCAGAACCATCGCCTCGAGCCCGGACTGACGGAGTTCCCGCTCAATGCTGACACGAAGTTTTTTGACCACCGCCTTGCGATTTCCTTCGCGCTTCTTCAGTGCTTTGGCGATCGCCCGATATCGGTTTGGATAAATGTAATGAAAACTCAAGTCCTGCAGTTCTCGACTCCACTGATGCAGACCCAGTCGATTGGCGATCGGCGCGTAGATATCCAGTGTTTGCCTGGCGATAGATCGTTGTTTGGACATCGGCAGGGCGTTCAAGGTCCTCATGTTGTGCATGCGGTCTGCAAGTTTGATAAGTATCACGCGAATATCGCGGGACATCGCCAGCAGCATCTTTCGCAAATTCTCTGCCTCGGCATGCTCCTTGCTGTCGAATTCGATCTGACTTATTTTACTCACGCCGTCAACCAGGTCGGCTACTTCGTCACCGAACTCCTGGGCCACCTGCTCCGTGGGGATGGTGGTGTCCTCGATAACATCGTGCAGAATCGCAGCAATAATACTGCGGCTGTCTAGTCGTAGTTCTGAAAGAATTTCCGCAACCGCTATCGGGTGATTGATGTAGGGTTCGCCGCTAAGCCGTCGCTGGCCTTGGTGTGCCTGCGCACCAAATAGATATGCGTGATATACGTCCTCGATGGCCTTGTCATCGAGGTACTCGCTGAGTTTGTCACACAGCGCACTGGCGGGTTTCCGAGGAACCCGCGGACTGATTCGAATGCCTGCATTACGCAGGCGTTTCGTCCGCAGCGCCGGTATCTGCATCTGGTTGGGCCAGTTCGATCTGTTCAACGTCTTCCGGTTCTTCGCTCAGATCCAATGTTGGGGCATCGTCTTCCAGAATTGCCTTGGTAACTAAACCTTCTGCGATTTCGCGTAGAGCAATCACGGTGGGTTTATCGTTTTCCACCTCTACCAAAGGTGATGATCCCAGTGCCAGTTGCCGCGCGCGCCTGGTTGCTACCAGCACTAACTGGAATCGGTTGTCGACATGCTGCAAACAATCTTCTACTGTAATTCTCGCCATTACCTACCTCACTATACTTTGAATATACATTTGCCTTGTTCTTCAATACACGATCAGGCGCTTTCACGCAATAAATTAGTCACATCGGTGCTCAACGGACGCCGTTGCTCCTCGTTACCGGTGATGATGGCACGAAGATCTGCCAGCGCCTGGTCAAAATCATCGTTCACCACAAGGTACTCATACTCTTCGTGGTGCCGCATCTCCTCGGATGCCTCTCGCATCCGGTCCGCGATTACCGTTTCCGAATCTTGGCCGCGGCCCCGAAGTCGCCTCTCCAATTCTTCCCGGGACGGCGGCAAAACAAATACGCTGCAAACTTCGGGCACCTTTTTTTTGACCTCCCGCGCCCCTTGCCAGTCGATATCCAACAACACATTGTTTCCCCGCGACAATTGTTGCTCGACAGCTGCATGCGACGTGCCATAGTAGTTGTTGAATACCCTCGCGTATTCCAAAAACTTGCCCTCGTCGATCATCTTTTCAAATTGCTCCTCATCAACAAAATGATAATCGACGCCATCTAGTTCTTCCGCTCGACGCGAACGAGTGGTGTGAGACACCGATAACACCGTATTGGGCACAGAGTTCACCAACGCTTTTGCCAGCGACGTCTTGCCTGCGCCGGAGGGCGCCGAAATAATAACTAGCCTTCCGCGGGACACGGTCATCCTCAAGTGTTTAGCTCAAAGTCGATCACGCTTACCTATCAGGCAAACGAGTCCTTATTTTATTCGATGTTCTGCACCTGTTCACGCATCTGCTCGATTAAAACCTTGAGTTCCACCGAGGCCTGCGTAGTGGCTGTGTCCACCGACTTCGCGCCCAGCGTGTTCGCCTCGCGGTGCAGTTCCTGCATCAAAAAATCCAAGCGTCTTCCGATAGGTTGTTCCGTGGACAACACCGATTGAATTTCGTCGAGGTGTATATCGAGACGATCGAGTTCTTCCGCGACATCGATCTTTTGCAAGAACAATACGATCTCCTGTTCCACCCGGTTGGGGTCGAGTTGTTCGCGTACTTCAGAAAGTCGCTCTTGCAGTCGCTGCCTAAACGTCTGACTGATACCGGGCAGCATTTCCTTCACACGGTTAACGAGTGCCCGCGACGCACTCACCCGCTGCAAAACCAGATCCACCAAGCGCACCCCTTCCCGTTTGCGCGTGTCAACCACGTCCTGCAACGCATTTGAGACTACGTCGATAACGGCGGCCTGCAGCTGCTCGCTGTCGATCTGCGGCGGTTCTATTACTCCTGGCCAACGCAGAATGTCTACAACTCGGATGGGTTCGACGTCCCCACCTTGCTGCCGCACCTCTGCGGCCAAGCTGAGCACCGCCTCGACCAACGCACTATTCACAGCTAGGTCCTGGGAATGGGTGAATTGAGGTTGCAGCCGCATGGTGCAGTCCACGCGGCCCCGCTTGATACGCTTGGCTACAAGATCACGAATTGCGGGCTCAAATTGCCGTATTTCCTCGGGTAAACGCGGATTGATCTCCAGATAACGATGATTAACGGTGCGCAACTCACAACTAATCTCTCCACATTCGGTATCATCCCTAGCCTGGGAAAAGGCGGTCATACTGTTTGGCATGGTCTAGCGGGTTCTCCTTTATTATTTGAAAAATAAAGATATACGATCTTAAATGATATGTAATCGGGAACTTCAATTTCTCAGTATACCTGTGAAATCCGAACCGGATTGGATCCGATCACATAGATAATCCAACGTATGGCGATCAACAAGCAAACGCTTTCTCGAGGATACCTGCTCGATGGCTACCGGATCGAGCGCGTGATCGGGGGAGGTGGCTTTAGCTTTGTCTATCTCGCCTACCATATCCGCACCAAGGCCAAGGTTGTAATCAAGGAGTACTTTCCCCATGTTCTGGTCGATCGTATACCGGGTGGGAGGGTTGAGCCGATTAATCCTGATACCTTACGTCAATTCCAACTGGGATTGAAACGCTTCTTCAGTGAAGGTATGGCCTTATCCAAACTGGAACATCCAAATATCGTTCATGTGTCTAATTTTTTCCGGGCAAATGGAACCGTGTTTATGGTCATGGACTTCGAACAGGGCCGTGATCTGCGCTGGTTCATAAAGCGCACCAAAGGCCGGCTCAGTGAACAATTCTTGCTCGCGGTATTTCCTAAGATACTCGAGGGCTTGCGAGAGCTACATTCCTTCAACTTTTTGCATCTTGACATTAAACCGGCGAATATACTTTTACGCGCTTCTGGCCAGCCACTGTTACTGGACTTCGGTGCCGTGCAGCACCTGATGCCAGGCGAAAAGTCTAGAGGTGTGCAAACCCTTACCCACGGATATGCACCCCCGGAGCAATATGCGGAAGGAGCGATGGGGCCTTGGTCCGACCTTTACTCTGTTGGTATGACAATGCGCATGTGCATCACTGGTAAAGCCCCGCCCTCGGCACGGCAACGTCTCGACGGAGAGGACCTGGTGCCAGTTTCCAAAACTCACACCCGTAAGTACGGTCAAGAAATTCTTGAGTCTATAGACTGGGCAGTGGAATTGGAGCAAAACAGACGCCCTCAAGATGCGGATGCGTTACTTCACTTAATGACTCGTACTACGAAACGAAAGCAAAAAGGTGGTTTTATGGACTGGTGGTCATAACCGATGCAGTTTGCGGTCGCGCATCAGAGTCTGATTGGATCAAGGTCTGCTAACCAGGATCGCATCGGTTATGTGGAACGTGAAAATGCGGTTTTGCTGGTGCTCGCGGATGGTCTGGGTGGATATGAGGGAGGCGAACTTGCTGCAGAGACGTTAGTCAACGCATTTGTTGACTCTTTCGAGAAAATTCGACATCGCGAGATATCGGATCCGGCGGCCTATCTAGTACTCACTACCGTCCATGCACATACCCTGATAAGGCGACGTTCGGAGCAGCAGGGTCTGGACGCCATCAGCCCTCGAACTACTTGCGTTGTGTGTTTGGTCCAAAACGGTTTGGCCTACTGGGCTCATGTGGGTGATAGCCGTCTTTATTTGTGTCGAAACAAGCACATGCATCTCCGCACCAGAGATCATTCAGTCAGCGAAGAGCTGGTCAAGCAGGGGATGATAAGTGAAGACCAATCCCGAGATGAATTTGGCCAGCTGACCCGATGTGTCGGGGGTATGCGCCTTCCGCGGCTGTCTCTAGGTGCGGAAACACGTTTGCAGACCGGCGACATTCTAATGTTGTGCTCCGATGGCGTGTGGCGAGAACTCACTGACGCAGAATTAGAGGCGAACATGACGGCACCGCAAATTGAAGACGGCGTTGAGAAATTGCTGACACAAGCACATAAATCGCGACCGGAAGACTGTGACAATATGAGCGTAATTTTGTTTCGATGGGAAGACGCGGTCAGCACCGCAGAACCGCTATATCAATTGTCGACACCCGATATCGACCAAGATAAACTCTGGAATGTCCAACGCTCCAACAAGGACGGTCATGGCGCCGGTACTGACAGCCTGGAAAACAAGCTCGCGGACATAGAGTCCTTCGTGGACAAGATCGATGACATCATTTGAGTGAGGTAAAGCAACGGACTTGCAGTGCAACGGGAGCTGGATCCTCGAGCACTCGCTACACGTAACACGCTAACATATACTAGACGCCTTACCTTCAGTATAAGCCACGATAGCTGGTTGATACCCAAGGAGTCCTCCATGTCCCGTCCAAGTGGGCGCGCACCCGATGAGTTGAGACCAATTTGCATTACACGCAATTACACTAAGTATGCGGAGGGCTCCGTACTGATCAGCTTCGGTGATACCAAGGTACTCTGCAGCGCGAGCATCGAAGATAAGGTTCCCGGTTTCCTTCGTGGTGAGGAACAAGGCTGGGTAACCGCAGAGTACGGCATGCTCCCCAGGGCGACCGGTACACGGACCATACGCGAGGCAGTACGCGGTAAACAATCGGGCCGAACCCTGGAGATACAGCGCCTGATCGGGCGCTCATTGCGCGCAATCATAGATTTGCACAAACTTGGAGAGCGCACGATCACCGTTGACTGCGATGTGCTGCAAGCGGATGGCGGAACACGCACCGCCGCGATCACCGGTGCCTACGTCGCGCTCGTTGATGCTGTTTCCTACTTACTCGAGGTTGGGCGTATCAAAGAAAACCCTATTTTTGCACAGGTCGCGTCAGTCTCCGCCGGCGTCTATAACGACCAAGTCGTGTTAGATCTGGATTACGCCGAAGACAGTAGCGCACACACCGATATGAACTTTGTAATGAATGAGAGCGGAAATTTCATTGAGGTTCAAGGAACCGCTGAGGGCGTTGCGTTCAGCCTGCGCCAACTCGTAGAGATGTCGGAATACGCTGAGCAGGGTATTCGTCAGCTAATAGCGCATCAAAACCGGTCGCTGGCGGTTTAGCCCGATGCAAGCAACCCAGCTCGTGTTGGCCTCCAGTAATACCGGCAAATTACGCGAACTCCAGGCACTGCTAACTCCGTTGAATCTCGTGGTCCGCTCACAGCAAGAATTTGAAGTGCCAAATATAGCTGAGACCGGATTGACGTTCGTTGAGAATGCTATATTGAAGGCGCGAAACGCCGCGAAACACACCGGGCTACCGGCTATCGCCGACGACTCGGGCCTTGAAGTCGACGCGTTGAATGGTGCCCCCGGAATCTATTCTGCCCGCTATGCGGGTCCGCGGGCGACGGATCAGGAAAATACGCAAAAACTCTTACTTGAACTGGCGGACGTAGAAAAACAGCATCGCACCGCGCGATTCCAGTGCCTTGTGGTGTACATGCGTCACCCCTCAGACCCAACACCACTGGTATGCCACGGAACCTGGGAAGGGCTGATCGTCGATCAACCTCGAGGCGATAATGGCTTCGGTTATGATCCGGTATTTTACGTTGCCGCATACGGGTGCACTGCGGCTGAGCTTGAAGCCGATACGAAAAATCACGCAAGTCACCGTGGTCAGGCGTTGGCGCAACTGGTGGAACAACTGAGCTGATCACTACCGGTGCTTCGTTTAGAATGTGCTTGATTTAAATGGCAGGGACCGAAACATTTCGGGACCAGCCATAAGCAACTTGCCAATGATCACGATCTGTATGCAGATTTGATTTTGTGTGACCGGTACTGTTTTTCGTACCTAACAATTGTGAGTTTGAGGAACCAAAACAATGTCTAAAGTAGTATTGTTACGTCACGGTCAAAGCACCTGGAACAAGAAAAACATCTTTACCGGTTGGACCGATGTCGATCTATCAGAGCGAGGTATCGAAGAGGCGAAGAAAGCCGGCATTGCATTACGAGAAGCAGGCTTAGAATTAGATGTCGCATTGACTTCGTATCTGAAGCGCGCGATTCGCACATTGTGGTTAGTTCTAGAGGAGATGGATCGGATGTGGCTACCGGTGGACACGGACTGGCGCTTGAATGAACGCCACTACGGCGCGTTGCAGGGATTCAACAAAAAAGAGATGGTGGAGAAACACGGCAAGGACCAGGTTCGCCAATGGCGGCGTGGTTATGAAGTACGGCCGCCGGCACTGGATCCCGGCGATCCGACCCATCCGAGTCATGACCTGCGTTATCGCGATCTGGAACAGGTCCCCAGTTCGGAGTCGCTTGCGGACACGTTAATACGGGTTGTCCCTTACTGGCGCGAAAAGGTCATCCCGCTGCTGGAGCAAGGCAAACAGCCGGTAATCTCCGCCCATGGCAACAGCTTGCGCGCGCTGATCAAGCACTTGGATGGTATCAGTGACGAGAAAATCATGGAGCTGAACGTGCCGACCGGCATACCATTGATTTACGAATTCAACCAACACTTCGAGGCGGTCAATAACTATTATCTCGCTGACGAAGATGCGTTGAACTCGGCGGTCAAGGAGGTTGCGAATCAAACGACCGTGGCAAAGCAATGAGCCCGTTACGGGCAAAACGAACCGATGTTTATCAAGGACGCCTCATTAGCCTGGGGATAGAGACAATTGATTTGCCCGGTGATCTTGAACTTGAGCTCGAAATCGTTCGTCATCCCGGCGGCGCGGTGATCGTCGCGGTAAATGATGACCATGAAGTTTGTCTGATACGTCAATACCGATATGCCGTAGGCGGAAATATATGGGAGCTCCCGGCGGGAACCATCGACTCTGAGGAAACGCCTCTGCACACCGCGAAGCGTGAGTTGGAGGAAGAAGCCGGCGTGCGCGCCCAACACTGGCGCGATCTGGGTACCCTATGGCCAAGTCCTGGATACTGTGATGAGATCCTGTACCTATATCTGGCCCAAGAACTCGAAATCACTAACGTCAAGCACAACAGTGACGAACTGATCGAAGTGTATTGGCTGCCGCTAGAAACCGCGCTTGTCATGGTGCAAAACAATGAGATTCGCGACGCCAAGACAGTAGCGGGTTTGTTCCACACCAATCAGTTGTTGGCAGCCCAGACTTTATGAGCGCTCGGTGAGATAGGTAGCGCTATGTGCCGTGTTTCGTTGTTGTGATATCGAATTGGATGTCTTGGGCCAGTGGCAGTTCACTACTCCAATTGATGGTGTTGGTTTGGCGACGCATGTAGGCCTGCCACGCATCCGATCCGGCCTCGCGACCCCCACCGGTGTCCTTCTCACCCCCGAACGCACCGCCAATCTCGGCTCCCGAGGTGCCTATATTCACGTTGGCGATCCCACAGTCGCTGCCGGCATGAGATAAAAATAACTCGGCATTTCTCAGATTGTTGGTAAACAAAGATGAGGACAATCCCTGAGAGACCTCGTTCTGCATTGTGATCGCATTCTTAAGGCCCGCGAATTTCATGACGTACAGCAACGGTCCAAAGGTCTCTCGCTGCACGAGTTCCCAATCATTAGCAGCCGTGGCAATGGTGGGCTCGACGAAAAAACCAGAACGATCCAGCCCGTTACCACCACACAATATTTCGCCGCCCCGTTGTCGTAAATCCTGAACGGCCTGCAAGAATCGTTGTTTGGCATCAGCATCGATGAGCGGTCCCATCAGTACGTTGGGGTCAAGTGGATCACCGATGTTGACTTGACGATAGGCGCTCAGCAAACGCACAGTTACCTCGTCATAAACATCTTGGTGCACAAACAGACGGCGGGTGGTGGTACAGCGCTGACCAGCGGTGCCGATACTGCCGAAGACGATGGCCGGAACGGCCAGGTTCAAGTCCGCTGACTCATCAACAATCACCGCATTGTTGCCGCTCAATTCCAGCAACACCTTACCCATTCGCTTCGCCACCGCCTCACCGACACGGCGCCCTACTGCGGTGGAACCGGTGAACGAGATGAGCGCGACACGCCGATCATTGATCAACTGCTCCGCCAATTCCGCCCCGTCCTCGACAATCAACGAGAAGATGCCGGGACAGCCTTCCTGCTGCATGACGCGGTTGCATATCTGCTGTACAGCGAGAGCGCAAAGAAACGCCTTGGGGGACGGTTTCCAAATTACGGTGTTTCCCGCCACCGCCGCGATTAGCGCGTTCCACGCCCATACCGCAACTGGAAAATTAAAAGCGGTTATCACACCAACCACGCCCAGCGGATGCCATTGCTCGTACATGCGATGCTCGACCCGTTCCGAGTGCATGGTCTTTCCGTAGAGCATTCTTGATTGACCGACGGCGAAATCGGCGATATCAATCATCTCTTGTACCTCGCCGTCACCTTCTTGTCTGATCTTTCCGGTCTCCAAAGACACCAATTGGCCCAGCGACTCTTTGCATTCCCGCAACGCATCACCGATCTTACGAATCAATTCACCCCGTTTTGGCGCCGGTACCGTGCGCCATTGCAAAGACGCCTCTGTGGCCCGCGAAACTATGTGTTGGTAATCGTCGTGGTTGGCGCAAAATACTGAAGCAATCGGCTCGCCGGTGGACGGATTGATGGAATCGAATTCCGCAGTGCGACCGCCGTCTGACCATGCATCGGGCGCGGAGCAAGCGCCAGGGTTGAGGCGGCTCAAGCCCAATTTCCTGAGTAGGTCGTCGTTGTTCGCTGTGCGAACGCCGGACGTCGATTTCGATTCAGGCATCTGTCCAGTCAGCGTTTTCCATGGTTATTCATGATTGTTGCACCACCGGTGATGAGGGTGCCATCAGACATTTTATATTAAATCTACTCACGTGAATTTGTATACTAATGTGTCAGCGCCTCAACAAGCTGGAAACACGGGCTTGCAGGCATTCATTGGGTATTCGCTGGCGCCGCCTTGTATTGACAAGTGATTTATTGAATTATTGTCGACAAGTGTCAAAATTCATGGACACCTCTTGTGCTGGACAGTCATTTTGCGCTTGACTGTGGACAGACGGACAACGGCGAAAACCGATTAACGCGATTACAACAAGTTTCCACAGATTGGCTATATTGAACTTCAGGGATGGCTAAAATTCTAAAGTACGCGCGTCGTGCGCGACAATACGATAACGGACTATGGCAACCTTTACCGCTGAGCGCGATAGCATGAGTCGGAAATTCGGCATCTGGCATGGCATCATTTTCGGTTTGATGTTTGCTTTCATACCCGCCAATGCAGCGTATTCCCTGAAACAGCTCGACCGTCGTCCCCTGGCGCCGGATTTTACCCTCAACGATCTAGACGGTAATTTACACCGCCTCTATGGGCTTCGGGGCAAGGTTGTATTAGTGAACTTCTGGGCGACCTGGTGCCCCCCGTGCCGGGCAGAGATGCCTGCGCTGCAGCGGGCATGGGACCGGCTAAAGGGCGACGATTTCGTTATGCTCGCCGTTGCCGTCAATGAGAACGAACACTCAATCGCTAACTTCTTATTGACACTTTCCCCGCCGCCCACATTCACGGTGTTGTTCGATGAACATATGGACACGTCTCACCTGTGGCCGTTGAAGGCGCTTCCGGCGACATTCATCGTGGACAAGCAAGGACGAGTCGCGTACATCATGCATGGCGCCCTGGAGTGGGACAGCCCGCAGATTATCAATCGCATAAAAAAATTAGTTGAAGAATCCGATTAGGATGTTGGGCAATCATGTCGACGCACGACGGCGGCTAGCGGTCGTGGGAAATAACTGATTTTGCCCGCTCGCGGCGCGGCGTGGGGAGTTTGTTTCAGCTTTTCGGCGGCGTACCGGTGGGACAATCGAAATGACCCCACATCGCCACCTGCCCGGCAACATCGCGAAAAAACGGCATGTTGCCGATAATGGGGCAAAACACCGTCTTCATCTGCACCAGACACGCTTCAGCAGGTCCCTGAACCCGGCTAGCGGCGCGGTCCGCCGCGCGCAACGCTCGTGCACGCTGGAGCATCTCCGGTGATGCCGTAAGCGACTGAGGTTGGTATCCCCGATCAACAGTGGCCTTTGTGTCGCCGACCGAAGCGTGCACCGCAGTGGTGGCCGGGGCGGGTTCCGCGCTGGTGGCAACGAGTGTCTGTGCCGCAGCGGGATGCTGCGAGTTCTCGGCTTGATCTTGGGGTATCTGTGGCGCTACCCCTTTATTCCCACCGTTCACCACGAGCGTAAGCGCCAGCGCGCCCACGGCGGTTACAGCGAGGGTCCCCCACCATACGTTTTTACCCACTGTCATCTGCTCCTAGAGTTGTGATCTATCTCGAATGGGATACCGTCAGTGTATGTCTTTGGGAGGCAATTGGACAAGTTTACGTATCTCCGATGTCCTCGCGAATGGGGTGGCTTTTACTGTGAATCATGATATATTAGTTAATCCTTATATATTAATATTTTTAATGTTCAAAGGCTTTCCTATTTATCGGAGGATAACTAATCATGTTTAAGTCAATCATCACCGCGGCCGTCATCGCCCTGGGCCTCAGTCTCACCCCGGTGCATGCCGCCGAGCAAGCCGCACAAACCGAGCAGCAGGCGGCGGTTCCCAACTTTTTCGATCCCAACACCTGGACCAGCGCGTTTACCGGTCAAGGTGGCACTGGCGCCATCAATTGGTTCGATCCGTCTACCTGGGGCGGTACCGCTGCTCCCGGGACGACCATGCAGTTCAACCCCGCACACCCGGCGGGCTGGGCGATGTTTTTTGATCCCGCCACCCACGTCAAAGCGCACCGCGCGTTTTCGAATCCGGCGACTTACACGCAGTTCATGACCCCGCAGTTCTACATGCAGTTCATGAATCCCAACAACTGGATGGCGTGGATGAACCCGGCCTCCTACGGTGCGTTCATGAATCCGGCCAATTATGCCTATTGGATGAATCCCGCCGCTTACACGCATGTCATGGATATGTCCCACTACATGCAGGGCATGAACCCGGCCAATTACATGGCGTTCATGAATCCGACGACCTACATGCAATGGATGAATCCGGCGGCATACAGCGTGCCCGGCATGGATGTCTCCGCTGCCGGCACCGGGGGAATCAATTGGTTTGACCCCGCCACCTGGAGTGGTTACGTGAACCAGGACCAACCGGCCGAAGCCGAAGCAAAGAAATAAAGCGGCGCGGCAACGCAGTGCAAAAAGCGGGTAGGTGTCACCTACCCGCTTTTTTTTGTGCATCTTTTAATCCAGTTACCAGGTCCGGATAACGCAGGCGCACATGCAGCTCGCTGAGCATCTTGTCATTGCGTAATCGGCGTGATTCGGATAGATACGAAAGCATCCCCGGAGTGAGCCGGGTCTCGGCCTGTTGCATGGTGATAACCGGTGGTCGCGGCACAGCAAAGATATCGGCTACGGTATTGAAGTACTCGGTCATGGTGCCCGGGGTACCGTCACATATGTTATAGACATTGTCCGCAACACCAAAGTCTGCGGCAGCCACGCAGGCCTGCACCAAATCATCGACGTGAATACGATTGGTGTATGGGCATTCCTGTTCTTGGACCACCGGCTCACCCGTCTGCAATCGAGCTAAAGGCAAACGATCGGGTCCGTAGATACCGGCTACTCGTAGCACCACCACCGGAACCTGCCGCACTGTTCCCCACGTCCTGAGTACCCGCTCGGCGTCGAGACGGCGTCGCGCCCGGTCGCTACCCGGACGCAGTTCCGACTCCTCATTCACCCACGCCCCTTGATGATCCCCATAAACCCCGGTAGTACTGACCAGTATGCATCGCGCCGGGAGCCGGTCCGCTCCCAAAGCGGCCACGAAATGCCGCATCCACGGGTCATTGGTGCCGCCACTCGGCGGCGGCGCCAGGTAATAAACCAATTGTTCGGCAACATCCAGGCGGCGTAAGCTCCAAATGTCTGCGAGATCCCCCGGCACCGGTGATACCCCGATCTGGGCTAATCTCTCACTGCTCTCCCGGTTGCGGGCAAGCGCCGCCACCGACGCACCCCGGGCCGACCATGTGTGCGCCAGCCGGCTCCCGACATAACCGCAACCGATGATGAATACCGATTTCACCATCCCTGGATACCACAATTAGCGTGCACATGCACACCATAACCGACGCTATTGTGTGACGTTGAGTAGAGCACGGTATTGTGTCAGTTCCGTTAGGTGGGTAACGTAGTCACTATGAAAAAACTGCATGTCTTGCTTTGGTTGTCCGCCCTTTGCGGGAATATCGCCGTTGCCGATATGTTTGCGACCGCCGTTCGCGCTTATGCTAGCGGCGACTACGAAACTGCGCTGCAAATCTTACTTCCACTCGCTGAGCAAGGGCATCCGGACGCACAATTTCGTCTCGGTATGATGTTCGACAATGGCTTGGGCCTGCCCAAGGATCCAGTGGAGGCTGAATATTGGTATAACAAGGCCTGCCCAGTACCCGTTACTGACCCAGAACAGCCCGGAACGAAGGAGATAGGTCCACCCCACAACAAAATTGAGCCGCCAGAAGATGCGAGCTAATCTCGGCGCAGATGATCGGACACAGCAATCGGGGTCGGAAACCGAAATACAATAACGTAAGACGATCCAATGAACGTAAACAAGGTGGCAACGTGAATCAAATAAGCCGCTTCAGCCGCGATCAATCCGGCCTCCAATGCGACAAATGCGATCAATAAAGAAAATTCGCTCATTTGACCCAGGCGCCATCCCGTTTCCCAGGCCAACTGGTTATTTGCCGCGACCTGTGCCAGCAAGTATTTAAATACAATCGGCTTCGCTAACGACAGGACCAAAGCCAACACCAATGCCGGCAGCCACACCTTCGCGATAATTCCGAAATCCAACCCCGCACCCAATGCGAAAAAGAACATGACTAGAAAGAAATCCCGTAACGGCCGCAAGCTCTCGGCTATATATCGAGCAATGGGACTGGTGGCAACGGCAATCCCGGCAACGAATGCTCCGATCTCGTAAGATAAGCCGAACGCATTGGCCAGTTCCGCAATCCCCAAACACCAGCCAATGGCGAGAAGAAACACGTACTCTTGAATTTTGTCAAAGCGCCTGAGCAGTCTGATCAACACAAAGCGTTCGAGAAAATAGGCAACACCAATCAACACTGGCAATGCGAGCAGTAGAAAACCGACATCGGTGATCGGCACATCTCCCCGATCCAAGCCCTGAATCACCAGCAACACCACGATCGCGATGAGATCCTGCAACAACAAGATACTGATGATGACTTCGCCCATACGCCGGTGATGCAACACCGTGGTCGGCAGCAGCTTTAGACCAATAATGGTGCTTGAAAACATCGATGCTAATCCCACCAGAATGCTGTCGGCAAGACTTAAACCGAACCCGTACGCAACCACCCAGCCCATCGCACCAAACACCGCAGAAGTGGCGATCGTTATCAGGGTCGTTTCACGTAGCAGCTGAATGAGCTTTTGCGGGTATAGATTCAGGCCCAACAAGAACAATAGAAATATGATTCCAATGTGAGCAATATCACGTATCAGATCCGAATCTGATACCAGTCCCAACCCCCATGGACCAGTGATGGCGCCAAGTACGATGTAGCCGATTAGCAGTGCTTGACGTGCGTACAACGCGATGGTGGCGGTGACCGCCGCTCCGGTAAAGATCAGAAAGATCGAAAACACGATGGATTCGTCAGTCATGGCATGTTTCCGGAGCGGCGAATTATCAGGTACCTCGCGGGACCACCGTTAGGCAATTCCGGAGGTGTAGTACGCTCTAGTAAAACAGCGCTATGCTCAGCGAACTGCGTAGTTTAGCCGCCGGCGGCATACATCGGTTCGTTACCGGTCTTCCATTTAATATTGCATCCCATACTCGGGATTTGTTCCAACGGCGCCGCTTCTCCGGCGAGCGCGGCGGCTGCCGCAGCACGCAGATCTTCGCCGTTGATGGGTGCGCTATTTCCGGGACGGGACTTATCGAATTGCCCGCGGTAAAACAGTTTACGCTCGGCATCAAACAAAAAGAAATCCGGGGTGCAGGCTGCGTGGTAGGCCTGGGCCACTTGTTGTGTCTCATCGTAAAGATACGGAAACGTGAAACCGCACTGTTTCGAGGTGTCGGCCATTTTATCGGGACCATCAGCAGGATGCGTTGTTATATCGTTGGCGCTGATGGCAACAACGGCCAAACCTCTTGATTGGTATTCGCTGGCAAATCGAATGAATTCATCGCGTATATGGATCACGTAGGGGCAGTGATTACATATGAAGGCTACTAATAGCGCCTTGGCGTCAGAGAGATCTGCTAACGATAACATCTCACCACCGCGGGACGGATTGGTATTGTGCAAATGGAAATCCGGTGCCGGTGTTCCCAACTCCAGCATGGTCGATAGCGTGCGTGCCATGAATTCCTCCGTATTAAACCTGGTGTAACTGCTCGTTGTTAAATCTTACCACAAGCCGTAGCTCACACCGCGCGTAGCGATGCAACGATAGTCTCAGCTAACTCGCATGTTTGCCAGCGCCGATGAAATTGACATCCAGGAGGCCGAAAAATGTTTCCACAAACCGATGCGTCAAACCCCATACGATTTGGTTGGAATTATCCGATACCCGGATGCCGGGGAAACTTTCTCCCGGCGCGGCTGGATGTCGGACCTCTACGCCTCGCATTTGCTCTGAGAATACGGTCAATGGCACCCACAACACATCGCGGACCTCATGGTTGAGTTTTGGTACGAATCCGCTCGTCGCCCCGTATACATACGCCGACACAATAATGCCACTGGGATGTCCCCGATGTCGGCCCTGCATGTCATCAATGCGGCCCAAATAATCGTGCGCGGCGAGTGTCAGCCCGATTTCTTCACCGGTTTCGCGCTCTGCTGCCGCCTGGGCATCGTAATCGGATGGCGCCACCATACCCCCGGGAAAACCCATTTGTCCGGACCATGGATCTCCGTTCCGCCGGGCACGCTCGATCAACAACAACTCCACATGAAGATCCGTCTGTCGCAGCACCATGGCTACGGCCGCGTGTCGATTATCTCCCACTACCAGATGACGCACCGAATAGTCGGCCAAACGTTGTCGAATAACATACAGATTTAGACCCTCATACGTCGTCATATGTGAACCAGCATTCGTAGCGCCGCGATCATCAACACCATACCCAGGATACGCTGCAATGTTTGTGGCGTTCCACGTCCAGCCAATATTTTTACGCCCACTGCGGTGCCGGCCACGGCCGCCAACACCAACCAAGCCATCCCCGATGGCCAAGCGTTACCGATAAATGCGTAACCGGAGACGCCGGCCACCGAATTCACCCAAATGAACCCCGCCGAGAGAGCGAACGTCTCGCGAAGAGAACACCAACGAAACAACAGCAACAATGGACTCAAGAATATACCGCCCCCCACGCCGGTGATGCCACTCACCAGCCCCAACACCGCACCGATAACGACGGTAACCGGCCACCCAGGCCTTCGAGTTCGACCAGCGTGCGGCGGACGCCACAGGATACGAATCGATGCCACCAGTAAAGCCAATGCAACGATCAAGCGATACGCTGCAGCATGCAGTGTCACAGTCCCACCGATGAACGCCATGGGAATCGAGGTCACGGCAAAGGGCCAGAACAATTCCCATTTAAAATTTCCGTCCCGGTAGTACCGGTACCAGACTATCGAGGTGACGAACACGTTCATTACCAGCGCGGCAGGCTTCATATGTGCGGGAGTCACTCCGTACAACGCCATGACCGCGAGGTAACCCGAGCCTCCGCCTTGTCCCACCGACGAGTAAAGGGCGGCGGCTGTAGCAATAAGGACCAGGAACCAAAACCAGTGCCCGTCCTGAGTATATTCCATGTTGTATCGTTTAGTTTACGCTGGGACCCGCCGATTAGACGGGATGTAATCGTTGAAAACGCGCAAACATCCAAAAAGCCAGCGCATAAATGATAAAGCCGACTCCCAACACCACGCTGAAACCGAACAAAAACGACAACACCACCGATAAAAATCCACCAAATACAGTAAAAAACCCGTTCATGCCCCATGCCCAGGGAATGCCCGCCGGTTCTATCGCCCCCAATTTGTTTACTGCTAATGGCAGCGGCATTCCCATTAACAATCCGAACGGGAAAAGTATGAGCATTGCCACCAAGATACGGATCGGTAACGCATGGGCCAGGAACACATGAAAGATATGTGAATAGGTGAACACGAACACGACTACCAGAAGCAACAACAACGAAAACACCATCGTCCAACGTCCTTTCTCAGCGATACGCAACGGCTTTGTAAGCAAGCTGCCGAGACCCGCCGACACCAACAATGCAAAGATCACGGTTGCATAAGTGTGCGTGGGGAAACCGATTAGTTTCTTGAACAGCTGCACAAACACCAGTTCAATCATAATGAATCCCGCGCCCAGGCACGAGAAGTAGACGAGATAGGAGCCCATCCCGAACCAACGCGCTCGGCCGTGCTTTGAAAAAAACAGCGGCAGGAAGATGAATACCACCGAGAACGCCAGGGAAATGACGCCCACAATGAATAAATTAAGCCAATCGGATGATAGAAATGGCAACACTTGGGTATTGAGAAAAAATTCGGTGCTACCGTCCATGTATAACGACCGGGCAGCGGAGACATACCCGGTGCTTTTGCGAATCATACCGAAGTATGGATTATCGTCGGTCGCCGGAGACAACTTGTAATCTGCCTTCGCCGCCAGGCTCTTCGGATACGGTCCGTCGAGAAATGCTGCTGGCAACAAACGTCTATTGGAATCCAAAGGGTGAAACGCGATCACAAAAGACACCGGCTCGCGAAAACCTATCAATGGATCGCCGTTTTGTTTTAGCCACACGGAGAACGACTTGTCTGGCGTTGGATTCTGTGTCCGCAGCACGACGTGAATTGCCTTGTCTTTCATGCCGCGTAGCGGTGGATTAATACGCAGCGAATACAACTGGTTATCGCGAATATCCCTGCCGGGGATGAGGGTTTTGAAGAGTGATTGATTAGCGTGCAACAACTCCAGCTCGACATCGTAGTCCAGGCTTGATTGTCGATAGGTAGCGAACCTGATTGCCACGGACGCGAGGGCATCCTCGCTAGAGTTTAGCCGTGCTTCAAATGGGCGAGCCGCGTAGACCCGGGGCGATGGTTTGAGAGGTCCTGACGGTGATTTTCCGAGCGGCTCGCGGTTCATATATTGATAGACATCTTCAACCTCGGCTTGCGTCCAGGGCTGCATCTTGATCAACACGGTAGGTAAGGTGTCCGGGTACCATCGTTCGAGAACCAGGACATGACGGGAAAAGTTGTCTCTACCCAGCCGTCGCCACGCCTCTGCGGCAGCGGTCAACATACGTGGAAACAAGTGATGATTGATCTGCATGACACCGGCGTTGCTGAGATGGGTAAAGTACTCGAGGTACGCCTCAACGGTTTGCAGATAAGCCGCCCCAACCGCACCGGACCCATCCGCGATGCTGGAGCTGGTATGATTGCTGAACATCTGAATGACATCGTATTTCTTGTTTGATGCGCGCAAAAACGCACGTCCTTCTCCAATCAAATAATTCACTCGTGCATGATTAAATACGTTGCCACTGTAGGCTGCGTAACGTGTCTTCGCTGCCTCGACCATCTCCTTCACCAGTTCAATGGAGTCCACGAGCTTTGCACCGAACAACACCGCGGCCTTGGTCTCACCGCCAACCGCCGCGCCAATAATCAACACCTCTGGTTCCGTGCCACGCAGCAGATAGTGGACGACAGAGTTGATGCCGAAGTAATAACCGGTGGGATTTTCTAACATTTCCTGTCGCAGTCGTTTGAAATCACCGTCAAAGTGCTGCAGCCAGGAACCCTGTTGACCGCCATCCAAAGCGAAGTTGTAGGCATTGGGACTAGCTTCCAACACGTCCAGCTTGGACACCGGATCCCACCGCACGTAATCCCGCAGGCCTCTTTTGATCCAGGTGTCCACACCTCGCTTGTCCGCGTGACCGTGGAATTCGAGATAACTGTCCCGGGTTGCCGGATAGACACACAGAACCAAGCTGATGGCCACGAGGCTGAATATCGCAATGCGGCGTCGTGTGAAAACCGCAGCGCCCAATAACACCATTCCAGCGACCATGAACTGGATGCCGCCGGGACCGTAGGGACCAATCAGGGGTATCAATAATACGCATCCGAGTCCAGCACCCACGAGATCAAAGAAATACAACGAATGCACTTGCGACGAGTAATGGGTGAGAATCAACGAAATTATCATACCGGCGACAAAAAATGGCGCGATCAATATCAAATACATCGCTATCCAAGACACTATCTGCACCACAATCGAGGTTCCTGCAAGATTGAGTTTGAATGGCAGCACGTTGAGCAATGGCAAGATCAGCAAGGTGGTCACCGCGAAACTGATATACAGGAGTGGCATTAACCGCAGGGCTCGTTGTCGGTCGACGGGAAAGATATACAGGTAGATTCCACCCAATCCCAACGCAAAGACGGTCGCCGTTACCACCACATAACCCATTGTCGTGGTGAGAATGACATCGAATACCCGCACCAGGCTGAGTTCCAGTACCAGCGTGCAGAACGCGACCAAGGCGATACCGAGCCGCAATCGGGTCATCGAGATTTCCATTTACTTGTCGACCTAAGATTATCCGGTGGGGGTAAGCAAGATGTCGTCACCAAACGCGTCGGGTGTACAAGCACCCGATGCGTAAAAAATAGCGCGCGATTATACCTCAACCGACGCTATTTACCGTGCGCCGGGAATATTTCCTATCCAATGGGATGACTTAGCTTGCATATTTAGGACACCACCGGCTGGGTCGACACGGTTTCCGTCTCGGTGCTCGATTCACCCAGACGCAACAGGCTGGGAAGCAGGATCAGGGTGAATATCGTGCTCACACTCAGGCCGCCGACAATCACTGCCGCCAGTCCCCGGTACAACTCACTGCCAGCGCCAGGATTGACCAGCAATGGCAACATACCGAATAAGCTGGTCAACGTGCTCATAAGAATCGGCCGCAGCCGCACGCGCACGGCCTGCTCAACCGCCTGGCGACGGGGGGTCCCTTCACGCTCCGCAGCGCGCGTTTGATGCACCAAAAGGATCGCATTGTTGACCACCAGCCCGAGCAAAATGATGAAACCAATCATTGTCAGTAAGTCCATGGGCTGAGGGACAATGATATCCACCAGTTCGATGGCCGCAACGCCCCCTACGGTGGCAAGCGGGATGACCAGTATCACCAGCAGACTGTCAATGAAAGAACGGAACAGGGCGCTGATCAACAAGTACAAAATCACGATCGCCAGAATAAACGTGCCACTCATCGTTTGGATGGCAACATCGAGCTTGTCCGCGGATCCAGAGTAGCTGATCACACCGTCCTCGGGCAACGCATTTTTAATTATCGGCTCCGCCTTCTCCCGCAGCGTGGTGATCACGTTCTCTAATGCCATTCCCTCAGGGG
Organism: uncultured Gammaproteobacteria bacterium; assembly: GCA_947259395.1. Classification (GTDB taxonomy): domain Bacteria; phylum Pseudomonadota; class Gammaproteobacteria; order Arenicellales; family JAANXG01; genus CALZGZ01. The sequence continues at coordinate 8,999 of CAMYMN010000016.1, read as the reverse complement.
GTGTGACCTGCAACGTGACTGTACGACGACGGTTCACGCGGCGAATTTCATTGGGCCCAGCTGTGCGTTTCACCTGAACCAGCTCGCCGACCGGAACGATACCGCTGCCCGGCGTCGCCAACGGAATAGCCGCCAATTCCTCCGGAGTACCCCACGGCTCGGCGCGAAGAATAATGTCGCGTCGTTTTTCGCCGTCGAAATAATCGCCGACAAACAAGCCATCACCCAAGGCACGAATCACCGACGACATGATGCTGCGATCCCACCCGGCCTCGGCGATGCGGCGCTCGTCGGGAATCAAGCGCAGTTCCGGCTCGGCAAGCACGACACCCGGCAGCGGCCGTACCCGGGAACCGGGCAGCACTTTGTTAATCGCACCAAGCCCTATCAGCGCTGCCCGCAGCAGTTCCGGTACGCTTCGTGATTGGATGTCTACCTCTACGGTGTTACCCCCGGACAGCCCACCAAACAAAGACGCGCGTCTGGCGAACGCAATGGTGTCCGGGAAGCCGGCGACGACCTCGTTGACCACCGCCACCAGTTCGGCGGTCCGCTCCGGGTCCTCGGTGCGCGCACCCATAAACGTGCCGCGGGAAAAGGTCACAAAAAAGTAGTACTTGACCTTGGGTTCTGTGTCGCCGGTCATATACGGTTTTAGTCGATCTTCCAGTATCTGCCCCATCTCCTTTTCGATATATTCGACGCTTGAGCCCGGCGGCGGAACAATGAATGCAAACACCAAATTACGATTGCCCTCGGGTAGATAATCCGCCTTCGGAATCAACACATAGGCGATTAATACCGGTAACGATAACAGCGCCGCGATCCAAAACCACCTGCGGCCGCGCGTGGCGGTCAACCCCATAATGAACCGACACCCGGCATCCCACCAGTGGCGATGCGGGTCTTGGATCGTTTTGCTGCGGATGAACTGATTGGCGGCGGTGGGAATGATGGTTAACGCGATGACCAGCGAGGCGACGATGGCTGCCGCGATGGTCAACGCCAGGTCGCCAAACAACTGGCCGATCTCGTTCTCCAGGAACACCACCGGTAAAAAGATCGCCACCGTCGTCGCGGTAGACGCCAATAGTGCACCCCACACCTGGATCGCACCGCGCTCCGCCGCTTGCGACGGCGTTTCTCCTTGTTCCCGCAGTCGCAGTATGTTTTCCAGTACCACGATACTGGCATCCAGAACCATGCCGACGGCAAACGCCAATCCAGCTAATGAGATCACATTCAGGGTGCGTCCCATCGCATCCATGAACATGAACGCGACGAATAGAGAAAGTGGAATGGCTACCGCCACCATTAATGTGGCGCGAAATTTGCGCAAAAACCACCACAGCACACCGATAGCCAGGGCCATCCCCAACAATAGGTTATTACGCAGCATCTCGATGGAGCGATCAATGTAAGTGGTCTCGTCGTACACTTGCTCGATGGTGAGATCGGCGCGTTGCAACGGGCCCTCGCGCAGTTCAGTGACCGCTTTGCGCAGGCCGGCCATCACTTCCAGCACGTTCACACCCTGCTCGCGGTGGGCGTTCACGGCGATGGAATTGCGGCCGTTGGTAGTGACAAAACTGTCGCGGTCCACCAGACGCGCCTCCACCTTGGCAACATCCCGCAATTGGATGGGGCGTCCCTGTCGCCATTCGATGACCATCTCTTGGAGCTCCTCGACCGGATAAGTACCCGCAAACCGCAGCGTGTAACGGCGCTTGCCAACATCGGTAAACCCTCCTGATGCGTCCTTACTGCTGCCGGCGAGGCGCGCGGCCCGCGGCAGCTCCACGCCCAGGCTTGCGGCACGATAGGGGTCGAAGGTAATGCGGATTTCAGTTTCCCGTCCGCCGTACACTTGCGACAGCGCGACGCCGGGGACGCGTTCGAACCGTGACTGCACCACCTCTTCGATAAAGTCCTGATAGCTGTCGATACGGCGCGGGTTGCCTGGCGACGTCTTGACGATAAACCATGCGATGGCCCGGCTGTCACCGCCCACCGCGCTGATGACCGGCTCATCCGCGTCTTCCGGATAACTCGCCACACGGTTCAGTCGATTGAGGACCTCGAGAAGATTACGCTCCAAGCTCGTGTCCACATCAAAGGTCAAGGTGATTTCGGATTGACCGCGGCTGGCCTTGGAGACGATCTTGGTCACCCCGGGCAGGCCGCGAAACACCTCTTCCTGGGCCTCGACTAAGTCCGCCTCGACTTCCTCCGGAGCCGCCGCCCGCCAGGTCTGGCGGATGGTGATTTCGGGTTTCTCGATATTGGGCGTCAATTGAATCGGTAATCGCGACAGGCTGATGGTCCCAAACAACAGCACCAACAAAACTGCGACCACGACCGCAACCGGATTGGAGAGCGCAAGGCGTGTCGGGCTCATAACTTCACTGTGGTGCCGGTTCCGGCATGATTTTCAGTGCCTGACCCGGGCGCAATAGCTCGCCACCGCGAGTGATAACCTGATCACCCGGATTGATATTACCGATCACCTCAATCATATCGCCCTCGGCGAGCCCGGTGTCTACGCGTATGAGCTGCGCTTTTCCATCTTCACCAACCCGAAACACCGACACACCGGATGATCTCAAAACCAGCGCATCACGCGGTACCGCGACCACCTGCTTGGGTGTTGCCGTTGGCACCGAAACCCTTACGGTAGTGCCGGCGGGCCAATGCACGTCCTGCAATGTCAGGCGCACATCGTACAGCCGCGAGCGATCGTCTCCTATGGGTACCACGGAACGCACTTGCGCATGACTCTGCGATGGGTTCGCGCGTACCTGCACCTCGGTACCGAGGGTAACGTGCGGCAGGCTCGCCGGCGGTATGCGCACCTGGGCCTCTAATGACTCCGGGCTAACCAGACGTACCACCTCGTCACCGGCGCTCACGCGTTCACCGACACGGCGATAACGCTCCGCGACAACGCCGGAAAATGGCGCCGCGATTATGGTGTCGTTCAGGCGATCCTGCGCCCCATCCAGCCGCGCGTTTGCGACTTGCCACTCACCGTGAGCCGCGTCACGCTCCGCCCGCGCTTGATCCAACCGGCTCTTGGTGACCAGCCCTTTTGCGGTCAGCCTCTTGAGACGCGCAAACTCCTGCTCGGCGTACTGCCGTTTTGCGCGATCGCGCAGCACCACCGCCTCGGCCTCGGCCTTGAGAATCTTGAGTTCGGTGTCGTCAATGCCCGCCAGCGGATCACCGGTGCTGACGCGGCTACCCACCTCGGCGACACTAACCAGCCGACCGTCTACCTCCGCCGCCACCCGCGCATCATCACGGCTGACGATAGAGCCCGGCAACCACACCGAAGGCGCCATGTGCATCTGTGTGGCTATTGCCACCTTCACTAATGCGGGTGGTGGCCCGCCAGGCGATGTTTGTTCAGACTGGCCCCATGCCGGCGCCGGCAGCAACACAAAGACCGTAGCGACAGAGAGTACCCAACGAAATACCATGCGTGAGTATGAAACCTGATTCGTGGACTGTATTCGAAAGGGAATTACTCGTGAAGTTCCCGACTGAATCATACCACTTCCGGGGCAAAACAACGGCGCCAGGCATGGGTGACAGTATTATCCGCGGTTGGCTGCGGTGAGATCGACCCTGGTACTTAACCCGTTATCGCGCCGAAGATCCCGGACGATTGCGAACGGATAAGGCGTGTGGACGCCGCGATGGAACGAATTGCATAGCGGTAACTATGCGTTGAATGAGGCGTCAGTGCCGGCGCGTGCGACCGAACCAGCGCCAGGATAGGCACATACGCAGGCACAGAGCAGAACCGTACAGTGGTCGAATCTGCTATTCCACACGACATCAGCTCTTTATCCTTGCCGCCTTGATGCCATGTACGGGTTTCCCCCTGCGCATCCGGGCCCACAACGGGTGCGGCACCCGTTGCCATGGCCGCCACCAGCAGGCGGAATCTTCGCAATCGACAACGCCACCCGATCTCGAAGCCCACCGGCGTCGCGGCACCAGTCCGATCACACCCGCGTCAATGGCGGGCTTGAACCGCAGCGGTCAGCGCTGTAAGCGCTGTCCATTACATCCGATTCAACGATTGCGGGCGCACGTGCCGAAAATAGGCGCCGGCATCACAGTAATGGTGATGATCACATGAAAAAATTGGATTTGATCTGACGGTCTTGCAATTATGATGTGATCTTGCCGGACAGACCCAGCATGTCTGCTTTACATGCATGCATGGGCGTCGTTGTAGAAATCCTGTAATTCCAAGATCGACCCTACGGAGTCGTTAACGTTAATGAGAGCCATCGTTCAGGATAAAGTATTAACGTGATGTTCTAGGGTGGTTGAATCATGTTGCATCTTTGAGTTAATAGAAAAGGCGTTTTGAATGTTGCCTATAGTAAATTGCAAATGTATAAATCAATCGAATTTGATGGCTTGATCGCATAAAGCGAGCGTGAGGTCGCGATGTGAAGTGGGTGTTGGTCAGCCTTTGCGCGGTTTTGGTAATAGTTGCGGGCTTGTTCCTTTTTAGCCGGTGGGAGTTGTCCCGATTGGAGGCCCTGTATCCCCCGATTGGCGATCAGGTGCAGTTGGATGGATTTCAGTTGCACTATATCGAAGCTGGCAACGGCCCGGCCATCGTGCTCATTCATGGATCGACCACGAATCTGCGCGACTTCACCGCCAGCATATTCGATCCCCTGACACGCTATTGCCGAGTCGTCGCTTTCGATCGACCCGGACACGGTTATTCCACTTACCCGCAACAGTTCTGGATGAACCCTGAAGAGCAGGCGATAGCTATTCAAGATGCCTTACAACAACTGGGTGTTGAACGCGCGGTATGGCTTGGGCACTCGTGGGCCGGCGCGGTGGTGATGGCTGGCCTGCTCAAGTTTCCGCGTGAGGTCACGGGTGGGGTGCTGTTAAGTGGCGCCGCATATCATTGGCAAGGTGGTGTGGCTTGGTCGAACCATGTAGCCGATATTCCCGTGGTTGGGCAGCTATTCGCGCGCCTGGCGCTCATGCCCGCCGGCCGCATTCTGATGGATAATATGATTGCCGCGGCGTTCCTGCCCAATTGGCCATCACCGGACTATCGTCAACGCACCGGTGTCGATCTCGTGTTGCGGCCTTCGCAATTCACTATTAATGGTCGCGACGTCCGTTTGCTGAGCGCTTTTCTGGAACAACAAAGCAAGCAGTACACAAAAATCGACCAGCCCCTGCTGATGATCCACGGCCATGCGGATGACACCGTGCCGGCCTGGAATCATGCCGATCGCCTCATCGATTTGCTGCCGCAGGCAGTGTTGAGCGAGTTACCCGAAACAGGCCATGCTCCGCACCATGTGCACACCGGCAAAGTCGCACGCCAGATTGCCGATTTTGCCTGCGTGGAATAAACCACGTACAGCGACTGACTCAAAGCGCTTTTTACTCACAGCCGATTGCATCACTTTATTAATACAGATATCACCCTGTTCGAACGTCATCCGTCAGCCACGTGCATGTGGCTCATAATGGGGCGATCAGTATTAATACGCCAATACGTAACATCGACAACGAACACCACCGCTACACACTATGTGGCGGACGTTGTGCCTGCGTTGCGTTAATGGCCGATGGCCGACGTCACGATGTCGGCAATATCGTTACGTTGCGAAGTTACTCTTCGTTGCCTGCCACGCGTCCAGGTTTGCTCGCGCGCCGTTCTTTGCCGGGTTCATCGCCTCGTCGTGATTATCCCGCTTGGCCGTCAGTTCAATGACGTATCCGTTCGGGTCGCGAAAGTAGATTGAGTCGATGAACTGGTGATCGGCGATGCCGCGCGTCTCGATTCCAGCCTGCTTGCCCTTATCGAGCCATACTTTCAAGTCCTCGGGCGGCACTTCCAGCGCGATGTGCAGGTCGAAGTCGTGCTGTTCCTTGAACTCAAAGGGCAGGTCGAAGGTTTCGAAGAATGCGAGGCACGACCCGTCGTTCATCGCGTAGAACGAGTGCAGCGTATGGGTGCTGCGACCGCTCTTTGTTTCCTTGATCTCGAACGCGTTGACCAACGGTAATCCGAGGAAGTCCTCGTAGAACTTCCGGGTCTGTTCCGAGTCGCGGCAACGATAGGCGTTGTGGTGCAGTCCCTTGATCATGCGCCGATGGCCTCAAACGGTTGGTCCTTGAGCTGGTCGACGAGGCCGTAGAGCGCCTCGTTGACCTCGTTCCAGCTCTTGAGTTGCTTCATGTTTGCGATCCAGCGCGAGACATTCGGGTATGCAGAGAACTCGCAGCGCGTGATCTCGCCCAGCGTGATCAGGCACACTCCCAAGTAGTCGGCGATCGTCAACTCGTCGCCGCACAGGTACTGCTGGTTCGGCCCGATCAAGTGCTTATCTAGGATCTCGAGCCAACCCTCGGCCTGCTCTTTGCCCCACGCGAGCGTCGCTTTTTGCACCTCATCGGTGGGGCGCTTGTGGTGCGGGAACAGCTGCGGGTAGTTCAGGCCGTAACCGAACTCACGATAGAACTGCGTGTTGAACCAGTCCATTCTCTCATTGACCCGCGCCCGCTGTTGCAGACCCTTAGGGTAACTGGGCAGATCGAACTTGTCGGCGAGGTACTTGAGAATGGCCGAACATTCGGTGAGCCGAAAGTCACCGTCCTCGAGCACGGGAACCAGCTTGTTCGGGTTGATGGCAGCGTACGCTCCGTGGGTGTGCTCGCCGGTAAACAGATCGACCAACTGCTCTTCGACGCCGACGTTGTTCTCGGCGATCAACAAACGGACTGGTCGACTGGTCATGGACACGGGGTGCATATAGAGCTTCATGGTTGTTTCTCCTGTCTCTCTGTGTCGGCGGCGGCTGGCTCCGCCGCCCAGTATTGATGGCATCTGGGAGTTTAGCGAAGTATAAACCGACCTGTGTCCTAGGGAATACAGTCGGCGCCACCGTTCGGCGGGTGGTGCCCCCCTTCATCGCTAGCGCCCAGCCGCGCGATGACGTCTATCGGCAAAAAAGACGATGTTGTGTTCGGGGTGTTGTGTTCGGGGGACAGTTTACTTAACTGTGGATATGTTGTCCGGTATTCCGGGGACAGTTTACTTATCTGTGGATATGTTGGATCGTTGATTAACGGAACTGATCTTCGTCGGTATCATCGGTGATAGATGAGTAGTCCGTCGGCGAGATTATGCACAGATAAGTAAACTGTCCCCGTATTCACCGGACCGACCCGTGGCCCCGTGCCCCGAAAATCGACACTTCTGAGTTTGCGAGTTGCTTGGCAAGCATACCGGCAGGCCGCCATGGTGAAATTGGCGGGCTAGATGTCCGATCAGGTTTAGACTGCACCGACAACCTCTCAGATTAGGTTCGAGTTTCTGCAGATAATAAGATAGGGACGAAACCTCCTGGAACTTGTTTCTGATGCATCATAATGAATGGATACAGTTTGTATTCTGATCCTTGGTAATCGTTGAGTAATGGCGGACAGCGGGCTTAAACAAGAAACTGTGCGACTGGATCGGTGGTTGTGGGCCGCTAGATTTTTTAAAACCCGTCAACTCGCGTCGGCAGCAGTGACGGGTGGCAAGATACGCGTCAACGGCGGCCGCGCCAAATCGGCAAAAATGGTGGCCGTTGGCGATGAGCTCGAAATTCGACGCGGTGCGTATACTTGGGCAGTGCGTATCGATGCCTTATCTAATAAAAGAGGCCCGGCAACACAGGCAGCAAAACTCTATACCGAACACGAGGCCAGTGCCATCGAGCGAGCGCGCATCGCCGGCGAGCGGCGCACTATGGCAGCGCAGATCATTTACGACCGGGAACTACCCTCACCCCGAGACCGGCGCGCGATGCGAAAAAGAAAACGCCAACAATAGTTCGTGAATGCCCGGTTTGTAGCTTCTTAAATACATGTAAGCACTGTTACGCCGGCGCGCTGACGTATCGATGTATACCATCCAGGAACAGTCTTACCGGACAGAAAACCTTGTTACAAATTGATACGAATAGTTACCGTTCAGTAAAGAACACCGCGCACTATCGGATTAGGATTTATCCACGAAATCACACAACATGTAGGAGCATATGTTATGAAAAAATCAACCAAGATTGCGCTCTCGGGCGTCGTGGCCGCCGCTATTCTCGGGGGTGCCGCCGTGGCGCACAATCGGGGTGGTGGCCCGATGGGTGCCGGTTACTATGGCGGTGGCCACCACGGTGGTGACACTGGCGGACACCATGGCAGTCATTTCATCGAACGTCTCAGCGATCAATTGGAACTGTCGGCGGAGCAAGAAACACAACTCGATGCGGCGATGGACAAGATGCGCGAGCTGCGCCGCGAAACCAGGCGCCAGCGGCGCGCGAGCAGAAAAAATATGTTGGCGCTGCTCGAATCCCCGAATCTGGATCAAGAAAAGGCGTTGGAGCTCGTAACCAGCAATGTCCATATCATGGAACAGCGCGCTCCCGAGGTAATCGCCGCCATAGCGTCATTCATGGATAGTCTAACGCCCGAGCAAAAGCATCAAGTTAGCGAGTGGTTTGAACAGCGGATGGCATCGCGCGGACACCATTGGGGGCGCTAGCCATCGTCCCTAAATGCAGGCACAGTCCACCGGCCAGTGGCCGGTGGACCGCGTAACGTTAGCGATTTTACTTTTAGCTGTAGATTGGTTCCCCAGGTTTGGCGATACTCAGTTCTGATACACTCGCGAGCACTAACTATTGAAGTTAGCAAATCTTAGATTCGTGAATTTGCGAGTCACCGATGCGATTTTGTTAAGCCCCTTGCATGGCCACGATACTGCTCATAGACGACGACGAGGGACTGGCCGAGCCATTACGGCAGTACTTTCGAAAGTTTGATCTAGACCTCGTCAATGAACTGCACCCCGCCGATGGTATGAAACGCCTGGAAGCTGAAGATGTTGACCTGGTGATATTGGACGTCATGCTGCCGGATCAAGACGGCTTTGAGGTGTGTAAACAGATCAG
>CAMYMN010000015.1:122950-138294 GCA_947259395.1 uncultured Gammaproteobacteria bacterium | reverse complement strand
GCAGCCGACGATCCATCGGGATCCCGTTTAAAACGATCTTGAAACGCCGATTGAAATTGGAGACCATCGGCCCCGGCGACATCCCAGATCATCAATGTTGTCGAGAAGATCCCATCCGTAAAATCTCCCATCGAAATTCCGGGCGCTTCATCTTCTTCGAAGTAACTTGGAAACGATTCATTGAGCGAGTCGGCGCCGAACACTGGAAATTTAAATCCGGAATTGCGCATTTCACGCACAAAATACGCCGCTTCACGAGCCTGAAGGGCCAAGAATACGATACCGCTATCCGGTAACAGCGACAGTTGCGACACAATCCCTAGCATTTCAATGTCAAAGTCCGGTTCGTCCACCTTTACGGTGAATTCGTGGCCGACAATCATCGCGCGATGATCGAACTAAGCAAAGAATATTCTAGCGCAGAAAGACATGCCATTACTTAATTTCCTTGTCAGACCAAACCTTTGCCAGAATATCTTTCTTGGATTAACCATCTGGTGCCAAGACCCGCCTATAGTCCAACAGATACCCCGCCGCTTGAGCCAAGAATCGCAACTTGCATTAAATGATGTTCTTATAAGCAGTTAAATAACCCTGCTTTAGGCGAGGCCCGGCATCGCTCGGCGTATCTTTCGCAACACCAATCGTAAGAGCAATAGACGTCAATAGCGGTAATAGCGGACCGACCGCGGTCAATAGCAATGCCATCGGTTTGCGCCCACGTTCTGCGCGGCCCCATTCTCAACAATCGTGAGCTGGCCCGTATCACGATTGCAAACGGTGTGAAATATTAATGTAAGAACCGTTCAGTGCAGACCCCGCTTTCGTAAACAACTGGGGGCGTGGCCATCGGCTCCACCTTCCAGTTCACATCGAGCCCCCGATAGAATCAAATCGACATCGACGGTCTTTTTGATTGTTGGGCTACGATTGCCGCGAGCGCGCAGGACGCGAGCCGATCGAGCGGGTCGTCGTGCGGGGCCGTGACCAACACGGGCACCCGCGCGCCCATGACGATGCCGGCGGCGCCGGCGTCCCCCAGGTGGCGGAACTGATGGGCGATCATGGAGCCTGCTTCCAGATCGGGCACGACGAGCACATCGGCGTCGCCCGCCACCTCCGAACTCACGCCACTCGCCTCTCCCGCAGCGTACGAGACCGCGGTGTCGAAGGCCAGCGGCCCATCCAAGTGGGCGCCCGTAATCTGCCCCCGGTCGGCCATCTTGCACAGCGCCGCTGCTTCGAGTGTGGATGGCACCGCGGCATTTACGCGCTCGATAGCCGCGAGGCAGGCGACCTTGGGTGTGGCCACACCAAGGGCATGGAGAAGGTCGGCTGCGTTCTGAACGATGTTTGCTTTCTCATCAAGATTCGGATGCACGTTGAGGCCGGCGTCGGTCATGAACAGCGGTTTCGCGTAGGTGGGTACATCGAACGCATAGACATGGCTGGCGCGCCGTTCGGTGCGCAGTCCGGATTCTCGCGAGAGCGCGACACGCAGCAACTCATCGATGTTCTGGCTGCCCTGAAGCAGGGCTCCGACTTTTCCCGCACGCGCGAGGGACACCGCCTCCTCCGCCGCCGCGTGACTGTGTTCTACTCTGATCAGGCGCCATGCCCCGATGTCGATGCCGACTTCCTCCGCCACCGCACGCATCTTGCGCGCCGGCCCTATGAGTACCGGTTCAATGATTCCCGCGGCTTGCGCTTCTTCACACGTCTTGAACGAATGTGGACTCAACGGATGTACTACGGCGATGGGGACAGGTCCCGCCGCAATTCCGGCAGCAACCAGTTCGTTCAAGTGGGTGCGCTCGGCGAGACGGACGCCAGGCAGCACATAACGCGGCCGGCGAATCTTTTCAGACGGCGCAATCACTTCCGCATCCCCGATGATGACCTCCTCCCCGTTCTGATTCAGACAGGTGCATTCGAACACGATCCGCTGATTGGCCTTCTTTTCGCGCGCGCTGACGGTCACGACCAGCACGTCCCCCAAGCCCACCGGTCGCAGGAACTTTAGCGTCTGCGTCAGATAGATGGTCCCGGGTCCGGGCAACTGGGTACCAAGCACGGTGGATATGAGCGAGCCTCCCCACATACCGTGGGCGATCACTTCATGAAAACGGCTACTGCGCGCGTAGTCTTCATCAACGTGGGCGGGATTCACGTCCCCCGACATTATGGCGAAGAGCTTGATGTCAGCCATGGTGAGCGCTTGCTCAAGACTCGCCGCATCACCGACCTGGATTTCGTCGAAGGTGCAATTCTCGATAAACTCGTTCATGTTGTGGCTGGAAATTTTTCTTACCTAATCTTAAGTATGGTGCGGATGTCTGCACTCGTCCATGTCTTAGTTTGCGATCGCCGGTTAAATCGGGGACCGGATTCGCATACGCCATTTTTCAGTAACAGAATACTGTCCGCGCAGTAAGCAGGATCGATAAGAATATGGATGGCCTAGCGCTGCGTGCCGCTGTAAGCTACTCCCACCAGCAGACGTCTTTCGCTTTTGTTGAAGGTGCAAGCCACCTGCAAGGTTGCGGCAATGTGATTGACGTACCAACGCAAGAACATCGGAAGTCCAGAAGCAGACGTTCACCAGGCCTATTAAGCGTTCTTAAAAACCTATGGCTGTTGTCCAGAACAAGTGATTCGTCAATGCAGACCTGTCGATTTTTTTGGAATCCTGACAGGTCTCGCGCAGCTTTTCCGGACGTGGGCCAAAACCACACGTGCAAGGGGACATCATGCTCGACCAAATGCCGACCTTTAGAGATGTGCTCGCATCCCGTCCCAACGTTTACCGTTACCTAAAACCGACACCACTTTATTCCTACAGCGGACTGAATGATGCCGCCGGGTTGGATCTTTATGTCAAACACGAAAACCATCAGCCTGTCGGCGCATTCAAAGTGCGTGGCGGTCTCAATCTGGCAGCTAATCTGAGCCAAGAGCAGAAACAGGCAGGGCTCTTCACTGCGTCCACCGGGAACCACGGACAGAGTATTGCCTACGCCGCCAATGCCTATGGAATCAGCGCAACGATTGCGGTTCCAGAAGGTGCCAATCCAACCAAGGTCGCGGCAATGCGCGGGTTAAGCGCAGAGGTCGTCTTTCACGGTCCGGATTTTGATACCGCAAGAGAGTGGATCGCGGGCGTGGCCCAGAAGCGTGGGGGTTACTTTGTTGGCCCGACGGATAGCCCGCTGATCTGCGGCGTGGCTACTTTTGCACTCGAAATTCTTGAAGATCTGCCAGATGTGGAGGTAATGATCATACCCGTCGGTGCCGGAAGCGGTGTCTGCGGCACAGCGATCGTCGCCAAGACCATCAACCCCAACATTCGGGTAATCGGTGTCCAGTCCGCACAAGCTCCGACCCAGCAACTTTCATGGGCGGCGGGTAAGCCAGTACTCGGACCGATGGAGACCTGTATCGACGGCGTGGCAACGCGCATTCCGTTCGAGAATACCCAGGCTATCATGCGCAAATATCTGGATGATTTTGTGCTGGTGGATGACAACGATACCAAACAAGCCATGCGTATGCTGATTGAACACACGCGCAATCTCCCTGAAGGCGCAGCAGGGCTACTACGTTTGCTCTTACAGGCGGAAGAATAACGGATCCGCGTTACATTACGTCACAGTGGACTTTGGGAAGTCAGGGAAAATGTTCGCTAAGCTATTGATAAACTTGGTGGCTATGGGTGGACTCGAACCACCGACACCGGCATTATGAGTGCCGTGCTCTAACCACCTGAGCTACATAGCCACGTTTGCATAGATCGCCAAGAGGGCGGGGGATTTTGCGTGCCGTATTCAACCTTGTCAATGGGGTGAGAACCGGAAGTATAAATTCGAAGATCTATAGTACAAAGAAAACCCCGTTCGCTTTCGACCTGCCGCAGGGTCACACGTTGGACCTAAAGTACATCACGTCCCCGTCTTGAACGACGTAGTCTTTTCCCTCCACCCTTAGCCTGCCCGCCTCCCGAGCGCCGTGCTCCCCGCGAAATTCGATGTAATCCTGATACGCGATGACTTCGGCGCGGATAAAGCCGCGCTGGAAGTCGGTGTGAACGATTCCCGCGGCCTCCAACGCCGTCGCCCCGGCGCGTACCGTCCACGCATGGGCCTCGTTGGGATTACCAGTGAAGAACGTCTGCAACCCGAGCAACCGGTAACCGGCCCGGATCACGCGATGCAGGCCCGGCTCGTCCTGACCGAGATCAGCAAGAAACTCCTTTTTTTCCTCGTCGTTCAACTCCGCCAGCTCGGCCTCAATCTGCGCGCAAATCGGCACCACCTCGGCGGCTTCCTGTGCGGCGATGTCACGCACCGCATCCACGTGAGGGTTATTTTCAAATCCCTCCTCGTGCACATTGGCGATATACAAGGTGGGTTTGACTGTCAACAAGAACAGCGATTTGACCAACACGGTTTCATCATCGTCGAGCTGCAAGGCGCGCAGCGATTGTGCACCGTCAAGATGATTGTGCATTCGGTTCAATACGTCGCTCATTTTGAGCTGTTCTTTGTCGCCAGCCTTGGCCGCTTTGTCCGCCCGCGTTCTGGCGCGATCAATGGTATCCAGATCGGCCAGCATCAGCTCAGTGTTTATGATTTCGATGTCGCTGCGGGGATCAACGGCACCAGAGACGTGGGTCACATTTGTGTCTTCGAAGCAGCGAACGATGTGGGCAATGGCGTCGACTTCCCGGATATGGGCTAGAAACTTGTTACCCAGCCCTTCACCCTTAGAGGCGCCGGACACCAGCCCGGCGATGTCCACGAACTCAATAGTGGTGGGCACCACTCGTTGCGGTTGCACAAACTCAGCGACCCGATCCAGGCGCGGATCTGGCACCGGCACGATCCCGACATTGGGTTCGATGGTGCAAAATGGATAGTTCTCCGCGTCGATTGACGAGTTGGTCAAGGCATTGAATAACGTCGATTTACCGACATTGGGAAGCCCGACAATTCCGCAGCGAAATCCCATCGCGGACTATCCGGGGTCACCTTGTTCCTGCTCCCTGCTGTGTATTGCGTTCATTGCCAATTGAAATTCCCCGCCGATGATACGCGGCAACTCCCTGCGTGCTGCTTGAATGGCGTCGAGTATGGCGGCGGTGTCCGCCGCGTTAGGCGGTGCCAAGACGTAGTTCGTGACCTGGTTACTGGAACCGGGATGCCCGATCCCAATACGCAGCCGCACAAAATCCTTCGATCCCAAGTGATCAATAATATCGCGCAACCCATTGTGCCCGCCGTGCCCCCCGCCCACCTTGAGCCGAACGGTTCCCGGCGCCATGTCCAGATCATCGTGGGCAATCAGCGTTTGATGAACGGATATCTTGTAGAAGCGCATGAAATTCGCCACCGATGAGCCGCTGCGGTTCATGTAGGTCTGCGGCGCCAGGAGGCGGACGCTGTACCCGCCGATGTTACCGGAGCCGGTCCAGCCCTCGAACCGCTCTTCGCGCCGCAACTCGGCGCCCACGTCACCAACGATCGCTTCGATAAATGAGTATCCGGCATTGTGCCGGGTACCGGCGTAACGCTCGCCCGGGTTACCTAGTCCAACGATGAGTAAGATGGGGTCAGCCACAATCCATGCGCAGTGAAGGCGTCGTCAAACCGACCCGACCGCACTTTGGGAGCAGCGCTCGGGACCAGGCAGTTATTCCTTCTCGCCGCCTTCGTCTGCAGCAGGTTCGCTCGGTGCTTCCCCCTCGACAGCCTCGGCTTCCAGCTCGGCCTCCTCGACTTCCACCGCTTCCTCGACTTCCTCCACAACCTTCGGCGCCAGCACCGAGGCGATGGCTTGATCCTCGCCGCCATGGGCCAAGGCAAGAAGCTCCACTCCTTCCGGCAGTTTGATATCGCTGAGCTTGACCGATTCGTGCAGATTGAGTTCCGAGACATCCACCTCCAGAAATTCGGGGAGTGCGCTCGGTAGACACGAAATCTCAACCTCAGTCACGAGATGAGAGATGATGCCGTCCTGGACCTTCACGCCGGGTGCGACGTCAGCGCCCATGTAGTGCAGCGGGATCTTGAGGCGCAAGTTTTCAGTCTCGCTGACGCGCTGGAAATCGACATGTTGTACCTGTGACCGGTATGGATGCATCTGCACGTCGCGTAGGATTGCCCGTTCGTTGCCGTTGGCGGTTTTTATGTTGATGATTGCTGAGTAAAACGCCTCCACCTCGAGGTTACGCTGCACCTCCAGATGATCGAGCAGTAAATTCTGGTTATCTTTTCCGGCGCCATATATCACTGCCGGTACTTTGCCATCACGGCGGAACCTACGGCTGACACTGGTGCCGGTCGGTTCGCGACTCTCCGCGGTCAATTCGAACTGTACGCTCATCTTTCGCTCTCCTACTCAAAGCATCTTACACGTCATTATTCTAGAAATAGCGAACTCACTGAGTCGCCATCTGCAATTCGCCGTATGGCCTCGCCCAATAATTCGGCAATACTCAACTGCCGAATCTTTTTGCATCGCTGTGCATGTTCATTAAGCGGAATGGTGTCGGTAACCACCACCTCATCCAGCCGCGACTTTTCGATACGCGTCACCGCGTCGCCGGATAACACTGCATGGGTGCTATAGGCCAACACACGTCTTGCGCCTGACTCTTTCAACGCCCCGGCAGCCTCGCACAGCGTGCTGGCGGTATCGACCATATCGTCGAGTAACACACAAACACGATCGTGCACCTCGCCGATGATATGCATCACCTTGGCCTCGTTTGCCTTGGGCCGGCGTTTATCAATAATCGCCAGATCCGCACCGAGATGTTTGGCCATGGCCCGCGCCCGCACCACGCCGCCAACATCCGGGGACACAACCAATAAATCATCGGGCTCGTGCCGCCACAACTCTCCCCACAAGACCGGGGACGCGTATATGTTGTCCGCCGGAATGCTGAAAAACCCCTGTATCTGATCGGCATGCAGGTCCATGGTCAAAACCCGGTCCGCACCGGCCGCACTTATCATGTTTGCGACTAATTTCGCGGTTATCGCCACCCGCGCGGTTCGCGGACGGCGGTCCTGCCGCGCGTAACCGAAATACGGTATCACCGCGCTGACCCGTTGCGCAGACGCCCGGTTCATGGCGTCGATCATCACCAACAGCTCCATTAAGTTATCGTTGCTCGGCGCACAGGTCGGCTGGATGATGAAAACATCCCGCTCGCGGATGTTTTCCATGATCTCGACCATCACTTCGCCGTCGCTGAAGCGACCGACCTGGGCCTTACCCAGAGACAGGCCGAGATACCGGGCGACCTTTTGCGCCAATCCTGGATTGGCGTTTCCTGTGAACACGGCTAGATTTTCGCTCGGCACTTGACGTTCTCAATCATCTGCTTGCAACTGGCTGGGGTGGCAGGATTCGAACCTGCGTATGCCGGAATCAAAATCCGGTGCCTTACCACTTGGCTACACCCCAGTGGATCAAGGGGCGTTAATTCCGTTTACGCTTCCAGTAGTGGGTGAAAATTGATGCCGCGTGCGATAAACCCCCGACACGCAGGTGGCTTTTTCGCCAGTATTCGACGGCCGTGCTCCTCGCTTTCAATTGGAAGAAACACTGACGACCCGGTTCCGGTCATCCGCGCCACTCCGTATTGACCGAGCCATCGAAGCGAGGAACCGACCTCGGGATACATCTCACCAACCACCGATTCAAGGTCATTTCGACCCATCCCCGCGAGAAAGTCGCGTATTGTGATGGGGTGCGAATCAGGTGTCAATTTGTAGTCGGCGAATATCCGCGCGGTAGACACCGAGACTGGAGGCACGAGCACCAGGTACCACTGATCCACCAGCGTAAGCGGGAATAAACGTTCACCAACGCCTTCCGCCCAAGCGGTGCGTCCACCGACGAATACCGGGACGTCTGCCCCCAGTTGCAGACCCAACTCCGTCAACTCGGCAGTGGATAAATCCAAGCGCCAAATACGGTTGAGTGCCATCAATGTAGTCGCGGCATCGGAACTGCCACCTCCTAATCCACCGCCAATGGGTATACGTTTGGTGACGCGAATATGGCTCCCCAAGGTTGTTCCTGTCACGTTTTGCAGCAGACGTGCGGCATGTAGACAAAGATCATCGGAAGCTGGAATTTCATCATTACCCTGCCGGGTCACTTTACCGTCTTTACGAATCTCGAATATCAAATCATCGTTGAAATCCAACAACCGAAACACGGTCTGTAACTCGTGGTACCCATCGTCGCGGCGACCGAGCACATGAAGAAACAGATTGAGCTTGGCGGGTGCAGGCCAAGACCGGCGATCCACGACGGCATTGTCCTCATACATCGATAACCACCGCTATGATTCGTTTAGAATCCAATGTTTGATGACGAGGCGGACTTCCACGCGATCATCCTCGTCGAATTCATCCCGGAAAGCAGCAATATGCTCACGTCCCGTAAGCGACTTCAAAAACATTTTGCGCGGCAATTCCATGCCCTCATAGTCACGGTATTCGATAAACCGTATTTCCCAACCAGCTTGACGAAGCTCAGACATGCGACCCCACTGATCAAGGGTATGTTCGAACTCGTCTTGTTGTGCAGGTAACCCGAGCACCCAATATTTCATAGCGCCAAACGGTACCCGCCATCCGGCTACGCGGTACAGAAGCTCTTCAGCATTCTCAGCATAGTAAGTCTTTTTCTTACTGTCCTTCATTTCGGCGCCGGTCGCGTTCTCGATGAGAATCGCCCTGCCACCACCCAATGGCCCATACAGGTTGATATTATGGTCGTCCCCGTCCCGTTTCCATACAATCGTAGCCTGGCCACCACGCTGATGCGTACGCACACCCAACCGACCCTTGATTTCCCAGTGATTGAGCACGACGGTCTTTGCCAGCCGATTACGCCATGCGCTTTGCGGATCAACAGCCGGGGGACGTTGCGGAGTTACGGCACAACCGGTGAGTACCACCGCTGCCAAAATCCACGGCAGCGGCCAGGAACGATGCCGATTCACTGTTTGAGTTTTTCGATGGTAGTTAGCAGGACGTCGTTGTCCGGAGACTTTTTCAGGGCGCGCTTCAGCACCTTTTCGGCGCGCGTCTTGTCGCCCGTCACCCACAACACTTCCCCCAAATGGGCGGCTATTTCCGCATCCTCGCGTTTTTCTAAAGCCTTTTCCAAATATTCGATCGCGAGCTGATGGTTGCCCAGGCGGTAATGCACCCATCCCATACTGTCCATGATAAACGGGTCATCGGGCTTGAGTTTGAGCGCTTTGTCAATCAACTCGAGGGCCTCGTGATACCGCTGGGTTTGGTCCGCCAAGGTATATCCCAAAGCATTCAACGCATGGGCATTTTTTGGGTCTTTTTCCAGTAACCGCCGCATATCTTGTTCATGCACCGCGATGAGTTCGAGCTGCGCAGCCACCAGCCCGCGTGCGTACAGCAATTCGGTGTTGTCGGGAAACTGCACCAAACCTTGGTCCAACAGCGTTTTCGCCTCATCCAACATTTTTTCGACGCGGAAGATCTGCTCTTTACTCAGAATAATGCGCACCTGCTCGTCATCATTACTGGGATGCAATCCATCAAGATGATCGAGCGCCTCAGTCATCCCTTTTTGTTTTCCTATCACACTGGCCAATAATACTTGCGCCTCGAAATAGAGCGTTTCGCCTTTTATCGCCCGATACCACGTTGCGGCCTTTTCGTATTGTTCCTGTTCTGCCGATATTTGCCCTAGATAAAGCCGCGCCTGATCGTTGCTGGGCCGAAGTTCGACACTACGTTGCAGATACTTTTCCGCCTCCTCAAATCGATCAAGCTGAACACTCAATAGCGCCGCCGCAAACGTGGCGTCGGCGTTTTTCGGTTCGTACTCCGCCAGGGTCTTAAAATTCTCAAGGGCCAGTTCGCGCTTACCCTCATCAATCAGGTAGCGGGCGTAATGTAACCGCAGCTTGCTCGCGGCCGGATACTCATTCAAGAACTGCTCACTGAATTGACGGGCACTGTCGGGATCTTTTTGCGTTGCGTAGTGCGAAAACTTCGCCAGCGCCGCCTCCTGCCAACCCGGGCGCAGCGATAAGGCCTTGTCCAAGGATTGCAGGACGATTACCGCGTTCTTGAGCCGGTCGGCCAGATACGCTTGGGCAAAATAGGCATCGGCATCAGTGGCGCGCGACGCCACCAAGCGACCCATCAAATCCAGGACCCCATCGACTTCATATTGCGCTAAAAGATCCGCAATTCGCCGATACACTACCCCAACATTCGGATCCCCGCGTTCAATTAATTCCTTAAACCGCTGTTCTGCTTCGTCGAGGCGGCCTTGAGCGGTCAGGATGGCGCCGATCGTTTGCAACGGCTTGGTTGAACTTGGTTCTAATTCCGCCCACAGTTCCGCCGTTTGAAGCGCCCGCGCGTAGTCTTTTGCCCGCAGTGCGATTGAACTCGCGCGCTCAGCAACCCGGTAGTCACCCGAGGATATCGCAGCGCCGGCCATGGCCACCGCCGCTTTGTCGTAATGGCCCCGCTGCAGGGCGATTTCTCCAAGCAGAATATCATACATCAGGTCCTCAGAAAGTTTGACTTTGGGAAGCTCCACAGATGTGGTTGTGGCCGGGGGACGAACGTCCACAGGCGGTTCGTGAACAATGGATGGGCTAGTAGGGGCACAACTCGTTGTCAGCATGCTTGAGACCATAAAGGTCAGCAACCAACCGCGATAACCGGAGGTTACGCCACCCGAGCAGACGTCGCCCAGCTTCATATTATGTGTGACCGCCATATAGTGTGAGACAGCGCACTAATCCAATTTACTCATTACTACTTCTTAATCAAACGTTGCATCATCGAAAGGCCGCTTTGGGACCTGACTATTTCCCTAGATTATTGTTCCGGAATCGCTATCATGGTCTCACAACTAAACCAGTGAGTCAGCATCATACTGCGGTTAACCGATGAATTCTCTAGTTTTGATTATGGTCGCTATCGGGGTATTTGCCATGGGTTACCGCTTTTATGCCAAGTTTCTTACACTTGGGGTGTTCCGCATCGACAATGCGGCACCAACACCGGCTTCCCATCGGCACGATTCCCATGATTTCGTGCGCTGCAATCGCTGGCTGCTGCTGTCACAACACACCGCGGCAGTCGCAGGTAGTACGACCCTGATTGGCGCTGGTGTAGCAGTCATCTGGGGTTGGGTCCCCGCTTTTTTATGGATCGTCGTTGGCACTGTCGTGGTCGCCGGCACCTATGCCATAGGCACCCTGTGGGCATCGTTGCGGTATTCGGGGGCCAGCCCGAAAGCCCTGGCTCAAGAATTGGTCGGGAGAGCGGCAACGATACCATTTCTCGGTCTTGCCGGAATCTTTCTGATAGTCGTGTGCGCAGTTCTGACACTTTTGATTGGCGAAGTCCTGGTTGCGACCCCATCGGTAGCATGGCTATTTCTATCTGTGATGCCAATTACAATTTTCTTGCGACAGTCGCTATCTGCAGACAGCGCAGGACAAGTGCTCTTTAATCTGGGGTTGATACTCGTGATATTGGTCGCGGCTTTTCTCGTCGGTCAATACCTGCCGTTGGCGATAACCGGAGCCTGGCGTATCCCAGGGTGGAATCGTGACCTGCTGATATTAGGGCCGGAACTCATCTGGAGTGTCTTGGTACTCACTACTTGCTACTTCAGCATTAAAGATCCTGTGTGGCGCACCGCGCGTCCGCGTGGCGTGCTGGCGGGAATCGTACTGCTAATTGTCATCCTATTGATGGTCGTCGGTATCAGTGTCTATCAGCCGGACATCGCTGCTCCGCGGATCAATGAGCGAGTTGACCTGCCAAATCCAGTGGTACTCATACCATTGGTGTTAACCGGTGGGGCGTTCGCCGGCTATCATGCTTTGATTCACGCCGGTCCCACAGTACGTCAGATCGAACACCAGCAAGATGCACCACTTCTTGGATATGGAGGTGTGGTAGGAGACGGGCTATTGGCGATTACCGCGGTATTGGTGTTGACCGCGGGATTCGCAGACACTGACAGTTGGCATCGCAGCTACATTTCCTGGCCACAGCATGAACCTATCGTTCGGTGGTTGAGTGAGTTCATTGATCGCGGAGCGCGATTCATATCGATATTGGGCATCCCACGTCAAGGGGCGAATGCGCTGATTGCATTCATGGTTGTCACGCTCACATTATCTGCTCTCGAGACTGCGTTGCGGAGCTTTGCGTTTCTACTAACTGAGGGGCGGGAGCAACTTATGTCGCAGCCAAGCGGCGACAACACGCTCCAACACCGAGTTCTGCTTGTGGCCGTGGCGATGGTGGCATTTGGGATCTCGCAAACGCGGCTGGATTTGGATTATTGGTACCTGATCAGCATTACTGGACAGTGGCTTGCCCCTGCGATGTTCGTTCTGATCGTGATAGCGTTGTTGCGGTTAGGGCGCTCGACCATGATGGTGCTGATTCCACCTATGGTGTTGTCGCCTGTGCTTGTGTGGGGAACACTATGGGTCATGTGGCAGTGGTGGACAGATGGCCTCTGGTTACTGCTGATTACCGCAAGTGTCGTATTGCTGCTAGGATTATGGGGACTGACGCTAACAACCATGACGGCCTTTCAAATCCATCGGCAGCAGGCTTCCGCAATGCCGCTACGTCCACCTGGGCTTTAGCTCGGGAAGCTGTCATTCGGCGTTAAAATACGCCGCTGCGGCTCACATCCAGAGCTTTGACATCGACTGCAACCCATTTATAACATGTACCTACTGGCCCTGGGATTAAATCATAAGACGGCTCCGGTTCGTATCCGGGAGCAGGCCGCGGTCACCATCGAGCACCTGGATGAAGCACTGAGGGACATCTCAAGTCACCGCGCGGTCAGCGAAGCGGCCATTATCTCAACCTGCAATCGAACCGAGTTGTACTGCCGTCAAGAAGAGCACGACCCACAGGCGCTGGTGGACTGGCTGTGCGACTACCATCATTTGAAGATTGACACCGTCGGCCCCTATCTGTACCGGCATCCGGGAGAGGACGCGGTGCGCCATGCCTTCAGAGTGGCCTCGGGACTGGATTCGATGGTTCTTGGCGAACCTCAGATTCTCGGACAAATGAAGGAGGCGTTCAGCATTGCACACAAGACCGGCGCCACCGGCAAGGTTCTCAACCGGCTGTTTCAGCAGACTTTTGCGGTTGCGAAACAGGTACGTACCGACACCGACATCGGCGCGAGCGCGGTGTCTGTCGCGTATGCCGCTGTCAGTCTGGCGAAGCGCATCTTTGCCGACATCAGCAAAGAGAACGTGTTACTGATCGGCGCCGGCGACACCATTGAATTAGCCGGACGGTACCTTCACGATCAGGGCGTACGGCATATTGTTGTCGCCAACCGTACCCTCGAACGCGCGCAACAACTGGCCAGGGAGTTTGACGGCGAAGCGATATCGCTCGCAGAATTACCCAGTAGACTCGCCGAGGCCGACATCCTGGTTTCTTCAACCGCCAGCACCTTACCCATATTAGGTAAAGGTGCGGTGGAACAAGCCCTCAAACAGCGTAAACACAAACCGATGTTCATGGTGGATCTGGCGGTACCTCGGGACATCGAAGAGCAGGTCGCTGACCTGAACGACGTCTATCTATATTCGGTTGACGATCTACGGGAAGTGATACATGAGAACATGGAGGCTCGACAGGCCGCGGCCGAAGAAGCCGAGAAAATCATTGAACTCCATTCGACACAGTTCATGCGCTGGCTGCGCGGTCTGGATGCGGTACCCACGATTCTTGAGATTCGAGAACACATTGATCATATATCTGAGATGGAACTGGAGCGGGCACGCCGCCGGCTGCGAGCCGGTGATGATCCCGAAAAGGTCATGGCCCAACTTGCTCGCTCCCTGGTGCAAAAGTTTGCACATGCCCCAAGCGACGCCTTAAACAAGGCCGACTCGGATGACATGTTGATCCATGCCGCCCGTCGCCTGTTCAATCTCAAACGCGAAAAATAGCCGTGACCCCGTCCATCCAATCGAAGTTGGATCACCTGGTCCAACGACAAATTGAGATCAACGCACTGTTGGCTGATCCGGATGTGATCGGCGACCAGAAACGATTTCGTGGGTTGTCCATCGAACTATCCGACATCTCGCCGGTCGTGGAACGATATCAAAGCTACCAGCGCCTTCATGACGAGCTGGAATCCGCTCAATTGATGTTGTCCGACACGGACAAAGACGTTCGCAAGCTCGCCCAAGAAGAGGTAAATGGACTTCGCAATCAAATTGAAGAGCACGAACAAGACCTCAAGAAGCTGTTGTTACCCAAAGACCCCAATGATGAGCGGAACATCTTCCTCGAAATTCGCGCAGGCACCGGCGGAGATGAAGCTGCGCTATTCTCTGGCGACTTGTTCAGGATGTACTCGCTGTATGCAGAAAGCCGGCGCTGGAAAGTGGAAATAATGAGCAAGAGTGAGGGGGAGTACGGCGGTTTTAAGGAAATCATCAGCCGCATTGTCGGGAAGGGGGCATATTCGCGCTTGAAATTTGAATCTGGCGCACACCGGGTGCAGCGCGTTCCGGAAACCGAGTCTCAGGGACGTATTCACACCTCCGCTTGCACGGTGGCGATATTGCCGGAAGCGGACGAGATCGACGAGATTGAAGTCAGCGGCGATGAGCTGCGTATTGATACGTTTCGCGCTTCCGGAGCCGGAGGACAACACGTGAACAAAACCGATTCAGCGATCCGTATCACCCATATACCGAGCGGCATTGTAGTAGAGTGCCAGGATGAACGGTCGCAACACAAGAATAAGGCACGCGCGTTGTCGATTTTGAAGTCACGGCTATTGGAGGCGGAGATTCACAAACAGCGCACCGAGGAAGCGGAGACGCGTCGCAACCTGGTAGGCAGCGGCGATCGATCGGAGCGTATCCGAACCTACAACTTCCCACAAAACAGGATCACCGACCATCGCATCGGCATGACCGTGTACAAACTCGATGACATCCTACAGGGCAGTCTCGACCAAGTCATCGAACCCTTAATCTCCGAACACCACGCGGATCAACTTGCCGCATTGTCCGTGGAGAATTAACGCATATTATTTATCGGTGTGGATCAACCGGTTTCTTGAATTATCATGAGCGTCCCCATTGTCAGAGCAAGCACATCAAGCGCCGTCGAGACGCAAACGATCGGAATGGCGCTGCGTTGGGCGCGCGAAAGGATCGCGCCGGTATCCGCCACCGCGCACATTGATTCCGAGATTCTGTTGCAGTACTGCGTCGGCCAGGATCGTGCGTGGTTACTGTC
>CAMYMN010000015.1:81167-122895 GCA_947259395.1 uncultured Gammaproteobacteria bacterium | reverse complement strand
CTCGGTCGGTCCTGACGTTCTGATCCCGCGTCCGGAAACTGAATTACTGGTGGAACACACCCTGGCGCGCATACCCCAAGAGGAATCGTGGCACATTGCTGACCTGGGAACCGGCTGTGGGGCCATCGCCCTGGCGATCGCCGCAGAACGGCCCAAATGCCGAATTACCGCCACCGACATTTCCAACAATGCCCTCGCCGTTGCACGGAAAAACAGCGAGCGGTTGGCGTTGGCCAACATAGAATTTCGATGTGGCGATTGGTTCGCGGCTGCTGCGTCTCGGCGCTTCGACGTGATCGTCGCCAATCCACCCTATGTGGCGCAGGAGTCCTCTCACGCCGATCAGCGAGGACTACAGTTTGAGCCGCGGCTGGCCCTGATCAGCGGTGCACACGGAATAGATGCACTGAAGACGATCGTCACCCACGCACCGTATCACCTCAAACCGGGAGGGTGGTTGTTGGTTGAGCATGGCTTTGATCAAGCGTGCGCCGTTCGCCAACTCATGCTGAGCAGCGCCGGCCGGAATATTGCTTTGTTTCGCGACTATGCCGGTCTCGATCGTATCAGTGCGTGCCAGTTCTGTTACTCATAGCACGGATAGTCGAACCCAAAGGACCTCAGTTGACCCTTGGCTGAGCGCGTTGACGCACTCACGTGCGGTGGTAGACCAATGATCAATCATCGCGTCCATCCACAGCGATAATGGGCGCCCGGTGGCGCCACGCGCGGGATTCGATCCTGGATTTAGTCAACTACGCGGTCGGTCCACGGGACGCGGTCATTGTTAACCGTAATGGGTGTCAGAGGTAAAGGAAGCTGGAGCTGAATACCGAGCCGAGTTGTCCCGGTTGAGCCTCATGCTAGGATCAGCGGACTATTCAGAACACGTACAGCCCGACTATGCAAAATCCGGACGAATTACATCGAATCTTCGATGCTGCGCCCTTTATCCGGGACCTTGGTCTGCAACTCGTGGATTATGGCGCCGGGCACTGCGAAACCCGCCTGGAACTGGCGCAGCGGCATCTGCAGCAGGACGGTGTGGTCCACGCCGGAGTTCAGGCGACCATCGCCGATCACACCGCTGGATCAGCGGCAGCCACCCTGATCGGTATCAACCAAATGGTGCTTACCGTCGAATTCAAAATCAATTTGCTGCGCGGCGCGCAAGGTCACAGCCTGCACTGCAAGGCCGCAGTGCTCAAAGCTGGATCTCGATTGAGCGTGGTGGAATCCGAAGTGTATTGTGAGAAACCGGGGACAGTAGAATTAGTATCCAAGGCTTTGGTGTCATTGGCGATCGTAGACAAACGGGCTAAATCTTAAACTCCGCGACTGCCGGTGCATGATCGGAAGGGCGCTCCCACTTTCGTGGATCCTGATCGATGGTCGATGATATGCAGTGCTCGTACAAGGCAGTGCTGCATAGGATGTGATCGATGCGCAATCCCAGATTGCGCCGAAAAGCCGCGGCCCGATAGTCCCACCAGGAGAAGGTTTTTTCAGGTTGTGGAAATTTGCGGAACGTATCGCACAAGCCCATCTTGATTAGATCGTGGAATGCCTGCCGCTCCGGATCACTAAACAGCACTTTGCCTGCCCACAATTCAGGGTCATGCACATCCGCGTCCTCCGGAGCAATATTGAAATCACCCAACAGTACCAGTTGAGGATACCGGCGCAATTGTTGATCCACGTAATCCGCGAGCTTCTCGAGCCAGTCCATTTTGTAGACATATTTCTCCGAGCCGACGGACTGACCATTCGGTATATAAACGTTGAGCACGCGGAGTGTGCCAAAGGTCGCGCCCAAAACCCGCCGCTGGGGATCATCCATATTCGGCAGATCGGTAACTACTTCCGCCGCCGCTTGTGTACTGAGGATGGCGACGCCGTTGTAGGTCTTCTGTCCGGCGTAGACAACGCGGTATCCCGCGTCTTCGATCGCCGCAACCGGAAACTCTTCATCCACAAGCTTGGTTTCCTGCAGACACAGGACATCCACGGGATTGGACACCAGCCAATCTCGCACCTGCGGCAGGCGCACGCGTAAAGAATTTACATTCCAGGAGGCGATTTTCACGATCCTAGCGCAGCGAGCCTGCATATTGCACCAAGGCGGCGAAATAATGGCGTATTAACTTGATTGTGTTCAATGATTCGGTCTTAGGTGATTAGTACAGTTTGTGCTTCTGCAATCGCATATCCCGGCCCTGGCTCGATCTCGAACGCCTGCACTTGTGCTGGTGTCTTTGCAGTACTTGCGCTTCATCTCACCCATAGCTCGCTATGGGTTTCGTTCCAGCGCGGCGCTCGTCCTCGCACAGCAGGGGGCTTGTCCCCGCACAGCAGGGGGCTTGTCCCCGCACAGCAGGGGGTACAGACGCCCGATCCTTCGACTGAGCTCAGGACAAGTCTCTTCGCCAGCTGCCGGGATCCCTTGTGCTGCGCGAAGTCGCAGTATTGGTGCAATTTGCACGCTAGCACCCGGGTGAGGCTGAAGGAAAAATGGGGTCCGAACTCACTTCGAACCCCATTATCTTACGCAGATGTGTTTACTAAAACGATGGTGAGCGGGACAAATTAGTAATTGGTTGATTGGGTACCGGGTGCTTCTGATTCCTGAACATCACCTGTCTCAGGTTTAGGTTGACCTAGGTCCGATTCCTCCTCGCCGGCACCGGCGGCTTGCTGTGCTCCTCGCCGTTGCACCACGTTATAACCGGCAGTCTTTAGTTCTTGCATAATCTCCGAACCATTGAATCCAGTGATCACTTTTTCGCCGATAATCAGGAGCGGCACCGACAGTTGGCCGGCCTTGGCTTCCATTTCCTGTTGTACTTCTACACTGCGATCTGCATTCTTTTCCTCAAACGGTACTTTGTTCTGCTCCAGTACCATACGCACCAAATCGCAGGTGTTGCAGATTGGCACACTGAACAAGGTCACCGGGTTGGCCTCCGCTGCGGTTTGCTGTGCCGCATTCGCAGCCGCACCGGAAACAGCCGACGCTGCGGTGGTTGAATCGTCTTGAATCACGGTCGCTTCGCCAGGCGGCGGCTGATCCTGGTAGGTGACGTTTCCGTTTTGGTCCACCCACTTGTACAACTTGCCGGCATGACTCAACAATGGCACCGTCAAACACACCAGGCCCCAGCACAGCGCGCTACGCCATCTATGCAAACAATGTTTTCGCTTCATGGCCTACCTCATGGTCTCAAGGTACGTAATTAGTATAGCCGAGCTTCCGATTTCATGTAGCAACTTACGCGCTTAGCCCACTATGACGCAACAAAGCGTCGATGGTGGGCTTACGGCCACGAAACGCCAAGAATAGATCCATAGGCTCACGTGAGCCGCCTTGCTCCAAGACGGATTCCAGAAACGCGTGCCCGGTTTGAGGATTGAAGATGCCCTCCTCCTCGAAACGGCTGAAGGCATCCGCGGATAACACCTCCGCCCATTTGTAGCTATAGTATCCCGCCGCGTAACCGCCGGAAAATATATGCGTAAAACTATTCTGGAACCGGTTATAGGCGGGAGGTATTACCACTGCGACCTCCTGGCGAACCTCATCCAAAAAACCTTGGATCGATTGCTCTGCATTGGCATCGAAATCGTAATACAGCCGCATATCAAACAACGCAAACTCGATCTGACGCACCATTTGCATTCCTGATTGAAAGTTCTTCGCTGACCTCATTTTTTTCAATAAATCATCGGGTAGCGCGGCGTCCGACTGATAGTGGCCACCGATGATGTCGAGCGCTTCGCGCTCCCAACACCAGTTTTCCATGAATTGACTGGGCAGTTCGACCGCGTCCCACGCCACGCCGTTGATACCGGACACTCCCACATAATCCACTGTTGTCAACATATGATGTAACCCGTGGCCAAACTCGTGAAACAAGGTCACTACTTCATCGTGTGTCAATAACGCGGGCTCATCGCCTACCGGTGGCGAAAAATTGCAGGTCAGATAGGCGACCGGGATCTGCGTGCCGTGGGTGTCGCGCTTGCGGCTGACACATTCGTCCATCCACGCGCCTCCTCGCTTGTGTGTACGCACGTACAGATCTACATAGAAGCGCCCTCGTACATCACCGTTTGCATCACTGATTTCGAAAAAGCGCACATCGCGATCCCACACGTCAACGTCGCTAATTTCCCTGATGGTCAATCCATATAAACGGCCAACCACATGGAACAGCCCGCGCAACACCCGCGTGGCTGGGAAATAGGGCCTGATGTCCTCGTCGGTAAACCGATACAGGGACTGGCGCAGCTTCTCGGAATAATAGGCCAAGTCCCACGCTTGAAAATCTTCCCGGCCATACTCCTCTCTGGCAAAACGTTTTACGTCCTCTAACTCCTTGTTGGCAGTACCCCGGGAACGGTGTGCAAGATCTCGCAAGAAATCCAGCACCTGGACCGGTGTCTCGGCCATCTTCGTTTCCAGGGAGACCTGTGCATAGTTGTTGAACCCAAGCAGGTGCGCGGATTCTTGGCGTAACTGCAGCAACTGGTCAATTACGTCGCTATTGTCGTTTTGTCCCGCGTTGGGGCCGCGATCACTAGCCCGCGTGACATAGGCCTCATACATCCTTTGTCGCAGCGACCGATTATCCGCGTGCATCATGAACGGGAGATACGAGGGTATATCCAACGAAAATTTCCATCCCGGTAACTGGTCCCGCTCGGCCATCTGTCTCGCCATGGCTATCGAACTGTCGGGTAATCCCGACAGGTCACTTTGGTCTTTGATGTGCAGCGACCATGCGTGGGTCGCATCCAGAACGTTGCGCTCGAATTGATTGGAAAGTTTCGACAACTGCTGGCGGATTTCCTTGAAGCGTTTTTTCTTATCCGGTGGCAGACTCACGCCAAGCAGTCGGAAATCGCGCAGCGCATTAGTAACGATCATACGCTGCGCCGTATCGAGGTCCGGGAATCCGGGACTCTCTGCGATGCGCTTGAATGCCCGGTAGAATGTCTCGTTTTGACCTACCTCGGTGTGATAGGCCGACAGCTTGGGCAGACATGACTCATAGACCTGTCTCAGGTCTTGAGAATCCTTGACCGAATTCAGGTGTGACACGGGTGACCACATCCGCGTCAGACGCTCGTTCGCATCCTCCATGGGTTGTACAAAGCTGTCCCAATCCGCCGCGTCTTCCAATCCCTCCAAGCGTTTGAGGCGGTCGCGGTTGTCGGCCAACAGCCGATCGAGCGCCGGTTCCACATGTTCGGGACGAATGGCGCTGAACCGAGGCAGGCCCTGCAATTGCAACAACGGATTGGCGCGATCAACAGCACTCATGTCTTTACGGTCATGGTTTACGTGCGACAACTTTACCACGTATGCTTTGTTTCCAATCCAAATCATGACCCGAATCCGACCCCCATGACGACTCGTTACGACTACATAGTGATTGGTGGTGGCAGCGGTGGCATCGCCTCAGCACGGCGGGCGGCCTCCTATGGCGCCAAGGTGTTGATCGTTGAGGCGGGACGTATCGGTGGCACCTGCGTCAACGTTGGCTGCGTGCCGAAAAAAGTGATGTGGACAACGTCTCGTATCGCCGAGATACTGCACGACGCGCCGGCATACGGTTTTGACATACAACGAAATGGCTTTGATTGGCTGGCCATTAAACAAGCCCGCGACGCATATATCGAACGGCTGAACAATATATATCACCGCGGCCTTGAAGAATCCGGTGTCGCTAAGATCGAGGGTTTCGCACACTTTAACGAAAACCACTCGGTCGTGGTCGGTGACCAGACGTTCACGAGCAAACATATTTTGATCGCCACTGGCAGCCACCCCATCATTCCCGAGCTGCCAGGTGCCGAATTCGGTATCACCAGCGATGGGTTTTTCGAACTCGAGTATCTGCCACCGTGCGTGGTGGTAGTCGGCGCCGGATACATCGCCGTAGAGCTTGCCGGTGTACTGAACAGCCTGGGTTCGGAGGTAACCATACTGCTGCGCAAGGAGCAATTGTTGCGCACCTTTGATGTGACGTTGCGCGAAACCCTGATGGAGGAAATGGAATGTGCGGGCATCAGCATGCTCACGCGATTGCAGCTTCAAAGCGTTGAACGTGAGGACAATGGACGCCTGCTGTTGCGCCGGCAGGACGGCGAGGTGATCAGCGGCTTTGACCAAGTGCTGTGGGCAATCGGCCGGCGTCCCGCTACCGATACCATCGGCCTCGAGCATACCGACGTTGCGACCGATGACGACGGATCCATCACCACCGATACTTACCAAAATACGAGCGTCGAGGGGGTCTACGCCGTGGGCGATGTCACCGGACGGCGAGCGCTGACGCCGGTGGCCATCGCCGCCGGCAGGCGGCTGGCGGACCGTTTATTTGGCGGACAGCCGGGCGCCAAGCTGGATTACGACGATATACCCAGCGTCGTATTCAGCCACCCTCCCATCGGGACCGTGGGCCTGACCGAAGACGAGGCGCAAGCGCAATTCGGTGAGGAAATGGTTAAGGTGTATCAGAGCCGTTTCACCAACATGTACTACTCTGTGCTCGAAAGAAGGTCTCCGACAGTAGTGAAGTTGGTAACCGTCGGCGATCAAGAACGCATTGTTGGATGCCACATGATTGGGGATTTTGCCGATGAGATCATCCAGGGGTTTTCGGTGGCGGTAAAGATGGGAGCGCGAAAGCGTGACTTCGATAATACCGTCGCCATCCATCCCACGGCCGCCGAAGAATTCGTTACCCTGCGTTAGCCTACGGGATTCCAACCGGCATTCCTCACGCAGCAGGTCTGGCCGGCCCCGCAGCCACAGGCCGGGGACTTTGATTACGCTACTCGGGGGTACGATCTGAAAACCAGGCTACGCTGCGCGGGCATTCCTGAGAGCGGCGATCACCGGTCCGGTCTGTGGGGTGCGATCGTGCCAGATAGCAAAAGATTCCGCTGCCTGTTCAACCAGCATGCCGATCCCGTCGGCGGTCTGGCTGGCGCCGTGACGCGCTGCCCAATCAACAAATACGGTGGGCCGCTCGCCGTACATCATGTCGTAAGCCAGGGCGCCGGGCGCGAATACCGTGTGCGGAATAGAGGGGATCTCATCGGTGACACTCGCCGAGGTGCCATTGATGATGATATCGAATTGCTCGCCGGTCAAGTCATCAAGACCGCATCCGGCAACATTTCGAATGCTGGAGAAATGGCGCTCCAGTTCGACCGCTTTATCCACGGTTCGATTGGCGATGACTACCAAGTCGGGATGCGCCTCGAGGATCGGTCCCAGCACACCACGCACTGCGCCGCCGGCACCGACTAACAGAACCCGGCGCCCCGCAATAGGGCACTCCAGATTGAAAATGATGTCGCGACAAATGCCCGCGCCGTCGGTATTGTCGCCGATAATTCGGTCACCATCGGTAAATGAAATGGTGTTGACCGCTTCAGCCAATAGGGCGCGTGGGCTGACTTCGTCAGCCAGCCGAAAGGCATCGAGTTTGAACGGCAAGGTGATGTTCAATCCCTGTCCGCCGGTGGCACGGAAGCTCGTCACCGCCTGCGGTAATCCGCCCAAGTCCACCTGAATCTTTCGATAATCAACACGCAATTGAAATTGTTCGGCAAACATGTGATGGATCTGCGGTGAATGGCTATGGGCAACCGGATTACCCATCACTGCGTACAAGGATGGCGGCTGGTCGAAATCGAATAGATCGCTCATACTTTTCTATGTGCTCGACTCGGGTATAGAACTGGACAACATTCTACCGGCTATCAATTCCGCCAACCTCAGCCGCGGTGGCGCCCATGGATCGAGTGCGAGAACCGGTCATAGATAAAGTGTAAACTGTCGTTGCCATATCGATGCAGCCGCAGGCTTCGATTTATAGCTTAGCAAAACCGCCGTCTGTGAACTTCAGCAACTTTGTTCACGCCGGACATTGATTGAATTCATCATTCCAAACAAATTTAGCTGGTTTCTTTTTCGCCTTGGTGCAGTATACGGGTTAGACACCGCTTGCCGCGAACACGTCCACTACGCGTTAATCCGAAGTTTTCAACCAGTCAAGACAATCGCGACGATTCAGCGTGGATTAATTTTGAAGACATCGCGGGCGCCTGTCCTCCAGGCTATCACCGCGGTTCAACGTAATAATTAATCCGGCAGAATGGACTCCGCAGCACACAACTCGTCGATCGTCTCTCGATGACGAATTAAGTAGAACTGATCGCCATCCACCATCACCTCGGGTGGACGTGGACGGGAATTGTAGTTTGAACTAAGCGCCCAGCCATAAGCTCCCGCAGTGCACACTGCCAGTATGTCGCCTTCGACCACGTCTAATTTGCGATCTTTGCCGAGGACGTCCGCGGTCTCACACACGGGTCCGACTACGTCGTAGTGATTTTTCCTGCTTTCACTTTCAGCGACAAGCGGGACTATGTCTTGCCAGGCGTCGTACAAAGCCGGACGGATGAGATCGTTCATTCCGGCATCCACCACTGCAAAATTCTTGGTGACATTGGACTTAACGTATTCCACTTTAGTCAGCAATACGCCTGCGTCCCCCACGATCGAGCGACCTGGTTCAATAATGAGTGGCAGATCGAAGCCACGTGCCCGCATCGCTTCGATCAACGCGGTCACGAAGTTTTTGCTGTCCGGAACATGCTCGTCACGGTAACGCACACCCAGACCACCGCCGATATCGACGTTTTCTATGGTGACACCAATATCCTCCAAGTCCTCCACTAGGCGCAACAACCTGTCCAACGCCTCGGTGAACGGTGTGGTATCCGTAATCTGTGAGCCGATATGCGCGGCAATGCCGAAAATGGCGACATGGCCCATATCCAACGCCAGTCGATAGGCGGCAATAGCATCTTCCATTGGAATGCCGAACTTCGTTTGACGCAATCCGGTCGCGATATACGGATGAGTGTTTGCGTCTATATCAGGGTTCACGCGGATTGCCACCGGCGCCTTTATCCCGGCCCGCGCCGCCAACGCATTAACACGTCGCAGTTCTGCTGTGGATTCAACATCGATGCAGCGTATGCCCACTTCCAACGCCCGTTCAATCTCGCGTGTGGTCTTACCCACCCCAGAGAATACAACTTTTGCCGGGTCGCCACCGGCGCGCAGCACACGCTCCAGTTCACCTCCGGACACGATGTCAAAGCCGGATCCCAGTCGGGCAAGAACGTTCAATACCGCCAAGTTCGAGTTCGCCTTAACCGAGTAACAAATAAGGTGCGGGTAGTCCTCAAATGCCGTCGACAGTGCCTGAAAGTTGTGCTCAATCGCGCCTCGCGAATATACATAACAAGGCGTGCCGACCTCTGCGGCAATATCCGCAAGCCGTACCTGGTCAGCATAAAGCTCACCATCACGACGTTCGAATTTCGTCAACACACCCTCCGTGCGCAGAATTGCACTCGGTACAAGTTCGGCTAGATCAGTAACCGCTACCGCCGCGCTGTTCCTCTGCTTTCTTTTTGTCCTGCATTTCGCTTTGTTCTTGCTCGGATTTGTTAGTTTCTGGCAGATACAACGGACCCTTTTGGCCGCAAGCTGCTAACAACATGGACGACCCAAACACTAAAGCCGTTATCATCGCCGGAATTTTCAATTGAGGCATGGGGAGAGCGCTCCTTTTGAGGTTATGTTGCCAACGGGTGCTAAAGGATAACGGCTTTCAAGTTGATGGAAAACTGCTGTCGTGCACCAGTCGGCCACCGGCCTTGAGGTAACTGATTGAAAAACACTTCGTATATACCGAATCTAGCCCACTTGGTCCGGGTACGTTTTGTACACGGTCGTTGTCCTATCCGGGCTAAGCACAGGTAAGCCAGAACCAGCCAAAGCCGGGCGAGGCGTGACTAATGAAACTGGTAACATGAACACATGATGAATTCCAAAGGGTGACGACGGTCGTGTCCCCGGCGAATCCCGTGTTCATACTATATCCACAATACGCACCCCATACTTGCCGGAGCTCGCTCATGGTGCCGTCTCACTTCGGCAATCTCCCGAGCAGTTCGCGACGTCGGGTCAAGCGCTCACGGGCGTTGCGCACAGATTTGATGACTTCGCTAGGCGCCGTGCCACCGACATGCACACGCACACTGACGGAACCTTCAATCGTCAATCGGTCGAAGACATCTGCCTGTATCTCGTCGCTGAAACGCTGTAATTCGTCCAAGCTCAATTCTGACAAGCTCTTGTGTCGTTCCAGGGCGTAACGAACAGTCTTGCCGACGGCCTCATGAGCATCACGGAATGGTACGCCCTTACTCACCAGGTACTCCGCAAGATCTGTAGCCGTAGAGTAACCGCGCTGCGCCGCCGCCAATAATCGTTCGCGCTGAAAATGAATATCCGACATCATGCCCAGCATGACTTCCAGGCAGGCTAACACCGTGTCTACGGTATCGAAGGACAACTCTTTGTCCTCTTGATTGTCCCGATTATAGGCAAGGGGCTGGCCTTTCATTACCGTGAGGATCGCCACAAGATGGCCAAACACTCGTCCGCTCTTGGCGCGTGTTAACTCCGCTACGTCGGGGTTCTTCTTTTGCGGCATGATGCTGGAGCCGGTGCAAAAAGCCTCTCCAATCTGGATAAAACCGAACGGCTCTGAACACCACAGGATCAGCTCTTCCGCGATGCGCGACAAATGGACCATTAATATCGATGCTCCAGCGACGAACTCGATGACAAAATCACGGTCGGATACGGCGTCCAATGAATTAGCGCTGGGCTCGTCAAAACCCAACTCTTTGGCGGTAAAAGTACGGTCGATCGGAAAACTGGTACCAGAGAGCGCAGCCGCACCTAACGGCATGATATTGATTCGCTGGCGCACCTCGAATAGGCGTTGCATATCCCGCTCGAGCATCTGCGACCACGCCATCACGTGATGCCCGGCGGTCACCGGTTGCGCCGTCTGCATGTGAGTGAAGCCGGGCATTATTGTCTCTGCCTCCCTCTCTGCGATATCAAGCAGTTCGACTTGAAACGCAACTAGTGCCGTTAGAATCTCGTCTACGGCATAGCGCATATACAAACGCAAGTCGGTAGCAACTTGATCGTTACGCGATCTGGCGGTGTGCAGTTTCTTACCAACCTCACCGATCTGCTCAGTCAGCCGCAGCTCTATATTCATGTGCACGTCCTCATGCGCCGGCAACCACTCGAACTCACCTCGTTCGATCTCTGATTTGATCCGCTCGAGCCCAGTTACTATCTCGTCACACTCCGTACCAGTCAGAACACCAACATGGGCCAACATCCTCGCGTGCGCGATCGAACCCCGAATGTCGTGCGCGTATAAACGACGATCATAGTCCAGTGACGAAGTGAAAGACTCCACTCGCTGGTCGGTGGCTTGGCCAAAGCGCCCACCCCAAGTTTTACTGGTGCTCATAGGCGCGCGAGTATACCGCAACGATCATTAGGGCGGATATCGCATCCCAGCCGCGGAGTAATAGAAAACCTGGTTGCCACGAAGCGCGCAATATGTGGTTCACCCGCATATCGCACCAAGGCGTCCCGCCTCAATTCACGGCTGTACACCAGGGAAACGCGTGGCGCCGGTTCTTATGACCCGTCGGCCTTCGATGGTCCGGGTCACTTGCTACAATACACACCGGGCTGTACCGGTGCCGGCTTGGTCACCAACGCTTAGTCCGCATTGCTCACCAGGCGCCCCGGCCTGGCTGATTTTCGCACACGCGCACGGCAGTCGCGTACAGAATTAAGGAGCCGGAGTCACCGACTCCGACCCCTCATTTCATCGCTCCCACGCGCCGTCCGGCCGCCCGGTCCCTTGCTCAGCACCCCCAGGTGGGCGCCAAAACGCGGCGGGTAGCTGACAATTTCCACAAATTGTGCTAGGGTTTCCGTCACAGACACCCTGTGTGCCCTGCTGCCGTTTATCCGCTGGCAGGGTCCGCCTATCGTTGGGTGTTGCGCAGTACGGGGGGCTAACCTACACTGCTTACACTATATAGAATATATCTAGCGACAGAATATACCTGGTTCGGGACACCTTCCTCAGACACCCCCACCTAGTATCCGAATCAGGTCACCTCACCCCCCGACAGCATCCGGGGGGTTTTTTTTACCCGCATGCCTTCCGTTGCCGCAATGCAATGGTTGCGGCGAGATTACTCTGCTGCCAACCGGTGCCATAATCATCATAATTAAGTAATGCCTTTCCAGCTTTGACCTTATGCGTAGCAACCACAGTCCTGCACGGAGTTTTTTGCCGGATTTCGGCAGTGGCACCATCGCATGGAGACTTTTGGTTCTGGCCCAAGTCATTGCCATTGTGCTGACCGTGAGCCGAAATGATCAGCTAAACCAGGCTGCCTGGAACGACTTTTTGTTGATGACCGCTTTTGCGCAGCTGATCGCGGTGAGTAGTATCTTCACGTTAAAAATCATCTCCCCACCGATAACCCGCTTGCGCGTAGAGCTGGGGGCGATGGCGATCTTCACAATACTGATGCTGGTGACGGTGATCGTCGTAGAGACAGCGGTCTGGGGAATGCATCAATTGCAGATTACTCCACAGCGTTGGCCGCAGTGGCATGGATCTTTACTGATCCGTACTTTGATCATCAGCGCAGTAATTTACGTTCTAGTCTTGCGTTACTTTACGGTCTCCCATCGCGCGCAAATGGAAAGCGAAGCGCAACAGCGTAGCCGTCTGGAAGCGCTGCAATCCCGGATCCGACCGCATTTTATGTTCAACAGCTTGAACAGCGTCGCGTCGCTTATTCGTTCCGACCCAGAATTGGCAGAGAAGGCGCTCCAGGACCTTGCGGATTTATTCAGGGTGCTGCTCGCGGATCCGCGCAAGATGGTACCTATCACCGCAGAGGGCGAACTGGCCCGCCAGTACCTCGACATTGAAAAGTTACGCCTTGGCGATCGCTTGCAGGTCAAATGGACAGCATCAAATGTCCCGCGTAGCGCGCAGATTCCTTCATTGACGTTGCAACCACTGATAGAAAATGCGGTATATCACGGCATCGAACCGAGTTTTGCTGGTGGTACCATCGACATACAGATGTGGTCGGAGAATAATGACATGTTAAACGTCATGATTAGCAACCCCTTGGCCGAGGTCACCAACCAGGGACAACATCGTAAAGGCAATCAAATTGCGATGAACAATGTGCAGGAACGTTTGGCACAGCATTTTGGCGGCAAGGCTAGCCTGCAGTATTTTGAACAACTCGGGAATTATCACGTAAAGATCCAAATGCCCATCATTCGTGGTTGAAGCTGTTTATGCCGCAATTCATCACCCAGCCATCTGACCTCAGTCAAACCACGGAGCAGGACTCCGAGTTCGACGCCTCCCAGCTCACAGAGCCCGGCTTTTTACCCGAGTTCTGTCGCGGTGAAATGGTGATTAATGTTGTTGTGCTCGCCGAATTTCTCGCCATCGTCGCGACGATAATAACGCCGCCGTTGACTGCGAGTGTTTTTCAGGATCTTTTTTATATTTCCTTATTCTTGCAGTGGATTGCACTCACAAGCATTGGCGTGCTGTGTGCCGCACGCCCGTATCTGAACCGGCTTGGGGAGAGACGCGCCGTGCTCATGGCGTATCTATTGTTGCTTTGCGTAACCTGGTTGGTGAGCGAGTTTGCATTGTGGTTGATGGCAGGCGCCGACATTATTGAGTCCCCCAGACCGGCTTGGTACGCGTATTTTCACGGACAAAATCTGACCGTGAGCGCCATCATCAACGCGTTGGCGCTACGTTATTTTGTTGCACGTCACCAGTTACGGCAAAAGACGTTGGCTGAAGAACGAGCACGAGCGACGATCTTGAAGTACCGCATCCGGCCGCATTTCTTGTTCAACAGCATGAACATCATCGCCAGCCTCACCCGTCGTGCTCCGGTGCGCGCTGAGGCGGCTATTGAGGACATGGCGGATTTATTCCGCTTGATGTTGGATGAGAGCAAAGACTTGATACCGATTCAAAACGAGATAAAGGTCGCACGAAAATACTTAAAGTTAGAGAAATTACGGCTGGAGGACAGATTGAATGCCAACTGGCAAACCGAATCTTTGTCCAGGACCACAAAAACTCCTGCCCTCATGTTACAACTTCTATTGGAAAATGCGATCCACCATGGGATAGAACCACTTCCAAAGGGTGGAAACATCGATATACGCTTATGGTTAGACGACGGAAGGTTGAATATATCGATAACTAGCCCCTATGCTGAACTTTCCGAGGCAGCACGCCGTGATGGCGATACTGCCCTGAACAATATCCGCTTGCGGCTCCATGACCTGTATGGAGACAAGGCGGATCTCAAGATCGAGAGAGACGACCGCTCAATGGCGGTTCATATCAGCCATCCAGCGTTTGGAGAGTCAAGTAATGAAGATTTTAGTAGTAGATGACGAAAAGCTGGCGCGCGCGCGTCTGCGCGAACTCGTCAGTAAAAATGGCGAGCACGCGATCATCGGTGAGGCCATGAATGGAAACGAGGCAATCGAAAAAACCATGTCGTTAAAGCCTGAAGTTCTGCTTATGGATATCCGCATGCCGGTGATGGACGGTCTGGAAACTGCGATGCATCTGATGTCCATGGATACCCCACCCGCTGTGATTTTTACTACCGCCTACGACCAGCATGCCCTCGAGGCGTTTGAGGTCAATGCGGTGGATTATCTCCTCAAACCGATTCGCAAGGACCGTCTTGATATGGCCTTGCAAAAAGCTAAACGATTAACTCTCAAACAACTCAAGCAGGTGACACAGGCGCAAGAAGAACCGCAAGTACGCACGCACATCAGCGTTCATATGCGTGGCCAGATCACCCTGATTCCGATTCAGGATATCGTTTATTTCATGGCTGACAATAAGTACGTAACCGTTCGTACCGGGGCTGAGCAACATCTTATTGAAGACTCGCTAGTCAGCCTGGAAGAAGAGTTCGAAGATCGTTTTCTGCGCATACACAGAAACGCCCTGGTTGCGGTGGATTATATCCGCGGTATCGAAAAACAGCCGAGTGGCCGTTGGCGGGTATTACTGAGGGACGTGGAAGATAAACTCGACGTCAGCCGGCGACATACACCAGCGGTGCGCCGGTGGACTCGCCGCTAATCGCGGGAAATGCTTGCTTGTTCTAGTTTTCTCGTGGCTCGATTAATTGCACCTTCAAGGTAGTCGAGATAAAAGTCCGGCAGCATAGCCCCTACCAAATCGGGGGCCAGTCGCTCGCCGTTGACCCCGAAAAAGCGCACGGTCGGCACCAGAGATACTCCCTGATCGAACGCGAAGTGGGTGTGAGTGGTTTCGACGCCGTTAAAGTCCGTTAGCGTAAAATCGCTATCTGTCGTCACAATCCGAACCATCACCCGCCGCCCATATTGCGGATGATCTGGCAACGGGTCGATATAGTCGCGCCTGACCTGCTCGCAGTAAGGGCAGTGATCGGCGCTGAACATGACCACGATGGGAGTTTTCGATTCCGCGGCTTGGCGGCCATCAGCCGCCAGGTCCTGGGCATCAGACGCCCCAGCAGCCAGCGTGGGCGGAAACAACAGTAACCCCAGGAGCGGTAAGTAATATTTGGCCCTAGAACTCATTAATAGGAAACGCTAGCACAGCCGATGGGTTTGGCAAAGTCAGGCGGACGCAATGGGATGTACGCAACCGTGCAGAACCCACGAGCCTGCATACGGCATCTCAAGATGCCGGACGCCGGCGAAGGGACCGGGCGGTTGGGTGGCGCGCCAAAACATTCAGAGGATGGGTTAGAGCCTTGTGGATCCGTCCCGTCATGCTGTTGAGTGAAGCCCAAGTCAAGGCATTCCAGACCGAACCAGGGCCGGGATAGCCCCGCGACTATTCATGGTACCCAGCTAACAGCCTATCAGTGCCATTTCTATGAAATGGCAACATACGAGTCTCCAGTTTGTTTAGGGAGAATAGTCGCGGGGCGCCTTGGTACAATACTCGAGCTAGATTCAGGGCTATAAAGCTGATGACCACCGTACGCGTTGCCACCCGAAAAAGTCCACTGGCGCTTTGGCAGGCACACTATGTTCGTGACCGGCTGCGCCGGCAACATCGCGATGTTGCCGTTGAGCTGGTCCCGATGACGACCAAGGGCGACAGGGTCTTAGATGCCCCACTCGCGACCGTCGGCGGCAAGGGTTTGTTTCTCAAGGAACTCGAAGAAAGCTTGCTCGATGGGCGCGCCGATATTGCGGTACATTCAATGAAAGATGTCACCGTGACGCTACCGGACCAACTGCATATTCCCGTTATCTGCGAACGGGCCGAAACCCTTGATGCCCTTGTCTCGAACCGGTTCGAATCTCTGCAAACACTGTCCATCAACGCGCGGGTGGGAACTTCTAGCCTGAGAAGACAATGTCAATTGCGCTACGCCTTTCCCAGTCTCGACATCGTAAATCTTCGCGGCAACGTCAATACCCGATTGGCCAAGCTCGACGCTGGCGAATTCGACGCTATCCTACTTGCTGCCGCTGGACTGCATAGGCTGGGCATGGCCGATCGGATCACGGCTCTGATTGACTCCAACGTATCGTTGCCGGCCGTAGGACAGGGTGCAGTCGGAATTGAATGCCGCCGTGATGACGAGCGCGTCAATGAGTTGGTAGCCCCCCTAGATCACCATCCTACTCATGTGCGTGTTCGCGCCGAACGCGCGCTCAATGCGGCCTTGGAGGGCGGGTGTCAGGTACCCATTGGCGGATACGCCGAGCTACATGGCCAACAGCTGTGGCTACGGGGCCTTGTCGGTAAGTCCGACGGTTCCGTCCTGCTGCACGGCGACGCGGTGGGCCCGGCTGGTGAGCCAGAAGCCCTGGGCAGAGAGGTGGCGAACCAACTCATCGCTCAAGGAGCGGACAAGATTCTGCGTGAACTGTCACAGCAGTAAATTAAGCAATGTCTGGGTGGTGGTCACGCGACCTGCCCATCAAGCGGATGGCATCAGCAAGCTGATCGAGCAGTCCGGCGGCCAGGTGATTCGGTTTCCGGTAATCGAGATCCAAGTACCCGTGAATATTGCCCGTTTGCGTGCGGTGCTGAGTCGGTTAGCGGATTTTGACTGGTTGGTATTTGTGAGCGCCAATGCGGTGCACATGGGACTACAGGCCATCGCCAACACCGGTGTTCCCCGGCCCAACGCCAAGACTGCCGCC
This sequence comes from uncultured Gammaproteobacteria bacterium, assembly GCA_947259395.1. Classification (GTDB taxonomy): domain Bacteria; phylum Pseudomonadota; class Gammaproteobacteria; order Arenicellales; family JAANXG01; genus CALZGZ01. The sequence goes on along the minus strand of CAMYMN010000015.1, from coordinate 105,674 downwards.
GTAGGTGTTCGCACCGCGCAGGCGTTACAGCAAAGGGACTGGCGTGTGGATCTGATCGCCAGGCCGCCTTATAACAGTGAGGCATTGCTGACTGAGCCGCGTATGCAACGAGTGAAGGGCCAGCGTTTCCTTATCTTTCGCGGAGAAGGCGGCCGTGAATTGCTGCGCGAGACGCTGATTACGCGAGGCGCCCAGGTCGACTACGCGGAATGTTATCGTCGTGCAACCGCGCGCAGCGATCCGACTCTATTGGAAAACGCGTGGTCGCGACAGCAACTGGATGTGATCATGAGTACCAGCGTGACAGGCATCGACAATCTGATCGGCATACTGGCGCACGGTAACCGTAGCAGTTTGTTGCGGACCTCGTTGGTAGTCGCGGGCCAGAGGGTGGCGAAAGCGGCGCACGATCATGGTTGGCTGGCGCCCGTGGTGGTCGCGGCCGATGCCACCGACAATGCGATGCTGGCGGCATTACATGCGTGGGCAGATCAGCGTTCATCCACGAAGCAGTGATTGTTAAAACAATGGCAAAAAGCAATCATCATGAGGCGCACGAGGCTGCGGCCTATGGTAAAGTCGCCCGTTAAGGACTACTGACCGACGAGCAATCGAATGAGCAACGACAAAGATACCCCTGCTGTCGACAACGCACCCGCAGTGACGGAGTCGACCGAAGACATCACCACGACGGAGCCTATCGAGGACCCCGCCGCGGCGGAGCATGACGCGGCGGCACAACACGATGAGTCAACAGCGGAGCCCGCCGCGCCGACATCGCAAAAGGGGGGGCGAATACTTGGCGGATTGGCGCTGTTCCTGTCCTTGGTTGCGCTGGGGCTCGGTGCATATTTGTGGTATCGAGTGGAGGTTCAGCAGCGGCTGGAACAAACGCGAAACGCCGCCGACGTTGACACTAGCATCAAGGGGCTCACCCAACAAGTCACCGGCCTCGAAAAACAACAAGACAAACTGGATGCTCGGCAAGCCGAGGTGGATAAGACTATCAAGCAGACGCTGCAGCAAACGATTGAGCCACTGAAACAATCACAAACCGATCTATCTTCGTCGTTCAAAGATCTCACCAGTTCCGTACAGAAGGTGTACGATGATCTGGATCGGAGCCTTGATAGCTGGGCCCTCGAAGAGATAGAGCAGCTGCTGCGCATCGCTAATCATAGTGTGAGCTTATCCCGAGACGTCAACACCGCGCGGGCGGGTTTGGCGTTGGCGGACCGTCGGTTGCAGGAACTCGGTAACCCCAAGTTCACCGAGGTCCGGCGGTTGATTGCCGATGAAATCGCGCAACTGCAGGGGGTGAAATCCCCCGACACTGCCGGGCTTGCCCTGCGGCTGAGCAGCATGTCGGCGGTGGTGGACAAGTTCGCATTAATGCATCAACCACAACGCGAGATCGACGGCGGAACCGCAAGTACCGGCGAGAAGAAATCGGAAAACGAATGGATCCAGGCGGGCCGCGAGATGTTGGCAGATCTAACCGGACTGGTTCGCATCCAAAATGTGAGTGAACCGGCTAAACCGCTACTGAGCCCGGAAAAACGCTATTACTTGTACGAGAATCTGCGTCTCGCGCTTTCCGGTGCCCAAATCGCACTGCTCAAAGCCGACACCAATACCTACCGCAGCAACCTGGAAAATGCTGCTATCTGGCTGGAAACCTACTTCGATGCCGATGACAACCAGGTTAAGCAAACGATAAATGACCTGAAACAGATGCGTGGCATCGAACTACGGCCAGAACTTCCAGACATTAGCGCATCACTCAATGAGCTCCAGAACATCAAGCGGCGGGGCAATTCCGAATGAAGCTGTTGATCGTCATACTGTTAGCACTAGCGGCATCACTTGCGATCGCTTATGTGGCCGTCGACGACCCCGGCTATGTGTTGATCACCTTAGCGCCATGGAGCATTGAACTTTCATTTTCATTGTTTATCGTCTTGTTGGTGGCACTGTTCGTCGCCACCTATTTGGCGGTTCGACTTCTGGCGCGCATATGGCGAACGCCCAAAGACATTGGTATTTGGCGCCGGCGACGACTAACGGGTAAGGCCCAGCGCTCTCAAACCCAAGGAATGATGGGGCTAATCGAAGGTGACTGGCTGAAGGCCGAGAAACAGTTGCTCAGCCATCTGAGCCACATCGACACCCCGGTATTGAATTATCTCGGCGCCGCACACGCCGCCCAAGCCCAGGGCGACCTCGAAAGACGGGACAGGTATCTAGCTCAAGCCCATGACAGTGATCCGCGACAGACTATCGCGGTGGGACTTACCAAGGCCAAGTTACAATATCAGACTGGCCAACTGGAACAGGCACTCGCCACACTCGATAAACTGCGCATTCATGCGCCCAAGAACAAGAAGATACTTGGGCTGAAAATGCAGATCTTTCAGGATCTGCAGGATTGGAAGGCGTTGTCGGAGTTGGTGCCTGCGGCACGCAAGTACCGGGTGTTGCCGGAGGACAAACTTGGACAGTTGGAGCAACTGACTACACAGCGACTATTGACTCATTCCGATAGCGGCAATGGTCACTTGCAGAACATCTGGAAGACTCTGTCGCGCGATCAAAAACGGGATCCCGAGTTAATCGCCACCTACGTTGACCAACTTATTCAAAACGGTGACAACGAACAGGCCGAAACACTGTTGCGTAAAGCGATTAGACAAGAATGGGAGCCCAAGCTAGTGCTGCTTTATGGCCGAGTTCATTCGGCGGATCTCGCCAAACAGCTAAAGTCGGCGGAAAAGTGGGCCACCAACCATCAGGAGGATCCCGAGTTGTTACTGACTTTGGCGCGCCTATGCATAGCTAACGAACTGTGGGGAAAGGCGCGCTCTTATTTGGAGGCCTGCATCGCCAATGATGGTCCGGCGGAGGCCTATCAAGAACTGGGCAAACTGTTGGAACAGCTCGAGGAACCAGAGAACGCGCTCACCTACTACCGGCAAGGCCTTGAGCGCGTTTCAACATCTACCGCACAGGGTCACCAGGTAGCACCTAAAGCGGTGGAGGAAGCCGCAGCTTTAACTGCGCCCACTACGCCGGATTCCCCACTTGAGTCTGATCGTTAGCAAATTCGAAGGAGTCAAAGTAAAACCGATCCGACGACAATCCACGTGTGCGGAATGCGGGCCTTCCAGCCTCGATCATTGGTGGCGGGCCCGACGCATAAATTTCATATTCGCGCAAATCCGGATAGGAAGCGATCACCGCTTCGTGCACCAAACCAGTATTCCCTCGCCATTGATCCTGCGCCAGTGGCTCCGACAACACCGGTGTGAACTGGAATTGATCACTGGCCAGCGCCCAAGACTCAGCGAGTTCGCGCATATATAGATCGCGGCGCGCTCGCACTCCCCAAAATAGATGCATGCGTCTTGATACGTTGCCGGCCAGCGCATGTTCGATGATCGCTTTTATCGGCGCAAAACCGGTTCCACCGGCCATGAATATCATCGGTCCCGTTGAGTCCTCGCGCAGAAAAAACGTGCCAAACGGCCCTTGAAACCGAAGTAAGTCCCGCTCTTTGAGTTCAGTAAATACATGATTGGTAAACTCGCCTCCGGGAACGCGCCGGATGTGCAGATTTATCACCGACTCTTGGCCAGCCACATTGGCTATTGAAAAACTGCGGCGCCGATTGCCGCGAAGCAATATATCGATGTATTGACCTGGCAGGTATTTGAAGCTGTGATTCTTCGGCAGCGTCAACTGAAGACCCATCACATCGGGTGATAGCAAATCCATTTTTGCGACCCGGCACGGGAGTATTTTGATGTCGATCCCCTCTGCGGCAACCACATCCCGCGCCTCCACCACGATATCGGAGCGCGCCTTTGCGCGGCACAACAACGCATAGCCCTGACCACGCTCCGCATCACTCAGGGCTTGTTGCTGATACACTCCGTAATCGACCTGTCCTGATGCCACAAACGCCTTACATGTGCCACACGAACCGGTGCGACAACTGTAGGGCAGCACGAAACCGGCACGCAGTGCGGCCTCGAGTACCGTTTCATCGATATTGGCCTCGAACTGTTTCTCACTGCTGCGCAGCTTAACAATGTGCGTGGTTGTCATGAAAGGTCTCGTGTTGTCGCAGATCTTACCATCGCTGATAGTCGCAATTGGTTAAAGCGAATGCCGGAGTTACCTGAGGTTGAAACTACGTGCCGTGGGCTCAAACCCCATGTGGTGAATCGCCAAATTGCAGCGGTCCGGATACGCGAGCGGCGTCTACGCTGGCCGGTGCCCCGCCAACTAGGGCGTATGATACGTGGAACGCACATCCGCAACATTGACAGGCGCGCGAAGTATCTCCTACTTCGGACCGATGTGGGAACCCTCATTTTGCACCTCGGTATGTCGGGCAGCCTACGTGTCGTTGCCGCCGATTACCCGGCGGGCAAATACGATCACTTTGAGCTCGTTTTCACCGATGGTAACTGCTTGCGTCTACGCGACCCGCGCCGGTTCGGTTGTGTTCTGTGGACCACGAACGACCCTGCTCGCCATCCGTTGCTCAGCACGCTTGGGCCGGAACCGCTTTCCAACGCCTTGTCCGGCGAATATCTGTATGCACGCTCGCAGGGTAGACGGATCAGCGTCAAATCATTCATCATGAATTCCGCGATCGTCGCCGGGATAGGCAACATCTACGCCAATGAGGCACTGTTCGCGGCCGGCATTCATCCGCAGCGCCAGGCAGGCCGCATTTCACAACAACGTTATACGTGCCTTGCCGACAGCATCAAGCATACCCTACAAAACGCCATCCAGGCCGGCGGCACCACCTTACGCGACTTTAGCCGCGAGGACGGCAATCCAGGTTATTTTCAGCAGCAGCTGCGGGTCTACGGCCGCGAGGGGGCCTCATGTCCGTGCTGTCAAGCGCCGATCCGGCGCCTTATGGTCGCCCAGCGATCCAGCTATTTCTGCCACCGATGCCAACGTTAATAGCGATTAGTTAAAGTCAGTTCTGGTTTTGCACTTAAAATTATTTGAAAAACTTGGATTTTCCGTCAATTTTGCTTAAATATATAGGAGGGGAGTTCCCCTAAGTGGGGTATTCTTGATCGAGAACGCGACGACACTGAGAACACAACAATTAGACGGCTCGAATCATGATCGATAAATTTATCGAGAAAGGCTTTGACGAATACAGCGAGTGGCGTAAACGCCTGCAATCATCCATAACCGATTACGGTACTTGGCTGACCGAGCAGAAATTTAACGACGTCCACCTGGATCAACGCATCGAAGCGATAGCTACTACGCTCAGCGACGACAAACTGTATGTTGCCTTTGTCGCCGAATTCTCGCGGGGTAAATCGGAGCTTATCAATGCGTTGTTCTTCGGCGACATGGGGCAAAGAATGGTTCCATCAAGCGCCGGTCGCACCACCATGTGTCCTACTGAACTCTACTTCGACCCAGGTCATGAACCGGCTATTCAGCTCCTGCCAATCGAAACCCGCATGCAGAGCACGACCATAGCCGAATACAAGGAAAATCTGGAAGAGTGGGAGACGATTTATCTGCAGCCCGAGGATCCGGAACAGATCCAGGCCTCGTTGCAGCAACTGACCAAAGTTAAACTGGTCAGCCGCGACATGGTGGAAAATCTCGCGCTGCATGTTTCCGCCGATCAAGCCCATGAGGACGGCATGCAAATACGTGAGGATGGCAGTGTGGAGATTCCCCGTTGGCGACATGCCCTGGTGAACTACCCCCATCCGATGCTCGAACAAGGTCTGGTCATACTTGATACGCCAGGGTTAAACGCACTGGGATCAGAGCCGGAACTTACGCTCAATATGTTGTCCAGCGCCCACGCGGTACTGTTTATCCTGGCCGCCGATGCCGGCGTGACCAAATCCGATTTAATCCTGTGGCGCGATCACATTAACGGCGGCCAAGCTACCTCCTCGAATGCGGGCCGGTTCGTCGTACTCAACAAAGTGGATGTGCTATGGGACGAACTGAAAGATCCGCAACAGGTGGAACGGGAGATTCAACGCCAGATTCGGGGAACTTCTGAAACTTTATCCGTACCGGAAAACCAGATATTCCCCCTCTCCGCCCAAAAAGGGCTGCTGGGAAAGATTAAAAAGGACTTCAAGTTGCTGGACAACAGCGGCGTGATCAAGCTTGAAAACGCGATTGCCAATTTAATAATTCCGGCGAAGCGTGAGATCGTTAGCGCTAACGTACGCGGAGAATTGGAAGATATCGTCAAAATGACCCGCGCCATGAACGATCAGCGTATTCACGATGTTCACGAACATATTTCAGAATTGCAAAAACTAAACGGAAAGAATACAGAAGTCATTGAAGACATGATGCAGAAAGTACGATCAGACAAGGAGCACTTGGAAAAGAATCTTCAGCGTTTTCAAGCCACTCGTTCCATATTCTCGCAGCAGACCAATAAGCTATACGGTTACTTGAGCATGAAGAGCTTGGACCGGCTAATCGCGGAGACCAAGAAAGATATGGCGATTAGCCTCACCACCGGCGGCCTGCGTAATACGATGATGAAATTTTTTAAGGAAATCACTGAAACAATGGATAACGCGTCCAAGCAGACCGTGGAAATTCAAGAATTGATGGAAGGCGTGTACAAGAAGTTTCAGGAGGAACACGGTTTAGCGAATATCAAACCGAGGCGGTTTTCGATCAATAAGTATCAACGTGAAATTAAGCGTCTAATCGAACGTCATGAGCATTTTCTTCGCGGCTTGTCCATGGTAATGACGGAACAGATGGTTTTAGGGCGCCGTTTTTACGATTCCGCAGTGTCCAGCGTACGTCGTGTATTTCAGCGTGCGAATCGTGATACCGACGATTGGCTTAAAACCATAATGTCGCCGATGGAGTCTCAAGTACGGGAACATCAAGTTCAGCTTCGCCGGCGATTGGAAAGTATCAAGCGTATTCATAAGGCAAGTGACACACTCGAGGATCGCCTGGCTGAACTTGAACATGTTGAAGACGGCATCAAACGACAACGTGTCAATATGGGTGAGTTGGTCACGCAGGTTGAAGAGGTGCTCAACGAAGACGACCAGTCCGGAGAGATTAGCGAACAGAGCGCTTGATCAGCGCGATCTGTTCAATATCACTGTACCCCGCCCTTCTCCCCGTGGATCACTCGCCGCTTGCAATTGCCCTTCGTTTTTTCGCCAGATCACTACTTGCATATTTCCGTACGACGTTTTGCGCGGCTTCATTTGATGTCCCTTGAGTCTGAGGCCAACTAGCGCCTGCTGCTCAATGGCGTCACGCTCAAAAACGATCTGATCGGGGATGTACTGATGATGAAATCGAGGTAGTTTCACCAGCTTCTCTGCCTCAAGATTGCCTTCCGCGAAAGCCAAACTCGTCAACAATACCATCGAGATGATACGGCTGCCGCCCGGGGTTCCCAACACCGCCACTGCCTCATCGGTTTCAAGGAATGTTGGTGACATACTGGACAGTGGACGCTTGCCGGGCGCGATGGCATTCGCCTCCCCACCGATCAGGCCATACACATTGCCAACCCCAGCCTTCGCCACGAAATCATCCATTTCGTTGTTTAGCAATACGCCGGTGCCCGCAGCCATGAAACCGGAGCCGAAGGGATAGTTGATGCTCAAGGTGGCGGCGACACGGTTGCCTTCGTTATCCAAGACCGAAAAGTGTGTGGTATCCCGCCCCTCGCCGCGGTCTTTTCCCAAGGCTTGGCTCGGCGTGGCATAGGCACCGATGTCATCGCTCAGCATCCTGGCGTAGTCCTTTGAGGTCAACCTGCTGGTTTCGATAGCAACGAAATCTGGATCGCCGAGATACAGCGCGCGGTCTCGATAGGCGCGGCGCATGCTCTCCACAATTCGATGCATGCGTTCCACCTGGGTGAATTGACTCAGGTCCCACCGCTCCAGCATGTTGAGCATCGTGACGAGCACCATGCCGCCTGATGACGGCGGCGCGGCCGACGTGATCTCAACATCTCGATAAGTACCCCGAATTGGTTCACGCTCCACAACCGCATAGCTGGATAGATCTGCCGCAACCCATATGCCACCTTGTGTCGAGACGCTGTCGACCAGACGCTTGGCAACTTGCCCGGCGTAAAATCCGGCATGTCCCTGCCGGGCGATGAGCGCCAAAGTCGATGCCAGGTCCGGCTGTCTGATGAGCTCGCCGATACGCGGGACATCGCCGTTGACCAAATACACCTGCTTAGCTTCCGGGTTGAACACCGCCATCCGTAGTTTTACCAGGCGTTGGTAACGGTTAGTGACAACAAAGCCATCGCGTGCAAAGCGAATGGCGGGCGCCAAAGTACGCGACAACGGCAGCCGACCGTAGCGCTCGGCGACATGCACGAGCGCCGCCGGCTCCCCCGGAATCGCCGCCGCCAACGGTCCATCCAAGGACGCCCGCGGACGGACATGTCCCTCGGCATCCAAGTAAATATCCCGATGCGCGCGCTGCGGGGCGCGCTCACGGCCGTCGACCATGACTTGGCGCCGGTCGTTGGCCCGGTGCAATAACCAGAATCCGCCCCCGCCGAGCCCGGAACCCATGGGTTCAACAACTGCTAACGCCGCTGATACCGCCACCGCAGCATCAAACGCATTGCCGCCGGCGCGCGCGATCTCCATGCCTGCATCGGTGGCGAGAGGGTGGGCTGACGCAATTGCCCAACCGGGCGGCTTGGGAAACCGCTCCGTCGCCGCTGCCTGACCAGCAACTAGAATCAGAACCAAAAACGCGGCTTTAACGCAGCGCGGTCTCATTTCACGGAGTACCGGCACCGATTACTCAAGCGGACCGCTTCATCAGAGCATGGTATTTCGCACGCAATTGTTGATCGGTTTCTGGATGATCGGGGTCTAGGACGATGCAGTCGACGGGACAAACTTCAACGCATTGCTGAGTTTCGAAATGACCGACACACTCGGTGCATAGTGTAGGTTCAATGACATAGATCTCTTCCCCCTGAGAGATTGCGTCGTTTGGACACTCCGGTTCGCAGACATCGCAGTTGATGCACTCATCGGTAATCAGTAACGCCATCGTTCGCCTAGCATCGACTTGATAGGGAGATGATTTTAGCCGAATTTTGCTTTGAGCGCGGCGTGTACTTCGGGATCTACAAAACTGGAGACGTCGCCCTGATACATAGAAATTTCTTTCACCAGGGTTGCAGAAGTAAACGTGTGGGCCTCAGACGGTGTTAAGAACACGGTCTCGATGTCCGGCGCCAGGCGGCGATTCGCTGAAGCCAACTGAAACTCGTACTCAAAATCCGAGACCGCGCGTAGCCCCCGCACCACCACGCTAGCACGATGGTCACGCACGCAATTGATCAACAATCCCTCGAACCCTACTACCCGTGCCGACGGTAAGTTCTGGACGACAAGTTCCGCCATCTGTACGCGTTCGACCAAGCTGAAAAGCGGTCGCTTGTCGGGTCGGGCGGCGATGGCTACGATCACTTCGTCGAAAATACGCGACGCACGGGTGATCAAATCAGTGTGTCCATTAGTAATGGGATCAAATGTTCCCGGATACAGGGCAGTTATTGGCATTGTAATGTCCTGATGTGGTTAGCCCGCATATTGCGCCAAGGCACGCCGCCACTTTTCATATCACGCAGCGGAAGATGCCGAAGTGTCGCGCCCGTGAAATGGTAACATACGTCTCTTCCGTTTATTGGCGAGAATAGTGGCGGGGCTATCCCGACGCTTGTTTGGTCTCGAACGCCCATATCTGCGCTTCACTCAACAGCGAAAACGGGGTCGGTGCGACGGACTTGGACCGCATATATTCATCACGCCAGCGCGGCGTCGAGCCGACCGATCGCCCCATTCTTATCCAGCAACTTGGAACACGAATGTCGTCATTTCATGGTCGAGACCCTGCGGATGTCTCCACTGGGTTCCAGGAATGGGGGTGGGATCCTTGGTGCAAGCTACCGGCTACTTGTTGCACCGAAGCGCCGTCAACGCTGCTCTTGACTTACTCGCCTCCGGTAGAGGCGGTAATCCACCTGGCCCGCCCGTTTCGAGCGGAGACACTGCCAGTTTTCGGGCACCGTGGGCACGGGATCTTTGGCGTGCCTTTCGATGTAGATCAACGCTTGGGGAGCCAACCATGCGCGTTTATCGAGTATTTGGCATACCTGCTCCACTATCTGTGAACCATAGGGCGGATCGATAAACACGATATCGATGGGTCGCAGTGGCGAGCGGGTTAAAAATTCGATCGCATCAGCACGGACGGTCTCCACGTCCCCGGCACCGAGGGTGGCGGCGTTGTCTCGAATCGCAGTGATCGCCGACTCATCATGCTCGACACATGTGACCGACTCCGCACCACGAGACAGCGCCTCGAAGCTCAAGATACCGGTGCCGGCGAACAAGTCGAGACAATGCGAGCCGGCGATCTCGGCCTGTAACCAGTTGAAAACGGTTTCCCGCACGCGATCAGGGGTAGGCCGAACAGCTGCTAGATCAGGAAACTGAATTCGTCGCCCGCGCCAACAGCCGGCGATGATGCGTACCCGATTGGGCAATGCGTTAACCGTTGTTACCACCCACGATGACGCGGACGAGTCGCGCCGGGTCGACACGACGGCGAAACGCGTCCGCAACAGCATCACTCGTCACCGCCTGGATCTTAGCGGCATACTCCTGCAGGTAGTTGAGAGGCAAGTTGTAGAAACCAATTTGCATCAGATTGTCCGCAATCTTCTTGTTGCTATCGATAAGCAAAGGAAAGCCACCGGTAATATTTCTCTTCGCAGCCTTTAGCTCCTCTTCGGTCGGTCCTTGCTCGACAAAACGAGCTAAAGTTCCGTTCGCTATCTTTACCGCAATCTCACGCTGATCGTTTCGCGTCTGTAAGCCGATGACAAATGGACCGCGGTCACGCATTGGGAGAAAGTAACTGTATGCGCTGTAGGCGAGTCCGCGCTTTTCACGTATCTCTACCGCCAGCCGCGAGATCAAACCGCTGCCACCAAGAATATGATTCCCGACATACAGCGGAAAGTAGTCTGGATCCGCTCGCGAAATACCCGGTTGTCCCATTAGCAGGTGACTTTGCTGCGAGGGGAATTCAATTACCCTTTCGCGAGCACTAGTAAGCTCGGGGACACTGGACACCCGCGGCGCGGCCCGACCTCGTGGCAAGCGATCGACGAGTTGTTGCGAAATGCGCTCTGCTTGTTTACGACGCAGGTCGCCGACCATCGCCACGACACTGTTGGCGGCAACGAAATACTCCTGGTGAAAATTTATTAGGTCTTGCCGACCAATAACCCTTATACCGTCCTCCTCACCAGTCGGTGGGTTGGCGTACGGATGGCCATCGAACAAATTCTTGTAGAAGGCGCGTTTGACCAACGCGCGGGGGGATTGCTTTTCACGTTCCAGCGCCACCAACAATCTTTCGCGCTCGCGATCCAATGCAGCGTTGGGAAATTTAGGGCGGGTGAGTACATCGGCAAAAATGTTGACCGCGGAAGCGAGAACATTCGGTTCCGTAAGCGTGCGCAACTCGAATATCGACATGTCACGACCATTGTTGTTTTGAAACTGCGCACCAATGGATTCCATACCTTCGGAAATTTGCTCTCCGGACAGGTTTCCCGCTCCCTCTTCCATCAAAATATTGGTCAAATGAGCCAATCCCAATTTACCGTCCGAGTCCCGAGCGCTGCCAGCATCAAATGCCACAGCGATGGACACCATCGGTAATTCATGGGTCTCAACAAAATACACGCGGGCGCCATTTTCGGTGAGCCACTGTTGGATTTCCGGCACCGCCAAGCTAGCAGAACTGAAACACAAACCGAACAATAAGAAACTAAGCCTGGACAACATGCTTCAACTGCGTTGGTTATCGAGCGGTTGTGGCACCAGCACAGCAACCGTCATGTTATTGGGTTGTAGATACTTGCGGGCCACCATCCGTACTTGCTCCGCGCTAACCGCACGCAGCCGATCCACCATCTGCGACTCCAACCGCCAATCCAATCCGACGGTTTCAAGCTCTCCGAGTTTCATAGCCTGGTAAAACACGGAGTCTCGTCCAAAAACGTTGCTGGCGACGATTTGCGCCTTGACCTTACGCAACTCCTGTTGCGATACGAGCTCCGATTTCAGGCGCTCGATTTCGGTCTGTAACGCAGTTTCGAGTTCTTCAGTTGTCTTGCCATTGGCGGGGTTGCCATCGATTACGAACAACGTGGGCAATCGGGACACCGGATCGTAGCCCGCGCCCACGGAAGACGCGACGCGCTGCTCGCGCACCAGACGTGCTGGAAGGCGTGCACTCTTACCCCCGTCCAAAATATACGCTAGGATTTCTAACGCGTAGGGCTCCCAATCATCAGGCTGTTTGGCACTCATCGATGGCACATGGAAGCCGATCAGCAGATAAGGCACCTTGGCCGGCAGTTTGACTTGTATCCTGCGCGTCTCAACTTGCCTTGGTTCCGGGATCTCGTCGATCGGCTCGAGGTCGCGTCGCGGCACCTTGCCGAAGTACTGTTTCGCTAACCCAAACACCGCATCGGGCTCCACGTCACCTGCCACCACCACAGTTGCATTGTTGGGGGCGTAAAATCGCCGATACCAGCGCTCCAGATCCTGTAAGCGTATGCCTCCCAGATCGTGGGGCCAGCCAATGATCGGATTGCGGTAGTTGCTGGCGCGGAACGCGGTGGCCATGAATTTTTCGTAGACCAGGGACTCGGGACGATCATCAGTCCGCAGTCGGCGCTCTTCTTTCACCACCTCGACTTCTTTTTCGAACTCGTCGGCGTCCATTTTGAGGTTGTGCATACGATCCGACTCGAGCTCGAAACTGATTGGAAGACGAGATTTTTCAAGTCTTTGAAAGTAAGCGGTGTAGTCGCGGCCCGTGAATGCGTTTTCTCGCCCGCCGTTTGCGGCGATCACCCGGGAGAATTCGTTGGGCCCCAGCTGGTCGGTTCCCTTGAACATCATGTGTTCCAACACATGGGAAACCCCGGTGAGTCCACTTGGTTCGTAACTACCGCCCACTTTGTACCAGACCTGCGACACCACAATTGGCGCTCTTCGGTCCACCTTGACAATCACCTTGATACCGTTTTCCAAAATTGCCTCGTGAACATTCTGGGGGTCGTCGGGTTGCTTGGGCATTATTCCGCAACCAGCGACAACTGCAGTTGTGACGACCATTGTTACCAGCCGATAAAAGGCAATGTGCATACTCATTCCATCTCTACAATCCGAGGACAATCTTAACAGTGTGCCGATTGGGTCCGAATAATTCTTAACAGATGGTAACGAAGCGCCTTACGCTCCCGTTTTCCCAGTGACATGATACGATAGGATGGTGTTGACAATTACAAGTATCAAGCTTACATGCCATCGCTATTCCGTAACACCAAGAAGACCGAGATTACACCAAAGAGTTCCGGCTCTGGATCAAATAAACTGCGTGATCGATTATCGAAGACGCGCAACGCCCTGGCTCGTGGGTTATCGGGGCTGTTTAAAGGTGCGGAAACTCTAGATTCGAGCTTGCTTGAAGATCTGGAAGACCTGTTAATCAGCGCCGACCTAGGCGTAGGTCCCAGCACAAAGATCATCGATCATATACGCGATATTGCCGAGCGACGTAATTTGAGCAGCCCCAGCGACCTAATATCCGCGATGCGCGATGAGATGGCGGTGATACTGGACCCCTGCAGCAAATCGCTGTCCATCGATGCGCGCCCATACGTGATGTTAGTGGTGGGCGTGAATGGGGTCGGTAAAACCACCACCATTGCCAAGATCACCAGCTGGTTATTGAAGCAGGACCGATCGGTAATGCTAGCCGCTGCCGACACCTATCGAGCTGCTGCCGTGGAACAGCTCACCCGTTGGGGGGAACGCTTGCAAGTCCCGGTGATATCTCAGGGCCAGGGCGCAGACGCCGCAGCGGTGGCGCATGACGCGCTGGTGTCCGCTCAGGCGAGATCGATACAGGTGTTGATTATCGATACCGCGGGAAGACAGCATACCCAGAGCGATTTGATGAATCAATTAGTAAAAATAAAGCGAGTATTGAATAAGCTTGATCCCAACGCACCGCACGAGATTGTGCAAATTCTGGATGCCGGTACGGGGCAAAACGCATTATCTCAACTTCAACATTTCAATCAAGCGGTGCATGTGAACAGTCTTTGTCTTACCAAGCTAGATGGAACCGCTAAGGGGGGCATACTGTTGGCGATTGCCGATAAATTTGCACTTCCGGTAAGATTCATTGGTGTTGGTGAGGGGTCGGATGATCTGCGACCGTTCAACGTCGCCCAGTTCATCGATGCGCTGTTGCCGGATCCGGAATCGCTTGACTAACCTAGTCCGAATATTGCACCAAGGCGGCGAAATTCAGGGCTATCAACATGATTGATAAAGGGACTTCTCTCAAATGCGTGAGTCACACTTTGTACCCCGGCGGTCGCCTATCGCGGCTCTGGCTCGATCTCGAACGCCTGCACTTGTGCTGGTGTAGTTGCAGTGCTTGTGCTGGTGTAGTTGCAGTGCTTGTGCTGGTGTCTTTGCAGTACTTGCGCTTCACTCAACCCATAGCTAGCTATGGGTTTCGCTCCAACGCGGCGCTTGTGCTGGTGTAGTTGCAGTGCTTGTCCTCGCACTGCGACTATGCGCAGCACAAGCGCAGCAGGGGGTTCAGTCGCTCGACACTGCGACTACGCGCAGCACAAGTCTCTTCGCCAGCTTCCGCGATCCCTTGTGCTGCGAGAAGTCGCAGTATTGGTGCAATATCCGGGCTAGCTAACGGATGATTCGCTTCAGCCAAGTCTCCAAACGTTACCCCAACGGATATGAAGCGTTAAAGCGAATCAGCTTTACGCTCGAAAGAGAAAAGATGGCATTTCTGGTGGGGCATTCTGGTGCTGGAAAAAGCACGCTACTAAAACTAATAACCCTGGTGGAACGCAGCTCCCACGGGCAAATCGTGGTCAACAGCAAAAACCTGGTCAAGTTGCCGCGCCGACAAATTCCCTATTTCCGCCGTGAGGTCGGAGTCATCTTTCAAGACCACAAGTTGCTGCATGACCGCACCGTGTTTGACAATGTGGCGTTACCGCTAGTGGTTTCGGATGTCGGTCATCGAGAAACAGGCCGACGAGTCCGTGCGGCGCTGGATAAGGTCGGTCTTCTGGGCAAGGAACGGCTCTATCCCATCACCTTGTCAGGCGGTGAGCAACAACGAGTGGGCATCGCCCGGGCGGTAGTGAATCGTCCACCGTTATTACTTGCCGACGAGCCCACCGGTAATCTGGATGCGCAGCTCTCTGACGAGATCATGGACTTGTTTCATCAATTCAATCAGTACGGCGTAACTGTGATCATCGCTACCCACGAACACCGTCATATCCAAAGGTTGAACAAGCCGGTGCTGGAGTTACAGGATGGTCGTCTGGTTCACGATGGGGCGCCCCGCTGATGAGGGCGTATTTACTCAGGCATGTCCAGGTGCTGTTAGCGAGCCTGGGGCAACTCGCCCGCATGCCTGGCTCCACGATCATGTCAGTGGGTGTGATCGGGATCACGCTCGCCTTACCAGGGCTGCTGTATCTACTGGTGGCCAATGCGGAAAGAGTGAGCAGTGAATGGCACGGTGGAAGCCATGTCTCGCTGTTTCTTCACGACACTGTCGATAATGACCAAGCACGAAAGCTCGCAGCGCAGCTTGCGAAACGGATGGATGTCGATCTGGTGCGGGTCGTCAGCGCGGAACAAGCATTGTCGGAATTCAAGGAATTGTCCGGATTTGGAGAAGCGTTGGACGCGCTTCCAGCCAACCCGCTTCCTAGCCTGTTGGTGGTCATTCCTAAGGCCCAATATGGGCAACCCACTACCCTGGAAAAAATGGTTCTTGAGTTAAAATCTCTGCCGGCCGTGGAGTTGGCACAACTGGATATGGAGTGGGTGCAGCGTTTTCATGTCATTTTGACACTCACCCGTCGGGCGCTGATCGTGCTGTCGGTGCTGCTGGCATTGGCCGTGCTGCTGATCGTTTCCAACACCATCCGCCTGGCAATCGTCAATCGCCGCGAGGAAATAGAGATCATTCAGCTCATCGGCGGTACCGATCGTTTCATCCGCCGCCCGTTCCTGTACAGCGGCATGCTACAAGGATTTCTTGGCGGCGGCTTGGCGATCGTGCTGATAGCGCTGTGCCTGCATCTACTGCGTCCGCCGATACAGGTGTTGGCTAGTTTGTACGGCAGCGGTTTTCGCGTCGTGGGGCTCAGCGTCGTCGAATCATTGACCGTGTTGGCCATTGGCATGGTGTTGGGATGGTTGGCGTCACGCTGGTCCGTAGGCCGCCACCTCACCCGCATGCAGCCCGCCTAGCCCTGAAAACGTAGAAGATACAGGAACTTTCAGCATGATTAGCACTCTAACTTACTGAGTGCTAAAATTGACGTCAACAATTGAACGGAGATCCGTATGAGCCAAACCCTGCCAATTCCTTTCGACGTTACCAATCAAGGCCTAACAAGCTATGTTCAGGCCGTGAACGCGGTACCCTTGCTCAGCAGTGAACGCGAGCATGAGTTGGCGGTGAGGTTTCGTAACCATGACGACTTGGATGCCGCGCGCGAGCTCGTGATGTCACATCTGCGCTATGTGGTGCGCGTGGCGCGGGGTTTTTCCGGTTATGGACTGCCGCTGGCCGACCTTATCCAGGAGGGTAATATCGGCTTGATGAAGGCGGTCAAGAACTTCGACCCGGCGCGCAGGGTGCGGCTGGTGTCTTTTGCCGTGCATTGGATACGCGCCGAGATCTATGATTTTGTTCTGCGCAACTGGCGCATCGTGAAGGTCGCTACCACCAAGGCGCAACGCAAACTATTTTTTAATCTGCGTAAATCGAAGAATCACTTGGGGTGGTTGAATCAGGATGAAGTAGAGGCACTGGCGGATCAATTGGACGTTCCGACGGAAACCGTACACGAGATGGAGTCGCGAATGAGCAGTTCCGACGTGTCGTTCGACGGCTTTGACGACGGTGACGACGACGGCGCAATGATATCGCCGGCAGGGTATATACCGGACATGCGCTACAATCCCGAACGTCTGGCAAGCGCGGCCGACAGCGAGGCTGAGCGTCGGGAACAGCTTGAATCGTCACTGGATAAACTGGATGAGCGCAGCCGCGTTATTATCCGGCGCCGCTGGCTGGAAGAATCAAAATCTACACTTCACGAGCTTGCGGAGGAGTATGGGGTATCCGCGGAACGCATTCGACAGATTGAAAAACGTGCGTTGACTACAATGAAGGATCAGTTAACCGCATAAGTTGCGGCTAACTCTATAACCAGACTACAACAGCTGGCGTACCGAGAACAGGCACGAGCGTCGACTCCGTCACATTTCGGTGACGGCGGCACTCAATCAGGTTGCGCGCAGTAAGCTCCGATCGGCGATTCCCGGCTCACGATGATGCGCCGGACGTGGCGCTCCGGTGCGTGAAGTTTCGCCGCGGGAGGCACCTCGGTGAGCGGGACCGTATTCCTCCGGGCTAATCACCAATCTAGCCAATGTCTCGCCTCGCGTGAGCGCCACTATTGTTTCGTAACCTTGTCGTACACGCGGCGAGAATGTTTCGTCGCTCGCCGATATGTGGTCGATCCTGTTGAGTTGAAATGGTCGCCAGAACGTGCCGCGCCGATAGCTCGAATGGTAACCACGTACCTGATATGCCACCAGAGCGAGAATACCGTCCGGTGTGCGGTATAGTACGTGGGGTTCGATTACACGCCCGTGTGCCTGTCCGTTGTAGCGAATGAACAGACGTCGGCGATCGTGTATAGACGAGGCTACGATCCTTTGAATCTTGGATAACACTGGAACATCCCCTAGTAGTAAGCAACGATTGTTGTGTGTTTCAATATAGCGGCCTCACCCAGCAGTTGGTGCCTATCCCGACAAACGGCGCCCAAATACCGTGCCAACGGTCGTTTCTACCCCTAGCCCGCATAGTGCACCAGTATCCGGGAAGCTGGCGCAGGACAGGGGCAACTGAACGCCGGACTGGAGCGAAAGTCATAGCCGTAGCTATGGCTAGAGTGAAGTCCAAGTACTGCAACGACACCAGCACAAGTGCAGGCGTGCCTGGACCAGCCAGAACCCGGATAGCCCCGCGAATATTCATGGTGCCCAACTTAGAGCCACGCAATGTCACTTCGGTGAAATGGCAACATATGAGTCGCCGAGTTATTTTAGGGAGAATAGTCGCGGGGCGACTGGTGCACTATGCGGGCTAGACAACCCGCGGAACGCTACCGCAGCATACCGGTATTTTGAATCGTCAGCACCTGATTGGTGTCGTATTTATTGCGTAGCACCAATAGGTACCCGTCACCGGTGCCACGGAAGTGTCCGACCAGGAAGTGCTGCAGAGGCGGCCGGTTCGGGGGCAACGTATCATTGAGTTCGCCGTAACCGACCGGGTAGCGGCCACGCGTCCGGCGGTAGTCCTCCAGAATGCGGCGCACCTGTTGCACCACAGCGCTGTGATCAATCGAGACCGACCGACCCGACGCGGCGCTTCGCATCAACTTCAGGTTCTGCAGCATAGTGTTGATTTCTGTGAGTCGACCCGGTTCGGATTGGTTGAGCACCAATAAATCATTGAGGAGCTGCTCCGCCCCCTCCAAGTCTCCGGCATTGACCCGGTATTGGATTTGCATGAGCGGCAGATCATAGTTGAGTTCTTGTTCCGCCTGTTGTCTGTAGGGACTGCTGTGCGGCGCAAGCTGGCGCGCGATTTCGAATTGCTCCCAGGCCTGTTTGAATTGTCCGCGCTGTTTGAACATACGACCGCGCTCTAAGGCCTTGATCGCGACCTGTGTCGTGCCTGACGCCTCCTGGTCAGCGGATAACCTATCCATCAGTACACCGCTGAAGGTACTGAAGACACTCAGCGCAGCGACAGCAAACCAGCTACGCATCGCGAGGGAAAACCACGAGATGCTCTGCCTGCAGCCGAATGCCCACCCTTTCACCAACCTCGTGATTGGCATGGCTGGGAAACAGCGATAGCACCTCGGTACCACTGTCCAGACGCAGCGTATATAGGATCTCCGCACCCTTGAACGCCTTGCGTACAACTTGAGCCACCATGGCACCGTTGGAATCCGGAATAATGTCATCAGGCCTGATCAACACATCAAGTACTGTCCCGGGATCCCAGTGATAGTTCGCCCGGCCTTGCACGGCACCGAGTTCGATTGCTACGGTCGCTTTATCAAGTAGTCTCCCGGGCAAAAATACCCCCTCGCCGATAAAGTCGGCGACGAACCGATTGCTGGGCTGATGGTAAAGATTGTAGGGCGTGCCCCATTGCTCTATACGGCCTTCATACATCACGCCCACCTTATCGCTCAGTGCAAATGCATCTTGTTGATCATGGGTCACCAGCACGCTGGTTATGCCTTGGTCCTTCAAGATTGCACGCACGTCGTAACCGAGCCGTTCGCGAAGCTCTACATCCAGGTTCGAAAACGGTTCATCCATGAGCAACAAGTCCGGTTTGGGCGCCAGAGCACGCGCCAAGGCCACCCGTTGTTGCTGTCCTCCGGACAGTTCATGGGGATAACGGTCGCTCATCGTTGACAGACCTACCCGATCCAAAAGCTCATCTACAAATGCGCGGTCAGTTGCTGCACGACGCTTGCGCAAACCAAACGCGACGTTGTCAGCGACCCTGAGATGGGGAAACAGCGCGTAATCCTGAAACACCATTCCCACTCGCCGTTGTTCCGGCGCCATGGTGTACCCGGGTTGCGACACCACGCGGCCATCGAGCTTAATATTACCCTCATCGAGCGCATGAAAGCCGGCAATCGCGCGTAATACTGTCGTCTTACCGCATCCGCTGGGCCCCAATAAACACACCAGCGAGCGTTCCGGAACTGAGAACGATAAACCGCCGATAACTGGGCGGGCCCCGTGCGAGCACACAATGCCATGCACTTCCAAAACATAATTGGTGCGCATAACCGTCACGTTAACGACTGTTGATTCAAGCGGCAACTGTCACCTTTGCGGAAGCAGTAAAAATTCGAGTAATGCCTTTTGCGCATGCAGTCGATTCTCTGCTTGAGCCCATACTGCACTTTGTGGCCCATCGATCACCTCGGCGGTTACTTCATGATCGCGATACGCGGGCAGGCAGTGCATGAATAAGGCGTCAGACTTCGCCTGCTCCATTAACCGCTGGTTGACGCGAAAACGCCCAAACGCCTGCGATCGCCGCTCTTTTTCAGTTTCCTGACCCATACTGGCCCAGGTGTCCGTGACCACGATATCGGCATCACGCACGGCTACCTCAGGATCGTCGCCCAAGGTGACCGCATCCCCGGCCATGTCAACGAGTTGTGCGTCCGGCCGGTACTCGTGTGGGGTAGCAATAGAAAGCTCAAACTGAAACTGACGTGCTGCATTGATCCACGAATGACACATATTGTTACCATCCCCCACCCAAGCCACCCGGCGGCCATCAATATCGCCGCGCAGCTCAGCGTAGGTTTGAACGTCGGCCAGCAATTGGCAGGGATGAAAGCGATCCGTCAGCCCGTTGATTACCGGAATCTCAGAATGAGTGGCAAAGGTCTCGACCATGGAATGGCTGGATGTTCGAATCACTACGGCATCAACCATGCGCGACATCACCCGTGCAGTGTCCTCAACGGGCTCACCCCGGCCAAGTTGGGTGCTGCCAGGGGATAGAAATATGGCATTGCCGCCGAATTGAGTCATCGCCACCTCGAAAGATATGCGCGTACGTGTTGATGACTTGTCGAAGATCATCGCCAAGGTCCGGCTCTGCAGTGGTTGATAGACTTGTCCCGCCTGCATCGCTTGTTTGACCTCCATACCGCGACGAATTAAGGCAGTTAATTCATCGCGGTCAAGATCCATCAGGGTCAGAAAATGCCGCACCGTCATTGCATCCGGTCTTTTTCAAATCGCTCGATCGCTGCCACCACTCCGTCTATTAGCGTCTCCGCCTCCTCATCGCTCAAGATCAGAGGTGGTAATAACCTTAACACTGTCCCAGCGGTGACGTTAACCAATATGTGCTCTTTGAGGGCAATCGATACCAGATCAGTACAGGGACGATCAAACTCCACCCCTATCATTAATCCCCGTCCGCGGATCGCGCGCACTGAGTTGAATCCAGACAAACGTTGCCGCAACGCGTCCACTATTCGCGTGCCCAACGCCGCCGCCCGGTCTGCCAGCCGGTCTTGCTCCAAAACATCTAGCACGGTCAGGCCGACACGGCATGCAAACGGATTCCCTCCGAATGTTGATCCGTGCGAACCGGGCACCAATACCTGTGCTGCCTGGCCACGCGCAAGGCATGCCCCGATGGGCACCCCGTTACCGAGCGCTTTTGCCACCGTGGCAACATCGGGACTAATACCCTCATGTTGATAAGCAAACCATTTGCCGGTGCGGCACATGCCGGTTTGGATCTCGTCCACCATTAACAACCAGTCGTTCGCGTCGCACACTTCCCGGAGCCCGCTCAGGTATCCCGTATCGGGAACAATAATGCCGCCTTCGCCTTGGATCGGCTCCACAAGGATACCCACCACGTCTTGGGCACCGTGGCCGAGTTGGTGAACCGAATCCAGATCATTGAACGGCACTCGTTTGAAACCCACGACCAACGGCTCAAACCCGGCCTGAACCTTGCGGTTGCCGGTCGCGGATAACGTCGCCAAGGTACGGCCATGAAATGCGCCATCGGTTACCAGAATTGCCGGCTTGTCGATTCCTTTTTGATGTCCAAAACGGCGTGCAAGTTTGATAGCGGCTTCGTTGGCCTCGGCGCCGGAATTACAGAAAAAGGCGCGATCCATGCCAGACAGGCGGCATAGGCGCTCACCTAGCTGTCGTTGCAACGGAATGTCGAACAGATTGGATGTGTGTAACAACGTGCGCGCCTGATCTGAAATGGCCGCGGCCACCTCGGGATGCGCGTGTCCCAGGATCGCCACCGCAATGCCCCCCAGCGCATCCAGGTAGCGATCTCCTTCAGTGTCCCATAGCCATGACCCGCGACCACGCTCGAAGCTCACGGGTGACCGGACATAGGTCTGCATGAGGTACTGATTACCGGATTCCATAAAAGCAAAGGCGCCCTGAGTTTGGGCGCCAGTTAGATAAAGCAGTTAGTCTAAACGCTTCTACGAACCCTGCCAAGCATCGAACACTGCAATGCTAGCCCGCATTTGTCACCAGGATCCCGGTTACTAGCGCGGGACCCGCGCAGCTGAGCCTCTGCTGTGCGGGGACAAGCGCCGCGCCTAGGGCAAGGACATAACAGGGGTCTGAGTGCGTGACTCCGACTCCTTACTCTGTCGAGCGAAGGCCCAACGCAGATGTGCGAGATCCAGCCTTGGCTGGGATAGTCCAGCCCCTCTTCATGGCTATACACCGGCGGCACCCGCAGTGTCTGTTCTAATGGCGACATTCGATGCCCCCGGTTTCTTGGCAACAACTTAAGGATGCGGCGCCTGGTGAGGTGTGCAGGTTAGATGTTTGCTTACGAAATTGCTACATCATTGCCGACGTGTCCGTCAGCCGAAAATACCCATTTGATGGGCCGGTGTTCCGGCAATCATGAAAAACAACATAGGGATGGACAACATGGTATTGGTTCGCGATGCCAACAATGCCACACGAGCACCCTTGGCCTTGGCTTCGTCACTGGCCTCGACCATGCCGAGCACTTTTTTTTGATTGGGCCATATCAGCACCCAAACGTTGAACAGCATAATCGTGCCCAACCACGCACCAATCCCTATATAGGCCGCTGAACCTTGCAACAAGAACGCCCGGGCCAGGCCATTCATCTCCGACGTACCGTGGCCGAGCAGGAGATAAATCGCACCGGTTACCCATGTCGCCACCGCTGCCCAACGAAACCACAACAGCGCACGGGGTGCGATATGCTTGGTGATACCCGCTGCCGTCCCATCCGCTTTGGCTTGGCCAAGACCGGGGACTTGCACGAAGTTAAAATAATATAAAAGACCAATCCAGGTGATGCCAGCAAGGATGTGGAACCAACGGTCAATGATTTCCATGATAAAACCGCCTTTCGCGAGTTGTTAACCTAAGAACGCTCGTGCGAACAGATAAAGAATGAGCGTTACGACGAAACCAGAAATGATCGTTCCAGAGATGGAATCCAATGGATTCTTCATTTCAATTCTCCTAGTGCAATCTGATGAAGTGCGTTTTTTGCTGAGCCGTAGACTAAGGCAGTGATGGCTTTAATTCAAGACGCGCTGCTGTGGCTGATTATCCCGCATGTTGCAACAAGGGTCCTGGATGATGGCGACCGGATCGGGCGGCTGCAACCTGCTCTGGGGCAATAAAAAATCGGCGGGATGCATTGACGCAACATGCGGTTTAGCATAAACAATTTTTATCCGTGGATAGCAAACTAGATGCGGTGTATTGGACCGACGCCTCACCCCCGTCAAGGGTTGGTCATCCGTCGCTAGCAACAAGATGGTGGGTGGAGAACAAGGCTGGTAGTGCTTGATGTTCTTGACCTAACGTCTTGTTACAAAGATGATACACGGCTTGCTTTTTATGCGTATACAACGGGCAATCTGATGTCTTCGGTCGATAAAATTGTGCTCGCCTACTCCGGCGGGTTGGATACGTCCATCATCCTCAGATGGCTTAAGGACACCTATCGGTGCGATGTGGTGACGTTTACTGCGGATATTGGCCAGGGCGAGGAGATCGAACCGGCGCGAGTCAAGGCTGAGCAGTTGGGTGCAGCACAGATCTTCGTCGAGGATCTCAAGGACGAATTCGCCCGTGATTTCGTATTTCCCATGTTTCGTGCCAACGCGTTGTACGAAGGCGAATACCTGCTCGGTACGTCCATCGCCCGGCCGCTGATCGCCAAACGATTGATCGAGATCGCCGCCCACACCGACGCGGATGCCATCACCCATGGCGCCACTGGCAAGGGCAACGACCAGGTTCGCTTTGAGCTCGGTGCCTATGCCTTGAATCCGGATATCAAGATCATCGCGCCGTGGCGCGAGTGGGATCTGAACTCGCGAGAAAAACTGCTGGCTTATGCCGATGCCCATGGGATTCCGGTGGACAAGACTCCGGCGGGTCGATCTCAGTACTCGATGGACGCCAATCTGCTGCATATCTCGTACGAAGGTGGTCAATTGGAGGATCCGTGGATAGAACCGAGTAACGACATGTGGCGATGGACGGTGGCGCTCGACAAGGCGCCCGATGAGCCCGAACAATTGGAACTCGACTTCCAACAAGGGGATGTCATCGCAATTAACGGCGAGGCACTGTCCCCGGCGGCGGTGGTATTGCGACTCAATAAGTTGGGCAGCCGGCACGGGAT
>CAMYMN010000015.1:0-81137 GCA_947259395.1 uncultured Gammaproteobacteria bacterium | reverse complement strand
GATATCGTCGAAAACCGCTACGTCGGCATGAAATCCAGGGGATGTTATGAAACACCGGGCGGTACAATTCTGCTCAAGGCGCATCGAGCGATAGAGTCGTTGACCTTGGATCGGGAGGTTGCTCATCTCAAAGACGAACTCATGCCGCGATACGCAAGCTTGATTTACAACGGATATTGGTGGAGTCCGGAACGAAAAATGCTCCAGGAGATGATCGATGCATCACAAACGACTGTTAATGGAAGGGTGCGTTTGAAACTGTGTAAAGGCAATGTAATGGTGATTGGCCGTCAGTCAGAACGTGATTCATTGTTCGACGAGCCTACGGCGACGTTTGAGGATGACGCGGGGGCCTACGATCAAACCGATGCCGCCGGATTCATCAGGCTTAACGCCTTACGGATGCGAATTGCCGCGCGCTTGCGTCGTTGACTATTTTGCCCTCGGCAGCCGGAGGTTGCATCCCTGGGATGGTACGGACCGATCACAGCGGTAACGTGCGACCTCACCCCAGAAGGACCCGTATGCCTCTTCAGCCGGGCGGGAGTCAAGATGAGGGCGTGTTATGAAGTGGCTTGACTCATTTCCCTGGAGCGTGGTGATCATCGGCGGTATGGCGCTCGCACTTGCCCCATTTTCTCCCGAGCCCCATCTGTGGGAGAAGCTAAAGATGTGGCAAGCCGGTGCGTTGAATCGTCCGATTGATATCTTCGATCTCATTCTGCATGCGGCGGGTCCGGTACTGATTGGACTCAAGGCGATACGAAAGTTTGCGCGCGCGGGCGGTCACTCTAGAGATGGGTGATTCACCTACCTGCTCGGTCATCATTCCCATTCTGAACGAGGCTACGTTAGTCCGTGAACTGGTGGAACAACTGGCCATGGTCCCAGGAATTAACGACATCATCTTTGTTGACGGCGGCAGTAGCGATGGAAGCCTGGAAATCCTCGAAAGGCTTATCGCTAGCGCTGACCGATCGCGCAACCGCGTTACCGTCCGCGTTACCGCCAGCGAGCCTGGCCGTGGTCTGCAAATGAACCGGGGCGCAGCGCTTTCAAGCGCCGAGATACTGGTGTTTCTGCACGCAGATACCCGGTTGCCGGCGGATACGCTGAAGTGGTTGACCACCGCTCACCGTAGCGGCCGGGTTTGGGGCAGGTTTGATGTAGATTTCGATACCCACAATTGGGCCATGCGGGTGATCGCCTGGTTCATGAATCACAGATCGGCCCTCACGGCTATCGCCACCGGCGATCAGGCGATCTTTGTACGCCGGCACACATTCGAACAGATTGGCGGATATCCACAGATCCCACTTATGGAGGACATCGCCCTGTCGAAGCAGTTGAAGCGGCTCACAAGGCCCTTTCGCATCCGCACCCCGGTGATGACCGCCGCACGGCGCTGGCAGGCAAACGGCGTGCTCACGACCGTCGGGCGCATGTGGTACAACCGACTATTGTTTTGGCTGGGCGTGCCACCCAGTCGGCTCGCAGCTCGTTATCGCCACGTTCGATAACCAACGATGACAACGGCGCCCGCTCTGCATTTGTTTGCCAAGACGCCGGTACCGGGGCGAGTGAAAACAAGGCTGCAGCCACGATGCTCGGCTGAGCAGGCAGCGCGCATCGCCGCTTGGTGTATTGAGCGCACCGTGCACCTCGCAACAACCGCCTGGCGTGGTCCTGTCTACCTGCATGTATGGCCCACCAAGCAACATCGTTTGTTTCACGAACTAAACCAGCATCCACATATAACGATCAAACGCCAAGTCGCCGGCGACTTGGGCGTCAAGATGTATGCGGCATTAGAAGCCGCATATCCGGGAGCAGTGATGGGCTGTGACGTCCCTCATTGTCCACCCGAGACTTTGGCATGCGCCTATCAGGCACTGCGCAAGGGCGCCGATGTAATTGGAGCGAGCCGTGACGGTGGTTATTACCTAGTCGGTTTGACCCAACCCCAGCTTCCGTTGTTTGAGAACTTCAATTGGGGCACAGACAAGGTTTATGTGAGCACTTTGTCGCGAGCCAAGGAACTGGGAATCAGATTTCGGCAACTTCCGGTGCTGATCGACCTCGACACCTGGGACGACTTAGAACAGGTGCGCCGCAGATTCCAACCGCTACAGGAGCTGTTAGCCCGTATTTTTCACCAAGGCGCCCCGCCACTTAGTGGTTGACACCCCCGAAGAATCCGAGATGGTTATGTTCAGGATGTTACAAGTAGGGTCTTCGCGGTTCACGCAATGAAAGGGGCAGGGCTGTGCCGTGAAATATGCGTGTTCACCAAGACGGATGTGGTACTTGATGACCGCGCGTAATTATCATCAAGCAATTAAACGGCGTGAATTGAATTCAGGCCCCATCTTCTATAGCGGAACGGGTGCCGGCGCACAGGGCGTGATAACGCACGCTAGCGGAGAGTTCCAGCGAGCATATCCATTTGTATGCTTGGTCCAAGTCGTCACCCCAGGCATACATGCCATGTCCGCGGACGATGGCGATAGGAAATTCGCTCAGCGCCTTACCGACCCGCTCGGGCGATTGCTCAAAATACTCATCGTACGCCATATCGATCACCGGAACGCGGGGAAAGTAAAGCCCGCCTTCCAAATCCGCCGGCACATAATCCCGCCCGGTCAGCGTCAATGCCACCGCATAGCTGCCGTGCGCGTGCAGAACCGCCTGCGCCTTGGGATTGAATTGATACACCGCGCGATGCAGGGCGAGATCCGCGGACGCCCGGGCACACGCACCACCGGTCAGGGGACAGCGGATCAATTGCCAGCTCTGTAAGTCGTCCGCGCACGCCCCGGTGGGGGTAATCCACAGATGCTCCGCATCCCGCGCGGACGCGTTACCGCTGTGGGAATCGTTGATTCCATGCCGACGAAGCAGGCGGTAATATCGGGTCAATTCCCGCGGAATCGTGCTCATATCCCCACTAATACCATATTAATATGATCTAATATACGTTTTTTCCCACTTGCTATTAATTTTACTGAATATTTTTTTAATCATTTATATTTAGCTCTTTAAAAGAGATAGTGGGATATTATAATCTAAAATGGCTTAATTTAAGCGTTCTGGTGCAACAGTCAACGGCCTTTTCATCGTTTTTTCTTCGATCATTATCAACAATGGCGGTAAAAACAGGAAATCCGCAATCAACGCGAAGGCAATGGCTATCGCGGTCAAAAGGCCCATTCCCGCGTTCACCTGAAACGCCGATTGTGATAGCACCAAAAAGCCCACAACCAGCACCACCGAGGTCACCCACAGAGCCATACCCACCGTCGAGAACGCATAGCGCACCGCATCCTGGGGGACCATGTTCTCCTCCCGGCTGGCACGCATGTACTTACTCAGAAAGTGGACTGTATCGTCGACCACAATGCCCAGGGTCATCGCGGTGACGATGGAGATCGCCAGCCCCACCTGACCCACCATGATGCCCCACAAACCGAATGCCAGCGCCGCGGGCACCAGGTTTGGAATCATGCTGATCAAACCGATCTTGACCGAACGTAACACCAACACCAGGATCAATGAGATGGCGATCAGCGCGAATGTCGTACCCAGCAACATGCTGCGTATATTCCGCTTCGTGATATGTGCAAACATGATGTTGGGGCTGGATCCCTGCGCACTGCGCATTGAAAGCGGGGCGTTGTGGGTCAGCCAATCGCGCGCGCGACGGTCGAGGTCGAGTATCTCCTTGGTGGACAGGTTCTCGGTGGTCGCGATGATACGAATGGATGATTTATCCACATTGATCTGGTCATTGAGATCCAGACCATAGGGTAACGACATTTCGTATAACAACAAGTACTGCGCGGCGAGATCACGTTGTTGTGGCACGCGATACCATGCCACATCGTCGCCGTGAAGATTCTTGTTCAATCGTTTGAAGGTATCAGTCAAACTATTCACATGGATCACTTCCGGCTGCTCCCGAAACCATTCAGCAAATCGTTCCACCGCCGATAGAAAATCCGGTCGCGCTATGCCGCCCGATTCACCCGAGTCCAAAGAAAATTGGATGGTGTAGATTCCGGTAAGGTTTTCTGTAGCAAAATCGGTTGCGCGCCGGAACTCGATGGTCTCATCGAAATACTTCACGAATTCGTCATTGAATTCGTTCTTAGGTATAAATGCGATTAACAGCAGCATCAATGGACCAAGACCCCATAACAGCGCCTTGCGTTGTTTCACAACAAACTCTGCAAGTTGTTCCATCGAGCGGCTTCCACGAGTCTGTCGTGGATACACACGGACAGGAACCACATTCATAAATGCAGGCAAAAATGTTACCGAAAACACGAACGCCAACGCGACACCCAAGGCCACAATATTTCCGAGATCGCGAAACGGTGGCACGTCGCTGAAATTCATGCTCAAAAAACCGATGGCGGTGGTCAGCGAGGTAATGAAGATCGGTTGCAGGTTGATACGCAAACTTTCCCTGATCGCCTCTCGCCGCCCGCTGCCCTGACGCATTGCATGCACGAAACTCATTAATACATGGACGCAATCGGCCACCGCCAGTGTGAGAATAATCGTCGGCGATATTGCGGATGGCCCGGTTAGTTTGATTCCCATCCACCCTGCCAGTCCCATTGCACTGACGATCGAAAATCCGATTACCAATACCGTTGCTAACGTACCAGAGACTGAACGAATTAGAGCCCAAAGCGTAATGATTACGACCGCGAACATAAATGGAACGAGCGTGCGCAGATCATGTTGCGAGGCCTCCGGAAACGACACGTTCATCATCACGATCCCAGTGAGATGCAAGTCTATATCGGGAAACAGTTTGCGAAATTCACCTGCTAATCGGCGGCCATAAGTCGCGGTCTCCGGCACCTCCTGGTTGAGCCGCTTACCCGGCAGCTGCACGGTGACGTTGATCCCGGTCACGTGTCCGCGGTCCGGTACCAGCCGATTACGCAGTAAAGGTTCCGACAGAGCGATGTCCTTGATGCGCTGGATGTCAGCGTCGCTCAAATTCAATCCATCCGTATACAGATCTTCTACGATTAACTCGTCACCATCGGCGCGGGTGTATTGGAAATTTGATAACGAGTCTACGCGCGAGGAATAAGGTATCTTCCATGCCTGCTCTGTTAACCACTCGATGGCCGCCAAGGTTTGGCGAGAAAATACCTGCGCATTTTTTGGCGCCAGGACGAACAGAAGATTGTCATACTTGGAATACGTATTCTGAATCGCTTCGAAGGCGTTTAGCTGCGGGTTATTTGTACTGAAAAAAGCGCGATAGTCCGTGGTAAACGTGAGAAAGCGCATTCCGCTCGCCATGACTACCACGAATATCAGTGTGACGATGATCACGACATAACGGTAACGTATCACCCAGCTTGCCAGGCCTGCCCCCATATCAACCGCTCTTTTGTCTTGGTTTGGTTATCAGGCCCTGACCAAACCGGTTACATCGTGCGCTGTACCCATCCATCATATCCCCTACGCCACGGGGGGGTGTCTGGTGATTAACCGATCGTGATGTAGCGCGCCCGCGGTCGTGTCGATAACCGCCAACATACCGTACAGTTCAGTCATGTGTGTTTAGAATTCTCTGCGCCAAATCCAGCAAAACGCCGGCGATAAATGCGATGGAGTGCAATATGCGTGCTAAGCGCCGTGGGTGTCAATCGCAACGGCCACAGGGTCACAGGTAGCGGATCGATGGTAACCATTGGCGACCGGGAGGCAGGGACGGCGATCTTACCGTTCAACCCGGACACCTTACCGAAACATGCTAGCTTCGCCAGAACGTCGCTGTGAACAGTACGAGCAGGGTGAACAATTCAAGGCGCCCCAACAACATCGCGACACTCAATATCCATTTGCCCACCATACCAACGTTCGCATAGTTCATCGCCACCTCACCGAGCCCAGGGCCGAGGTTGTTCATACACGCGACTACAGCGGAAAATGCGGTTACCCAATCTATACCAGTAGCAGCCATAGCCAATCCAAGCACTGTAAAGCAAAGGATATACAGTGAGAAAAACGCCCATACCGCATTAATTACCGAATCGGGAACCGGCTTACCGCCGAGTTTGATCGCTAGCAACGCGCTGGGATGAATCAATCGAACGATTTCCCGCCGGGCCTGCTTGTACAAAAGTATCACCCGGACGACCTTAACGCCTCCTGCAGTGGATCCAGCACAACCCCCCACAAAACTCAAGATCAATAAGAGCAGGGGCAAAAACGTCGGCCACCAATTGTAACCGCCGGTGGTGAAACCGGTTGTCGTGGCAATCGAAACCACTTGAAACAACCCCTGGCGCAATGTTTCTTCAGGAGTTTCAAAGGTCGCCGCGGCGCTGAGTATGGTTATCACCAGCACACTCACTGCGAACAGAATTCCAACGAACACCATCGCCTCGGGATCGCTGAGATACGCCGCTATGCTGCGGGAACGCCAGGCTACAAAGTGCAATGCAAAATTGACACCGGCAATGACCATAAAAACTATCGCCACGGTGTCTATCGCGGCATTATCGAAAAATCCCAGACTGTCGTCATGGGTGGAAAAACCGCCGATGGCAACGGTAGAGAAGCTGTGACCCACGGCATCAAATACATTCATGCCCGCGAGCCAGTAACTAAGAGCACAGATTACCGAGAGTCCTAAGTAGATATACCAAAGGGCTTTGGCGGTCTCAGTGATTCGCGGAGTCAACTTAGTGTCCTTCATCGGCCCTGGGGTCTCGGCACGGTATAGCTGCATACCACCAACGCCCAACATCGGCATTATCGCTACCGCTAACACAATGATGCCCATCCCACCGAGCCACTGCAGTTGTTGCCGGTAATAGAGAATGGATTTTGGCAATTCATCAATGTTGGTCAATATCGTGGCGCCGGTTGTAGTGAGGCCGGACATCGACTCAAAAAACGCATCAGTTGCCGATAGCGACGGTGTACTCACTAATAAAAACGGAATTGAGCCGAAGGACGCGAGCACCGTCCAAAACAATACGACCACCATGAATCCTTCGCGAAAACGCAAGTCGCGGCGTTCACGTTTGGTGATCAGCCACAAAACAAGCCCAGTGACGAAGGTGGTAACAAATGCAGTGAGAAATGATTGCGCTGCACCATCGTTGTAGATCCAGGAAATCAAGATCGGCGGTAGAAGCGTGCTACTGAATAGCACCAGTAACACCCCCAGAAGCTTAAGGACGACCTTGTACTGCATTATTGTGGGTTAGCTATGCGTTAGATGTAGGTCACATCAACTTGGAACAACTTTTCCACGTCTTGAATATGACGTTTATCCACCATGAATAGAATGACATGATCCTCGGGTTGGATCACCGTGTCCTTGTGGGCGATTAACACCTCCCCATCGCGCAAAATCGCGCCCACCCCGGTTCCTGGAGGTAATGGCAAGTCACGTACGCCCCGTCCCACCACTCGGGACGTTTGTTTGTCGCCATGGGCGATCGCCTCAATCGCCTCGGCGGCACCGCGTCGAATGGAATGCACAGCGACAACGTCGCCGCGGCGAATGTGCGCCAGAATACTACCTACTGTGGTAGTGCGCGGCGAGATGACAATGTCAATCTCGCCATGCTCGAGTAGATCGACATAAACGGATCGATTGATCAGCGCCATGACCCGTCTGGCGCCAAGCTTCTTGGCCAACATCGCCGATAATATGTTGGCCTCATCGCTATTCGTCACTGCACAAAACACGTCCATATTCTCGATATTCTCCTGGTGCAATAGTTCTTCATCTGCAGCATCACCATGAAGAATCACCGTATGGTCGAGGCCATCTGCGATCTGCTCGGCGCGTCTGAAGTCCCTTTCGATCACTTTAACATTGTAGTTGTGTCCTTCGAGCTCGCGTGACAAGCGAAATCCAATGTTACCGCCACCGGCTAACATAACCCGAGTGACGCTCTCATCCATCCGCCGCATTTCACTCATGACATTGCGGATGTGTTGTTTTGCGGCAACAAAAAATACTTCATCTCCCGGTTCAATGATGGTGTCGGCCTTCGGGGTTAACACATTGTGTTTGCGAAAAATCGCAGCAACGCGGGTATCGATCTTGGGCATATGTTGCCGAAGTTCAGCCAATGGATGACCTACCAATGGGCCGCCATGATAAGCATTCACCCCCACGAGCTGAATTCTACCGTTCGCAAAATCCAGCACTTGTAGCGCCCCCGGGTATTCGATCAAACGCAGAATATGTTCGGTGACCACCTCCTCCGGACTGATGATGACATCGATCGGCAAACCGTCGGGACCAAATAGCTCCTCGCAACGGAGATAGTCATTAGTGCGGATTCTTGCAATCTTTGTCGGTGTGGCGAACTTACAGGCAGCGACCTGACACGCTACCATGTTGGTCTCATCACTATTGGTTACCGCTAACAACAACTCGGCATCCTCGGTACCGGCCTCCTCGAGTACTGTTGGAGATGCTGCATTTCCAACGACGGTGCGAATATCCATACGATCCTGCAATTTCCGCAGGTACCGATCATCGAGATCAACAAGCGTAATGTCATTGGCCTCGCTGGCCAGGATCTCGGCACTGGACGCGCCCACCTGGCCAGCTCCAAGAATTACGATCTTCATAACCTCAATTAGTGAACCGAGTCGTTGTTATAAATTCTGTGCCCGCCGTCAGGCACCTTTCACGGTCTTGGGGTCGATGCCAAACGTCTTCAGCTTTCGGTACAAGTGAGTACGTTCCATACCAGCGAACTGCGCCAAATCGCTAACATTACCACCTACACGTTGCAGGTGATATTCCAAATAAGACTTTTCAAACTGCTCTCTGGCTTCACGGAGATCCATATCAAACACTGACGTTGGAAACTGCTTGACGGCACCACTTGCCGCGTCGCTCAACGCAGCCTCTATTTCATCAGATTTAACTTCCTCACCACGATTGAGAATCAGTACTCGTTGAATTAGGTTCTTCAACTCACGGACATTACCCGGCCAATGATAGTTACGCAGAATATTAAGCGCATCAGTGGCAAAGCGACGATATGGTAACTGCTCCTTTTCCACCATCCACCCAAGATAGAAATCGACGAGTTGTGGGACATCTTCCACATGTTCGCGTAACGGTGGCACATGTATCGGCACCACATTGAGACGGTAATACAGATCTTCACGGAAACGGCCATCGGACACCGCTTTTTCCAAATCCTGATTGGTTGCGGCAATGATGCGGACATCGACATCAACATACTGCTGTCCTCCGACTCTTAAGAACCGACTTTCTTCCAAGGCGTTCAGTAACTTCGCTTGAGTATCCAGGTCCAGGTCACCAACTTCGTCCAGAAACAATGTGCCGCCCTTGGCCTGCTCGAAGCGCCCCGGCGAGGTGATTCCATGTTCTTCGGTGCCGAACAACTGAACCGGGATGCTTTGAGTCGGAATCGCCGCCAAGCTGACATGCACGAATTCCGCCTCACAGCGAGGACTTTGATTGTGCAGGCTCCTGGCCACTACTTCCTTGCCACTGCCCGGTTCACCGGTGATCAAAACCCAACTGTCGGTGCTCGCCACTCTCGCCATCTGTTCGCGCAGAGCCTGCAATACCTCGCTGTCGCCTACCAGGGTTGCCACCGGCTCCAATCGGCCTCGCAAGCGCACGTTTTCCTTGCGCAGGCGGTCGTTCTGCAAGGCACGTTCGACCGTAACCAGCAGCTTGGCCGTGGACAGCGGTTTTTCAAGGAAATCGTATGCCCCATAGCGGATCGCCTCCACCGCGGTTTCCACATTACCGTGCCCCGAAATCATGATCACCGGAACATCCAAATCTTGGACACGCGACCACTCCTTTAACAGCGAAATGCCGTCGGTGCCTGGCATCCATATGTCCAGCAACACCAAATCAGGATGGCGGTTTTGGTGCAACTGGCGCGCATCTTCTGCACTGTCTGCGGTCAGCACCGAATACTCTTCATCCTCGAGTATGTCGCGGACTATCTCGCGAATATCAGGCTCATCATCAACAACTAAAATTGTCTGACCGGTCACGCTATTTTCTCTTCAGCCTTGGACGCGAGGTTAATCCTAAGATGAGGGTCGGTGACATTATCGCGCCGCATTACTTGTGGCAGTTGTATAGTAACGCACGCCCCGCCACCCCCCCGATTCTCCGCCCACAACGCCCCGCCATGTTCCTCTACGATACGCTTCACGATCGCCAGACCTAAACCGGTTCCCTTTTCTTTGGTGCTGACATAAGGTTCAAACAATCGCTCCATGATGTCCTTGGGGACACCGGGTCCATTGTCTGCGACGGTGAGCCGAATATAAGCACCATCTCTTTCGCGAACACTCAGGGTCGATATGTGAATTTCCGGATGTAATGTTTGTGCGAGCACATCTTTGGCGTTGATCAGAAGATTATTCAGCACCTGCCGAAGCCGATCGCTGTCGGCCATCAATTCTGGAAGATCTTCGTCCAAATCAAAGATCATCTTTATCGGACTGTCTGCACGCCGATGCAGTTCCGTTACATCCTGGACGAGCTGGTTCAAGCGAACGGGCTTCAGCTTCATTTGCACTGGCTGCGCATAGTTTGAGAAGGCGTTGACCATGTTCTTCATGGACTCGACCTGTTGCGCGATGGTGCGCGTTGCCCGCTCCAAGGTCTCATAATCCTCGGCGGACAACTTCTTCGAGTACTTTTGTCGGATGCGCTCCACCGACAACTGAATCGGGGTAAGCGGATTCTTGATCTCATGTGCCAGCCTCCTTGCTACTTCGCCCCACGCCGCATCACGTTGCGCTTGTATCAAGTCGGTCACATCATCAAACACTACAACGTACCCGCCTCGCTTCCCAGGCAGTTTAGTCCCCCGCACTATTAATACCTGACGGCCGCGGGTACCGAACAGCGTGACCGGATGTTGCCATTCCTCCAGACCTTTATTCATGGAGTCATCGATCACCGCAAACAAAGACTCGAAACGCGGGTACTTTTTCTTGATGGCAGTTACCGAGCGATCATCATCTTCCGCGAATGTGATTCCGAGAATCTGGCTCGCCGTGGTGTTCTGCGTCAGCAAATTCAGGTTCGTATCAAACGACAACACACCGGAAGACAGGTGCGCCAAGACGGTCTCCAAATACGTACGTTGTTCTTCCGCTTCACGTTGACTCCGACGCGCTGTGTTCTGCGCCTCGTTGATCCGTTGCGTCATCTCGTTGAAAGACTTGACCAGTACTCCAAACTCGTCGCTGCTGGTCACCGGTAGTTCTTTGTTGTAGTTGCCCCGTGCCACCGCTCGCGTACCCTCAGCCAAGTCACGTAGCGGCGCGGAAACCAGTCGGGAAATGTATATCGCTGCCCATACTGACAGGAGCAAGGCGGCCAAGGTAATCAACGTCAAGGTAAGGATCAGGCTGAACTTCAAAGGCCCCCGTGAAA
The DNA here is from genome assembly GCA_947259395.1 of uncultured Gammaproteobacteria bacterium. Classification (GTDB taxonomy): domain Bacteria; phylum Pseudomonadota; class Gammaproteobacteria; order Arenicellales; family JAANXG01; genus CALZGZ01. The sequence goes on along the minus strand of CAMYMN010000015.1, from coordinate 69,688 downwards.
AGACCATCTGCTTATACTGGGTTGACGCCGATTCTATCCGCTCCGACAGGTTTGCATACCGTAGCGGCAGCGGTTTGAGTGCTTGCAACGCGCGAATTGGTTTGCCGACCTCGGTTGGCAGAACAGGCACCACGATACGCAGTTGTTGCGCGTTTTCGGATATCGGCTCCAGGCTGGCGTACGGCTCTCGCTTTTGTACCCTTGTTAGCATGCGTTCATCCGGTGTGTCCGGTACCAACGATTTAGGGTCTTGGCTGCTAGACGCAACAATACTACCGGTTAACGTATACAGGCTGACCTCGGAATATCCGCCGCGTTCGCGCAACTCGTCGAGCAACCGGATAATCTCCAATGAACCCGAGGATTCAGTTACGCTTGCCGCTCCCTCTGAAACGTCGTCAACCACATCTTGCTTGAGCACTTCCAAGGTAGTACGACCCAGTAACAAGGCATCGCCGATCGCCTGCTCGACGCGAACGTCAAACCAACTATCCACACCTTTGCTCAGAAACTGAACCGAGAAATAGTAAACAACAGCCAACGGAATGCCAGCCAACAAAACAAACATTCCCAACAAACGCATCGTCAACCGCGAGCCCAGCGCTTGCGCCCTGAACTGGCGATACAGGTGCCATACATTGGCGGTGATCAACCCCGCCAACACAACAATACCCAATACATTGACCATGAGTAAGGTTGAATAGAATTCGCCGGAGATGTCAGCATGTTGTGCCGCCGACGTCAGCAACAGCAACGCCAGCACCAACACCAACAAAAGAATCACCACAGATAAGGTGCTGAATAACGAGCGAATCACGGGAGGATCTTCCAGTGTGTCCAGTCGCTATTCAAGCGCCAATTCGACGATAGAAAAGCCATTGGCCGTAGTGGACCGGGCAACGCGTCAATATCCAGACGGCTACGTACCGCCAGTTGATGGCTACTTTTCGCGCGCGACTTTGGTAACGTAAGGGTGATATTTCGTAACCTGCCGATACGCCTGAGCGCGTCGTCCACTGAACGAAACATTTCAATGCCCTCAGACGTGGAGGTTTCGACGATGTAATGATCCGACAACGCATGATACCGCAACCGTGATCGGGTTTTCATTTCATCGATATCTGCATCCCACAGCAAACCACTTCGGATTATTCGAAACTCTGTCAAAAGTTCCAAAGGTACGCCATTATTCACCGCATCCTCGACCTCTTTGGTAAGGCCGAGATCTACGTCAGCCGATACCAACAGTCGGTCTTCAACATTTTCGATTTCCACCTTGCGCACCGCGAACTCGGCAAATGCAACCGGAACTATCCCCAACATCAGCGCCAACGCGACACACACGCCGAGGATACAATCCCTGCAATCAAGGAACGTGACCGCCAACAGTTTGCGCATCATCTGTAGTTCTCGGCTCAGTCGCTAATGCGTTTTAGCATAGAAAAGAAAAAACCATCCATATCGTGGATGCCCGGCAGAGTCTGCCGGCCCACCCCGCAGTCGACTCCCGCCTGCATGGTTAGCGATTCAACAATCGCCTCCGAATGGCGATCCAGGAATGCGCAGATCTGTTCTTGATTTTCCTCCGCAAACACCGAACACGTCACGTACATAAGGCTGCCTCCGGGGGCTACCAGCGGCCACAGTGACTCCAACAAGCGTGCCTGGACTTCGCACAAAGCATCCACATCCGCGGGTTGTCGATTATGCTTAATATCCGGATGGCGCCGTATGACCCCGGATCCGCTGCACGGCGCATCGATCAACACTCGGTCGAAGGGCGCACCATCCCACCAAGCATCTACTTGGGTAACATCCGCCGCGATGCACTGCGCGGTAAGTTGCAGCCGGTCGAGCGTCTGGCGTAGACGTTTAACACGCTCACCGTCGATGTCGACAGCAATTATTTCCGACAGCTCAGGCTGCGACTCTAGCATGTGCGCAGTCTTACCTCCCGGCGACGCGCATGCATCCAACACGCGGTGACCCGGCTGTAAGTTGAGTGCCGGTACCACGAGTTGCGCCGCCGTATCCTGCACCGAGGCCCATCCTTTGAAGAACCCGGGCAGCGATTCCACTGCCACTGGTTTATGTACTATCAATCCGGTCGCCACGTGGGGATCGATAACTGCTCCAATCCCGGCTTTTTGTAACTCAGCAAGATAGTCATGTCGCCCAATGCGGCCAACATTGACCCGTAGACACATTGGTGCACGGGCATTATTGGCATCAAGAATCAGTTTCCACTGTTGTGGCCATGCGGCAACCACACGCGCGCGTATCCAATCCGGATGCGCGAAACGGGCCGCATCGCTGGTAAGCTGTCGATCGATATCCGTCGAGTGGCGTGCGTAATTTCGTAATACGCCATTGACCAGGCGCTTGGCCCAAGGCTTTGCTGCCGGCTCACAGGCCTGAACCGTGGCGTCAACCGCGGCGTGGGCTGGTATACGCATGAACTTGAGCTGATACACACCGATCATCAGCAAAAAGAAAATATCTCGATCTTTGTTGCGGATACGCGTCTTGAGTAATCGTTGCAAGATTTCCTCCAGTGTCCAATACCAGCGTATAACGCCCATCGCCATCTCCTTGACCAAGGCCTGATCACGGCCAGAGCAGGAATTCGTGAACGAAACTTCGGAGATTGCATCGTCGCTCGATCGGCCACCGTCGATCACCACACCAGCCGTGCGGGCTGCCCACAGGCGTAGTTGTGCGGGTGCCGGCTGGCTCTCTGCCTTAACAAGTGCGCTATTAGTCATAGACATCATCAAAACGCTCACCGATGTCCATCGGGAATCCGTTGACAAAGTCCGCCGCGCCAAGACGGCTCCCACCTTCGCGCTGCAACTCCGTAATGACCAAATTACCGTCACCGCATTGCACCGAGATCCCCTGTTCGTCAATATGCGTAATGGTGCCAGGTGTTTCGTCAACCCGCCTATCTCCGACAACAGCATCCCAAAGTCGGATGCGCTGTCCTCGCAGTCGAGTTTGCGCCACCGGCCATGGATTGAGTGCCTTGATCTTGCGCCGAGTCTCTAGCGTTAAACGGTGCCAGTCAATGCCGCTTTCATGTTTTTTTAATTTCGGCGCCAGCGTTGCCCGAGTTGAATCCTGGGGTACTGGTTCGATCTCTTTGTTTTCCCAGCGTGGCAAAGTGTCGATCAACAAATCCGCACCAAGCTGCGCCAGACGATCGTGAACCGTCCCCGTAGTGTCGTCATCGCTGATTGGCGTCTCACGCACGGACAGGATCGGTCCGGTATCCAATCCTTGCTCCATCAGCATGATGGTTACGCCGGTCACTGCGTCACCCGCCTCGATGGCGCGCGGGATCGGTGCCGCCCCGCGCCAACGCGGTAGTAGAGAGGCATGCACGTTTACACAGCCCAATGCAGGCACTGTGAGTATTTCCATCGGCAACAACAAACCGTAAGCGACTACGATCATCACGTTACAATCCATGGATTGAAGCAGTGGAGCTTGCCCTTTCAAGGTGACGGGCTGGTACACCCGTATACCCCGTTGCGCTGCCAGCTGTTTGACCGGTGATGGTGTCATCCGTCGACCCCTACCAGCGGGTCGATCAGGCTGTGTCAATATAGCCACCACGTCGAATTCGTGATCGAGGAGCGCGCGCAAACACGGAATTGAAAACTCGGGAGTGCCGGCGAAGACCACTCGCAGCGTCATGCGTATCAGAATCCGAAAAACAGTATGAGTGAAAGCGCCGTGTTAAAGTGTCACGGCGTCCCGTGCCGGTGCCGGATGCACGGCCCGTTTGGTTTGTTTCTGCAGGCGCTTGCGAATACGCTCCTGCTTAAGGCGCGATAAATAATCTACGAAGACCTTCCCGTCGAGGTGATCAATCTCATGTTGGATGCAGACACTCAAAAGCCCTTCGGCGCGCATTTCAAATCGATCACCGTCACGGTTCAGCGCCCTGACCAATATCGCCTCGGCACGCTGCACCGGCGCGAACACATCAGGTACCGATAGGCAACCCTCTTCGATCTCCTGAGTACCGTCGCGCTCAACGATCTGCGGGTTTATGAACACCTGCAATTCACTTTGGTCCTTAGAAAGATCGATGATGATCACGCGCTTCGGGACGCCCACTTGTATCGCGGCCAGCCCGATACCCGGGGCCTCGTACATCGTCTCCGCCATGTCGTCCACCAGCTTGCGGGTGTTGTCATCCACGCGAACAACAGGCTCCGCTATGTCACGTAACCGCGGATCCGGGTAAACCAAAATATCTAACACAGCCATGCAAGAATGATTCGCGAGGTGTTGTAACTTAATGGATATTCTACTATTTTTCTGGATGATACTGAATAAAAAGACGTTTTACATTGGCGTTACCACATAGATCGGCTAGACTCGCACTAGGCGCCTGTTTCAATACAAAATGATACCCGTCATTACACCACCCAAAGTATAAAACCGCCATGGCTTATCGTGCTTACATCCCGCGCGTCGTGTTCGTTTTCCTGCTCACGTCGTGTATTTCCAGTTGGGCGGCCACCCACTTACCTGAACTTCGGCCCGACCACCCGAAACGCTATACCGTGCAGCAGGGCGACACATTGTGGGAAATCGCAGCGCGATTTTTAAAAGATCCCTGGCGCTGGCCCGAAATCTGGCAGCGAAACACCGCGATAAAGAATCCACACCTCATCTACCCAGGCGACGTGCTGGTTATGAATATGGTGGACGGTTCGCCAGAGTTAAAGGTCCTGCGTCGCAAGGTGGTCAAACTGTCACCAGCCATCTATGCAGAACCGCTGGAGGCAGCCATTCCCACCATCCCACCCAGCGCCATCCAGCCGTTCTTGAGCTCACCTTTGATCGTCCAAAAAGATGGATTGAGGGATGCCGGCCATGTAGCGATTGGTTCGGATGGCAAGATCGCGATGGGTGCGTACAGCGTACTGTACGCCCGCGGACTGCCAGAGAGCGACGCCAAGTTCTATCGTATCCTCAGGGCTGGGAAAAGATTCATCGAACCCGTGACCGGTGAATTTCTAGGACAGCAAGCGACCCATGTGGGTGACGCACGGATGCTCACGCCAGGCGAGACCGCCAGGATGGAGGTAGTCCGATCCCACGGCGAAGTTAGTCCCGGCGATCGAGTGATTCCGGCCCCGGATGACATCGGTTTACCCTACTTTACCCCGAGCGCGCCGGAGTATGACGTGAGTGGTTTCATCATTGACGCGCCAGGGGGGGTCGCGGAAGTCGGTCCTCTGTCAGTGGTAGTGATAAGTATTGGCACGCGGGAGAACGTTGAACCGGGCCATGTGTTGCGCATTCTGCGTGACGCCGGACTGGCGCATGATCCGGTGACCCGCGAGACATTCAGAATCCCGAAGGAGGAATCGGGCCTGCTGATGGTATTTCGCGCGTTCGAAAAGGTAAGTTACGCGTTGGTAATGAAAGCCGTGCGACCGATACACGTGCTCGACGTGGTGGAGACTCCATAACGGCTTCACTTTAGATCGGGGAGGAGACTCAACATGCTCAAGGATGAGCGATCAACAGAACGCTTGAGGCCATGGATACAATTGCACCATATCTTAGGTGTTGGCCTGAAGACCAAGCACGCGCTACTGCGCCGATTCCACACCCCTAAGGGCGTACTTGAATCTGGGCAGCTGCGGCCGAATAACTCTTCTCGCACATCGCGATGTTACCGGTACGATATCGATCGCGATCTTGAGTGGGCGAATCATCCCCGCCATCACATACTGATCTGGAGCGATCCCCGTTTTCCCAAACTCCTCAAACAGATCGCAGATCCGCCGTTGTTATTATATGTTCGCGGTGATGCCGACGCTTTAAACGCACCACAGGTATCGATCGTCGGCAGCCGCAACGCTACGCCCTACGGACGCCGCATTGCCATGACCCTGGCGTCAGGTCTGGCTGGGTGCGGAATCACGGTTACCAGTGGATTGGCGCTGGGTATTGACGCCGCGGCTCATAATGGTGCTATCGACGGACACGGCAACACCATTGCCGTCGCGGCCCACGGTTTGAATGAAGTCTATCCTCGCCGGCACCGTAAACTTGCATCGCAGATCTCGGGACGTGGCGCTTTGGTTTCTGAGTTTGCGGTTGGAACAGCACCGCGGCGGGAGCACTTTCCACAAAGGAATCGAATTATCAGTGGACTGTCGCTGGGTACGGTAGTGGTAGAGGCAAACCGCAGGAGCGGGTCACTGATCACCGCGCGGCTGGCAGTCGAGCAGAACCGTGAAGTATTCGCGATACCGGGGCCTATCCAGTCGCCACTGTCTTGGGGATGTCACGAGCTGATTCGGCAGGGTGCGAAGCTCGTTGACCGCCTGGAGCATGTGCTGGAAGAGCTGCCATTGGATAATCGGTCTAATAATATTTCACATCACCAAACGGAACTCGATTGGGGACCATATGAAGATTTACTCGTATGCATGGGCTATGAACCGGTCACCGTTGATATTTTGGCTGCCCGGAGTGGATTGACGACGGACTCGGTTTGCTCCATGCTGTTACAGATGGAAATCAACGGGTGGGTCGAGTCGTTCGCCGGCGGAGGATATGTCCGAGTTCCAGAAACCAAACGCTAAGGCGTACCGATGAAAGAAAACGTGCTAGACGTTCTTATGTATTTGTTCGAAAACTACATGGTTGAGGAGCCGGAGTTGCAGCAGGATCATCAATCATTGACTGCGGAACTATTCCAGGCTGGTTTTGAGCATCGCGACATCAATAAGGCTTTTGACTGGTTGCAGGACCTTTCCGATATGTGTGATCCTGAATATCCGCCGTCGATGAGTATCGGCAAAAAATCCATTCGCCATTACGCAGCGGAAGAGATGCGTCGACTAAACGCGGAAATAAGGGGATTTCTATTATCCTTAGAGCAGTCCGGCGTATTGGATGCGCCGACCCGCGAGGTGATAATCGATCGAGTCATGGCGTTGGAGGTGGAAGAGATTGACTTGAATCACATTAAGTGGGTCACAATGATGGTGTTGTGTAATCAGCCGGGACAGGGAGCCATATATGCATGGATGGAGGATGTGGTCTTGAATGGTGTTAATGCGAAACTGCAATAATAAATACCCGGGGGATTTCTGTCTCCACGCGTAAAAACAGTCTATGATTTTCAGCAGTACCAAATATTGCCGTTGTGAGACGCGGCCAGTCCAGCCAACGTGACATGCCTAAAAATCTGATTGTCGTTGAATCACCCGCCAAGGCCAGAACAATCACCAAATATCTCGGTGATGATTTTCAGGCTATGGCATCGTATGGTCACGTTCGCGATCTGACACCGAAAAGTGGCGCGGTGAATCCCGATCACGACTTCGAGATGAACTACGAACTAATCGAGCGCAACAAAAAGCACGTTGATGCGATAGCAAAGGCATTAAAAAATTCGAATGCCCTGTATTTGGCTACTGATCCGGATCGCGAAGGTGAAGCGATATCTTGGCATCTGTATGAGATTCTCAAGGAACGAAGTGTTTTGGATGGCAAGCAAGTACACAGGGTGGAGTTCTACGAATTCACAAAACGCGCGATACAACACGCCGTGTCTCACCCCAGGGCGCTTTCCCAAAGTCTAATTCATGCTCAACAGGCAAGGCGTGCGTTGGATTATCTTGTAGGTTTTAATTTATCGCCGTTGCTTTGGAAAAAGATCAGTCCCGGCCTGTCGGCAGGGCGCGTACAAAGCCCCGCGTTGCGCCTAATTGTGGAACGAGAAGAGGAAATCGATAAGTTTGTGGCCAAGGAGTACTGGACGCTGGAGGCAGATCTAAATGCTGACAAGCAGGCGTTTTCCGCTAAGTTGACCCATTTCAAGGGTGACAAACTAGAGCGGTTCTCGATCACCAATGAAGCCCGCGCCGAGGAAGTACAACAACAATTGATCAGTAATGCTCAAGGTACGCTGCTGGTAACCAAAGTCGATAAGAAACAGCGTAAGCGCAATCCCTCACCCCCGTTTATCACATCTACCTTACAGCAGGAAGCGGCGCGAAAACTTGGTTTCACCACACAGCGGACCATGCGCGTCGCGCAACAACTATATGAGGGAATTGACATCGAAGGAACGAGCATCGGTTTAATCAGTTATATGCGAACCGATTCGGTAAATCTGGCTGCAGAAGCTGTCAATGAGTTGCGGGAATTCATCAACCAGCGCTATGGTGATGAGAACCTGCCGGCTAATCCCCAGGCGTACAAAAACAAATCCAAGAATGCGCAAGAGGCCCATGAGGCCATCCGTCCAACCTCGGTCGTACGCACCCCCGAAAGCATCAAAGGTGCTCTGAGCGATGAACAATTTAAGTTATATCAGCTGATTTGGACACGAACGGTTGCGTGTCAAATGATTCATGCGGTATTAGATACCGTCGCGGTGGATATGGAAGCGGGGTCCGGCAACATATTCCGTGCCACCGGATCAACAATTAGCAAACCAGGCTTCATGACCGTTTATCAAGAAAGCAGCGATGACATAAAAGAAAAAGACGACAATCAAAAGCTGCTACCTCCGCTCAAACAGGACGATCGCGTCGCGATCAGTGAGCTTCGCAAAGAACAACATTTTACCGAACCACCTCCACGCTATTCGGAGGCGAGTCTAGTCAAGACACTCGAAACGCATGGGATCGGCCGTCCATCGACCTATGCAACTATTATTTCGACGCTGCTACAGCGTGAATACGTCACCTTGGAAAACCGAAGATTTTTCGCTACCGATATGGGCCGTGTGGTGAATAATTTTCTATCCACTCAGTTTTCCCAATACGTAGACTACAATTTCACCGCGCGATTGGAAGACCAATTGGACTCCGTTTCCCGTGGCGAGCAGGACTGGGTCGACATCATGCGGGATTTCTGGGAGTCGTTTAAGACACGGGTCGATGAAAAAGAACACGTGTCCAGGGAGGAAGTCGCCCAGGCACGCCAGTTGGGCACCGACCCCAAGAGCGGTAAACCAGTAAGCGTGCGTATGGGCCGGTTTGGACCATTCGTACAAATCGGCACTCGAGACGATGAGGAAAAACCGCGGTTTGCCGGCCTTCGACCAGGACAAAAAATGGATACGATCACTCTGGAAGAGGCGTTTGAATTGTTCAAGCTCCCGCGTGACTTGGGGGTCAGCCCCGAAGGCGAAAAGATCTCAGTAAATATCGGCCGTTATGGTCCTTATGTGCGGTACGAAAATAAATTCGTGGCCATTAAAGATGACGATCCATACACAATTACTCTGGAACGCGCACTAGAACTAGTGGCAGAGAAGAAAGTCGCTGATGCCAATCGAACCATCAAGTGTTTTGATGGCACCGACATCCAGGTCCTGCGTGGCAGATACGGGCCATATATCACCAATGGAAAAAAGAATGCCAGAATCCCGAAAAATATTGAACCGGAAGACCTGACTTTAGAGCAGTGCACGGAGCTTATCAAAGCGGCGCCCGAGCGTCGTAAGAAGAAAAAGAAGAAGAAAAAGACCGTTAAACAGTCCTCAACCCAAGTCTGACAACTGCTCCACAACCAGTCTTTCAACGGCGCTCAGGCTGGCACGCTTCATCGGCTTGCGATCCACCGGGCATATGGGTGGTTCCCGTAATTGTTTGCGGTTAAAGGTCAAGAGCTCGACCATGCCATGGTCAACACTAAACCGGAAACCGGGAATCTGGACGAATCGATTCCCCGCGAAACGCACTCGCTTGTCGAACGTCTGGCATGGAATTTGATTTTGATCGAGATGAGCCACAACTTCTTCTGGATTATCTGCAAATAAATGAAGTTGGATTGGCGTATCATCCGTCACATTGCCGCGTAGCAACGCACCAACCAGCCGGGGTTGGAACGGAGCAAATAAACGCATAATCTCAGCGGCCCGCTGCCGACCACAGCGCAATTCGTCAGGCAAGGAATTGCCGCGAAACAATCTCAATCGCGTAGCGAAAGCGGACTCTATTTCCCGATTAGTCGGCAACGGGGTACGTCGATGATCGTATCCCAGACGCATACAAGCCTTGTGTTTCGCAATCTGGTAGTTGCGAACCGACTCCTCGGCCATGATACGCGCGGCCTCCTCACAGACGGCCCGGCGTTTATGTTCGTCGAGACGATTCCGTTTACCGCCGCTGGAACGACGGGTTACGTTGATTTGTCTAGTCCGCATAACGCACCAAGGATCCCGGATGAGGACGCAGAGACACCTAAAACAAACCCTCCGGCACCGGCGCCGCCGGTGATTTCCCCACAGAGGACGAACCATCCAATTGCAGGGAACCGGCTACCGCTGGCGCCGGCTCCGTGCCGGCCATAAAAAACTCCTCATATGCCTGCGGGTCGGACTCCAGGGTGGATTTCCCGGTTTCGGTGGAGACGAATCTACTTACGATGTTGTCGGGAACCGGCGACGACTGCGGTTGCGAACCCTGCAATGCGACACGCATATAATCGATCCATATCGGCAACGCCGCCCGGGAACCGGCTTCACCACGACCAAGGGTCACAGGATCATCGAAACCGACCCATGCCGTCGTCACCACGTCCGAATTGAAACCGGAAAACCAGGCGTCACGAAAGTCATTGGTCGTACCGGTCTTGCCGGCAAGGTCAGTTCTTCCCAGAGTTAGCGCGCGCCTCCCGGTTCCAGTGCGTATGACATCCCGCATCATACTTGTCATGAGGAAGTGATTATCCGCGCGCAGGACTCGTTTTGCCCGGTGTGGCCGCGACAGAGGTTCGACAGTGTTGTCGGTAGCCGGAGGGCGCGAACAGGCACGACAGATGATTGCCGGGTTTGCCTGCTCCACCACATTCCCGTGCCGGTCTTCCACCCAGTCGATAAAATAAGGCTCTATCCGAAATCCACCATTGGCAAATACTGCGTAGGCCCGAACCACCTCCAGCGGTGAGATGGACCCCGCACCGAGAGCCAAAGATAAACCGTTGGGCAAACGGCTCCGTTCAAAACCGAATTTGGTCAAATGATCAATTACGGGTTCGATTCCGATTGCCCGCACAATCCGCACCGAAACCAGGTTAAGCGACAGACTCAACGCCTTGCGCAGTCGAGTGGGTCCGAAAAACTTACCGCTGTAGTTCTCCGGTCGCCATACTGTACTGTCACTGCTATCGGGGACTACAATAGGCGCGCCACTTACCAGCGTTGCCGGAGTAAACCCATGCTCCAATGCCGCAGAGTAAATGAACGGTTTTATATTAGACCCGGGCTGACGCTGCGCTTGAATGGCGCGGTTAAACTTACTCAGATAAAAATCAAATCCGCCGTTCAAAGCCAATATGGCACCATCCTCTGGCCGCAAAGACACCAAAGCCCCGGCAACTTCTGGCAACTGGACCAGGCGCCATTTCTCTTTGTCGTTTTTCTCTGCGTAAACAACGTCACCTACCTTGATGATGTCTCGCGCAGACTCGGGTTCGGGTCCGACGGTATTGTAATTGATATGACGCTTGGCCCACGACATCCCGGACCACTCTAAATCTACAATTTGACGACTCCGGGTGTACAGCTTCGCGCTTTTGTCTTCAACCGCGATCACTATCGCCGGTAACACTTCGCCACTTTGCGGAACCTTGCTAAGCCTTCGATCCATATCTTCCACGGTGGTCGAGTCACTCAATTTGTAATAACTAACCGGTCCGCGGAAACCGTGTCGTTGATCGTAACGTTTCAACCCTTTACGTAGTGCGCGGTCGGCGATGCGCTGCAGTCCGGGGCGAATCGTCGTATACACCTTAAAGCCCCGCCAGTAGGCTTCTTCTCCGTATCGACTCAGCATGTGCACACGAGCCATCTCCGCGACATACGGCGCTTGCACATCGACCTTCGCGATGTGTTTGCTGGCGGTGATTGCCGCACCGCTGGCTCCCCGAAACTCATCGTTGGTAATATGACCCAGTTGATGCATACGCCGTAAAACGTAGTCACGTCGTTTGATGGCGTTGTCGGGATTGGCAAACGGATTGTCGCGTGAGGGAGCCTTCGGCAACCCGGCAAGCATGGCAATCTGCGCCAGTGTTAAGTCGTTGAGGGATTTGCCGTAATACACACGTGCCGCGGCACCAAAACCATAAGCACGATTGCCAAGAAAAATCTTATTGATGTAAAGATCCAGAATCTGGTCTTTGGTTAGCGCCCGCTCAATTCGGAACGCCAACAAGACCTCCTTCAATTTTCGTACGTACGTTTTCTCTGGGGTCAAAAAATAATTCCGCGCCACCTGCATGGTGATGGTGCTAGCGCCCTGCTCGTGACCCCTGGAGCGAAGATTAGCCAAAGCGGCGCGGACGACGCCGGTCATATCTACACCTGGGTGACGGTAGAAGGAATCGTCTTCAGCCGCGAGCACAGCGTTGACCAACTGTGCGGGCGTAGATTCTATACTGACTGGCTCGCGGCGTTCCTCACCGTACTCCGCCATTAGCCTTCCATCGGCAGAAAAAACGCGCAGTGGCACCTTGAGCTGCACATCTCTCAAGGACTCCACGGCTGGAAGCTCGGGCAATAGCGACACGGTGAATAATGCGATCGCCACCCCCGCCGCCAGCGCCACCCCAACGAGGCCGATTACCAGTCCAAGGATGACGCGAAACAGGGTGCGGATCACAGCTGACATGACAATATTGAGATCACGGCTAAGCTTACTACAGGTAGCAAAAAAACGTCCGATAGCATTTGTCAGTCCTGATCTGATCGTCTATATTTGCATTGACTAGCTAACGTAAGTTGGCATCTTGCACCCATAACTAACGGATATAAAGGGCTAATCCTCTTGCTGTTCCAGAAAAAGCGGCCAAATCTCATTGGAATCGACATCAGCTCTTCCGCAGTGAAGCTGCTGGAGCTGAACAAAAGTGGCGGCCATTACCGGGTCGAACGCTACGCGGTGGAGGCGTTGCCGCAGAACGCAATGATGGAAAACGCGATCACCGACGTTGAGCAGGTGGGTCGGTCGGTGGATCGCGTGGTCAAGCGCGCGGGGACAAAAACCAAAGACGTGGCAGTGGCGGTGTCCGCATCTCATGTCATCACCAAGACCATCACTATGCCCAGCGGCCTGAAAGAACAGGATATGGAGACCCAGATCGAGACCGAAGCGGATCACTATATCCCCTACCCCCTAGAGGAGGTGAATCTCGATTTCGAGGTCGTGGGACCGTCCGAAACCAACGCCAACGAAGATGAGGTCATTCTTGCTGCTTGCCGCAAGGAGATCGTGGATGATTACATCGCGGTGGTCGAACGTTCCGGGTTGAAGCCCGAAATCATCGACGTAGACGCGTTTGCGATGGAAAACGCGTATACGCTGATCGCAAGGCAGATGCCTGGTGGGGGCATGGAAAAGACTATCGCGGTGCTGGATTTTGGCGCCACCACGGCGCACATGAACGTGATGCACAATAACCGCTCAGTGTACACGCGTGATCACACCTTTGGCGGCCGGCAGCTTACCGAAGAAATTCAACGGCGATATGGATTGTCATATGAGGAAGCAGGTCTAGCTAAGAAAGTCGGTGGATTACCCGACAATTATCAGCCCGATATTTTACAGCCGTTCATGGAGGCAATGTGCCAGGAAACAATGCGTGCGCTGCAGTTCTTTTATTCTTCCACTCCTTTTAATGCTGTCGACCAGATACTGCTTGCCGGTGGTTGTGCACAGATCTCAGGCATCGACGAGCTGATTTCCGATCGATTGAATGTACCGACAACAATCGCCAATCCCTTTTCCAGCATGTCCCTATCCTCTCGTATAAAACCACAATTAATCAGCGGCGACGCTTCGTCACTAATGGTGGCATGCGGATTGGCGTTGCGGAGTTTTGATTCATGACCAAAATTAACCTATTGCCATGGCGAGAGATACGTCGCCGCGAACGGGATCGACAACTCCTAACGGGGAGTGGTCTTGCATGGATGTTAATGGGTTTAGTAGTTTTTTATGGCTGGTGGCATATGAATGGACTCATCGAGTTCCAGGGCAACAGGAATAATTTCTTGAAAAAAGAGACCGTTAAACTCGACAGACAAATAAAGGAAATTCGCGAAATCAAACGGCGTAAAGAAGCATTATTGGCACGTATGGAAGTCATTCAGAGCCTTCAGTCCAACCGAACTCAGATCGTGCATGTTTTTGATGACTTGGTACGTAAACTACCCAAGGGGGTTTATTTAACTAGTCTAAAAAAGAAAGGTAATAACATCACTCTCGCCGGCTTCGCTCAATCAAACGCTCGGGTTTCAAGCCTGATGCGAAACCTCGACTCGTCGGACTGGTTTGCAAATCCCAATCTCAACGTCATCAACGTCACACCGAGCGGCGAAACGCGAATTAGCAAATTTACACTGCAGGTAAAGGAAGAAAAAAAGAAAAAGCAGGCTTCCCTTGATCAAAAGACCGGCGCCAAGACAACGGGTTAGGTAAATGGCACTTAGCGACTTACAAGAAATTGACATCAATGACATTGGGTCCTGGCCGCTGTGGTTGAAACTAACCGGCACCGGGGTGATTTGCATCGCGATACTGGCGGCGGGATATTGGTTTATTATTAAGGACCAGTATGTCGATCTACAGAAAGCTCAGCGCCAAGAGGCACAGCTCAAAGATTCTTACCTTAAGAAAAAGGCGCTGGCGATCAACCTTGGCGCCTACCGTCAACAAATGAAGGAGATCGAAGATACCTTCGGCGTGATGCTCAAGCAATTGCCCGACAAAACGGAGGTGCCGGAGCTGTTGATCGATATAACCCAGGCAGGACTCGGGCGTGGATTACAGTTTCAAACATTTAAGCCGAAAAAAACCCGGCAAGAAGACTTTTACGCGGAAATGCCCATAAGTCTGGCGGTCAGCGGAAGTTATCATCAACTCGGTGAATTTGTCAGCGATCTGGCTTCGCTGCCACGCATCGTGACCATCGGTGATCTGAACCTGACGCCGATCAAGGGCACAGACAAACTGACGATGTCGGCCACGACCAAGACTTATCATTACTTGGACGAAGATCAGATCCAGCGGCGGAAACAGGCAGCTATTAAGAGTAAAAAACGGCGTCGAAGAAGATAATCCGATATGGCTCGCTGCATCACAGTTTTGTTTGTTTCCATGTTGCTTATCGGGTGCACCGAGGGCGACATGCGCGACCTGCATCGATTTGTCAAAGAGGCTCATAAGGATCGAAAACCGCGTGTCGAGCCACTGCCTCGTATCCGGCCGTATGAGAGCTACTCATACACAGCAACGAACTTGACGGATCCTTTTTCTCGCGGAAACTTGGTTAAGCGCAAACCAATGGCAGCTGGCAGCGGTTTGAGTCCAGATCTCGATCGGCGAAAAGAACCGTTGGAGCAGTACCCGTTAGATTCTTTGAGAATGGTCGGTACACTGAGTCGCGGTGACGCATCGTGGGCGGTGATCCACGCACCCGATGGAACCATTCATCGAGCCGGCGAAGGAAACTATCTCGGTCAGAATTTTGGACAAATTATGACAGTTGCCGATGAAAAATTGGATATCAAAGAAATCGTTCAAGGCCCGGGCGGTAATTGGGTAGAGCGGGATTCCACTATTGCGATCGTAAAATAAGTCGAATAAAGAAGACTCAACCACTGGGACCAAATACTATGAAAACGGTTCGAACTGCCTCGCTGCGAATTGCCGCACTGTCGACTTTGATACTGGCAGGGAGCCCACTACTAGGGCAAGCGACGGAACTAAGGTCCCTCAGTTGGAGCCAAGGCACTGATACCACTTTCTTACGCATCGACATGGAAGGTCAGACTTCCCACCGCACCGAAATCCTGGACCGAGGCCGCCGCCTCAGGGTCAGCTTCGACGACACCACCTTGAATAGCAATGCGGTTGATATCACCGGTCAGGGTGCAGTCAAAGGCGTATTTCCATACCTCGCGGACAACGGGCGGGCGGTGCATGTGGATTTATTAATGCGCGAACCCGGAACCCTGGTAGTACAAGCGACGGACTACGGATTTATGGTCAACCCGATGATCGGCGACAAACCGGCGGTCACCGTAAAGCCACCGGCCGCGACCCACAACGACACGGACACGGCGAGCACACCTTCGGTGCCGGAAAAACCGGAACCGGTGATGGTTGCGCAGGCACCCGGTCAAGACGTCCCATCGCTACCATCGGACGCTCCCCCCGCCGGCAATGTTATCCAAGACATCAAATTTTCGCCGCTACCGGGCGGACGGGTGCAGATAAACATACGCACCGCATCGCGTCCGGACACCCCCGGCAGTTTCAGCACCAACAAACCAGCCCGATTGGCCTTCGATTTTTTTGGCTCGCGCAGCGCCCTGCCACGTAAAGTCATAAGCGTGAAAAGCGGGGCTGTCGAAAGTATCGCCACGGTCGAAACCGACGACCGCACACGCGTCGTGCTGAATCTGGTACGACCCGTATCCTACGACACCCAGATCAACGACGATGGCATGGTACTCATCATCGAAAGCGTGGCCACGGGTATCGCCCGAACGGTGACGCCAAAGACCACGCGTTTTGCCAAGGGAAGCGATGCTGCGACGCACAATATCGACCGCGTGGACTTTCGTCGCAACAAGGAAGGCGGCGGTAAGATCATCGTCGAATTGTCAGATCCAACCGTTGGCATCGATATCCGCGAAGAAGCAGGCGAAATCATTGTTGATTTTCTGGATGCCAAGATTAAATCTGAGCTCGAACGCAGGCTTGATGTCGTCGACTTTGCGACCCCCGTGCAGTCGATTGACACGTTTCAGCAGGGTAAACATGTACGTATGGTGGTCCTACCCACAGGCAACTACGAACATTTGGCCTATCAGGCCGGCAACGTGTTCACCATCAATGTCAATCCGATTGTTGAAGAAGAAAAAGAGGTCCAAAAAGACGAGTTTGGTTACTCGGGCGAGCGGCTGTCACTCAACTTTCAAAAGATCAGTGTACGCGCCGCATTGCAAGTGATCGCCGATTTTACCGGACTCAACTTCGTTACCAGCGATTCCGTCAAGGGTGAACTCACACTGCGTTTAAAAGACGTGCCGTGGGATCAGGCCTTGGACATCATCCTTCAGACCCGGGGCCTGGGCATGCGCCAAAAGGGTAACGTGGTGTGGGTCGCTCCGGCTAACGAAATCGCCTCTCGTGAGCGGGCAGAACTCGAGGCTAACCAACAAGTTGTTGAATTGGAACCGCTGGTCTCGGAGCTGATCCAAGTGAACTACGCCAAAGCCGATGACATCGCTAAGCTGTTGCGGTCTATCAAGGCCGTGGACACCGGCGTCCAACAGTCGCTGTTCGGCAGCGTCAGCATTGCCCAGGTCGAAACAGTAAGTAACTCGTTATTGTCACCGCGCGGCAACGTCACCGTCGACCAACGCACGAATTCGATTCTGATCCAGGATACCGCCCGTAAGATCGCAGAGGTACGTAAACTGATTGCGAAACTTGATAAGCCGGTGCGCCAGGTACTGATTGAGACCCGCATCGTAGAGGCCAATGACAACTTTAGCCGCGAACTTGGCGCCAGGTTTGGATTTCAACGGCTCACGCAAGATGCGCGTTTTCCGGGCATCAAGGACTCGAACATCGGCGAAGTCATTACCAGCGGCACCTTCGCCGGCACGGAAACGATTGCCGACTCTTTAAACGATGATGAACCCGGGCTCATCTTCGAGACCCTGCCCGACGGCCTGGCGGTCAATCTACCGGCAGTGGGGATCGGCAACGATCCGGCGGCATCTTATGTGTTTGAAATCTTCAAGGCCGGGACCGGATTTGCCCATCTGATCAGCCTCGAATTGTCGGCGCTGGAGGCCGAGGGCCAAGGCAAACTCATCGCCAACCCACGCTTGATCACGGCGAACCAAAAAGAGGCGCATATTGAACAAGGTCAAGAGCGCGTGTTCACCACCAATGTACTCGGGGTAGGCAGCGTGGTAACCAAGAAGGCGGTGTTGGGACTCACGGTGACGCCGCAGATAACTCCGGACGACAATATCATTATGGACGTATTCATTACTCAGGACTCGTTCGTCGGCGACGGCACCGACACCATCAACACCAAGCAGGTTCGCACTCAGGTATTACTGGAAAACGGCGAAACCGCGGTGATCGGCGGCATCTACCAGCAGGATGAGGCCCGTGGTATTACCAAAGTGCCGATCCTAGGTGACATTCCGGTATTGGGTGCTATGTTTCGGAGAAAGACCGTGCGCGACAACCGGATCGAGCTGCTGATCTTCTTAACGCCGCGCATCATCAGCCCGGCCTTGAATATCGGTTAATCAACTGGGCCCTCGAAAGCCAGCACCGGCTGCCTTTCACCAACGCCTGCGGAGTTTTGCAGCGACACGTCTGCTCGGTACTCAGTCTGAGTCGGGTTATAGAACGCCATCATGAATGGCGGTTGAGCCAGTGATCCGTAACCTCATATTGATTGGACCGATGGGCGTAGGGAAAACTACCATTGGTCGGCAGTTGGCCAAACAACTGAAGATGGAATTCGTGGACTCGGATCATGAAATCGAGGCGCGGACCGGGGTCGCCATCAGTGTCATATTTGAGATCGAGGGGGAAGACGGCTTTCGTAAACGCGAGACGGCGATGCTACAGGAGCTGTTGAAGGGGCAAAATCTGGTGCTGGCCACAGGGGGCGGTGCCATCTTGAGTGAAGTCAATCGAAAGAACCTGCGTAAAAGTGGTACCGTTGTCTATCTACACGCCGGGGTCGATACCCAACTTGCACGCACGCGCGATGCAAAGAATCGCCCATTGCTCGAAACCCACAATCCACGTGAGAAACTCGAGGCACTAATGAAGGTACGCGAGCCCATGTATCGCCAGGAAGCGGACTTGGTTGTTAACGCCGACGACCGTCCGCCAGCCACTGTCGCTCGAGAGATTCTGCGCCGTCTGACCAAGAAATGACGGCCGTGACCCTGCACGTCGATTTGGGCTCACGCAGTTATCCGATTCACATCGGCCCTGGTCTTTTGCAGCAGAAACACTTGCTTCGCCCACACGTTGCCGGCCGCCAGGTCATGATCGTAACCAACGAGACGGTGGCGCCGCTTTACTTAGAGGCCGTCAAGAATACGCTGAACGGCTTAGAGGTCCATGTCACCGTGTTACCGGATGGTGAACAGTACAAAAACATAGCGACACTAGAGATCATCTTCGATAATCTCATGGCTGCGCGTTGTGACCGCGGAACCACGGTATTGGCTTTGGGTGGGGGAGTGGTGGGCGACATCGCCGGATTCGCCGCAGCTTGTTATCAACGTGGTGTACCCTACATTCAGGTTCCCACTACCTTGCTTGCACAGGTGGATTCCTCCGTAGGCGGCAAGACGGCGGTAAATCACCCGCGGGGAAAAAACATGATCGGCGCGTTTTATCAGCCCCAGGCGGTGATCGCTGACACCGATACACTATCGACGCTTGCCGATCGCGAATTGCGAGCCGGGATTGCGGAAGTCATCAAGTATGGATTAATCCGCGATGCTGAGTTTCTCGCCTGGTTGGAGCAGCACGTCCCCGAGCTGCTGGTGCGGGATCCCGAGGCACTCACATTTGCTATCAACCGATCCTGTCAGGCCAAGGCCGAGGTGGTGGCCGCGGACGAGCGCGAACGAGGTGAACGGGCGCTATTGAACCTTGGACACACGTTCGGTCACGCGATCGAGACTGCTCTTGGGTATGGACAGTGGTTACATGGCGAAGCGGTTGCGCTCGGCATGGTCATGGCGGCGTTTATGTCGTCGCACCTCAAAGATCTCTCAACAGCCGATTATCGACGCGTCATGGATTTAGTTTCCCAGACCGGCCTGCCGGTGGCGCCCCCGGCTGCCATCACCCGGTCACGACTGCTGTCATTGATGCAGTCCGACAAAAAGGTGTCCGCAGGAACAGTTCGTTTGGTGTTGCTCAAAAAGCTCGGGCACGCCTACCTTTGCGACGACTATCCACCCACCACCCTCGACGACACCTTGCAGCATTTTCAGATCACCGATTAGCCGCACCTAAGCCTGCATTTCTCACCCAGGCGTCCCGTCCTGGCTGGTCCAGGCACACCTGAACTTGGACTGCACTCAATAGAAAAAACAGAAAAAACGGTATCGGAATCACCGACTCACCCCTTTTTTATTCGCTCGAGTGCGACGCTCGTCCTCGCACTGCGACTATGCGCAGCACAAGCGCAGCAGGGGGGGCTCGTCCCCGCAAAGCAGAGATTCATTGGTCCCGATCCTACGCCAGCTTACCGGATCCTGATGTAATATGCGTGCCAAGGCATTATTCCCTATAATTTGTAGGGGATTATTGGACCGTCCCGACTCCTAGAACGTATACTGCGTACGCTTCTGCCCCGTTCTTTCTGCACGAAGTCCGCGCCAAGGCCGGCTGTCACTTAACCACCTAATCCTGTAGGAAGGATCGTGACTCGCGAATTTCACCGTCCGGGCGGCTTGTACCGTCCGGAATTCGAAAAAGACAACTGTGGATTTGGCCTGATCGCCCAGATGGACGGTCGAGCCAGTCATTGGTTGGTGCAGACCGCGATTCAATCTCTAGCTCGATTGACCCACCGTGGGGCGATTGCCGCAGACGGCAAAACCGGTGACGGCTGTGGTTTACTGTTGAAAACCCCGGATACGTTTCTGCGCCAACTCGCGGAGCAACAGGGCGTCGAACTGGCGCCGACCTATGCGGTGGGCATGGTGTTTCTCGACCGGGACAGGCAGCGAGCTGCGTTCGCCCGTACACAGCTCGAAAACGAATTGAAACAACAGGAACTTGAGGTCGCCGGGTGGCGGACGGTGCCCATCGACAAGACCGCGCTCGGGAACCAAGCGCAGGAAACCCTTCCCGACATTGCCCAGATCTTCGTCAACGCGCCGCAGGGCATGAACGAGGCCGTATTCGAGCGACGTCTGTACATCGGCCGCCGTCGCGCCGAGAAGACGATTAGCCTCTCAGATGACACGTTCTATGTCCCCAGCCTCTCCAGCCGCGTGATTCTCTACAAAGGGCTGGTGATGCCGACGTACCTGCCGGTGTTCTATCCCGATCTCAACGATGACCGCTTGGAATCGGCATTGTGCGTATTCCATCAACGGTTCTCCACCAACACCTTGCCCCAGTGGCGGTTGGCACAGCCGTTTCGCTATCTCGCTCACAACGGTGAGATCAACACCATCCAGGGAAACCGTAACTGGGCGCACGCCCGCAGTTACAAGTTTTCCACACCATTGATCCCGAACATGGAGGATGTGCGCCCGCTGTTGATGAGCGATGTGTCCGATTCCGCCAGCGTGGACAACATGCTTGAGGTCCTGCTCATGGGCGGCATGGATCTGTTTCTCGCCACCCAGATGATGATTCCACCCGCTTGGCAAAACTTGGACATCATCGAACCTGATTTGCGCGCATTTTATGAATACTACTCCATGCACATGGAGCCTTGGGACGGACCCGCCGGCATCGTGATGACCGATGGTCGTTACGCCGCTTGCTCGCTGGACCGCAACGGATTGCGTCCGGCCAGATACGTGGTCACAAAAGACCGCGTAATCACACTCGCTTCGGAGATCGGGGTATATGATTATTCACCGGAAGACGTGGTAGCCAAGGGGCGGCTCAAGCCTGGCCAGATGATTGCTGCGGACACCGAAACCGGCCAACTCCTGTTGCCCGAAGATATTCAAACACAACTGAAAGCCAAGGCGCCTTTCAAGAAATGGCTCAGGGAGAATAAGCGTGTTTTGGAGTCCAGTCTTGAGGACGAAGCGCCGAACATTGTTTGGCTCAATCCGGCTTCGTTACAGGTATTTGAGAAAATGTTTCAGGTTACGTCCGAAGAGCGTGACCAGATTATCAGAGTTCTGGCCGAAGCGGCTCAGGAGGCAGTGGGCTCCATGGGTGACGACACCCCGTTACCGGTGTTGTCAAAAAGGGCACGCTCCGTTTACGAGTCCTTTCGACAACAGTTCGCGCAAGTTACAAATCCACCCATCGATCCACTGCGTGAACAAATTGTGATGTCGTTAGAAACCGAATTCGGCAGCGAAAAGAATCTATTCGACATATCTGCGAGTCATGCGAAACGCGTTTCGGTCGACTCCCCAGTATTGTCCACTGGAAAATATCAACGATTACTGAGCCTGGACGATGCAGACTTTGCCACTGAGCGTATCGACCTGAATTACGACGCCGGTGATGATTTGTTAACGGCCCTAAATACCGTGTGTGAACAGTCGGTCGCAGCGGTACGCGACGGCAAGGTGATCATCGTATTGTCAGACCGCGACATCGCCAAGGATCGGTTGCCCATCCACGCGCTGCTCGCCACCGGCGCCGTTCATCATCGTCTGATCAAGGAAGGTCTGCGTTGCGATGCCAATATTGTGGTGGATACCGCCACCACCCGCGATCCCCACCACTTCGCGGTGTTGATCGGATACGGGGCGACCGCAGTACATCCTTATTTGGCCTACGAGTGTCTCCACGACATGGTGCGTACCGGGGAAGTCGCCAATAAGCGGCTTGTCAAGCTGTTGCGTAAATATCGGCAGGGTATCAATAAGGGGCTGTACAAAATCACGTCGAAGATGGGTATCTCCACTATCGCTAGTTATCGCGGCGCCCAGCTTTTCGAGGCCGTCGGACTGCACGACGAAGTGGTCAACACCTGCTTCACCGGCACCACCTGCCGAATACAGGGATCGAGCTTCTCAGAACTCGAGGCGGACCAAAGAACCCTTGCAGCGGATGCCTGGAATCCACGCCGCAACCGTGACCAGGGCGGTTTATTGAAATATGTGCACGGCGGCGAGTACCACGCCTATCATCCCGATGTAATCACCACCATGCATGAGGCGGTAACCACAGGCAATTACCAGAAATACAAGGAATACGCCCACATCGTCAATCAGCGGCCGGTGACCGTGCTCCGCGATTTGCTTGCGCTGCGCGCAACGGCGACACCGATCTCGATCGACGAGGTGGAGCCCGTAGAGGCGATCCTGCGCCGTTTTGACAGTGCGGGTATGTCATTGGGGGCATTGTCGCCCGAGGCCCACGAGGCCCTGGCAGAGGCGATGAACGCGATCGGCGGACGATCCAATTCCGGGGAAGGCGGCGAGGATCCCAAGCGCTACGGCACCCACAAAACATCCAAGATCAAACAGGTCGCCTCGGGTAGATTTGGCGTGACCCCCGCCTATCTGGTTAGCGCGGAGGTGCTTCAGATCAAGATCGCACAGGGTGCCAAACCGGGCGAAGGGGGTCAGCTGCCGGGGCACAAAGTCAATGAAATGATCGCGCAGCTACGCTACTCCAATCCCGGTGTGGCATTAATTTCACCACCACCTCACCACGACATCTATTCTATTGAGGATCTGGCGCAGTTGATATTTGACCTCAAGCAGGTGAACCCAGATGCCTTGGTATCGGTAAAACTGGTGGCGGAGGCTGGTGTCGGCACGATCGCCGCCGGGGTTGCCAAGGCCTATGCGGATCTCATTACCATCGCCGGTTACGACGGTGGGACCGGGGCCAGTCCGTTGACCAGCGTTAAGTATGCGGGTAGTCCGTGGGAGCTGGGAATAACCGAAACCCATCAGACCTTGCGCGCCAATGATTTGCGCGACAAAGTGCGGCTGCAAGCCGACGGCGGGCTCAAGACCGGGCTCGATGTGATCAAGGCTGCCTTGCTGGGTGCCGAGAGCTTTGGCTTTGGGACCGCGCCGATGATCGCGTTGGGCTGCAAGTACCTGCGTATTTGTCATCTAAACAACTGTGCCACTGGCGTCGCCACCCAACATGAGCGATTACGTAGAAAACATTTCGTGGGTAATGCTCAGCGCGTTATTCACTATTTTACATTCGTCGCCCAGGAAGTGCGTGAGTTGCTGGCAACCCTAGGGATGCGCTGCTTGGAGGACGTCATCGGCCGCACCGACTTACTGGAGATTCAACAGGGCAACACCGACAAGCAAAGGCGCCTGGACTTGACGCCGATTCTGTCCGACGCCGGCGTGACAAAAGAGAAACCGCAATTCTGCTTGGTAGAGAAAAATGAACCCTTCGATAAAGGTGAACTCGCCGAGCAAATGGTTAAGGACGCGTTACCGTCAATCGAGGACCGGACCGGTAGCGAATTTCACTATAAGATCCAAAATACACATCGTTCCATTGGTGCGCGACTGTCCGGCGAGATCGCAAAACGGCATGGTAACTGTGGCATGGAAGACACGCCGATCACGGTCCGTCTTACCGGTACTGCAGGACAAAGTTTTGGCGTATGGAATGCCGGTGGTTTGCACATGTACTTGGAAGGTGACGCCAACGATTATGTCGGTAAGGGCATGGCTGGCGGCAAGTTAGTGATCTATCCGCCGCGCGCCAGCACATTCGACAGTCAAGACACTGCAATCATCGGCAACACGTGTCTGTACGGCGCCACCGGGGGCCGCTTATTCGCCGCCGGACGTGCCGGGGAACGATTTGCGGTACGCAATTCGGGCGCATGCGCGGTGGTGGAGGGTGTCGGTGACCACGGCTGCGAATACATGACCGGTGGCGTGGTGAGCGTGTTGGGCTACACCGGCCTCAACTTCGGCGCCGGCATGACCGGCGGCATCGCCTTTGTCATGGACCGTCACAGCGTTTTTTCCGACCGTTATAATCGCGAGCTAATCGACACCCACCGCCTCACGCCGGAACGCATGGAGGCTCATCTTAACTATCTTCAAGACCGCATCGAGGACTTCGTCAGGGAAACCAACAGCGCCTGGGGAATGGAGATCCTGGACGACTTTGTCGACTTGATCCGCTACTTCTGGCTGGTGAAGCCCAAAGCCGCGGACCTCGAAACACTGCTGGATACATTGCTGCAAGCGGCGTAATGGCCAAGACGTTTCAGTTTATCGACTTGCCACGCCAAGACCCGGACAAAACACCGGCGCGGTTACGTGTGCACGAGTGGAAAGAGATCTACGGCCACTATGATAAGGATGCCGCGGCGGCGCAATCAGCGCGCTGCATCTCTTGTGGCAATCCGTACTGCGAATGGAAGTGTCCGGTCCACAACTACATACCGAATTGGTTGAAACTCATCGCCGAGGACAATCTCTTCGCCGCTGCAGAGTTGTCGCATCGCACCAATTCAATGCCGGAAATCTGTGGGCGTATCTGTCCGCACGATCGGCTGTGCGAGGGCGCGTGCACTCTCAACGATGGATTTGGTGCGGTGACCATTGGTTCGGTAGAAAAATACATCACCGACGAGGCCCTGGCGCAAGGCTGGCGACCCGATCTCTCCCACGTGGAAAGAACCAGCAAGCGGGTGGCGGTGATCGGCAGTGGTCCAGCGGGGCTCGCATGCGCCGACGTACTCACTCGTAACGGGGTGCAATCCGTGGTCCACGAACGCTACCCGGAGATCGGTGGATTGCTGACGTATGGGATTCCTCCGTTCAAGTTGGAAAAGAAGATCGTCATGCGCCGACGTGCGCTACTCGAGGAGCAAGGCGTCGAGTTCATACTCGGCACAGAGATTGGAAAAGACATTCCGTTTCAGCACCTGCTCGATGAGTTCGATGCGTTGTTTTTGGGCATGGGTGCATATACCTATATGAAGGGTGGATTTGCCGGCGAGGACCTACAGGGCGTCCATGATGCACTGCCGTTTTTGATTGCCAACGTGAATCGAGTCATGGATTGGGAACAGGATACCGGTGAATTCATCGACATGCGTGGCAAACGAGTTGTGGTGTTGGGGGGTGGCGATACGGCGATGGACTGCGTGCGCACGTCGGTGCGCCAGGGCGCCACCTCGGTCACCTGCGTTTACCGGCGCGATGAAGCCAACATGCCCGGTTCCAGGCGCGAAGTATTCAATGCCAAGGAAGAAGGCGTGCAATTCCTTTGGAACCGTCAACCCATCGAGATTGTCGGCGATGGCGAGGTAAACGGCATCAGACTCATTGAGACCCGTCTCGGAGAGCCCGATGAACGCGGGCGACAACGGCCGGAACCGATTCCGGATTCGGAACAAGTCATTGCCGCCGATCGCGTCATCATCGCCTTCGGGTTTCGACCCAGTCCGGCTCCATGGTTCAGCGATTTTGACATCGGACTGGACCAGTTCGGACGTGTCAAGGCCGATGGCGATAGTGCTTTCAAGTTCCAGACCAGCAACCCCAAGGTGTTTGCCGGTGGTGACATGGTGCGCGGCGCCGATCTGGTGGTCACCGCGGTGTTATTGCACCAACGCGCCCCGCCCACATTCATGGTACGTAATCGGATACACTCAAAGCGTTTCGTGCCACAAATGACAACTCTCAGCATTCCAGCGCGGCGTCTACCTGCCCGGCCTTGCGGCTTGTCCCCGCGCAGCTGGGAGACTTCGCGCAGCACGCGTCCCTTGGCCATTGTCCGCGAATCCTTGGCTAGCGGAGATATAGATATGGCGACTGACCGGGACCTTAGGACTTACTTGTAGAACCTGATACCGGCTACCTAAGTTTTCTTTCTACGATGGTAAAAATCATTCCCCACCGCGAACGGCTGATCTGCGCGCTCGATGTTCCCACAACCTATGACGCCAAGACCCTGGTAGAGAGGTTGGGCGACAGCGTTCAGTTCTTCAAACTTGGACTGGAATTGTTCATGACCGACGGCTATTTTGAATTGGTGGATTGGCTGCTCGCGCGTGAAAAAAAAATATTCGTGGACCTGAAGTTTTTCGATGTCCCTGCCACTGTGGGCCGGGCGGTGCGCCAGCTCAACGGACGTGGTATTACTTTCACGACCATACATGGTAACGACGGTATCATGCGTGCTGCAGCCGAAGCCAAGGTCGACGTCAAGGTGCTGGCGGTGACGGTGTTGACCAGTTTGGACCGCGGTGATCTGGATGATTTGGGTTTCGAATGTGACATAGAGCAATTGGTGGTGTCCCGTGCGCGTCGCGCGGTGGATTACGGCTGCGACGGTGTGGTGGCATCCGGGTACGAATCCAGAAGTTTACGCGCTGCGCTTGGCGACTCGTTTCTAATCGTGACTCCCGGTATACGGCCGGTTGATAACGATGACGATCAAAAACGTGTTGTGACCGCACCCGAGGCCTTCGCGAACGGAGCGGATTATATTGTTGTCGGTCGTCCGATTCGCGACGCCGACGATCCCCGTGGCGTTGCAGAAACCATCCAACAACAGATCGAACAAGCCATCAATACGAAATAGGAAATATGGCGCAACCAAAAAACGACCGTTTGCTTCGCGCTTTGCTGCGAAAGCCCGTAGACCGCACTCCAATCTGGATCATGCGGCAAGCCGGGCGTTATCTCCCCGAATATCGCGCGACCCGAAAGCGTGCCGGGGACTTTATGACGTTGTGCAAGACACCCGAGATGGCCTGTGAAGTGACATTGCAGCCTCTGGAACGTTTCGAACTCGATGCCGCGATCCTGTTTTCCGACATCTTGACGATTCCCGATGCCATGGGCCTCGGACTCACAATTAATGAGGGTGAGGGACCACGATTCGCACATCCGGTACGGCGCCGCGAGGAGATCGCCGCTCTCCCGGTTCCCGATCCGGAAGCCGAGCTGCGATACGTGATGGATGCGGTACGCTTGATTCGACGTGAACTAAACGGCCGTGTGCCGCTGATCGGATTCAGCGGTAGTCCGTGGACCTTGGCGAGCTACATGGTGGACGGCCGCGGCACCCGGGATTTCGCGATCACCAAGACCCTGCTTTACGACGACCCACAGGCGCTCAGACAGCTGCTCGGAACCGTCACCCGCAGTGTAATCGATTACCTAAATGCGCAGATCTTGGCCGGTGCACAGGCGGTAATGATCTTTGACACCTGGGGTGGTCTTCTGACTGCCCGCGCTTACGAGCATTTCTCCCTCGCCTACATGCAACAAATCGTCGACGGGCTGATTCGTGAGATCGATGACACCCGGATTCCCGTGGTGTTGTTCACCAAGGGCGGCGGTCAGTGGTTGGAACGCATCGCCGACACCGGTTGTGACGCCATCGGACTGGATTGGACGGTGGACATTGGGGACGCGCGTCATCGGGTCGGCGACCGCGCGGCGTTGCAGGGGAATATGGATCCCTCGGTGCTACATGCCGCACCCGAACGCATACGCGAGGAGGCACACGCGATCTTGGACCGATTCGGCCACGGTAGCGGCCATGTGTTCAACCTCGGTCACGGCGTGACCCCGACAATTAACCCCGATCATGTGGGGTCATTGATTGATGCGGTACACGAACTCAGTATTCCCTACCATCAGTAATTGCTTTTAGGACAAACCCGCCCGTTCTCTGTGGCGAGCGGATGACATTCCCGTACGTCAATGCATAATCTCGAGGTTATGATCAGCGAGCATCCATTTGCGCCACCCGACCCATTGCGCCGCGCGATTCGTGAGGCCTATCTCGCGGACGAAACAAGTTGGACCCAAGCGCTAGTGGAACAAGCCGGCCTCGATGCGAAGACCCGGGGCGACATATTCGCTCACACCTGTGCCGTGGTACGGGCGTTGCGCGAGACCCCTGGCGCACAAAAGGGCCTGGACGCCTTCTTGCAGGAGTACGACCTTTCCAGCGAAGAAGGCGTCGTGTTGATGTGCCTGGCGGAAGCGCTGCTGCGTATCCCGGACGCCGAAACCGCCGATCGGCTGATTCGTGAGAAGCTCAGCACCGGACACTGGGACGAGCACCTCGGGAAGAGCGAATCGATACTCGTGAATGCCTCCACCTGGGGGCTGATGCTGACCGGGAGGTTAATCAATCTGGCTCCGGATACGCGAAACGATCTTGGCGCGGCACTAAAGAGACTTGCCGCACGCAGTGGCGAGCCGGTGGTGCGAGTAGCCGTCACCCAGGCAATGGAAATCATTGGACGGCAATTTGTACTCGGTGAGACCATAGAGCAGGCATTGGAGCGTAGTAACCACGCCGATAGAAAGCGTTACTTATACTCTTACGATATGTTGGGCGAGGCGGCGATGACCGCCCCCGATGCGCACCGGTTCTTCGATGCCTACGCCCATGCCATTACCGCCATCGGCAAACACCGGTGCGGTTCAGGAGTGCTGGCCCCGGGGATCTCGATCAAGCTGTCTGCCCTGCATCCCCGCTATGAATATGCCCAGCGGGACCGTGTGTTGAAGGAACTGACACCGCCACTGCTGGAACTGGCGCGGCTGGCGAAACAGTTCGAACTGTTGGTAACCATAGACGCCGAAGAGGCGGACCGTCTGGAGTTGTCACTGGACGTCTTCCGTGCACTTTACAGCGATCCAGCGCTGTCCGATTGGGAGGGCCTGGGCATGGCGGTGCAGGCCTATCAGAAACGCGCCCTGCCCACGCTGAACTGGCTCGTGGGACTAGCGGATCGCTACCGGCGCCAAATTCCGGTACGGTTGGTCAAGGGTGCTTACTGGGACAATGAGATCAAACAGGCCCAGATAGACGGCTTGGGAGGCTACCCGGTATTCACCCGCAAGTCACACACCGACATTTCATATCTTTCCTGTAGCCAAAGGTTGTTGCAGTCGGCACCTCTGCTGTATCCGCAATTTGCCACCCATAATGCGCATACGATGTGCTCGGTGTTGGCGCTGGCAAACGGTAAAGACTTTGAGTTTCAACGTCTACACGGTATGGGTCGCGGGCTTTATGACTTATTTTTGCAACAACGGGATCAGTTGCGTTGCCGAATCTATGCCCCGGTAGGCGGACATGCCGAGCTGCTGCCTTATCTCGTGCGCCGGCTGCTGGAGAATGGGGCCAACACATCATTTGTAAATCGCATCGTTCACCGTGAGGTGCCGGTAGAGGCGGTGGCTGCGGATCCCATCAACATCGCCGGGGATAACGAGTATGCACCGCATCCACTAATTCCGTTGCCGGTGAACCTCTACGGCACGTCGCGAGTCAATTCTCAGGGCCTCAATCTGTCCGATCCCGTAGAACTCGAGCAGCTCAAGGCTGCCATGGAAAAGGCAGACGGGCAGACGTGGACCACGGTGCCGATGGTCGCAGGACAGACCTTGGGCGAGCCGATACATGGCGTTTATTCGCCGGCAGACCAGTCTCTTCAAATAGGGACCGTGGCATGGGCTGACACGAACCATGTCGATGGTGCGGTCAGTGTCGCAGATCGCGGCTTCTGGGCGTGGCAGGCGACGAGTCCCAATGAACGCGCCGCACACTTGGACAACGCCGCGGACATCTTGGAAGCGCAGCGAGCAGCGCTGATGACCCTGTGCGTGCGCGAGGCCGGAAAGACGCTACCCGATGCGCTGACGGAGGTGCGCGAGGCGGTGGATTACTGCCGTTATTACGCGTCGCTGGCCCGCCATCAACTGCAGTCACCACAGTCGCTGATCGGGCCAAGTGGGGAATCCAACCAGTTGAGCCTCCACGGCCGCGGCGTATTCGCCTGTATCAGCCCGTGGAATTTCCCGCTCGCGATTTTCCTTGGCCAGATCACCGCCGCCCTCGCCGCCGGCAACAGCGTGATCGCCAAACCCGCGGAGCAAACACCCTTGATCGCTTCTCATGCACTAGGATTGCTGCATCGAGCCGGCATTCCGAACGACGTGCTGCAGTTGCTGCCCGGTGACGGTGCTATTGGCGCCCGGTTAGTGGCCGATCCCGACATCGCGGGTGTCTTGTTTACCGGCGCCACGGACACGGCAAAGGCCATCCAGCGTTCCCTCGCCAAAAAAGCAGGCCCCATCGTGCCGATGATTGCCGAAACCGGCGGTCAAAACGCAATGATCATCGACAGCTCGGCGTTGGCCGAACAGGTGGTAGCGGATGCGATACAGTCAGCGTTCAACAGCGCCGGCCAACGTTGTTCGGCGCTACGGGTATTGTTTATCCAGGATGACGTGGCGTCGCGTACCCTCGAAATGCTGCGCGGAGCAATGGCCGAACTGACCATCGGAGATCCGGCAATGTTGAGCACCGATGTTGGGCCGGTTATCGACGAGGACGCACAAATAGCGTTGCAAAAACACGTAACATTTTTGTCCGCAAACGGAACCTTGATTTATCGTTGCGAATTGTCCGCAGCGACTGATCGCGGCACGTATTTTCCACCTCATATGTTTGAAATCGAATCACTGTCCTTACTCGATAACGAAGTGTTTGGTCCTATTTTGCACGTGATTCGTTTCGCCGCGAATAAACTCGACAACGTCATCGAGGCGATCAACGCTACCGGTTACGGACTCACGTTGGGTATTCACAGCCGCATCGAGGAGACCATTGAGTACATTACCCGACGCGTCCGGGTCGGCAACGTCTACGTCAACCGCAATATGATCGGCGCTGTGGTTGGCGTACAACCGTTCGGCGGCGAGGGATTGTCCGGCACCGGTCCCAAGGCTGGTGGTCCCAACTATCTACGACACTTATGCACGGAAAGAACAGTGTCCATCAACATCGCAGCCGTGGGCGGCAACCCGGATTTGCTGTCGATGATTGAATGACTCATCTTCGTTGTGGATTCAATTGGTCGATGCTATCGCCAATCTAACCGAGTACCCATTGATCCTGTTTAAAAAAGGCCCGCGTTGCGCGGGCCTTTGCATCGTAAACCATGTAGTTATGCTTTGTTTCCGCGTATTACAAAATAAAGCGAAATCAACATCAGCACCGCTTGAAACTCCATGCCTCCCGTGGGATGACTCGGCGAGGGCACGAAACTCCACTGTGGCCAGTGGACCATCATAATCGCACCGAGCATTACCGGTACAAACATCGCCGCGCCGATGCGGGTAACCCAGTCTTTAGTGAACGCACCGGCGAGCAGCAACAGGCCGCCGCCCAACTCGGCAACCGCGACCAATAACGCAATGCCAAAGGGCAAGTTCATCATGCCAGCAAAGGCACCCAAATCGGCAAACTTGCCGATACTGTGATAGATAAACACGCTCAACAACGCCACGCGCAATGCCCAATGAGCATTATCGGATAGCAGCATGGCGATGGTGCGGCTGCCAGCATCGGAAATCTGTTGCGTGGTCAGGGAAACGGAATTACTCATGATCGCACCTCCGGTTTTCAAACGCAGTTAACGACACCACAATAAGTCCGTTTCCAGAGGACAAACCTTACAAACGCAATGCCTGGATTTCATTACCGCTTGTTAATGTTGGGACTCGCCTGCATATCGCGCCAAGGCACCCCCCGTCTATTCTTGCCAAGCAATCTGGAGATTCAGACGTCTCCATTTTCTCGAAGAGAAGTTGTGGGCCTTTTCGGTGCTGACCACGAATAGAGGCGGCGCTATTTCGGCGCCGGCTTGGCGCCATATATAGGGTAAGGAGCGCCTCCGGGGTTACGGGCGGGTACGGTGATGCGCTTCCTTACGCTGCTCGGTGCCAAATAAACCGGCGAGAGCATTGAGTTCGTCGCCTAGCAGCTGGACTAAATCATCCACAGAGATGATTCCGATCACCGAGTCATCGTTATCGACCACCGGCACGCGACGCACGCCCTGGGCGCGCATGCGGCGTATCACATCCCACAGTGATTCCGTCTCCTTCACAGTCAGCGGCATCTGACTCATCACATCCCCCACGGCTACGCTCTTCAAGTCGACCTCCTGGGCCAATACCTCAATCACCAGATCGCGATCGGTGACGATGCCAACTGGGACGTTTTTACCGGCTCTGTCATCGACGATTACTAGACTTCCCACGTGATACTCCCGCATCAGCCTCGCGACCTCGACAATCGACATCTCCGGCGTTGCAATCACCACGTCGCGAGTGCATACCGAACCTGCTGTCATGGACCTCTCCCAAATTAAGCGCGTTGGACCCAGTTTGGACAGTTTTTAGTATACGGTCGTTGATTTACATCAAGACAAGTTAGCACTAGTCCACATTTCTCACCAGGCACCCCGCCTTTGTTCACGGCATGCAGCGGAACACCCACAGAGTTTCGTCGAGAAAATGACAATGTTCGACTCCTCAGACGAGGGAGTTTTCCCAAATCTTTTCATGGTCCAACAGTTCAGTGACAACCCGGTGGCGAAACGTTCGGCAGGACGGCAGCGAGGGGAACCAGATGAGATGCGAGCAACAGCGGCAATCCGAGCAACCGAATCCAACCAGCGGAATCATCGCCAGCGGCAGCGATGCTACCGAAGCCGCCCACTCGTGTTCGCGTTGAATCGGATCGTGGGTATACCAGCATGACACCGGCCGGGACAACTGCCGTAGATAGTCGATGTGCCAGTGGCGTCGGCTTGACAACCTGGCGTGGTGCGCGACACGAGCCGAGATTCCGCCCGGCCCAAAGGCACTGCCGACGTACGCATAATACCCCGGCTGGGTTTGCAGCCCGCCAAGCCGTCCCACCTGTGTCCATCGCACCGACGAGCACACCAGGAACAGCACATAGGTACCGGGACCAGGTTGGATCCCATGGTTCGCCATGGTTTTCCACACTCCTCCGGCTTGATCACCCGTAATGTCAGACCGTCTCGTTGGACAGATAAATCGGCACGCGATTACATCCGCTACCCTGCCCCTGACGTGATTGCACGCATCACCAACACCCTCACAGTGTCGCCCCAGGCTCCTTGATCCCATACTCGCCAAGTTGTCGTATCAAAAAATCGTAGGCTTCGTCCACGGAGTCGGTACGAAACAATAAGTCTAGGTCCTGGGGATCGATACTGCCGTACCGGACCAAGGCGTCGAAATTGATAATCTCATCCCAATATTCAGTACCAAACAGTACACAGGGCAGATGCTTTCTAATCTTGCGAGTCTGCACCAGGGTCAGAATCTCAAACAACTCGTCCAACGTGCCAAAGCCACCTGGAAAAAATACCACCGCCTTGGCGAGATATGCGAACCAGAATTTGCGCATGAAGAAATAATGGAATTGAAAAGACAGCTCGCGGGTGATGTGCGCACTACCCACCTCTTCCGTAGGCAAAGAGATGGATAGCCCAATATTCAACCCCTTTGCCTCAGACGCGCCACGATTAGCAGCCTCCATAATACCCGGACCCCCCCCGGTACATATCACAAAGCGCCGATGATCATCGGGTAGCTGCTTGGACCACATCGTCAAACGGTATCCTAATTCCTTTGCCGCCTCATAATACTTGGATAGACGCAGTCTGTTGCGTGCCGACTCCAAGTCACTCCCGGCCGCATCGGCTTCACTCAGTGCTGCCTCTGCTTGCTCCCGCGACACCATTCGTGCGGACCCCATGAAAACGATGGTGTCGTCAATATTGTAATGCTCGAAGCGGCTATTGGGTTCAATATACTCAGCGAGAATACGCAAAGCACGCGCATCGCGGCTGTTCAAGAATCGTTCATTGCTGTAGGCCTTCGTCTTACCTGGATTTGAATCATCCATCCCATCATTCCGGTCGTGTTTGTAAATGACCAGTTTACTAGAAAAGCGCGGTAAGGTTTGTTTGGATCGTTGCCGGGATCGTAGAACACCAACGAACCATCGCGAATTTCATGGCGTCGAAAAGAAAAAACTTACCGGCTAAGAGTTTTACCAACCGGCCGTTTTGACATCCCGTATCTGTGCGCAGAAAATGGGCACGTATCGTGGCTCGTGTGCCTGGTGTGTGGGCGCCGAGGGAAGGGGGCAGTGAGTCGCATTTTTGTCTTTCATTACACGTTGGAGCCGATATATGAAGATCAAGAATATCAAGGCAAGCGTTCACCAATACTCTGTCACTCTGCCGATGATCGAAAAACCCCTCGAGCACCGGCATTTTGTGTTCTGTGAGGTGGAAACCGATGAGGGGCATACCGGGTGCGGCATCACCGGTGCTTTCCTGCCATGGGCGGTGGTTACATCACTGGAAAACGATTTGCTTTCCATCGTCAAGGATATGGACCCGCGTGACACGGAGGCAATTCACCACAAAGTCTGGTGGTCACTCAACCCACGCGCCTACACCGGGGTCATTTCCAATGCGTTATCGGCGCTCGATATTGCCCTTTGGGACATTCATGGAAAACACGCGGGCCGCACGGTGGCCCAACTTCTGGGTGGGTTTCGCGACTGGTCGCCGACTTACATTACGTTTGGTTTCCCGTTTTTTGATTACGACCAATTGGTCGAGTACGCGCAGAAATTCGTTGCCGACGGCAATACCCGGCTAAAGATGGTGGTTGCCGTGGATCCGGGGGGTTGGCAGGAGGACGCCAAACGAATTCGCGTTGTACGCGATGCGGTGGGCGACGACGTGGAACTCATGATCGATGCAAATTACCGCTTCAACCCGGTCGATGCGCGCCAGCTTTGTCGGGCGGTGGAGGACTGCAATCTTTGCTGGTTCGAGGAACCCCTTTATCAAAACGACGCCCGGGCGCTAGCCGATCTGAGGCAGCATACCAATATCCCCATCGCCGCGGGTCAAATGGAGGGCCATCGCTGGCGGCTGCGCGAGTTAGTGGAGAAACACGCGGTGGATATCCTGCAGCCCAATTGCGTCTACAACGGCGGTTACACGGAAACCCAGAAGGCAGCGCATCTGGCCCAGGCGTTCAACATACCGATCGCCAACGGTGGAGGCTGGCCGATATTCAACATGCACACCATGGCGGGACTCATGAATGGTTGGCGCGTCGAGTTCCATTGGGGCATGCATCAAGTCGGGCAACACTTTTTTGACAATGTTCCCGGTCCGGAAAACGACATGGTAAAGATTCCCGATGCCCCCGGCTTGGGCTTTACACCCAGATACGAGGCACTAAAAGACAGTCAGGTCAAAGCCCCTGCGGACCTCAAGGAAGGGGGCGTCCAGACACGGGGCACGCCAAAGGAGGGCGGCTCGGGCATCACCAAACTTTAACTGTCGATATTGATTATCAGGCCGAAAGCAGCGCCGTCAGTTCGTTGACGTCGGAAACTGCATCTAGATCCTGAACGCATTTCACGATCGCTTCAGTCTTTGCATTCGGCCACTTGGCAAAGGCCGCGCATTCACGGAACTTATCGGCAACCTCGTCATAGCTCATCGGATTGTGCGGGCTACCCTTGCCGAAATCGGCACGCCCGGAGATCGTCCGGCCGTCCTTTAGGTTGATATCGATGATAGTGGTCATTTTGTCGTAACCGGCCGCCTCGGCCTCCGGGTGCACGCCAAAATGGACCCGTTCGATCATCGCCTTGACGTCGGGCCGATTAACCACCTCATCGGTGAATTCCGCGAGACCTCCTCGTCCCTCGAGCAACAGTATCGCCATACAGAACTCCATACTGAACTTAGCCTGGAGTTCATTGACAGGCCGGTGATGAATCAGGGCATTGGGCATATTGTGATTGGTGCCCACAGCGACGCTGTCGATTTGATCCGCAGTAATTTTGTGCTCCCTGATCAAACGCGACATCTCCGTCATCCCGGGGTGGGTGAGCGAACCGGAGGGGTGTGGTTTTATGGATACACCCGGGTTCATGAAAGTCCAGGGATTACCCAGCTTGTTCTCGATGGAAGCGACGTCATAGCCGCCCCCGTGGGCCTGAAAAAACCCGCGCGGCGCCTCCAGAATCTGATCCGTAGCGGACCAACCCAGTGCCGCGAGCTCTGCGGCAATGACGCCGCTTTCCGACGACCGCCCGGCGTGAAACGGCTTGGTCATGCTACCGAAATTTTCGCGCAAGCCGGCGGATTGGCTGCCGCTGATTGCCAACGCCCGCTGCACCGTCTCGACGTTGAAATCGCGCAACCTGGCCACCGCACACGCTGCGGCAAAAGTGCCGCAAGTTGCCGTCGAGTGAAATCCGTGCTGATAGTGCCGTGGCGAGATCGCTTCTGAAATCTTGCACTCGACCTCAACGCCAAGATGATAGGCAAGCATCATCTCGCGCCCGGAGAGCCCATCGGCCTCCGCAACGGCGAGGGCGGCGGGCAACGCCGGTGCAGTGGGATGGGTCAATAGTCCGTAAACACGGTCCTTGCCGACCGCCAACTGGGTATCGTCATAGTCGTCGGCGTGTATACCTATCCCGTTAGCGAACGCCGCGAACCGTGACGGCACCTCTAGTTCGTTGCCGATAACCGTCGTATTGCCGGTAAGGTTCAGTGAATGGAGATGAGCGCGAACCAGCTCGCCACTCTTTGCCACCGATCCAGACAACGCCAAGCCCAGGCCATCGAGAATGGATTTCTTTCCGAGGTTGATCAGCTCATCGGGAAGAGCTTCATAGTTGGTTTCGACTACAAAACTTGCCACATACTTGGTTAAACCTCGTCCGCGGTTCGGGTCGAGTTCGGGAGTAAATTTCTTGATCGGAGCAGAATTCATATTCATTCCCTAATTCATATCAGTGGGACTACGATTAACTAAATGACGGCCAAAATCGTGTCGATAGATCGATGCTGGCGTGTTATTCATCCAAGGTTCCTCCGCGGTTTTTCGTGAACCCAGACACTAAGTGTTGATAGAGAAACGGACCAAACAGTCCCGCAAGCGTAAGAACGAAGAACGTAACCACAATTGGTCGTTCAAAGAACAATAACCAGTTGTGCCCAAAGATCAACAACGATTGCTTGAGCGAGTTTTCCACCAGTTCACCGAGGATTAGTCCCATAATGATAGGCGCCGGTGAAAACCCGTAGCGCCGAAATAGAAAACCCAACAGCCCAAAAATCAACATGACCCATACGTCTAACATGCTTTGCGTCAAGGCATAGGACCCCACCACCGCCAGAGCAAACACCGACGGCCACAGAAAGGTGCGCGGGATTAGAGTTACCCTCGCGAACACTTTAGCGCCGACCATGCCAAGCCCCATGAACATCACGTTTGCCACCAACATCGCGATAAAAATAGAGTAGAGCAGGTGTGGTTGTTCGTTGAAAAGGTGCGGGCCGGGGCGCAAACCATGCACCATCAACGCACCGAGGATCACGGCAGTGGTAGCGCTTCCGGGAATTCCCAGCGCAAGGGTCGGTACCATTGCCCCGCCGGTGGCTGCATTGTTGGCCGCCTCGGGTCCGGCAATTCCCTCGATCGCGCCGTTGCCGAATTCCGCCTTGTCCTTTGACCAGCGCTTGGCCTCGTTATAGGCAACCATGGCCGCCACGGTCCCACCCTCCGCCGGCAGGATACCGATGAAAGTGCCGATGCCGCACGAACGTGCGATCACCCCGCGAACCTTGCGAAAATCTTCGCGACTGGGCAGGCGAACAGCAACCGACGCAATCCGCTTGTAAATCACATTCAGCGATGCTGCCTGTGTCAAGAGTTCCGACCCCCCGAACAAGCCGATCATCACAGGAATAAAATGGATGCCTTCGGTCAATTCCGGAAACCCAAACGTGAAGCGCTCGACACCGGTAGTGAAATCGACGCCCACCGTTGCGATCAACACACCAAAGGCGCCGCCGATGAGATTCTTGACCGAGGATTTCCCGCTGATCGACGCCAACATCGACAGGCCGAACAGCGCCAGCGCGAAATATTCCGGGGCCCCGAACTTATAGGCGATGCGAGCAAGCAACGGCGCGGCAACGATTAAAACCAAGACGCTGAATATGCCGCCGATGGTGCTGCTGACGGTGGCCATACCGAGTGCGCGGCCGGCTTCGCCGCGTACCGCCAGGGGATAGCCGTCCAGCGCGGTCGCCGCCGCCGGCGGTGCACCGGGCGCGTTGATCAGTATGGCGGTGATCGAACCGCCATAGGTGCCGGCACAATACAGGGCAGCCAACAGGGATATCGCCGGTATCGGTTCCATCGTGACCGTAAACGGCAGCAACAATGCCGTCGCCATGGTTGAACTAAGCCCCGGTAACACACCGACCAGTACGCCACCGACGGTGCCGGCCAGTATCACCAGCAACATATACGGGTCGAGGAGAATCGATGCCAAGGTCGTAAAAATATCCATGTATTGCCGTCAGCCCATAAACAATCCGAGTGGCAGGCGGACCCCAAGCAGCATCGAAAACAACAAGTATATGCAGACCGGGAACAGCACCGCATACACGCCGACCCACAAAAACCGTTTTTCACCCCACAACAACGGCAGCGCCACACAGAACCCGAGCATCGCGGCGATCATTCCGATCCAGTCGATCAACACCACGAACACAATCAGCAAACATGCGGTGAAAAGTACCATCACCGGCACCCGTTTGCGTGGACCTTCCCGCCGGAGACGGGATTGGACAATCATGATGACCGCCAGCAACGCGATCACCACAACCAGTATGCGCGGAAACTGCTCCGGTGGAATGCCTTGAGAGAGGGCTGCCGGGACCTCCTCAAACGTTGTCGTGATCGCGAAAACGACGCCGACAAAGACGAGAATAGCCACGCCGGCGGCATCGTCGCTGTGCAGCCAGCTGCCGCCGCCGGCTGCAGGCGACGCGGCATCGGTATCGCCGCGCGTCGATGGATGCCGTCGACCGATCACCGATCCGGTTCCTGCCGCTCGGTTACGGATCCGATGCGATTATTTCAACATGCCGAGATCTTTGAGCGCGGCGACACCATCCTTGTATAGCTGTTGGATCTGCGTATTCCAATCCGCACTACCAACGATACTGTCAGGTCCCAGCCCCGCGGTCTCCAGGTAACTCTGATAGACCTTGTGATTCATCGCCTTGATAAGACTCTCTTCAAGTATTTTAACCCGATCTTTTGGTACTCCCTTCAGGGTCACGAAACCACGTACCGTGGAAAATACCGCATCGATACCAAGTTCCACCGTGGTCGGGACGTCGGGAAGCGGCTTCATGCGTTTTTTTGCCATCACCACCAGCGGGCGAATCTCTCCAGCGCTAATCTGCGACTCGGCTTCCGAAAGATTGAGCACTCCGATATCGATATCACCACCGATGAGCGCAGTAACGATCGCGCCGCCGCCTTTGTACGGAATATAGTTGGGATCCTTTATCCCGGCGCGCTTGGCGAAAGTAAACGCGGTGATCTGGTCGATGGCCCCGACCTGGGTACCGCCAAACTTAAATGACTTTTGCTTCGCCTCCGCAAGCAGCTCCTGAATGGTCTTGAATTTGCTATCGCCCTTGACCATGAGCAACTGCGGATCGTCGGTGGCGCGCGCCAATCCCACCAAATCATCCAGCTTCAACGGTGACTTGCCGCGTGCAATGGTCAAAAGATGGGTTGGTGTAATAGTCATGATGGCGTAACCATCACGAGGGCGGCTGTTGATGTAGTTCATCGCTACAGCACCACCACCACCACGTTTGCTGACCACCACCATGTCTGTTTTGAGTACGCGCCGGGTGCGCAGTAACGCCATACGTGTAGTTACGTCGGTACCGCCACCGGCCCCGGCATGGGTAACGACCTCGATGGTCTGCGATGGAAATTTGTCTTGCGCCCACGACCCCGGCGCCAACATCAGAGTTAGGATCGTTGCCGCACAAAGTGGCCAAATCTGCCGTGGGTAGTTTTTGTATACGCTGATTTTTTCGTTGGACATTCTAGTTCCTCCCAATTTTGGTGCCCTGAATCAAACCTACCGGTCTGTCACTGACACATACACACAACCCCACTATAATATCACCAAAGTGGCTAACACTGACCATGGACTAACCTATATATTGGTGTTGCGCGCCATCGTCATCAAACGCGGTAGCCATAAGCTGAATACATTACACCGCTTATTGCTTGCGAGTCACGTCGATCTCAATGCCGCTACCGTGGACGGCGCGTCCATGGACTTCACGGGCACGCCGCGCGGTGTATCCAAGCTGGTACTCACGAGTCGCAACACTGATTTTAGGGGTCTTATCGTGCAACTGTGGGAACCTAACCCATATGTTGCACCGAAGTGGTTTGCCACCTAGCGAAGTCTTCGTTTGACGTCCCTGATTGATGGAACAGGTAGAATCTCGCCATAAAGATCCACGACCGGCAGCCGATAGATGGTTTGACGAAAACCTATGGCATCCAACTTTTCCCTCAACTCTTGCGCGATTTCTTCATCATCATCGACATTCAATACATAAACCAGCACATTCTCTTCGCGAATCATACCCACGAGGCGGTTACACGGCGTACCACAACGATTCGAGACGTAGACAACTACATCGTTGTGTTGTGTGTGCGAGCGGGTGAAGATCTTGAACAGCCCCTCGGTCCAGGAGAAGTAAACGGCCGAGGCGATGACGACTAGTACGATGAGATTTCTGAATGGAATTCCGCCGTTTGACACGATATCGTCACTCCGGCGCTAGGCGTAAACCCGTGCCGACAAAGCGGAAACGGCGATTATGGTATCAGTCAGGGGAAACGCCTAGGACTTCGATGTTGACTATTACTAGTATAGTCATATCCAAAGCGCTTGGGTCAACCGATTGGAGCCGCCCATTGGTGCGCAACCGCTACCGCTCACCAGCGCTAGACCGTTTACGCAGCGCTCTAACAATGAGGGTGATGAAATATGAGGCTGCCGCCACACCCATCAGGATGAATCCCACAGTGTCCAGGTAATAGACACCGACGTAATCCACAATCTGCGTCAGGACAAGGCCGCCTAAAAAAAGAATCAGAAATAACTGAGACATTGTTATGTGCTTAGAGGACCAGGTTACGCGAATGTTACCGTTTCATTTCAAAAATGAACATGCTTTTAGCAAAAAGAAAACGTCAATACAGAAAAGCAAATAACGACAATACTCTAGTTAAAAAATTAACGAAACCACATCTTTGTAATGTTCGACAAAGTGCTCGGTCACACCCTCGCGGATAGCAGCGGGAAGTTCCGCGAAGTCACCGTGGTTGGCTTCCGGCAGAATAACCTCCTTGATGCCGGCACGTTTGGCGGCGAGAATTTTTTCCTTAACACCTCCCACCGGCAATACGTGACCGGTGAGTGTTAACTCACCGGTCATGGCAACGCTCTTATTGATACGCCGTTTTCTTGCGAGGGACAACAGTGCACTGGCCATGGTAATACCGGCGCTAGGACCATCTTTTCGAGTGGCCCCTGCCGGAACGTGCACGTGGATAAAGGCGCGTTCAAAAAATTCTGGCTTGGCACCAAGATTTTTCGCGTTGGAAACGATGTAACTGTACGCAATCTCAGCCGACTCACGCATCACGTCCCCCAATTGACCGGTGAGCTTGAATCCGCGATTGAACCCATGGCTCTTACTTGCCTCCACATTCAAGGTGGCCCCGCCCATGGGCGTCCATGCCAAACCGGTAACGATACCGACACCGCTCATGCGTTTATCCTTTCTGAACACCGGCATTCCCAGATAGTCTTCAACATCGCCCGCCCGAATACGTACTGACTTTGCCTCGTGCTTGATGATCTTCATCACCACCTTGCGCACGATCTTGCCCAACAGCTTCTCGAGCCGCCGCACACCGGCCTCGCGGGCGTACTGCTCAATGATTTTTTTGAGGGCCACCTGTTCCAAGCGGAGCTGTCCCCGTTCTTTTAAACCGGCTCTTTGCAATAACCTCGGGAGCAGGTGATTCTTGGCGATGAGCATTTTCTCGTCCGCGAGGTAGCCGGACAGTGGAATCGTTTCCACGCGGTCCAACAATGGACCGGGGATGGTGTCGAGTTGATTGGCGGTGCAAATAAACAACACCTTGGACAGGTCGAATCGCACATCCAGATAATGATCCAGAAAGTTTTCGTTTTGCTCGGGATCCAAGACTTCGAGCAGAGCAGACGCCGGATCGCCGCGAAATGACGCACCTATTTTGTCGATCTCATCGAGCATAATCACCGGATTGGCAGATCCGGTCTCTTTCAGCGCGTGGACAAACTTGCCCGGCATGGCACCGATATAGGTGCGCCGATGACCCTTGATCTCCGCTTCATCCCGCATTCCCCCCAAAGAGAAGCGGTAGAACTTTCGTCCCAGTGCGTGGGCAATGGAGCGGCCCAACGACGTCTTGCCTACCCCCGGGGGCCCGACGAACAACAGAATCGATCCAGCCACTTCACCCTTCATAGCGCCGACCCCGAGAAACTCCAAGATGCGCTGCTTTACATCGTCCAAGCCCTCGTGGTCCTGATCGAGAATCTTCGCGGCGCGATCGAGATCCAGTTGGTCCTCGGTGTAAGTATTCCAAGGCAGTGTGGTCAGCCAATCAAGATAATTACGGGTTACCGTATATTCCGGCGAGCCCAGCTCCAAAACCGCGAGCTTTTCCATCTCTTCGTCAACCCGCATTTGCGCGTGTTCCGGAAACGTCAAGTCAGCGATCCGCAGTTTGAACTTCTCTAGCTCGGCGGTGCGATCATCTTTGGAAATACCCAGTTCCCCCTGGATAAATTTCAGCTGTTCGCGCAAGAATATCTCGCGCTGACGCGACTGAATCTCACCCTCCACGTGTTGACGAATCTCCATCTGTGCTTTCGCAACTTCGAGTTCTTTATTCAATAACACCAATGCTTTTTCCAAGCGCGGGCGGATGTGCACGGCTTCGAGGACCTGTTGCAGTTCCGTAGCGGTAGCAGTGGTGAGACTGGCGGCGAAATCAGCGAGATGAGAAGGGTCGTCCGGACGGTAGTTCTGCAGGAAGATCTTCAATTCTTCGCCATACAGCGGATTAAGAGGCAGCAGCTTTTTGATGGTATTAATGATGGCGGTGACGTAGGCCTTGATTTCGGGAAGGTCTTTATAATCCGTTTCCGGAAAATAACGAACTCGCGCCTGGAATGGTCTATCCGTCGAGATCCAATCTTCGATCTCGAACCGCTGCTCACCGACGAGCACCGCGTGGATTTTGTCGTCGTGCACTTGCGCCTGGTGCAACCGGCACGCCGTGCCCATATTGTAAAAATCTTTGCGGTTAACTTTTTCTCCTTCTTTTTCCTTGCTCAGCACCACGCCAATGATACCCTGCTGGGAGTCGTGCACCGCCTTGAGGGTCTCGGACCAATGCGCACGCGATAGCAGCAGCGGCATGACCTGTCCGGGAAAAAACGGGCGCGCGTTATTGGGTAAAAGATGGATAATGCGGGGCAACACGTCCGACGGACGCGCTAGACTCGTGCCTACCTCTGACGGTGCAGGTTCCACTGCCTCCAGGTTGGAAAAATCGTTGGCCATTATTGATAAATCTTATAGTGATTAATC
Source organism: uncultured Gammaproteobacteria bacterium (assembly GCA_947259395.1). Lineage (GTDB taxonomy): Bacteria > Pseudomonadota > Gammaproteobacteria > Arenicellales > JAANXG01 > CALZGZ01. Next base: position 25,528 of record CAMYMN010000015.1, on the reverse strand, counting down.
AGTTATGCGGTCCACAGGATTAATTTCAAGGCTAACTGCGATGCGGCGCCACACCATCGGCGCCCTGGTTTCAGGGAATCTCGCGGTGGTATCACTGTCTATGTAAGCATATCCCGCTAACCTGGGTCTGATTACCTATGAATCCGTTCAACGTTTCACAAATCTCTACGCGCTGGCGTCGAGTGATAGCTTATCCGCTCGCCGCCGTCGCAATCTATGTTTTATTCGTGCCCTCGGGTCTGACCGCATCACGCACCAATGGATTCGATCTCTCAGACTCTCTGGTCCCCAGTGCGCAAATCCATCACGGCGGCCCACCGCGGGACGGCATTCCAGCCATTGATGCGCCGAAATTCGTCACCGTGGATGGCGTGGATTTTCTGGCTGACGACGATCGAATTCTGGGTATGCACCGCAACGGCAGCGCCAAGGCCTACCCCATCCGTATCCTCAATTACCATGAGATCGTCAATGACAAATTCGGCGATGAGGCCGTGGTCGTCAGTTTCTGTCCATTGTGCGGAACCGGGATGGCATTTTCCGCCAAGGTGGGAGGGCGAAAGCACAGCTTCGGCGTCTCGGGCCTACTCTATAACAGCGATGTGCTCCTGTACGACCGGGAAACCGAATCCCTGTGGTCACAGATCATGCGCAAGGCCATCAGCGGTAAGATGAAGGGAGCCAGTCTCGATCAGCTTGCACTCACACACACTACTTGGCGCGATTGGCGCGAACGTCATCCCGACACCCTGGTGTTATCGACCGATACCGGTCACGCCCGCGACTACAGCCGCAGCCCGTATGCAGGGTATGAGACTACACCCAGGGTGTTTTTTCCGGTCAGCAACAAAAGTCCTAAATACCATCCCAAGGAATTGGTAATGGGACTGAAAATCGGCGAGCAGGCCAAAGTGTATCCGTTTGCGGAACTGTCCAAGGGGCCTTCGGTAGTCAATGACCGTTTCGCGGGACAACTACTAAGAATCGAATTCGACGCCCGCAACCGTAACGGCCGCATCGTCGATCGGCAGGGCAACGAAATTCCCACGACCATCGCTTATTGGTTCGCTTGGGTCGCCTTTCACCCCGACACCGAGGTGTTCGAGGCCACGGCCAAATAGACTTTCACCTCCCGGCGTACGAGCTAGCCTTATCTTTTCCACTCGCTGTCGCGATAGTGCGCGTCGATCCAACACCGCGGCAGTTCCTCATCGGAAAGGAATATCAAGTCTGATTTGGAGAATTTTTCCGGATCTTGGGCCTCCTCACCGTAGTGGTACCGCCCCAATACCTCGGCGTGGTTGGGATTGAACAGGTCGGCGAGTTCCAGCACTTCCACCAGGTGATCACTTGTTCGTTGTTTAACAAACATCATAATGATCCTTTTTGTTCTGCTTACTTAGTTAGACCGATAATCGGCATCAGGGTTTCGAACCTCGTGGTGCCAGATTGAGGCGCCATGGCTTCCATGCCGCGCCGGAACAGCTCATCGGTTATGCGCGCGACATCCGGTGTCAGTCCCACGGCAAGAAACACGTCCGCCAGTGACAAGACACGGGCTAAGGTCTTCACGGGTCATCCACCATGAAATCACACTCTGTCTTAGCCGGCGAGCGCTCGCCTATTGCGGGTAGGACGAACCCTGGTATCCTTGGCCGCCTTGCGTTACGCCGTCGCTATTATCGTGATAAATCTGACACGCATTCAACCCGAACTATTCGTAGGCACCTGCCCGCGCACCCCAGTCGACGTCGATCGGTTGACATCTGGGGCACACATCACCGCGGTGTTGAACTTGCAAACCGACGAGGATTTCATCGACCAGCGACTGGATTGGGACGCTGTGCACGGTCAATACCAGGCCCGGGATCTGGTGATCGCCCGTTGGCCAATCCGGGACTTTGATCCCCGAGACCTGCGCGAGCGGCTAGGTGGCGCGGTGGAACAGCTGCACGCCCTGCTTGGCGTCGGTCACCGGGTGTACGTGCATTGCACCGCCGGCATGGGCCGGGCGCCCGGTGTAGCGATCGCCTATCTGAGCTGGATCCGGGGTTGGGACCTGGAACAGGCCTATCGATTCGTCACCGAACAGCGTCCGTGCGCCCCGTATATCGAGGCCATCCGACAGGCGTCCCTGTACCGCGATACAAAGACCCGCACCACCGGCGCATGAATCAGACCCAGGCTGCGACAGCCATCATTGAGGCCATTGGGGTGACCAAGCGATTCGGCGCGCAAGAGGTGGTGCGGCGCATCAGCTTCACCGTGCCCCGGGGGCAGTGCTTCGGCCTGCTCGGTCCCAATGGCGCCGGCAAAACGACAACCATCAAAATGATACTCGGACAGTCCCCGCTCACCGCCGGTGTGTTGACCGTATTCGGTCAGCCGCTGCCGGACCACGCCAGCGCAGTGCGCGCCCGTACCGGTGTGGTACCCCAGGAGGACGATCTCGATCCGGACTTCACCATCGCCGAGAACCTGCGGGTCTACGCCAGTTATTTCGGGCTCGAAGGCAGCGACGTGGACACGCGCATCACGGAATTGCTGGAATTCGTTAGCCTCACGGACCGCGCCGACGCGCGCGTGGATCAACTCTCCGGGGGCATGAAGCGCCGCCTGACGATCGCCCGGGCGCTCATCAATGATCCGGATCTCGTGGTCCTCGACGAACCCACCACCGGTCTCGACCCCCAGGTGCGCCATATGATCTGGGCGCGGCTGCGCGATCTGAAGCAGTCTGGCAAGACCTTACTGTTGACTACGCACTATATGGAAGAAGCAGAGCGCTTGTGCGATGACGTGCTGATCATCGATCACGGTGCAATTATCGCCCGCGGGTCGCCCAAGACATTGATCCGCGAACACGTCGAACCCGAGGTGGTGGAATTGCGCGGCGCCAACGGCCGTATTGAATCTTTGCTGGGTGATGGCACCGACTGCCGCACCGAGTCCGTCGGCGACACGATCTACTGCTATACCCATGACTCCAGACCGTTGACCGAGCGGCTACAGGGCACGCCGGAGCTGAGCTTCCTACACCGGCCGGCAAACCTGGAGGATGTATTTCTCAACATTACCGGCCGCGACCTTCGCGAGTAGTCATGGATCTTCGTGTGCCCCGCATCCGCCCCAAGGCGCTGAAGGTATGGCGTCGTAATGTCCTGGTGTGGCGCAAGCTCATCACCCCTAGCCTGTTGATCAATTTCGGTGAACCATTCCTGTATCTGCTCGGTTTGGGGTTCGGTCTGGGCATGTTCATCGGCAATATGGCCGGCCTGCCCTATCTCACCTTCCTGGCCTCCGGCATAGTGGCGTCCTCGGCCATGAACACCGCGAGCTTCGAAGGCATGTACTCGGTATACACCCGCATGGTGCCGCAGCGTACCTACGGGTCGATGCTGGCGACACCCTTGGATGTGGACGACATCATCGCCGGCGAGATGCTGTGGTGCGCCACCAAAAGCACCATCAGCGCCACTGCGATCCTGTTGGTGGCGTCCCTTCTCGGCGCGGTGCTGAGCTTCACGGCAGTGCTGGTGGTACCGATTGCGTTCACCATCGGTTTGTGTTTTGCCGGCCCCGCCATCGTCATGAGCGCGTTCTCGAGGAGTTACGATTTCTTTAATTATTATTTCACCCTAGTGGTCACCCCGATGTTCATTCTGTGCGGCGTGTTTTACCCCATCAATAGCCTGCCCGCGGCCTTACAATCCTTCGTGCAAGTCCTGCCCTTGACCCACGCCGTCGCGCTGGTGCGACCACTGGTGGCGGATCAACCATTGACCAATACCGGTCTGCACCTTGGCGTGCTGCTGTTTTACGCCGCCATCAGTTATTACCTGGCGGTTATCCTGGTGCGCCGCCGGTTGATTGTGTGACGCACTGCCAACGCAAATGGACCTCCCGCCTCTTTACAACGGCCGCATCCTTACGCGCTATAAACGCTTTCTCGCCGATATCGATCTTGACGACGGACGCCGCGTCATCGCCCATTGCCCGAACACCGGCTCCATGACGACCTGCTGGGCGCCCGGTGCCAAGGTGCAAGTCAGCTACAGCAACAACCCCAAGCGCAAGCTTGCCTGGACTCTGGAACGGGTGGACATGGGTCAAGGCTGGATCGGCGTGCACACCGGTCGCGTCAATGGCGTCATTGCTGAGGCGATCGACAGCGGGCGAATCACATCACTTAACGGCTACCGGCGCATAACCGCTGAACCGCAATTCGTTGTCGATGGCTTTCCTCGTTCGCGGTTTGACCTGCATCTCACGGACGGCCGGAGGCGGGACACCTACGTCGAGGTGAAGAACACCACCTTGTTGGACGGCGACTGCGTTCGATTTCCCGATGCGGTCACCGAACGCGGACGTAAACATCTCGCGCTGTTGCGCGAAGCGGTCAAGCGTGGCTCGCGCGGGGTGATCGTTTTTGCCGTCAATCGTCCCGAGGGCCGAGCCTTCGAACCGGCCTGGGACATAGACCCGGATTACAGCGACGCCCTGGAGACTGTAGCGCAACAGGGTGTGGAGGTGTTGGCGGTGCGTTTGCGGCACACCGCTGCCGGCATCGAGGTGGCGGGGTGTGCCGCACTCGAGTGCGAACAGACTTGATCCAGTTTCGAACTCCCACGGTTATGACTTGGGAGCCGGTCTCGCGTAGCCGCATGGCCCAAGATGCTGGGCCTGACCCCGTATTGGAACCGTTGGTAAAATGCACGATGCACTGTTCGCGAGCCCCACGGACGAACCCATGGCTCGACCCCTATGCGTTACCGACCATCGAAAACAGGAACATGAGACCATGACCACCGCCAACGACAAAATCGCTGTCATCGGACTGGGATCCATGGGCTGGGGCGCGGCCCTGTCGCTGATTCGCGCTGGCTTCAAGACCCGTGGTGTGGACGTGAGAGATGACATAGTGCAACGATTCCGCAGCGAGAACGGCATCGGGTGTTCGTCACCCGCCGAGGCCGCCGAGGGTGCAGACGTCGTATTCATTTTTGTCGTGAACGCCGAGCAGACCAACACGGTGCTGTTTGGAGAAAACGGGGCCCTGGAAACCGCACCCTCCGACGCCGTGATTGTGTCCTGCGCCACCGTGGCCCCATCGTTTGCCGAGTACCTGGGGCGACGCCTCAAAGAACGCGCGCGTCTGTCACTGGACGCGCCGGTATCCGGTGGCGCCGCCAAGGCCCTGGAAGGGGCCATGACCATCATGGCGTCGGGATCCGACGCGGCGTTCGATCGGGCGTCAGCGGCGCTGGACGCGGTCGCCGCGAAAGTGTACCGCTTGGGCGATGAGCCGGGTGCAGGCTCGCGCATAAAAATGATCAATCAGCTGCTTGCCGGGGTACACATCGCCACGGCGTGCGAAGCGATGAGTTTCGGCATCAAGTCCGGCATCGACCCCGACACCCTTTACGAGGTGATCTGCGCCAGTGCGGGTTCGTCCTGGATGTTCCACAATCGCGTGCCACATATACTAGACGGAGATTACACACCGCGTTCGGCAGTGGATATTTTTGTCAAGGATCTCGGCATCGTCCTGGAGGAAGGCAACGCAGCGGGTTTTCCTTTACCGATCACCAAGATCGCCGCGGAGTTGTTCAACCAAGCCAGCGCGGCCGGACTTGGCGGGGAAGACGACGCAGCAGTGGCCAAGGTGTACGCAAGACAGGGCGGTATATCGCTGCCGGAAGGTCCCGGGTCTTGATTTCCATCGATGGTGTGATGCGACGACGCTGGGTGGTTGCGATTGACGACGCAATCGATCATGTCGTTATGTCCGCGCTTCCTAGCGGAGACGTCACCATGCTGAGCGGATGGTTCGCATGAGCGTTCTATTGGGCTGCATTGCCGATGATTTCACCGGAGCGACCGATCTTGCCAACACCTTGGTGAGACAAGGCATGCGTTCAGTGCAGACCATCGGCGTGCCCCCCGCGGATGTTGACCTTGGTGGTGCCGAAGCTGTGGTGGTGGCGCTGAAATCGAGAACCGCACCGGTCGAGGATGCGATCGGCGCCTCCCTCGCGGCGTTGAACTGGTTGCGTGAACTTGGAGCGCAACAGTTTTTCTTCAAGTACTGCTCGACGTTCGACTCCACCGCGCACGGCAATATCGGTCCCGTCGCCGACGCGTTGCTGGATGCCCTTGGGGCCGAGTTCACGGTGGTGTGTCCTGCCTTTCCCACCAATGCCCGCACCATCTACCAGGGCCACCTTTTTGTCGGCGATCAATTACTTGCAGAATCATCTATGAAACATCATCCGTTGACACCGATGCGAGACTCCAGCCTGATCAGATTGATGGGTGCGCAGACCCAACGCCGCGTCGGTCTCGTGCCCCACGCAACGGTCGCCGCCGGAATTGGAGCTACGGCGTCGGCGTTCGCGGCGCTGCGCAATGCAGGTATGTCCTATGGCGTCGTGGATGCGCTCACGGATAACGACCTCGCGACCATCGGCGCGGCGGCCTCGGACCACCGTCTGGTCACCGGCGGCTCCGGCGTTGCCCTCGGATTACCTGAGAATTTTCGCCGCCGGGGCCTGCTCGGCCCACCGGCGGAATCCGATGTACCGCGAGCGGCAGGCCGCGCAGTAGTTCTCGCTGGAAGCTGCTCACAAGCCACCCGTGGGCAGATCGCCTTTGCCAAGCGGACCTGGCCACATCGAAAACTCGATGTACACCGCATCGCCAGCGGCGACCCGGTGGTAGAAGAGACGCTCACGTGGGCGAATGGGCACAACAATCACACCCCGGTTATCGTTTACACGTCCGCCGCGCCCGACGAGGTCGCGACGATCCAGCAGCAGTACGGACGCGGGCGGGCGGGCGAGATGATCGAGGATGCCTTTGGCCGCCTCGCCCACGCACTAGTGGCGAGCGGTGTACGTCGGCTGATTGTCGCCGGCGGTGAAACATCCGGAACGGTGGTGTCGGCGCTGAGCGTGCAGAGCTTGCGTATCGGCGCCGAGATCGATCCCGGCGTGCCATGGACCGAGACCATCGGCGAGCCGCGGATCGCCCTCGCGCTCAAATCCGGAAACTTCGGCGGCGAGGATTTCTTTACCAAAGCAATGGGTATGCTGCCATGAGTGAAACACTAAACCGCGACCGCATCGCCATTCTGGGACGCTCGCTTTTTGCGCGCGGGCTCACGTTTGGATCCACCGGCAATATCAGTGTCCGCATCGACGGCGGTTGGCTGATGACGCCTACCGGGACGTCGATGGGGGAGATCGACCCCGAACGGATTGCCAAGTTGGATGACAACGGTGACTGGGTTGGCGGCGACCGGCCAACCAAGGAATCGTTCCTGCACCTTGCAATGTATCAACAGCGCCCCAAGGCCGGCGCCGTAGTCCACCTGCATTCCACGTATTCGGTCGCGGTCAGTTGTCTCGAAGACGTCGATCATGACAATGTGTTGCCGCCCATCACCGCCTACTATGTGATGCGCATCGGACGACTCCCCCTGGTCCCTTATTTCCCGCCGGGTGATGCGGATCTGGCAAAGGCAGTCGGTGAGATCGCCGGCAGCCATCACGCGGTACTGTTGGCCAATCACGGCCCGGTGGTTGCCGGCGCGACCCTCAACGACGCCGTATACGCCATCGAAGAGCTGGAAGAGACCGCCCGGCTATTTCTATTATTACGCGGCGCCGATACGCGGCTGCTCAGCGCGGCACAGGTGCGGGGGCTCCAACAGCGCTTCCCGCCGCGCGTTTGAGGCGTCAACCGGAGCCATCATCGGACACCGCGCGGGATCTTCAGCGGCACGCCCGCGTGCCGGTTACTGCACCGTGGCCGCCGCGGCGACACCGCGGACGTGCCGCTAAATTCAGGAACCGGCAACCCCGACGAGGGAAATACTGTCTTTTCTCAGAAAAGACAGCTAGTTAGCGTCATTATTTACTGGACAAGTTCAGAAATAGCGTCTAACTTCAATAATTAATAGCGTTTAAGAATGAGATTCCACTACTGGAGGCTGGAGCGAACGGCGTGACGACCCGGTTACGAAGACGATCGATTGATGCGACCGAAGATGACGGATGTCGCACGCCGACTTCTAGGGAAACACTGAACTTTAGTGGAGTTGATAATGACGATATTGGACTACGAAACGACGTTCCACGGAGGGATCAGGAAGCTGGACGCCGAGCACCGTAAACAAGTTGAGCTGATCCAGCGGCTCGGCGAGCGCGAGTCGACCATGATCGAGCTACTCGGCAACTTATACGCGAGCTATACCAAGCACTTCGCCTATGAGGAGGCAATCATGAGGGCGCGATGCTACGACGGATACGAAGAGCATCAAGCAGATCATCAGCGCCTGTTGGACGAGATTACGATGGCGATGTTTTATTATCGCAGTAGGGCACCGCACGACAACGCGAAGGTAGCTAGGAAATTAGCCGAATCCTTCCGTGACCATCTCCTGATCTACGATCAATATTTTCACCGGCAGACTGATACGGTCACGCAAGCCGTGTGACCAAAACAGGGGACTACTACTTTTTTAGCTGTTACTTGTTACTTAAAAAGTAGGATGTCTCCTTTTGTTGGGACAAATGTTTCTTTATTACCGCATACCCGTCACTTTATAACGAACGATACGGTTGTTATAGGTGTCGGAAAACCAGATATCGTCGCCTCGGACTGCAACACCTTCCGGCCGATCAAAAACGCCTTCACCCTTCCCTGAACGGGGACCGCCCAACACTTGAATCAATTTACCGTCGGGGGCAATTACTTTAATTCGATGTGTGTATTTGTCGGCCACGTACATACGCCCTGCGGGATCGAAGTCCAGGTACCGCGGCCCACTGAAATCATAAGCAGGACCGGACAAAATCGTCTTTACCTGCAGCGCATCGTTCAGGCGCACCAACCGATCATTGGCGGCATCGGCGACCCAAACGCCGCCGCTTGAATCAAAAGCCACATCATGGGGAGAAGAAAACCCGCCGACTTCGCCGACCACCTGGCCGTCGCGGTACACCACGAGATTGCCCGAGGCCGCGCCCGTCGCAAACACCCGGCCGTCGGGGTGCACGGCGACACCCTCTGGGCGCCGAATACGCCCCTCAAGCGACCCGACAAGCCGTCCGCCGACACCATCGACCGCGAAAATGGCGATGCGGCTGTTGCCGGTATCGGCGACCAGCAAACGCCCGGTGGCGTCAAACGCAACGTCATGGGGCTCGGCGACTTCGTCCTGTGCAAACGCGCCGAGTTCCTTCAATGTCTCGGGGTCCAATACGACGATGCGATCGTTGGCGTTGTCGGCCACGTAAAGCGCCTTGCCGTCGGGCGACAATACGATGTCGTGCGGCAGTCCATAGGTCTCCGCGCTGGCGGCCGCGAGTTCAAAGCTCAGCGCATCGGCTTGCACCTGAGTTAAAAAACTCGCATACACCAGCCAGCCGAATATCCAATATCGTGTGAAGTGCCACATGGTATACACCTTCGAAAATAGGGATCAGACGACAACTACGCCTAACAGCAACATTCGCTAATATTAGCCGAAATTGCGCGCCAACCCCATGGTAGTTGCCACCACAATTATCACGGTTTTCGAATCGGTGGCAATTCACCGATAATTACCCCTGACAACCACAAGCAGTCGAATTGAATGATCCAACTTCTCCACCAAGGCCAATTCGCCTTGTTTCTGTTGATCCTGATCGCTCTCGTGATCTCGTTGTCGTTTCACGAATTTGGGCATGCCTATGTGGCCAAACGATTCGGTGACGATACCGCAGAGCAGGCGGGGCGCCTGACTATTAATCCGATCGCGCACATCGATCCAATGGGTCTTTTGATGGTTATGCTGATCGGTTTTGGTTACGCGAAACCAGTGCCCACCAATCCGCGAAACTTCACATCGGTGTGGGCGGATTTGCTGGTATCTGCGGCCGGGCCGGCGATGAACCTGGTCGTTGCGGTGGTCACCATCAATATCTATGTTTTGGGGTTACACATGGGGTACAGCGGTCTTGCGGAACCGGGGCCGCGGTTCTTTTTCGTCTTTCTCGCGCAGATCAATCTGTTATTGATGATATTCAACTTGATTCCCCTGGGCGCCCTGGACGGCCATTACATCCTGCCCTATTTCTTGCCCCGCCGGATGGCCCAGCAGTACCGTTATTTCAATAACCGCTACGGTAATATGGCGCTCATGGCGCTGGTGGTGCTGAGTATCATGGGTCTGCCGATATTCCACAATGTCTTCGCCATCAGCCGCATGCTGCTTCCCTATATCACATTCTTGTAGAGCTCAAACCGTTACAAAAACGAATCGAAGTCAGGCCTCAGCTCACCAGCTTCGCGATGGACGTCCCGCGCGGTCACGAACCTAAAAACGTATGTAGTAGCTAGCCCACAGGACCCACAGTAGCGCAAGGATCAGTTGAATTTATAGGAACAAAAAAATGGGCCGGTGATCGAGATATCTGAAGCGTCACCGACCCCTTAATGCACCAAGGAGCAATACACCGGTCAGACCGCTCGCCGCCTTACAGGATACACACCAATTCGGGTCTGTAATCCGTTCACGGCGTCACGCCCATGACGGACGCTAACCCACACGATCAGAGCCACCGCCAAACTGAGCATGACCAGCCATGGGGCGATACCCAACTCGTAGAAAACGGCCCTCAGACCGAACACTATCAGTCCAACGGCAACGTACACGCGTACCAGGTTGTCAAACATGTCGCTCTCCTATCTTGTTTTTCGTCTCAGTGCTTGCGGGTCGTGCGTGTGGGAACGATCATCGCGTGCAATCCGCTGAGCGAGTACTACATTGCCCGTTGGCCCGCTCGATGACAGTTAAACGTGCAGGACAGAAATTGTGAAATATTTACGGAACTTGCTGCGCGTCGAATCTAGCCCCACCCGATGCCACCGCTTGTACGAGTAACGAAACGTTACGCAGCCCTTCGCGGCCATCGACCTCCGGTTTCCGATGGTCCTCGATAGCCGCTACGAAGTCGCGGATCTCACCGGCGTAGGGATCGGCCACGTCGAATTCCAAGATACCCTGGTGGGTGTCGATCGCCCCCGCACCGCGGCGGGTGAGCGTATCTTCGCAACGGATGTAACCGTCGCTGCCGTAGACCTCGGCACGGCTGGGCGCCGTGATCAACACCGAAGAGCAGAATTCGGCGGTGGCACCCGACGCGAAGCGCAGGGAAACTACCGCAGTCTCGTCATTCGGGCTGCTCCACACGTCGCGGCTGATGGTGCTCGCAAGCGAGACGACCTCGCCGCACACGGGCACCATCACCCAACGGATGAGGTCTAAACAATGGGTACCGACGCCGGACAAGCTCCACCAACTCGCGGTGTCGCGCCGCGCGCGCCAGTTGCCGGCGTCGGGTGCCTGAAACGTCCACTGGGCGCGCATGTGCCGCAACTCACCCACGCCGCCGGCCCGTATCAGCGTCAGCATCTTGCGATGACCGGCATGCCAGCGAAGATGGTAGCCGACTGCGAGCTTGACCCCGGCATCGTCACAGGCCCGCACCATGGCCTCACCCTCCTCGACGCCGGTCGCCATCGGCTTTTCGGTGAGCACATGCTTGCCCGCGCCGGCGGCGGCGACGGCTTGTGTGGCATGCAGGTAATCCGGGGTGGCGATGATGACCGCGTCGAGATCCGGATCGGCCAGGAGTGTCTCGAGCGAATCATGGGCGGGGGCCGGGGCCGCCGCACCGTGACGCCGTGCGAACGCCCGCGCGCGGTCGCGGCCGCGGCTCAGTACACTCCACAAATTCGCGCCCGCGACCCGCTTCAACGCGGGGGCGAGGGCGTCATCGGCAATACTACCGGTGCCCAACATGGCGATATTGACGGTCATTGACGGCTCCTCGGACCGAGAAGAGGACATTCTACTTTTGATAAAAGTAGAATGTCCTCTTTTCCTGGTCTGCGGGCAATATCAATTGATTCGAGCACGTGTTCACAAGCATGCCTTACACGCAACGGTAGTGTTTTCACTGGGTTGCGTGCTGCTCGTTGATACTGGCGTTGCTTGGGCTCAACAAACGTCGCTGCGGATCATGCCGTTGGGCGACTCGATCACGCAAGGCTATCGCGATAGCTACCGGCGGCCGTTATGGTCGGCGCTAAAGCGGGCCGGCATCGAGGCAGACTTCGTCGGTAGCATGAAGCGTGGTTATGGTGGGGAGTCAGATGCCGAAGATTTCGACCCTGACCATGAAGGTCACTGGGGCTGGCGCGCAGATCATGTGCTCACGCACATCGATACGTGGGCGGCACGGGCAAAGCCTGACCTCGTACTCGTGCATTTGGGAACCAACGACATCGGCGTCGGCCAGGACATCGACGACACCGCACAGGAGATCGCAGACATCATCGATCGTCTACGCCACCACAATCACAGAGTCCACATTCTGTTGGCGGCTATTATTCCCGTGGACCATGAGCGCGTGACCCAACGCATCAAGCAATTCAACCAATCGCTCTCAGGTTTGGCGACAACTATGGACACCCCGGTATCACGGGTCGTGCTGGTCGATCAATTCACCGGATTTGACGCCGAGCAGGATACTTACGACGGCACCCATCCGAACGATGCCGGCAACATAAAGATCGCCGACCATTGGTTCGCCGCCATTCAAGCGCTGGTAAAAAATTAAGGGGACATGCGAGTTTTTAAAAACGTAGAATATCTCCCACTTACCTCTCAGAGAAGAAACTAATGAAAACACCGCATATTCTGATGGCCGGCATACTGATACTCATCGCCACCGCCGGCCTGGCCTCGGATCTAGCCAAAGAAAAACGCTGGGCGGACCAGATCGTCGACGAACTCATTGACGGGGATGCGGTATGGTTAAAGGCCGACGGTCAGAAATTTCTGTCCATCTTGACGCCGGCGCAGGGCGACACTCTAGGCGGAGTCATCGTCATGCACGGTATCGGCGTCCACCCGAATTGGCCACAGGTGGTGTACCCGCTACGTGTACAACTTGCGGAACGCGGCTGGACCACGCTGTCGTTACAGATGCCTATCCTGCCCAATGAGGCGCAGGCCCAGGAATACATTCCGCTGCTCGACGAAGTGCCCGGCCGCGTCCGTGCCGGCATTGCAGCGCTCAAGGAACAGGGTGCTGACCCGATCTTCCTAGTCACCCATAGCCTTGGCAGCGGTATGGCGCGGCATTTTCTTGCCACCGGCGGCGACGCGGCGATCAAGGGCTTCGTCGGGGTGGGCATGGGCGTCAACAAGCAAGTGCCACAGATCAACAGCCTCGATGCGCTCGAGAAAATCCGCCTGCCGGTACTCGACGTGTACGGTGAGAACGATTTGAAGACCGTCGTCGACACAGCGGGCGAACGCGCCGCGGCGGCAAAGGCGGGCGGCAACCGCGATTACGCGCAGGTGACGATTCCCGGCGCCGATCATTTCTTTGACGGTTTCGAAGAACCCCTGGTGCAGACGGTGGCCGACTGGCTTTCGCAAAGGACCAAGTAGCAAAAAACACAAAATAGGACATTCTGGTTTTTTTACACGTAGAATGTCTCCGTCACCGCGGTAAGGAGGACGCATGGTTGCATTCAAGATCAATGGCAAACCGGTATCGGTGAGTGCCGAGCCGGACACGCCACTGCTGTGGGCAATCCGGGATCATCTCAAGCTCACCGGAACCAAATTCGGTTGCGGTGCCGGGCATTGCGGCGCGTGCACCGTGCATGTCAACGGCAAGGCAATCAAGTCCTGTATGACACGCTTGACTAACGTCGAAGGCACGTCGGTGACGACCATCGAAGGCCTGTCTCCAGATTCCAACCATCGGTTGCAAAAGGCCTGGGTCGCCGAACAGGTCGCACAATGCGGGTACTGTCAGTCGGGGCAGATCATGCAGGCAGCGGAACTGCTCGAGCAAAACCCGAATCCTTCACGCGACGAGATCGTCGCCCACATGGACGCGGTACTGTGCCGCTGCGGCACCTACACGCGGATCATTGCCGCCATCCAGCGCGCCGCGAGTGAGCAAAGTTCATGACCGACATCGACACGTCCACCTCGAAGATCACCCGCCGCGAATTTGTCGCCGGCACCGCGCGCCTCACCTTTGCGGTCGCGTTCGCGCCGAGCGGCATGCTGTTGATGTCCGCGGTGCAGGCCAAGGCCGCCGGTTACGAGATCGGCGCTTGGGTGCGCATAGCAGCAGATAATACGATTACCATTCTCACCCCCGGTGCGGAGATGGGCCAGGGCTCGATGACCGGGGTGCCGGTGGTGCTCGCCGAAGAGCTCGACGCCGACTGGAACCAGGTGGTGCTCGAATGGGCGCCGGCGAACCCCAAGATCTATGGCTACGCGCGACGGCGCGGCGAGAGCCTGTCCCACAGCATGGCCATCGTCGGCAGCCGGGCGGTGATGATGTACTACGACGGAATGCGCCGAGCCGGCGCCCAGGTGCGTAAGGTGTTGCTCGCGGCCGCCGCCAAGAAGTGGCGCGTCGATCCCGCCGAGCTGACCACCGAGCCCAGCGTCGTGGTCCACCGTGCCTCCGGCCGGCGCATGAGCTATGGCGAGGTGGCCATGTTCGCCGAGCCGCCGGCCACGATGCCCGAGGTGCCCGCGGCCGATTTCAAAGACCCAAGCAAGTTCCGCCTCATCGGCAAACCGGTACCGCGCCGCGACATCCCGGACAAGGTCAACGGCGCGGCCAAATTTGCGATCGACGTCCGGCTGCCCGGCATGGTTTACGCCACCACCGTACACTCGCCAGTACAACTCGCCGCACCCGTGCGCTGGAACGAGGACGCCGTCCGCAAGATGAGGGGCGTCATCAACATCGTCAAGCTGGAGCGCGGCGTTGCTGTCGTCGCCGACACCTTCGAGCACGCGCTCAAGGCGCGCAACGCACTCACGGTCACCTGGGCCAAGGGGGTGCTCGCCGAGGGCTTCGATTCACCACCGGAACTGGACGCCAACTATCCGCGAATTGCTGCGGACGAGGTCGCCCACAACACAACCGTCGGCGAGACCGGCGACATCGACACTGCATTTGCGAACGCGGCCAAGATATATCAAGCCAGCTTCAAGAGCGATTTCGGCTATCACGCGCAGATGGAACCGCTCAATGCCGTCGCCCGCTTCAATGCCGCTGGCAACCAAGTGGAGATCTGGGAAGGTACCCAGGCGCCGGGTCGTTCGCGCCAATTAATTGCCCGGGCACTCGGCTTCGAACCGAGCCAGGTGATACACCACCAGCATTACATGGGCGGTGGGTTTGGCCGCCGGTCGATCAACGACTACACCGTCGAAGCGGCGCTGATCGCACGCGCCGTCAAACGCCCGGTGAAGATGATCTGGACCCGCGAAGAAGACCTCGCCTACGGGATGTTCCGCCCGCAGTGCTTTCAGCGGGTCGAGGCCGCGCTGGACCAACGCGGCAAGATCGCCGGCTGGCGCCACTGCGTGGTGGGCGACGGCGGGCGGCTATTGTATTCGGGCATCAATCTCGACAAGTACTATCGCGTTCCCAACCAACGCATCGAATTGCGCGGTACCGCCCACGGCATCCGCCTGAAACACTGGCGCGCAGTGGCGCACCCATTCAACCTGTTTGCCATCGAGGGGATGGTCGACGAGATGGCGGCAGCCGAAGGCATGGACCCATTTACCTTTCGCCACCAGCGCATGGCGCTGACGCCCAAGGCTCAAGATGTGTTCGCTGCAGTCGAGACGCTGTGCGACTGGCGGGCCAGAAGACTACCAGACCGCGCGCTCGGGCTGTCGGTCAGCGAACGTTCCGGCTCGCTCGGCGCCGGGGTGGTGGAGATTTCCCTCGACCGCCAAACCGGCAAGCTCCGCGTTCACAAGGTGTGGGCCGTGATCGACGGCGGCACCATCGTGCAACCGGACATGGCGCGGCGCAACGTCGAGAGCGGCATCGTGTACGGATTGTCGAGTGTGTTGAAGGAACGTGTCACGATCAAAGACGGTAAGGTAGAGCAATCCAATTTCCATGACTACCCGCTGTTACGGATGTCGGAGGCGCCGGAGGAGATCCACGTCGAGTTCCTCGAACGCGACACGCACCCGACGGGCATCGGCGAGATCGGTAATCCATTCATCAGTGCGGCGGTCGCCAATGCGTTTCACGCCCTCACGGGCAAGCGCCTGTATCACATGCCGTTCACCCCCGAGCGTGTGTTGGCGGTGCTCAACGCCTGAGCCGTTCACGAATGAAACTCAATCGAGACTTGCTACTGTTTAACCGGTAAAATGCGCCGCTTTTCACGTAGGAGACAAAGCGTTATGCGTCGTTGGATCTTAGCTATCATTACCGCCATCGCGGTGCAGCCACTAACCACGCTCGCCGCCCCAACCGGCGAGACCATCACTTACAACATCGGTGGGCAGGCCTACGAAGGCTATTACGTATCGGCGGCCGACAACGCGCCGTTGGTGTTATTAATTCATGACTGGGATGGGCTCACCGATTACGAGGTGAAGCGCGCCAATATGCTTGCCGAAATGGGCTATGCAGTGTTTGCCGCAGATTTGTTCGGCGCCGGCGTGCGTCCGACGAAGGTCAAGGACAAACGCCAACACACCGGTGAGCTGTACAAAGACCGTGCGAAGATGCGCGCGCTGATGATGGGGGCCCTCGACAACGCCGCTGCTAAGGGCGCCAATACCGGTAGCGCCGTCGCCATGGGCTATTGTTTCGGCGGAGCCGCGGTGCTCGAACTGGCCCGCTCCGGCGCCGACCTCAAAGGCTTTGCGACCTTTCACGGCGGACTCAAGACCCCCCAAGGGCAGCACTATGCCAACACCAAGGGCGAAATCCTGGTGATGCACGGCAGCGCCGATTCCGCCATCACCATGGATCAGTTTGCGGCCTTGACCAATGAGTTGGAAAAGGCGGGCGTCCAGCATCAGATGGTGACCTACAGCGGTGCTCCCCATGCATTCACGGTGTTCGGCAGCGCGCGCTACCGGGAAGACGCCGATCGCAAGTCCTGGGCGTTGTTCAGCGAGTTTCTGAAAGAAAAACTGCGCTAAGAAAAGCAGGCAAACAGGCCAGAATATTTAATCATAAATAGTAAAATGTCCCTGTTGTGACTGTTTTTACGCGAAAGGTAAACGATGGCCAAAGACAAACACTACGTTAGCTGGAACAGCCGCACAAAGCTTTGTCATCTCCAATTAGGGGGCATTTGTCGGCCTGGTTTCCACCTGAAAGGGCCGTTCGACACAGCACAAGAGGCCAAGGAATGGATCGCCAAGAACTGCAAGAACAAAAAATGCGGGTGATCTGAGAAATAATCTCGCAACACCACGCTTGTTCCTGAGCGCGGCGCATGGCGAACACAAGGGGTAGTGGAGTGACTTCAGGTGCAGGGTCCACAAGGAGTCGGTGGCGTTTCTGCTATCGAGACGAAACCAAAATTCGCCACTGACACTTTTCCACTAAGCCCGCATATTGCACCAGTATCCGGGAAGCTGGCGCAGGACAGGGTCGGCTGAACGCCGGACTGGAGCGAAAGTCATAGCCGTGGCTATGGCTAGAGCGAAGTCCAAGTGCAGGCGTGCCTGGACCAGCCAGAGCCCGGATAGGATACCGGCCGTGTACACAAAACGTACCCGGACCAAGTAGGCGAGATTCGATATATACGAAGTGTTTTTCAATCAGTTACGTCAAGGCCGGTGGCCGACTGGTGCAATATGCGGGCTAAACCGGCGGCAACGCTTTTTCGAATACGTCGACGTGATCCGGGTAGCGCATGTCGTCACGCGCGGAACGTGTCCATATGTGTGCCTGCACATCAAACCAATTTGGATCGTCATAGGTGCCGCCCGCGATCGCGCGCAATCCGGGGCGCAGTTCCAGAGTCCAGGTCACCGTGGTCCCGCATGTTTCACAGAATTCGTTTCTTATCCAGCGCCCGCTTTCGTCGGAGCGAAACTCATAGGTCTGCATCGTGCCTCGAATGAAGTCTGCGTCAGTCTCATCGAAGTAGACACCGATTCCATAGGCGGCGCCGGTCCGGTGTTTACAGCTCGTGCAGTGACAGGCGAGGACGCGCTTAGGTTGCCCGGTCGTTCTATATCGCACGGCGCCACATTGGCAGCCCCCGTGTTGCGTTAGCGAGTTCATAATCGATTGCTCCCAAAAAACGGTTCAATTACTTCGAAAGCATCGGTAACAATTATAGCGAGCCGTACTATCAAGAAGAACCATTACACAACCATCGACGTCACGCCAACACACAGCTTCAACATTGGTTGTTATCTCGAACGCAGCGCGGATCCCGACCTGTTTGGGATTGCAGCAAGCGTCACGAGGCATCTGAGAATCAAATCGTATTTCTTCTCATGCTGGGCGTCAGTGTCAGCCAGCAGATGTACTGTTACCTGCATCCTCGAGATTCCGATCAGCGGACGCGGTCCATCGCCTTTACTGCCATCTTCACCGTTTTTCTCGCATTCAACCTGGTAGGTACGATTCCCGCCGTGGTCGCTGACATCAAACATCCGTTCTCGTACGGGACGGAAGATGAAGTGTCACTGATTGTCACGTGGATCCTGACGCCTTGTTAGCGCAGAACACCAACCACACGTTGTAGGACGCTGAAAAGCAGGTATAGCGGCGGTGAATGGGTGGGTCTCGAATAGTGCCAATACCCCGGATCGGCCTAAAATCACAGTATTATTTTGGCGCGTCAGCAAGATTTGGCTTGTTGTGTGAATTACTGCCATGACCCACTTGATTCACAGTGATCTAAAAGCGCATCATATCCACATGCGTTAAATAGTGGCCAGCCTGCTGGCAACATCGGTGTAACAGGCAACGGAACGCATTCTGAACACTAAACATCGAGTGACTGATCGAGAAAGACGATGAAGCTCCACCACGTGCTCGCTACCGTTGCTACTTTGACGTGCGTGTCGTATCTAGGTAACGCACTCGCCGATATGCGTTGCCGTACGACCCCCTCTGGTCTCACTTACTGCTTAGATAATAATGATAGCCTCACCAGCTACAAAAGATGGCGCGATAGTGGTCCTCTGATAAAAGAAAAAAGGGAAAGCAGTAACACGTTGGGCTATCGACGTTGGCGCGGTAAGAAAGATATCCTAATCAGGAAAAGGCCGGAGAATTTTGGATATTTCAGACATCGAGACTGATCATGAGTGGTAAAAACGTAAACGGATCGATCTGATCTCCGATGGTGCGTCCAGCCGCCCGATCCCACCGTCACCATCCGCAACCATAAACGATCTAAACCCGTTGCTGCTATTTGCTCTTGGCCGGTTTGCGTGAACCTCGTTTTACGACACCGTCAAAGGTTTTCCCCGGGTAGGCAGGCATCTTCGCTACCTTGTCAAAGTCGGGTATCGTCTGCATATGCGCGAGCATCCTGCTTCGCATCTGGTTGTCCGGCAGGGGTCCCTTGAGGGCGCCGATATTGTCGGCTTGGTGTTTGGGGTTGGTAGTTGCGGGAATGGCGCAGGTCACCGCCGGATGCGAGATGATCCACTTGAGGAAAAATTGCGCCCACGTCTCGCAACCAATCTCGCTGGCAAAGTCAGGTAGCGGGCGTCCCTTCACGATTTTAAAAAGCCGCGCCTTCTCGAAGGGCATATTCACCATCACCGCGGTGCCGGTATCCAGTGCCGCGGGCAGTATGCGCTCCTCGGCTACACGTGTCGCCAGCGAGTAACGCACCTGGGCGAAATCGAGCGTCCCTTTTTCTATCAACGGCGCCATCAGGTGGTAGTACGACGGCAGGTGATGCGATGCACCTATATAACGGATTTGTCCATCGTTTTTCCATTCCTGCATGGCGCGGACGACCGTGCGCGCGTTCACCAGGCTGTGGACCTGCATGAGATCGATCTGGTCGCGCCACAGCCGCTCCATCGAGCGCCGCAATTGCCGTTGTGCATGGCTGTCGTCACCGAGCCATTCGCCGGTGACCCAGATCTTATCGGCCATGAAAAGTTGGCCCGTGATGCCCAAAGCGGTGGCGAAGTCGCCGATGCTCACCTCGGCCAAGCCATAGAGCGGCGATGTGTCGATGACCCGCCCGCCGCCATCGAAGAAGATTTTCATCACTTCCCGCAGATGCTCGCGCGGTTTCCCAGGTTTGACATCGAACGTCATATGCGTGCCGAGGCCGACGGCCGGCACTTTCTCGCCCGTGCGCGGGATCGGTTTCATGACGAGATCTGCCGGTATCGCCAGCGCGGGACCGCTGCGTAACAAGCCGGGAGCAGCTAGCGCAACGGTACCGAGGCCAAGGGCCTTGAGGGCGTTACGCCGCGATGTCTCAACGTTTGATTTCGTGTGATCAAAATCGTTCATGGTGATTCTCCCAGGCAGAGTAAAAAGGAGTCTGACTCCGCAGACTTGATATTGGTGCAAACTACGGACTAGGTCTAGTGATAGCGGCCGTGGCGTTGCAGTACCTCTATCTTGTAGCCATCCGGATCCTGGACAAAGAAGAAGCGGGCCAACAGCTTACCGCCGGGCGCAAACTCGACGATGTCGTTGGGCTCAAAGCCCAGCTCATGAAACCTCGCGTGCTCGGCGCCGAGATCGTCGACACAAACAGCGATATGGCCATAGCCATCGCCATGCGTATAGGGCTCCGTTTGTCCCTTATTGAGGGTCAGCTCTATCTCGAAGTCATTTTCCTGATTGCGCAGATACACCAAAGTGAACTCGTCGAAGTCCAATGTCTCCGCGACACCCAACCCGAATGCGTTATTGTAAAAGTCGATCGAGCGATCCAAGTCGAGTACCCGGACCATAACATGTATGGCATTAGCCATGGTATCGTCCCTCAACTAAAATGGGTCGGTGCCGATTATAGCGAGCGGTACACAATCAATAAATCGTAACCGGCCCTTTTCCACCTTTTGAGCATAAATCCGTCCCCCTCATATACGTACCTGAGTTGCTGACCGGCCCATGACTCTGCGCGATCAACTTACGCACATTCACGTGAAGGATCTATTCTCTGAATGACGAGCGCATCTGATTGAACACGGACTTAATCGTGCCGGGATGATAGATCGTCACACCCATAGCGGAATTAACTTCCTCAGCTCTTGCGAGCCAGATCTCTTCGCCCCGATCACAAAATCCATCCCACCAGTCGCGCTTGTCATCTGCCTTTCCGATCTGCAATTCTATCGTCCGCGAGATGTTGTTCACCTCCGCCTGCATCTGTTCCATCGACATCGATCCATAGGTTCTATCGGCCATTTCTTGGCCCTCTTGATATGAGACTGAATTCGAACAGCCCGCTAAGAGTATACCGAAGAGTGGGATGAGAATACGGGCTGTCATATCTGGGCTCCTGAGTTGATATAGATCTATCAACCTTCAGCTTAGAACACAAATCGGTTCGACTCCATGTCAGACATGATGTGGCGGTAAGAACTGATTCCAAATCCTTATTCCAATAATCGCGCTAGGCTCGATACTGCTGGATTAACCAATGGGACCGGATCAATTTTTACAAAGATATATCTGTCCGCCACTACTGTCCCACTGGCATGTGTCACCCGAGTTTGCTGTCAGTCCGAGCACAGCGAGGAATCCAAACTGTTTTTGGTCGTGCCGAGCAAAATCGGATACTTATTGTTTTATGGTCTTGACTGTATGGCTTTCGGTCATGCGTCCGGAAGCGTCATAAACCGTCCCGTCAACATCGACAGTACAGTCGGCTGAATTCCGCACGCTAGTCGTATGGCTATGCCCGGAACCGCCCACACCGCGAAATTTTCCATTGCTTACATCTTTGGCCGATTCGTTTCCGTTCGCGGTGCACGTTATAATCAATATCGCTGGAATTGGTGTTCCCGATGGTGACAAACACAACGAAATTAAGCTGGTGTCGATGATCGCCATTCCCCGGTGTGCGTTGCCGTGCACATCCAAGAATCCTTCCGGATAGGCAGACTCAAAGCATAAGAAATCGGGCGAGATAACGTTAACATTGGACTGGTCAACGTTAACGAAAAGGCCGGCAGTAGTCCGGGCTTGGAGCGACTGCTGCGCCTCGATGGACACGGAGACCCCTTTACCTACCGCATGTGCGTGCGGACCAAACACCAACAATATGACAACCACGGCGGCAAATAACGATAATAATGCGCATTTCATGACATGACCTCCCGTATTGAATTTGTAGCAATGTGTTTTTGCCTCTCCAAGTAGGATAAAAAATCTAAAGTCTTCAGTCTACGGCGTCTTGTTAAACTATGAAGTCACCGCTACGTCTAATGGAGACAGATATATTTTCCTGGAAATAAGTCGGCTCTTCTAATCTATGGATCCCGGGTCCAAGAACGTGGCGGAAGCGATTCCGGACAGCGTACCGAGCGGATTACCGTAGGCCCGTCACGAATGGCATCGGATCAATTTTTTAGCATATGGATCTGTCCCGCTCTGTTCCCACCCACGTCCTTAAAAAACTTTATTCGGTTAGAATTCAAACTCCATTTTCTGAAACACGCGCCCAGCATTGCGCTTGGCCAAGAATTCGAAGGTCGGTAAATGCGCATACGCCGACTGATCGACCTCGTAGGCCTCGTTCAGCGAGCCGCCGTTGTCGATTACCTCGGCCACTTTCTTGCGCAGCTCAGCCAAATAGTCTTTGGTGTAGCGCGTGACCGTCGCCATGTCGGTCGGATCCCCATGACCGGGAATGACGATCTTCGCATCCAAGGCGGCAAACTTCTCCCAGGTCTCCAACCAGGCGGCGGTATCCGTATGTTCGAAGATCGGCAGCAGGCGCTGATGAAAGGCCATATCGCCGGAAATGACCAGCCGTTTTTGTGGTAGCCACACGATGATATCGCCCGGGCTATGGGCCGGTCCGAGATTCAGTAGTTCAATACGTTGGCCGCCCATTTCAATGATCATCTTCTCCTTGAAGGTCTTGTCCGGCATCACCACCTCAGTACCTTCGGCCTTCTCCTTAGCCTGCCGTTTCATCGTGTCCAAAATAGCGAACGCGTTTTCTTCGATCTCGTGCGCCGCGTCTTCGTGCGCGATCACCGGTACCCCCTGCTCCTGCCAATAACCCGAACCGAGCATGGCATGACCCTGACCGTTCTCCAGCACCACATACTTGACCGGGTGATCGGTGATCTTTTTGATCTCATCATGCAGCGCCTTGGCCAGAAGATAATTGTCCCCGGCGTTGACCACCAGCACGCCGTCGGTGGTGATCACGAATGACAAGTTGTTGTTATGGCCGGAATTCGAATAGGTACGCGGCGCGGTCGCGCCAATCGCCGACCACACACCGTCGATCACCTTTTGCGGTTTGTCGTACAACATCGAATCCGGGGCCTTGTCACTGTTGTACAACGCGTCCCGGGACAACGTTTCGGTGCCTGCAGACGCGGTCGCTGCCGCGGCGTCTGATCGTTGCGCAATAAATAGCGGTATGGACGGATCTGCCTGCTCGTAAATGTCCACGGTTGGCGGGCGCGGTGTCGCGACTCCGGCCAGCGCCAGGGACACTGGAACCAGCGCCGACAGTATGATCAACACTTTTTGCATGCTTACCGCTCCGCCTAATAAGTCTGCCCCCACGGCTGCTAGTTTACATTAGCGCGATGGATTTTTTTGCGAAAATAAGTCTATCCGGTTATGTTCATAGGTTGGCAAGTTGACTGTCTTCATGCCGCAGCTCCGGGGCCGGCAATATCTGTTAACACCAGAGTTATGGCTCCCCGATTGGAATCCCCCAGACACCGAAGCCTCGCGACCGCGCAATTCTTTCCATGGCCACGTATTCAAATGGCGCGTTGGGGGTCGCCACCGCCCATCCACGTTGCAGGAGATAAGCACTCAAATCCTGTTCCTCTAGGTAACATCGCGCCACCAGACTTCCGTCGGGATTCGTTGCTTTGCGCTCACAGCGAACGAAACTCGACCCGATTTTGAACTCGAGTGCATGCGCCGCCCGGGATGTACAGCGTACCGGTCGCACATTTGTCCGACAGGTGCGTCCGGTATCTGGCACGTATATCCCATACAAGTGAACGATTTTTCCTTTTATCTTTAAGGTTCCGTCGTCCTGCACCATGGTATAGCTGAAAAGATCGGCCGCGGACGCGGTGGGAACAAAAACAGCCATGCACCAGGTGAGCTCACACAGCAGCGTCAATTTGAGTAATCGTTTTTTCCTGTTCCTACCCACTGGAGCACAACTACAAGACGGCTGATCTATATTGAATATTGGATAGAAGATTATAAACCCTTGCCTTCTGTTAGATACACTTGAATGACGCGGTCTGCTCTGTAGATAAGCGTAGATAGGGACGATACGGGCACAGAATTATGTTGTTGAAAATAGATCTGTCCTGACATTTTGCAAATGGTCTTGCGGATATGCTGGTGATAGACTGAGTAGCCGAATTTGCATCCAGCCTGGGGAGGCGGGAATGCGTGAAGGCAGGGTCTCTCGTCGGCTCGCCGCCATCCTGGCGGCGGACGTGGTCGGCTATAGCCGCCTCGTCGGCCAGAACGAAGAAGGTACGATTACCCGCCTCAACACCCTGCGCACCGAGGTACTCGATCCGGGCATCGCCCGCCACAACGGACGCATGGTCAAGATCAGAGGACGGCGAAACCGGTATGCAGTACATACGCCGTTCGCTCGAGTTGAACGAGCGTTCGGACTTCGCCCACATGGTCCACGGAAGGTTGAATCTGCATTGGGAACGGGATACCTCGGCCGCCATACTCGAGGCCGAACGCAGCCTGGAACTCAATGCGGGCTACGTGTTGGCGATGGGTCTGATGGGCGAGGTAAAGAGTTTTGCGGGCGACCCAGAAGCGGGGATCGAGTACAGCACCAAGGCGGTAGAGACGGACGCACGCTTTCCCGCCAACCACTGGTTCATGGATATTAACTTGGGTAACTCACTATGCACGACTCGAAATACCGGCTCCTCGGGTCCTTCCAGGAGTACTTCGCCACAACGAGCACAGGTATCCACAACCACGTCTTCAAAGGTCTCATGAAAATTCTCATGTGCTTCCCAGGAATCCCAGT
This sequence comes from uncultured Gammaproteobacteria bacterium, assembly GCA_947259395.1. Taxonomy (GTDB): domain Bacteria; phylum Pseudomonadota; class Gammaproteobacteria; order Arenicellales; family JAANXG01; genus CALZGZ01. Next base: position 445 of record CAMYMN010000015.1, on the reverse strand, counting down.
AAGTGAATTGATCGATCCAGATATGGGATAAATTTTCACCCATATCCGTGCTGGCACCCCAGCGCATACCCATGGGGCAGGCGCCACGTTGTTTCATGAGATCGAAACCCTTGAATCCAGGGGTCAGTGCCGTGGTCAGACACATTTTTGAGCTGGCCTGTTTCATCATGCTCATCAGGTTGGGATCATTCTTGACCAAAACACGGTTGATGGCGACATATAATGGTGATTTGGGTTCTGCGTCAAACAGCTTTTTTACATCGATACTCATAGTCACTATCCTTTCTTTCGCTTTTTCATCAGATCATCAACATATACTTATATTCTATGCGATAAAGGATGGCATGTGAATCACAATCCAGGTCTGAATCCAGACCTCAAAATATCGCCATAACATAATAATAAGAATATCAGCAGCTGCTGATATATATACAGTAACAGCCCA
>CAMYMN010000014.1:5692-121493 GCA_947259395.1 uncultured Gammaproteobacteria bacterium | reverse complement strand
TTGGGAACAGACCTACGCGCGTTGCCGGCGGCTGGGTTCGGCATTGAAGCAACGCGGCATTGGCCCCGGAGATACCGTGGCCGTAATCGCCGCGAATATCCCCGCTATTTTTGATGCCCATTTCGGCGTACCCATGGCCGGTGCCGTCTTGAACACCATCAACTGCCGGCTGGATGCCGCCACCATTGCGTTCATCCTCGACCACGGGGAGTCCAAGGTGTTGATTACCGACAGGGAATTCTCATCGGTGGTCGCCCAGGCGCTCGCCCAGGTGAAACAACGGCCGCTGGTCATTGACGTTGACGACCCGCAGTTACCAGATGGCGAGTTATTGGGTGATATGGACTATGAGTCGTTCCTCGACGCTGGCGACCCGGATTTTCACTGGCAACTCCCTAAGGATGAATGGCAGGCCATTTCGCTCAACTACACCTCCGGCACCACCGGCAATCCCAAGGGCGTGGTGTATCATCACCGCGGTGCATACCTGAATGCGCTATCCAACGCCATCGGCTGGGACATGGGCCATCATCCCGTGTACTTGTGGACGCTGCCGATGTTTCACTGCAACGGTTGGTGCTTTCCATGGACGGTGGCGGCGATGGCAGGCACCAGTGTGTGTCTGCGCAAGGTGACCGGAGGACACATCTACCGCGCCATCGCCGAACACAAGGTCACGCATTTTTGCGGCGCACCGATCGTGCTCGGTACTCGCGAACGTCGAGAAGGCCGGTTTCCACGTCACCCATGTGTATGGGCTCACGGAAACCTATGGGCCGGCAGTGATGTGCGCCTGGAAATCCGAGTGGGATGAACTGCAGATGGAAGCGCGCGCGCGACAAAAATCGCGCCAAGGTGTTCCCTACCATGTCCTCGCAGGGCTCGATGTGATCGATCCGACATCCATGAAACCGGTGCCTCGCGACGGCGAGACCATCGGCGAGGTCATGTTCCAAGGAAACATCGTGATGAAGGGCTACCTCAAGAATCCCGCCGCCACCGACGAAGCGCTCGCTGCGGGCTGGTTTCACTCGGGCGACCTCGGAGTCATGCATGCCGATGGCTACATCCAGGTCAAAGACCGATCCAAGGACATCATCATCTCGGGCGGTGAAAACATCTCATCCATCGAAGTCGAAGATGTGCTCTACAAGCATCCCGCGGTGGAGGCCGCCGCGGTGGTGGCAAGGCCGGATGACAAATGGGGGGAGACCCCTTGTGCTTTCGTGTCATTAAGAGCGGAAAGCGGCACAGTCGACGAACAACAGATTATCGACTTCTGTCGCGATAACATGGCGCATTACAAGTGCCCCAAAACCGTGGTGTTCGGAGAGCTACCCAAGACCTCCACCGGAAAGATCCAGAAATTCAAGTTGCGCGATGTCGCCAAGGAGCTGGGCAGCCTGACCTAATCGCAAATTGACAAATACAAATGAGACAGGCGCGCACGTCGTGATACACGTCAAGCGTCATGCGACTCTGCGCTTGTTACCTTAAACTCGCTACTTAACATGTGGCCGTCATGTCTTTATCCAAACCGAGCACCAATCGCGAACTCATTCATCAACGCCACATCGAGTGCCAGGGCTACCGTCGCGACGATGGACTGTGGGACATCGAAGGCCATTTGGTGGATACCAAAACCTATAGCTTTCCCAACCACGACCGCGGAGAGATCACATCCGGTGAGCCGATACATGAGATGTGGCTGCGTTTAACCGTCGATGAGGACTTTATTATCCAGGATGTCGAGGCGATTACCGACTACGGTCCCTATCGTATTTGCCCTGACGCCACGCACAGCTTTGACGAGCTCAAGGGTATCCAGATCCGGCCCGGTTGGCGCAAAGAAATAAACCAACGCGTCGGCGGCGTCAACGGTTGTACCCATCTACGCGAGTTGCTGGGGCCGGTGGCCACCACCGCGTTTCAGGCGATCTATCCGATCAAGGCGCGACGGCATCTCAAACCAGATAGCCGTCCACAAAAACCGCCTATATTGCTGAGCACCTGCCACGCCTACGCGCCCGGCAGCGAAGTCGTCAAACGATTATGGCCGGCCTACCACCAACCGGAGGAGAACACCGAGGGTGATCATGCGAAATCGCCGATATCATAACGATCACCGAAGCGGCGAGGAGACAATCTGATGGCCACGGGATTTGTGTACGACAAACGCTTTTTGGACCACAACGCCGGTGCCGGACATCCGGAACGGCCCGAGCGCCTGATGGCCACGATGTCACATTTGGAGAACCAATCGTGGTTTGCAAGCTTAAAACAATTCGCACCCCGTGCGGCCGATCGGGAATGGGTAGAGAACATTCATAGTGGCGGGTATATCGACCGGGCCGCGGAAGAAATTGCCAGCGGCGTGCCGTTTGTCGATACGCCGGACGTCGGCGTGAGCCGGGAGTCCTTCGACGTTGCCCTGTTGGCGGCCGGCGGCACGCTGGAGCTTGCCGACCGCGTCGTGAGCCGTGAAGTGGATAACGGTTTTGCGCTGGTCCGTCCGCCAGGGCATCACGCGGAGGTAAATGCGGCCATGGGTTTTTGCCTGTTCAACAATGTCGCCATCACCGCCCGCTATCTTCAGAAAAAACATGGCCTGGACAAGATTGTGATTCTCGACTGGGACGTCCACCACGGCAACGGCACCCAGCACAGTTTCGAGGAAGACCCATCGGTTCTGTACGTCAGTCTCCATCAGTTCCCATTTTATCCCGGAACTGGCGCCTATACGGAAACCGGCGTCGGGCAGGGCGCGGGGGCGACGCTGAATTGTCCGATGCCGGCCGGCTGCGGCGATGCCGATTATCAGCTTGCGTTCACGGAACGGATCATGCCCAAGATCGATGAGTTCAAACCGAGTGCGGTGCTGATCTCAGCGGGATTCGACGCCCACCGTCAGGATCCGTTGGCACAAATCAATCTCAGCACCGAGTTCTATGCGTGGATGAGCGAGCGTCTGTTGGAAGCCGCGAACAAACACGCGAACGGAATTCTAATTTCGATGCTCGAGGGCGGTTACAGCCTCGAGGTCATTGCGTTGTGCGTCGAGCAACACCTGAAGGTGCTTGCCGGCATTCCGCGATCGGAAGCGTGAACCCGCGCATCCCATGGCAAGACGCAAGATTATCGGCTTTCATCAGGATGAACTCGGAGACTGGGTGGCGGACCTCGAATGTTCGCACACGCAACACGTGCGCCATCGCCCGCCGTGGCAAAACCGGCCATGGGTGGTCGATCCCACGGAACGCCACAATCACATTGGCCATGAACTCAACTGCATTGAATGTGATTAGACGCGCATTTACCGTGCCAAGCTATTGCTGTCCCAGTCACGATTCAGGGCAGGCTCCTTCGACTTCGCTCAATGCAGGCCCTACGATTGTCATCCTGAGGTGCACCGCACCGAAGGATCTCACCCTCTCAAACGCGCTGCCATCGTCAGCCATGGTGAGATTCTTCGCGTTGCTCAGAACGACGCATGTAAGCATTGCTCGACACGACCGCCGACAGGACGAATTCTTCGCTTCAGAATGATATGTTAATGGTCCGAATGACATCGAGAAATCGAATTCACCAATAACGGGCCAGATGTCTCGCCTGGATTGTTATGACATCAATTATTCGCCTAATGTCTGAGCGAGACAGCAATGGGTATTACGCCCAATTTGATATTGCGCCCTGACACCAATACCGTTGAACATGCGTTCCCAACCAACCAGGAGGATGAAGTAATGACCGTTTCCTATGTCGAGCGTGACCAGGCCAGTCCTGAAACCCTCGCCTTTTATGACAAGGCCGAGGCGCGATTTGAGATGCTGTTGAATATCTTCAAGGTCTTCGGCCACACGCCGGAGCTAGGCACCGTGTTCACCGATCTGATCATGGCAATCTTGAAAGATGGCGCGCTGGACTGGGTCACCAAGGAGCTCCTGATTCTCAAGGCGACGCATCGGAATGAGTGCCAGTACTGCGTGGTGCAACACGAGACCCTGAGCAAGCGTCTTGGGATCTCCGAAGACAAGATTACGGATATCGGCGGCGACCGTTACAAGGACAGCCCGCATTTCACCGATGCCGAGAAGGCATTGATGGACCTCACGGTGCAGATCGGTGTCGACGCGAATCAGGTCTCAAAGGAATTGTGGGAGCGGTTGCACAAGCATTTTACCGAGCCGCAAATTGTCGAAGCGGTATTCACCATCACCACCTACATCGCGGTCAGTAAATTCGGCGATGCGCTGGGCGTCGTACTGGAACCGGTGTTTTCCGGCAGCCAGCCGATCCTCGAGGTCGCGCATCACTGACCAAACAATTCACGGCTCCGCATATTGTCGAAGACTACCGGTTGATGGCGAAGGGGATCGGTCAGTCGGCCGCCGCGGCGGAACAATGACATCGGGCCGGGGCCTTGTGGTAATCGTAAGAGCTGACTTTAGCGCAGCTTCTGGACCTTCGCTCGCGGTAGCGTCGCGGCGTCTTTGTGCACCAGGTGATCCGCCGCTTTGCGCAGCGCCGCCGCAGCTTCGTGTCGCTCTTGCTCGGTCATCAATCGGGGATCGGTGTCCAGTTTGAGATGCGGCAGTTCGGTGTGAATGGCCCGATAGCCTGCGTCCAGATTCGCGTGCAGATCAACCACCCGGTAGGTGGCGATTGGGTAGGCGATTCCGCGCACCTGTAGCTGACCCATCTCTTCGCAATAGACCTCGTCCTTGACGTGGGCATAGGTGTCATAGGAGATCAAAATGCCGCCGCTCAACGCCTCGTGCTCGAGCCGCGAAGCCAAATTTACTGCCCCGCCGATGAGGGTGTAGTCCATACGATCTTCGCTGCCAAAATTGCCCACCGTACAGTAGCCGGTGTGAATGCCGATACGACAGGTCAGCGGCGTTTCGATCCCCGCCTCGCGCCATTCCGCGCCCAATTCCGCCATGCGCTGCTGCATAGCGATGGCCATCTTCACACATGCTAATGCATCCTCTTTGACGCCGCGGGTCTCGGGATCGCCGAAGAAAATCATGATCGCGTCGCCGATGTACTTGTCGATGGTAGCGCCGTGCTCCAGCGCGACTTTCGACATGTCGGTGAGATACCGGTTGATCAACTGGGTGAGGTCCTCCGATTCCATCCGGTCGGTGGCCTCGGTGAAACCGGCAATATCCGAAAAGAAGATCGTTAATTTCTTACGGCGGCTGGTCAGCTGCACTTCCTGCTTGCCGGAAAAGATCGATGCGTAGACTTGCGGTGACAAATATTTGGAGAGCTTGTTCGATAACGACTCCAAGGTCTGATTCTTGATTTCAATCTCGCGTTCGTGGTTTTTTAAATCTTCATAGGCGGCGGAAAGCTCATGGGTGCGCGCTTTGACCCGCTCTTCCAAATAGTCCCTGGCTTCCCGCAACGCTTTCTCATCACGCCTCGTCTTACGGATGACAAAGTTAGCAATAATAGCGCTGAGCAGGATGGCGGTCAGCGCCAATAACATCATGAACACGGTGGTGTTGTGGACGACCTGGCTCGCTTCGTCGAACGCGCGGCGCGCCGACTGCTGCTCATAGTCCAACATAGCCTGCAACTGAGCGAGGACATTGTCCTGTGCCGGGATCGCTTGGTTGACCAGGATGTCGACGGCGGCGTCGACGTCGTCCTCAACCAACAGTTCGACCACTTTGGTTTGCAACGGCACTGCGAGGCGCACCAGAGCGGCCTGCTGCTCATAGAGCGCCTGCTCCCGTTGATCGAGCTTCTTCCCACCCAACTCGATTCGCGCTACGGCAAATTGCGTAGCGAGCTCATTGAAATATTCGTATTTTTCCTCGCGCTCGAACGGGTCGCGCATGGTCACCATACTGAGTAGGGCAATTGAGCGTTCCCGCGCCGCCGTGTACATGGTCATGACCAGGTTGGTCTTGACATTATGTTGGGTGACGATCTCTTCCATGCGGCGGTTGTTCTCAGCCATGCGCTCGGCGCCGATGGCGGCCACCAGGATCATCAACAGGATGACGGCGGCAAAACCCGCGGGAAGCAAGAACCGGCCGGCGTTCGACGTAAACCTTTCCGCTTTCTCGTTCTGCATTCGGCGGCCTCCCCTAGCGGTACTCGAGACATCAGTCTCATGCAACCTATGACCTACCATGAACGTCGGTTATTCTACGCCTTCAACCGCCAGCAACATAGCTTCGATTGACGTCCCACCGGCAGGTGTGGAATTACAATAGGTTTCCGGGTGGCGCTGCGGCGCCGGCGCAGGCCGCGTCCACAGTTTACCCGCTGCGGGAACGCCTGCGGATCATCCGCTCGGTTGCTGAATACGCCTACGGATTGATGGTGTTCAAGCCCACGAACGTGCCGCCGTTGCGCTCACTGAGCAGGCGCATCAGGGCGGCGAAACGTACACCGGTGGTGTCCAAGCCATCGGAACTCGTCACCGAACACGTACAGGCTGATCTTCTTGTCCGGCGCGTAATACGTGCGGATGGCGCGGGTGATGCCTTCAACCGGACTGCTGTTACTGAACGGATTCCAGGTGGCGAGCCGGCGGCGGATCGCTTTGCGCCGCGCCGGTGTATCGACAATCCATTTGCCCGCGTATTGCGAGAACATGTACTCACCCATGTCGTTCATCACTTGGATGCCCTTGACCTGCGGATAAATGCTCAGCGTTTCCTCGACCTTTCTTAGCATCAACTCCCAGGCGTAATTGAACATACTCCCCGAGGTGTCGATGATGAATATGATGTACTCGCTGTCCACCGGGATGCCGCCAACGGTGGTGTCCGCAGGGGGGCGGCGGTATCCCTCGCCGAGCAGACGCCGCATCTCGGCGCTGAGTTCTTGCTTCGCCGACTGCAGCCGCCCGCTGATCGCACGCTGCACCTCCAGATCGCGTTGCGCGGATGTAAACTCGCCGCGAACGGTCGCTAGATCTCCGATCAGCCGCGCGAGACTCTGTTTTATCTCGGACACCTGCTCGCGTTTGCTGTTGAGTTGCCGGTTGAGGACCTGCGTGTCGCCGCGTATCTCGAAGATCTGTTTGCTGAGGTCGGCGACCACTTCCTTGAGGTCGGCGCGAATCGCCTCCAACACCCGCGGTTCAGCGGTCTTGGACAACACCAACACGAGGATAATGGCGCCGAATGCGCAGCAGATCACGTCGAGGAAAGAGATACTAAACGCCTCCACGGCGCGGCGCCGGCGCCTCATGGCCAGTCCCGCGACGGCGCCAGGAATGACCCCGCGGTCGATAACGCCAGTTTCCAGAACTCGCTGGCGGCAAATGGATCCCCTTCGATGGGGAACAAGATGGTGTTAACAGGTATGTTGCCGGGCAGCCGGTCGATGGCCCGGCGGAACAACTTACGGCGTTGCTCCCCGGAAACCCGCGATCGTCCCGGCTTGGATTTTCCCTGGGTGGGCAGACCATCGCTGATGAGAAATATGTTGTCAGGCCGCGGTGTCAGCGTACCGGCCACATCGAATGCGTGGTACAGGCTGGTACCGCCGCCCGGCACCACCGCACGCAGCCGCGCGACCGCCTCATCGAGTATGCCGGTGTCGCGGGTGTTCAGCCATTTTCTATCCGTGCCCGCAATCAACGGCCGCGCCTTTGTATTGAACGCAAAGATTTGATATCGGCTTTCGACAGGTAGCTGGGCAAGCAGCCACTCTACCGTACGCACCGCGCGTTGCCATTTGGGCGCGTCGCGTTTTACCGCATCGGGAAGGTTGCGCAAGCGGATGATGTTGACGATGGTTTCTTCCAGCATACTCGCGGAAGCATCCACTAGGATTAGCACGCGCTTGCCGCCCATTTTCAGCCCAGTCAAATATTGACGATCTCCCTCGCCGATATAACGCCTGACCTTGCTGCCTTGTGCTTTTTCCTTCTCCCGTTCGGCGGCCAGCTTCTGCCGGTCCTGATCGAGTTTGTTTACATCCGACTTGAGGCGGTTGACGTGCTCACGCTGCGACTGCGTCTCCTTGGTAAACGTGGCGATCTCGGGCTGCATTTGCCGGATGCGGTCCAACACCTCGCGAGACCGGCCCTCGGTGATCACGCGTTCGCGTTCAATTTCATCGAGCACGTTTCGCAGTTCGGCCAGATAGCGCTCGCCCGCCACCACCTCGGTCTCGAGACGCGACACCTCACCGCGCAGATCCTGATGCACTTGCTTGCGGCGTGTCAGGGTGTCGGCGTTAACGATCATCACCAACAAGATGACCGAACCGAATCCACAGAACATGACATCCAGAAACGAGAGCCCGAAGACGCTGATGCCGCGTCGTTTGCTGCGTGGGCTGAGGGCGGCCATAGGATGCCCGCGATGCGATCGCTATCGTCGCAGGCGGCGGATCAGCCGCTGATCGCAATAACCTTCGGTCTCGAGCACCACCCGCTCCTGGGCAAGCTGCAGCTGATGCACGAAGAACATGACGACGATGCTGATTACCAAGGCGATGAACGTTGAGTTGAATGCCACACCCAGGCTTTGGGTGACCCCGGTGATGTCCCCTTCCACCGCCCGGTGCGCCTGCGCCAGCGCATCGCTGATGCCACGCACGGTGCCGATGAAGCCAATCGAGGGAATGGCCCAGGCGATGTAGCGGATGATCGACAGTTCCGACTCGAGACGTTCGGCTTCGGACTGACACACCTCGCGTGAGGCGGCGGAAACACCCTGCACGTTGTCCGCTGCCGCAAAGCGATGCAAGGCCGCCGTCAATGCGCGCGGCAGCAGCAGGCCCCGGGCACGCGCGGGTAAGGATTGCATGCGGCGCGACAACCCCTGGGTATCGTCCTGGGTGATCGGCGCGTCGCCCGCATCACCAATGAGATCCGCATCGAGCAGACGCCGTTCCCGATAGATCAATGTCCCTTTGTAACCCATGATTGCAAATGCCCACAGCATGAGCACAAAACAGGCTTCTTGCTCGAAGTCGCGTACCACCACGTAGAATGACCGCTGCTGGACGTATTGGGGATCGGCCTGCATCCGCTGCGACTCGGCTTGCAGGAACGCCTCGGCGTTGGGCCTGATCATGGCGACATAGAGCGCATGGACTAAGATAACGGCGACGAGCAGTGAAAATACCTGATAGATAAATTCCACCGGGATCGCCTTTTTCATGAAGTTCGCACTCATCACTGATCCTCACTCAAATATCAGAAGGAAATGAAATTACACTGTCTGGAGATATCTTGTCCGTCGGCACGAACCGCTCGGGAAGTTTTCCCGCCCGCGGCGGTGATCGCGACGGCGATTCGGGGACGGCCTCGGTCTGCGGCTTCTCAGGACCGGATTGTGGCGTGGGTGCTGGCGACTGACCCATCGCCGGCGCCGCCAAAATCAACGCCAACACGAACATCAGCCTGCTATTCAGCATAACGCGCGATCCGGAATCCAAGATCCTGCCTCGCTTTGTCACTGTAATCCCTAAAACTCAATCGCAGCTCGCTGATGGTCGAGTGTTTCCAACCGGCGCCGCGCACCACGTGGTGGCGCCCCGTTGCGGGTCCGATCGGGTCTCGTACCACGCGCGCACCGGTCGCGTGGACGTCGTAGAAGTCGTGGCACCATTCTGCCACGTTCCCACCCACATCGTGGATACCCAACCGGTTCGCTGAAAAGCTGCCGACCGGGGCGGTGACCGCGAATTGGTCGTTATAGGTCGAGAGCGTATTGGGAAGCAAGCCGGTCGCAGCGCGGTCGGCGTAGTTGCCCGCCGAGCCGCTCGGTGGATAGCTGTTTCCCCAGTCGTACTTGTTCGCACGCGAACGCTCGGCATAGCGCGCCGCGTATTCCCATTCCGCCTCGGTGGGCAAACGATAACCGTTGGTCGGCGGCCGCACGGCAATCAGCTTGTCGCCCTGTTTCGCGTAGGCCGGGGTCAATCCGTCCTTCTCGCTCAACCAATTCAGATAGGAGGCAGCCTGGTCCCAGCGTACGTCGACCACCGGTGTCCATTGGTGACCTCTTTGACCCCGAGATATAACGCCCGCTTCAGCTGCACCTGGCGCAACTGTTCATTTCCCCGCCGGCCCTGTTCGCGACGCGAGGCCCCCATGGTAAAGCGGCCAGGCTCGATCAACCGCAACACTTGGCCCTCGCCGGTGGTAACCGTCTTGGTGGTTGCCGACCGGCGCGAGCTCGCGCCGATTCTGCTCAACGTGACCGTCACCTCTTTGCTCACTCCGGCACGGGGCGTGACGGTAACCCGGTAGGGTTCGTACCCCGACTTCTTGAATTCCAGCTGGTGCGGCTCGGTGGTCAACTGCAAGCGCTGGGCGCCCGCGCCTCGATCTTTGCCGTCGACATAGAGCCGTGCATCGGGGGGATTGCTGACAATGAATAGCGCGCCGTACTCCGCGGGTAGCGTGACGTCCACAGTCTCGCTGGCCGCGGCTTTCAGAGTCACCGTCTTGGTGACCGTCTTGCGGCCGGTCCTGGACAACACAATACGATGTTGTTGTTCCGGTGTGAGCGTGAGTTCGAGCGGCGTCACCCCCTGATACTTACCGTCCATCGTTACCGAAGCGCCAACCGGCTCGCTGTTGATGGCAAGCAGTCCGTCAGACGGTGTGAGCATGAACGACTCGAGTGTCATCGCCTCACCAGCCACCACGGTAAGCCGCGAGCGAGCCGGGTCGTGGTCGCGCAACCGCAGCTCGATTGCGTGCTCTCCCGACAGCAGGTCCACGGTTGCCGGTGTTGTGCCGACCTCTTCACCGTCAATCCATAGTGAGGCACCGCTTGGACTCGATGCAAACGACACCGGGGCCCAATCCGGTTGTAACGTGACCTCGATTTCCTGGGAGCGGCCCATGCCATCCACGTTCAAATCGAGTGCAAGGGGCTGGTAACGAACCGCCGCCACCTGAACCTGATGCACACCGGCAGGCAGTTCGAGATCCCGAATCGGTGTCACGCCGACCTGTTGGCCATTAACACTTACGCTTGCACCCACGACTGGATTGCTCACCAGCGTAATGCGGCCGGGTAGCTTTTGCATGTCGAACGCCAACTCTTGATGCGTTCCGCGGCGGATGTCGACGCCACGGCTAAGCGGCTGATAGCCAGGCTTGCTGGCGACGATCTCATAGGCACCGGGATAGACCAGATACCGATCCTGCAGCTTCATTGCCGGCAAATTTCCGCGTAACTCGAGCTTTTCCGGTGCGGGCGTTATCGTCACCGACACCGGCGTGGCGGTAAACACAAAGACTGCGACCAAAAGCAGAACCAGGAACATCGCCAGTACAGCGAACCGCAGCATGCGGCGGCCACCGCGTTTCGCCGCCGGGGCCGTGGGGGCAGTGGTGAAGCTTGACGGTTCACCGGCGCTTTCCCGTAGTTGCAGAGTTTGTCCCGTGAACACACATGCCAGCGTCACCGCACCGATTCTTGCCTGGTCGCCATCCCGCAACGGCGCGGGATCTGTAAGACGCCGCTCATTGAGCAATAGCGTGATCGTGGGCACACCGGGCACCAACCACGGGTGCCCACCACGGCATTCGAGGTACGCGTATTCATTCTGGCTGCGGTCACCGGATAACGGAATATCTGCGCCCTCACCGCCGATGCTGAGGCGCTCGCCGTCGGCGCATCGCCGGTCTTGTGCGTTGGTGCTGGTAATCGTGAGCGCGCTCAAATCTGTTCCTCGCAACGCACGTCTATGGTTTGCAAGACCGGCCCGGCGGTGACCGTCCATTCCAGGCGCACATCGCGGTATCCCACCCGCGTCCCGCGCACACGGTAGGTACCCGGCAGCAATGTCATCCGCGATTCCGAGAACCGGCCGAAACGGCCGACCCGGTCAATGGACACCTCGGTTTGGTTGTCGGAGCGTATCAACACCGCCACCGGGGTGCTGGCGAGTCTGACCAGATCCTCAAGGGCAGCGAGTTTGTCTCGCAGTCTGGGCCCGGTGTGCGACAGCGACGCCGCGCTCTGTATCAGACGATCGGCGTTGGTCCGCGGTTCACGCGATTGCAGGCGATCAGGGGCATCGAGGTAGTTATCCAACTGCGCATGTAATTCGGCAAGCCGCTCGGCGCGCGGAAGACCCTGCAACGCAAATTGCGCTTGCGGATCGATCGCCAGCACCGCCTTGTACTCGGCAATCACGTCCTGCCAGCGCTCTTTGTCCTCACCTTGCTGAGCGCGCGTGCGATGATGGGCAATCTTTTGCGCCTGTATTGACCGCGTCAGCCGTTGTTGTGCATCTACCACCTCCGCCGACTCCGGATTCAGTACGCGTGCACGCTCCAATGCGCGGCGGGCCTCGGGCAGCGCCCCACTGTCAATCGCGGTCAATGTATCAGACATGGCGGCATGGAATTCAACTTGCTTGATTACCGCCGTTATCCGCGCCACACCCTCATCCGCTTCCCGCGAGTCGGGATCCAGGCGCTGCGCCGCACGAAACTGTTCCTCGGCCAACGCCCACTGGCGATTCTGCTCGTGCTCGCGTCCAGACGCCAACAGGCCGGCGAGGCGATCGAGGGTCTTTGCTCGTGCCGTGCCGCGCCGCGCTTGTGCGTGCTGTGGGTCGATGGCAAGCGCGATGGTGAAATGTTTCCGCGCCGATTCAGCGTCGTAGTTCTGTAGTGCTTGCGCGCCCTGTTCCAGCGCCACGGCCAGCCGGTCGGCCTTGGAGGCTTCCAGTGTCACCAACATGGCCGTAACTGCCTGATAAATCGTGGCCGCCGCCGCAAAGCTCTTATTGGTAAACTCGGCGTCGCCCTCGGCGAGGCGCATGAGCACCGTTTCATAGTCCGCGCCGCCCCACACCCGCACCTGCTGCGCCTCGAGCACAGTCTGACGTTCAAGCACTTGTTGCAACATTCGCTCTGCCTCGCGTTTGTCACGCGCGAAGCGCACCTGTTCCGCTCTTGGCACTACCGGTTTGGCCGCCTCGGGGGACGGCCGGTCGTTAGACTCGTCAACGACGCCGCGTTGGTCTACGAAATCGGGAAGCACCCACACCACCACCACCACGGCAGTCAGTAAGACCATGAGCGCCGTCAGCAGCGAGATCCGAAGCCAAAGGGGAGCGTGAATCCGAGCGCGGGTCACGCCGCGTTCTCCCCCGGCGCCACTACCTCACTTCTTGGGGTCATTTCACCGGTGAAGATGAAGGCTGATCGTCGTCCGCAATGTGGGTCGTCGGCGCGCCGGTCTCGGTTGCATAGATTTCGCTGAGCAGACGCCGCCACTGGTGAAACTGCTGTTCGGCCGAGCCGGTCAATTCCAGCGTCTGCCCCTCGACGTTGAGCACCAATGGCGCCACCTCGGCATTGAACGACTCGCCAAGCTCGCGGATCGCATCCTCATGGATGGCCTTCTGTGCGCTGATGTCCATACCGCGCTTGACGTTATAAGCACCGCCGAGGACCATCACGTCCCGTACCGTGTCGGTACCGGAGCTGCCGCCCATAGCCTCAATGGCGATGGCGCCAACGATCATCGCGGCGCCCAAAAGATAGCGATTGGCGGCCTTTTGTTTGACCTCGCGCAACGCCTCGGCCTCGTCGCTGCGGGCCTTGCGCCAGTCGAAATAGGCACCCGCCATCCCGGCATTGAATTTGTCGTAGTATCCGTTCACAACATCGATCAGCATATGTTCGCGCTCGCGGACCTTCATCACTCGATCGAACATCGGATCGTCCTGGGCGGGCAGTCGTTGAATGCGATATTGGCCATCGTCGGTCGCGGCAACAAGGCCGTCGAACGCCTCCGGCGCCAGCGATTTACCAAATCTAAGTTGGGCGACGCGTTGGATCTCCAAGATCCGCGCTGTCGATAATTTCGCTTTGTGACGGTACAGGTCGTTGGCGATTCGATTGTAGATATCTTGAAATATTTCGCTTTCGTCGGTGTCGAGGTAGGCCTGGGCATCAACCTGCTTTTCATACACCCTGCTGAACCACCGCTGTCCCGAGGCGTCGGTTACCTCTACCTCCAACTCCAAAACCTCACCGTCAGAGTCAACGATCTTCCCTTCCACCAACACATCGACGGCGTGGGTTTGCGCCGGCACAACGCGCACCGCACCCCAGTGACCTGTTCTTTGCAACGTGTCTCGTAGAACGAGCGGAATATAACGCGCCTCGGCGGACCGGATTTCGGTAGTCAGACCCTTTTTCTTACGGTCCTTTTCGCTGATCTCACCGGGATCGAAGACGCGAATACCTACGTCAAGGAGTTGTTGCTCCTCAAGCTCGGCCTGCGCGTTGATCACCGGCGTGTCTTCGACCTGTTCGACAACAGTCATGGTCTGGCAGCCCGCCGCCAGCATCGCCACAACCGCCAGCATGATCACCAAACCACAGGATCTCATCGATGTCATTTTGACTGCGCCTTGCCTGACTTGTATCGCTTGTATTCTTCCCAAAGCTTCTCGCGAAGCTCCGGGTCGGTCTCGTTTTCCGCCGCTTCGCGCAGCTGCCGGGCAACCACATCGTCATCGCCGGCGTCGGGGACATCGTCCTGTTTAACCGCGCCTGTTCGTTTGGCGTCTTTGTTCGCACCGGCTTGATCAACCTTCGCCGTTTGACCTGCTTCGCGGACGCCGCCGGTGGCCGTCCGGTCGGTAGATTTTTCAGCCTTAGTTTTGGCGCCGCTGTCGGTTGCGGGACTGGACTTGTCTCCCGGTCCTTCACCGCGCGCCGATTGATCGTCTCCCGCTTCCGCACTACCCGGCTGTTCCCCGGTTCCCAATCCGGCACCGGTCCCGGCGTCAGGCGAACCGCTTTGCGTGCGCGCCAATTGCTCCATCTCACGCAGCAGCATCTCGTCAAACTCTGACAACGACGAACCCAGCCGCCGTTCCAGCGCCACGATACGCTCTCCCTCGGTCTGCTCGTTGGGGAAGGAAAGCGGCAATTGTTCGCTGATCGCGCCGCGTTCGCAGTTGGGTTCGGGCGCCGTGTCCCCGGTGTCGGCCTTCAATCTGGACACCGCTCGACAGTTCACTCGAACCATGCGGTCCAGGCGGATCAAGAAGGTGCGGTAGTCATCCAATTCCGCCGGAGACAATGCGCCCTTTTGCCGCAGCCTCTGGAACTCGGCCGTCGCACGCGCCTCGGCGGCAAGCGCCGCATTCAACGCGTGCTGCGCTGCCGACAAATCCGTGTACGCGGCCCCCGAAGCGGCGACGGCCGCGGCCGCGCACCACCCGAGAAACGGTATCGAAATTACGAACAGCGTGGCTCGGTACGTGTTCTTGACCATGCCCTTATTCGAGAGCGCTAACGGTTGGAAGTTCAGCTTGCCACATAAGAGATCCGGGACCCTCATTAAACAAGGTAGTTCTCCTTAAAAATCATGGTCCAAGAATACCATCGGGCCCGCCCGGAAAGCAGTGCGATGGGTCAAAGACTGTGAAAACGCTGCCATGCACTGCCCGAGCCACATTCGCAGGCAAGCAGTAAAAATATATTTATTTCAGATAGTTATCCATGGCTCTGGTCCTTGATCCCGGGGATTTGGCAGCGCGATATGCGGATTGAGGTCGTCAGCCAATTAATTGCCGTAGTCCACCGGGTAGTTGCGCCCGAAACCCCAGCGCCAGTGAAATGGAACCAAGCGATGACCACCAATCCGTGTACCCAGAAACATCAAGGCGCCCATCCATGCCGAAGAATGATCCGACACACACGTCCTAAATAGCCGATCGGCATCCCGGCGCTGCTGGGCGCTGCCGCCGCACCAATAGGGAATGTCGTGCGTCACGCAACATTCCACCCAACGCCCGTCCGGCCACAGCGTGCAACCGTCGGTGACGAAGGGCTTGGCCGGCGGTCCGATGGTCACGCTTTGTTGACAAACCCGCTCGGCCTTGCGCTCCAGTTGCGCCGCGCGTTGTGTGTCGCTGCGATAGGGCTCCACCGTGTGACGCGTGGGCGCACAGCTACTGAGTACCAACGCCAACAGAGTATAGGCCGCACAACTTGATTTCACAGAGTCTCAACTATTGTTGTCATACGTAGCGGGACAGCAATGGGCAGGCGTCGGATTGTGCAAAGTGACGCGGGTTGGCGTCGTTTACCCCGACTCCTATCAACGCGGTTGCATGCGTGCACCGCCGTCGAGGCGGATCACTTCGCCGTTGATCATCTGATTGTCAATGATGTGCAGCACCAGCTTCGCGTATTCGTCGGGGCGGCCGAAACGTTTCGGAAACGGTGCTTGCTGCGCGAGGCTCTCCTGGATTTCCTCCGGCATCCCCAATAACATCGGCGTGGCGATGAATCCCGGTGCAATGGTCACCACACGGATTCCCTTGCCGGATAGATCGCGCGCTGCCTGGATGGTCAACGCCACCAATCCCCCTTTGGAAGCGGTGTATGCGGCCTGTCCCATCTGTCCCTCGAACGCGGCGACTGACGCGGTGTTGACAATCACGCCGCGTTCTCCAACGTCATCGAGAGGCTCCTCCGCATACAGATCCGCCGCCACCAGGCGCAGCACATTGAACGAACCAATCAGATTCACATCGATGACTTTCTTGAAATCCTCCAATGGCATCGGCCCATTACGGCCCACGATGCGCTTTGCCGGCGCGATTCCAGCGCAATTGACCAGCACCCGGGCAGCGCCATGGGCGCTTCTCGCTGCAGCGACTGCGGCCTGTGCGCTCTCGCTGCTGGCGACATCGCATTCCAACGCCAGCCCGCCGATTTCTTTTGCCACCTCGTCCAATGCATCCTTGTTGACGTCCATGACACTGACCTTGGCGCCGGCCGCGGCCAGGGCGCGGGCGGTCTCCGCCCCCATCCCGGATGCGCCGCCGGTAACTATCGCAGCGTGACCCGATACGTTCATCGTTATGTTCTCCTAATTGAAATTCTGGTTGGTGATTGTTTATTGTGTGTCAGCGCTTACTGCGCGTTTCTATTAACTCACAGGATGTTGCTCGTGGCCCGCCACACGAGCTTGCTATGGATTCGTATACAGAATCATCTGCGTACAGCGAAACAAAGCGATCGTTTTATCAGTTTTCTCATGTGTTACCACCGCGTCCCACACCTGGGTGGTGCGCCCACCGTGACGCAATACCGCATCGCAAGTGACGGTTCCCTCGGTGGCGGTACCCAGGAAATTGGCCTTGAGCTCGATGGTCGTGAAGCTATGCGCGCCCTCCGGCAGGCTGGCTAACGCGCCGAATCCACAACACGTGTCGGCCAACGCTATCACGCTCGCCGCGTGTAGAAAATTGTTGGGCGCAAGATGCGTCGTTTGTATGTCGATGTGCGCCTGGGCATGAGCGGGTTCGACTTGATCGAATTCAAGCCCCATGAGCTCTACCAGCGTCCCTCTCGCTCGCTCGGTGATGTCTTCGAGGCTGTTCATCAATGCATTCTCCTTGTGGGTCGTAGCGCGGTATCTTAAGAAATTGTTTTCGACCCGGTGTGGCCGTCTCACACGATATAATATATTCGTCACCAACCACAATCGATGCACCACGGGAACACGTGGGCACGGAATGCGAAGTTGTGATGGTGGGCGCCGGTCCCACTGCGCTCTCCACGACTTTCCGTGTACAGCAACTTACCTTGATCGCAGCCGAAGGCACCTGCCCGCAAAAAATCGCAGCCTTCGACCTGGAACTGCTTGTCCCGATTACTCACATGTCATTCTGAGTGAAGCGAAGAATCCGACCTGTTGTTGGTCGTGCTGAGCGGAGCGAAGCATCTGTCACAAAGGTAAGATACCTTACTGCAACTGCACTGCAACGACACCAGCACAAGCACTGCAACGACACCAGCACAAGCACTGCAACGGCACCAGCACCAGCACAAGCACTGCAACGGCACTGCAACTGCACCAGCACAAGCACCAGCCAAGCCGCGCCCCGCTTGTCGGGATGACAACTATAAAAGCATGCTCTGAGCGGAGTCGAAGGAGCCCGCCCTCAGCGGAATCGAAGGAGCCTGCACATAATGCCATCCCGAATGGGACAGCGACGACTTTCTACCTTAAACTTCACACTCTTTAATTTGTTCTCGTGACTCGAACATAGGACGCATTATGGCTGGCCCTCGATACCCCCGCTTCGACACCCTAAGCCTGCACGCCGGACAGCGCCCTGATCCCGCTACCGGCGCCCGCGCGGTACCGATCTTTCAAACCACCTCTTATGTATTCAAAGACACCGATCAGGCAGCGGCGATTTTTAACGGTGAGCGTCCGGGCCATGTCTATTCGCGCATTTCAAATCCCACCAACGCCGTACTCGAAGAGCGCATTACTGCCTTGGAAGGCGGGGTTGGTGCAATCGCTACCGCCAGCGGCCAGGCGGCGATGCATTTGGCGATCACCACACTAATGGGTGCCGGGTCACACATCGTGTCATCGCGGTCGTTGTACGGCGGATCCCACAACCTATTGTGCTACACCCTGCCCCGCTTCGGCATCGAAACCACCTTCGTCGATCCGCGCGTGCCGGCGTCGTTTCGCGACGCACTGCGCCCGAATACCCGATTGATCTTCGCGGAGACGCTGGGGAATCCGGGACTGGACGTATTGGATATTCCGGCCATCGCCGAAATTGCGCATGACGCCGGCGTGCCGCTGCTAATCGACTCGACATTCACTACCCCTTACCTGTGCAAACCCTTCGAGCACGGCGCCGATTTGTTGTTTCATTCAGCCACTAAGTTCTTAGGGGGGCACGGCATTGCCATCGGCGGTCTATTGGTCGACAGTGGCCGCTTCGACTGGCCGGCGTCAGACAAGTTCCCGACGCTCACCGAACCGTATGCAGGTTTTCACAACCTGGTATTCGCGGAAGAGTTCGGGCCGGCCGCCTTCATTGCACGGGCGCGCAAAGAGGGCGCGCGGGATTTCGGCGCCTGCATGAGCCCGACCACGGCGTTTCACATACTGCAAGGTATCGAAACCTTACCATTGCGAGTGCAGCGTCACATCGACAACACCCGCAAGCTGGTTGCCCATTTGAGCACGCACCCGGCGGTGGACTTGGTGATCTATCCGGAGCTTGCCGACCATCCTGATCACGAATTATCCAAGCGCCTGCTGCCCAATGGCGCGGGCGCGGTATTCAGTTTCAATATCAAAGGGGGTCGCACCGCAGGACGCAAGTTCATTGAGGGCCTGCAGGTATTTTCTCATCTCGCCAACGTCGGCGACGCGAAATCGTTAGTCATCCACCCCGCGAGCACCACCCATCACCGCATGGACGCCGGTGCGCTTCGCGACGCGGGTATCTCGGAAGGCATGGTACGGTTGTCCGTTGGGCTGGAAGATCCGGACGACTTGATGGAAGACCTCGATCGGGGACTGCATGCGTCACAAAAATAAACGAAAATGGCGTGGCGTATTATTACCGTCGCCAAGGTTTGTTTGCGATCCAGCCCCACGGATATTGATCCCTACTTGCCTGTGCCCGTTTTCAACCCACGGCACTAGGGCTTGATCAACACGCACCGGCCACGGCTGTAGATGAAACTCAAAGTCAATAACAAGACGGTTTACGCATATACCGGCGCCAAAGATTTGATCCCCGACCAGGACACCATTGTGTTCATTCATGGTGCCGGACTCGATCACACGGTGTGGCTGCTGCAGAGCCGCTACTTCGCCCATCACGGTTGGAATGTCGTGGCGTTGGATCTGCCGGGACATGGCCTGTCTCACGGACCGGCGCTGCCCGATATCGAGACCATGGCCGATTGGGTGGTGCAACTACTGGATGGCTTGGGTATCGAACAGGCCGCAGTGGTCGGGCACAGCATGGGATCGTTGGTGGCCTTGGAAACCGGCGCGCGACACCCGCAACGGGTGAAGCGGCTTGCGCTGCTGGGCACATCGATTCCACTGGCGGTCAGCGAACCATTACTGAACGCCGCCAAAAACAATGATCATGATGCCTTCGACATGATTACCCTGTGGGGCCACGGCCACGCAGCACGAATGGGGGGCCATCCAGTACCGGGGATGTGGATGATTGGCAACACTGTGCGACTCCTGGAGCACGCTCCGCCGGGGGTGTTGTTCATGGATCTGAGTGCCTGCAACCAATACCAATCCGGTCTCGATAGCGCGCGGCAACTACGCTGCCCGGTGCTGCTGGTGTTGGCAAGAGACGACCGCATGACGCCGGTTGCCATTGCCGAGGAGCTTATTCACAGTATCGGCAATCTGCACACGGTGATTTTGGATGATTGTGGTCACATGATGCTTGCCGAGCAACCCGATCAAGTGCTCGACGCGCTCAACACCTTTCTCCTAGATGGACAGGCTTAACCTAAAAATTGCATCAAGGCGCCCCGCCCTGGCTCGATCTCTTCGCCGAGCTCCTTGGTGCAATATCCAGGTTAATCGCCGCCAGCGGCGCTCGACGCCAAGGACATGTACTTCGCTCATTGAATCCCGCGCTCCCATGGAGGAACCGGCTCGAACTTCTCACTGAGAAAGTCCACGAACGCCCTCACCTTGGTAGACAAATGCCGGCGGTGGGGGTACACCACCAGCAGAGAAGATTTTTCGTGCGCATAGTCAGTCAACAAAGGCACCAGCCTACCGGTGGATAGGTCGTGGCCAACGAGAAATGTCGCCAGCCGCGCCACACCGATGCCCGCCAACACCGCCTCATACAACGCCATGGCGCTGTTGGCCTCGAAGTTTCCGGAGACATGCAGCACCTTGGTGCCATTCGGGCCCTCGAACTCCCAGTCATTAAAATGGACGAATGACGAGTGGGTCAGACAGTTGTGATCGAGCAGATCCTCCGGCGTTTGCGGTATGCCGTGTCGATCGAGATAAGCGGGCGCCGCGCACACCAATCGGCGATTGGTAAACAATTTCTTCGCCACCAATGATTCATCATCGATCATCTCGCTGAGCTGCAGCGCGACGTCGGCCCCGACATCGATCAAATCCACGGACCGTTCGCTGAGCCGGAGTTCAACCTTGAGCTCGGGATAACGTCCCATGAACTCGGGGAACAACGGCAGCAGATGGGCACGCGCGAATGCCGCAACCGCCACGACCCGCAGCACGCCGCGCACCTGTCCGCGTAGTTCGGATACCGCTTGCTCCGCTTGTTGGATCTCGTCCAACACCGACACGCAGCGCTCGTAGAACGCGCGGCCTTCCTGGGTGAGGCTCAGCTGACGGGTGGTGCGGTGAAACAGCCGCACTCCGAGACGGTCTTCCAGACGGCCGATCTGTTTGCTGATCGCCGAGGGCGTGAGTTGCAGTTCGCGCGCGGCCGCCGAGAAACCGTGATGCTCCACCGCATTCACGAACGCGGTCATTTCCTCGAGTTTATTCATCGCGATTACTTGTGAATATATTTCATAAGTCTTGTTACATTTTTAGGGATTATAAATCCAACGGAATTAAACTACACTTTCATTCAGTCGATGCCACCTGGCTCGCACCGGTGGCCTCCAGGAAGAACCCTGATTAAAGGAGAACTTACATGAACACGATAGACAAAATGAAACCCGGCGAGTTGAACTCCGAAGACATCGAACGCGTCATTCAACAAGCGCGCAGGATGCGCAGCCAGGCGCTAGCCGATATCGGGACCGTGCTGCGGTCGTTCTTGAGTCGCTGGGCAAATTGCGCGCTGCTGCACATTCGCGCCGCAGTCAGTGGTAATACCGCAGAAAAATGCACCTGATCAACAGGCTGTAGCCGGCGGTGGGCACCACCGCCGGCGCAGACGCAAGCGTTGACTCAGGACTCGAGCGGCACCATTAACACCGGCAGCCGACTGCGGTGGACGACCTGGTGGGCGACCGACCCCAGGAACATTTCGCCGACGCCGGTACGGCCGTGGGTGCCCATAACGATCAGTTCGGCGTTAACGTCGGCGGCCTGAGCTAGAACGGTGGCGGCGATGCGTCCCTCGACGACACGAGCGTCGGCGATTACCCGGCAGTCCTTGGGCTCCATACCCAGCTCATCTTTGCAGAACTGTTTGAGACGATCCTCGATTTTGTTTCGTACGCGTTGCATCCCCTCCTTACGTAGTGACTCCGGCATCCCTTCGGGAAGGACGCTGGCAACCAGTGACTGAGCCGACGGGCTGAGTGGCTCTATCACGTGAAGCAACACGATCTGCGCGCTGTAGCGTTCGGCAAGACTCACCGCATAACGAAACACCGGCCGGGCATGCTGTTCCAAGTCGGTGGCGTAGAGAATTTTTTGTATTTTAGGAAGCATCGTTTAATGTCTGTCCATCTATTAATGAGAACCAAATCCTTCCCAAAGGGAGGATCATTTCAGCGCACGTGCCAGACCGCGCATAGTATTATATTTACTGCGCAACCCAACCACCGTCAATGTTGATTGCTGCGCCGCGCATCTGTGCGGCGTCCTCGGAGCAGAGAAAGACCGTTAGTCCGGCGATCTGTTCCGGTGTCACGAACTCCTTCGAGGGTTGTTTTTCTGACAACAAAAGTTCCTTGGCCTGGTCGAGCGGGACCTTGTCGCGCTCCGCTCGCTCATCGACTTGCTTTTGAACCAGAGGAGTGAGTACCCAGCCCGGGCAAATCGCATTGCAGGTTATGCCGGTCGTAGCGGTCTCGAGTGCGACGACTTTGGTCAATCCCAGCACACCATGCTTGGCGGCAACATAGGCTGCCTTGGTTGCCGAGGCAACCAGACCGTGCGCTGACGCGATATTGACGATACGTCCCCAGTTGCGTTTCTTCATTCCCGGCACCGCCGCACGGATCGTGTGAAAGTTCGAGGAAAGATTAATAGCAATAATCGCGTCCCATTTTTCGACCGGAAACTCCTCGATTGCTGCGGTGTGTTGAATCCCTGCATTATTTACCAGGATGTCCACGCTGCCAAATGCGGTGATTGCCTGGTCAACCATGGCGTAAATCTCATCAGGTTTGGACATGTCGGCGCCGTTGTAAAGCACGTCCACATTATGTGCTTCGGACATTGCCACTCTTGTCTTTTCGATCTCCTGCTCATCACCGAATCCATTTAACATGATGCGTGCTCCCTGTTGCGCCAGGCCATGCGCGATCGCAAGACCGATGCCACTGGTAGAGCCGGTTACAATTGCATTTTTTCCCTTCAACATAACGCTGCTACCTCCCCGGTAGTAAGACTAGTACACAATCGAATGACGACATGTACCAAGGTGGGAAACTCAATAGCCATTATTGCTCCTGCTGTGTCGGTCTGAGCACGATCTCATTGACATTGACATGCGCCGGCGCCTGCACGGCGTAGAGGATCGCGTTGGCGATATCTTCGGCCTGCAGTGCCTCGATGCCCTTGATATGTTTCTGGAATGACGCCAGATCCGGATCGGTGATGGCATCGGTCAATTCGGTGGCGACAATGCCGGGTTGAACACAGGTCACGCGGATATTCTTTCGTGCGCTCAACTCGAGCCGCAGGGCATCGCTAAACGCGTTAACTGCGAATTTAGTGGCACAGTACACGCTACCGGAGGGAATGACCCGCTTACCGGCAATGGAAGAGATGTTCACGATGTGACCGGTTCCCTGAGCGAGCAGGTGTGGCAGCGCGGCGGCGGTACAGAACAACACCCCCTTGATGTTGACATCGATCATGCGCTCCCATTCGTCGACCCGCAAGTTCTTCACAAAGCTCAACGGCATGATGCCGGCGTTATTAATCAGGATATCAACACGTCCCCAGCGGTCGATCCCGGCCTGCAGCAGCGCCTCGCAGTCATCGCGCACGGTGACGTCGCAACGCACCGCGAGCGCCTCGCCGTCGCGCGCCGCAATCTCATCTCGAATGGCATGCAGGCGGTCTTCGCGCCGTGCCCCCATCACCACCTTGGCTCCGGCGACGGCAAATAAGCTCGCCGTCACCGCACCAATACCACTGCTGGCGCCAGTAATTACCGCAACTTTTTCGCTCAGCATCAGCCCTGCGATGTCGTCAACGCCTGGTCCAGATCCCACAACACATCCTCCAGGGTTTCCAGGCCAACCGAGATGCGAATCATATCGGGCGTCACGCCCGCCGTTTGTTGTTCTTCCTCTGACAATTGACGGTGGGTCGTCGAAGCGGGATGAATCACCAGGGTCTTGGCATCGCCGACGTTGGCCAAATGACTGAGGAACTGCACCGATTCGATGAACTTGGCGCCCGCCTGTTGCCCACCCTTGACACCAAAGGTGAGAATCGACCCCGGTCCCATGGGAAGATATTTCTTGGCCAACTCGTGGTACTCGTTGTCCGGCAATCCGGCGTACTTCACCCAACTCACCGCCGGGTGGGCGGCGAGGAATTCCGCCACCGCCTGGGCGTTGCTACAGTGGCGATCCATACGCACGTGCAATGTCTCCAGGCCTTGCAGGAACAAGAACGCGTTGAACGGGCTGAGGGCTGGACCCAGGGTGCGCAAGGTCTCGCAGCGGGCCTTCATGGTGTAACCGAAGTCCCCGAAGGTCTCGTAGAAGCGCACGCCGTGATAACCGCGCGACGGCTCCACCATCCCCGGGAACTTGCCGTTATCCCATGGAAACTTGCCGGACTCAATCAACACCCCGCCGATGGAGGTGCCGTGACCACAGATGAATTTGGTCGCCGAGTGCACGACGATGTCGGCCCCGTGGTCGATGGGGCGGCACAGGTAAGGCGTGGCAAAGGTATTATCGATCACCAACGGCACCCCGGCATCCGTGGCCACCGCGGCCACCGCCTCGATGTCCAGGACATTGTTGAGAGGATTGCCGATGGTCTCCGCAAAGATCGCCTTGGTGTTGGCGGTGATGGCCCTGGCGAAGTTCTCGGGATCGTCCGGATCCACAAAGTGTGTTTCGATTCCGAGCTTGCGGAAATTGACATCGAACTGCGAATAGGTGCCACCGTATAGCGTGCTGGCCGACACAATCTCATCGCCCTGCTCGAGAATCGTCAGCAGCGCGGTCATCTGCGCGGCCATGCCGGAACTCACCGCAACCGCGGCGCGGCCATCCTCCAACGCCGCCATGCGCTCTTCGAACACGGCGTTGGTCGGGTTCATCAAACGCGTGTAGATGTTGCCGAAGGTCTGCAGGTTGAACAGGCTCGCGGCGTGGTCGGTGTCGTCGAACACGTAAGCCGAGGTTTGATAAATCGGTGTGGCGCGGGCGCCGGTAGCCGGATCCGGCAGCTGCCCAGCGTGCAGGCAAAGGGTCTCAATACCGAATTCTCGATCCGCCACGTGAGTATCTTAGGTTGCTAATACGGCACCCACAGCGGGCGTTTGGATGAAATCAACCTGGTATTGACACCAACGAAATTCAGCCCGCCGAACAGGCGCGCGTATTCGATCTTCATGCAATGATCCATCACCACTTCCAGCCCCGCGCCGCGGGCCTTGCGCGCCGCCTCCTCGTGGACGATGCCGAGCTGCATCCACACTACCTTGGCGCCAATCTTGATCGCCGCATCGACATGTACAGGGACGTCCTCCGGCCTTTGAAACAGATCCACCACGTCCACCGGCTCCGGAATGTCCTCCAACCGCGCATAGCATTGCTCGCCCAGGATCTGCGGATAGGTGGGTGTTACCGGGATCACGCGAAAACCATGATCCTGCAGGTACTTGGCGGCAAAAAAACTCGGGCGGTACCAGTTGGCGGATAACCCGACTATCGCCACCGTCCGGTTTTCTTTCAGTATCCTGCGTATCGTCTGTATATCGGTCATTGATTACCTCGTGCGACCCGGCACCACAGCGTAAACAAAACCCCGGCGAGCGGCAACTTTATAGTGGTTTACAATCATGAACCCAGACCGTAGATTATCGCTCAGTTAAATTTTTCGACGACAGGTGTCCCTGCCTCGCGCCGAGCTCTGTTAATGCATGCAAGCAGCCGGATCCATCATGCCACATCTATGGTGAATCGATAATGAGCAAAAAACCGACCGTACTGGTCACCCGGAGACTGCCGCCCGCAGTGGAGGAGCGTCTGGCACGGGACTATCAACCGCATTTCAATGCACACGACCGATTGTATAGCACCGAGGAACTGGTAACGCTCGCCAAGGACGCGCAGGCCGTGTTGGCCTCGCACACCGAACATTTGTCCGCGGACGTGATGGCGCAACTCTCCGGCAACATCAAGGTCATCGCCAATTTCTCGGTCGGCGTCGACCACTGCGATCTTGCCGCGGCCGCGAAGCACGGCATTATTGTGACCAATACACCCGACGTGCTCGCCGACGCCACCGCCGAACTCACCATGCTGTTGATACTCGGCGCCGCACGTCGCGCCAGTGAGGGTGACCGGCTGATCCGCGCCCGCAAGTGGGACACGTGGAGTCCGACATTCATGTTGGGAACGCAAGTGACCGGCAAACGGCTAGGCATTATCGGGCTGGGACGGATTGGGCAGGTGACCGCCAAACGCGCGCGCGGATTTGATATGGAGATCCATTATCACAACCGCTCGCGGCTGGATGCCGCTAGGGAAGCGGGCGCAATCTATCACCACTCGCTGGACTCGCTACTCCCGCGCTCGGAATTCCTCGCGCTGCATTGCCCCAATACGCCGGACACGCAGAATCTATTCAACGCCGAGCGTATTGCGCAATTACCCGACGGTGCGATTGTAGTGAACTCCGCGCGCGGCAATATCGTCGATGAAGACGCGCTGATCGCGGCGTTGCACTCGGGAAAGATCGGAGCCGCAGGCTTGGATGTGTATAAGGACGAACCATACATTCGCCCCGAATTCGCGGAACTCGACAACACCTTCCTGCTTCCCCACCTTGGCAGCGCCACCCACGAGACCCGGGACGCGATGGGCTTTCGCGCGTTGGATAATCTGGACGCCGTGTTTGCCGGCCAGGAACCCAAAGACCGGGTCGCCTAGCCAATGGTACCGGGCCCAACCACTACCATAGTGATCAAGGGCTACGTTCTTGCAACCGGTTCCTTTTAGCCCGGCTTACTGACCGTCGCGCAGCGAACTTGGGTATTCAATCTAGTGTCACACGATAGTGCGGTCAACTGAGACGCGGTGAACGAGGAGTCAGCCCCATGTACTCGAAAGTGGTTCCCATTGAGGACGCGATAGCGATCATTCACGACGGCGACACGCTCGCCACCAACGGGTACGGCGGCAACGGGACACCCGAGAAGCTTTTCGCCGGTATTGAAGAGAGTTTCTTGGAATCCGGATCACCGAACGCTCTGACCCTGGTCTACGCCGGTGGACAAGGAGACGGCTGCGACAAGGGACTCAATCGACTTGCCCATGAGGGCCTGCTCAAGCGCGTCATTGGCGGCCACTATGGACTGATGCCGAAGGTGGAGCGGTTGGCGGTTGACAATCGGATAGCGGCCTATAACCTGCCGGAAGGCGTGATCACCCATCTATATCGGGATATCGCCGCCAAGAAGCCAGGCACGTTTTCCAAGGTCGGTTTGGGGACGTTTGTCGATCCGCGCGTTGAGGGCGGAAAAATGAACGCCGCCGCCGAGGACGACATTGTCGAGGTGGTGACGTATGGTGGCGAGGAGTATCTGTTCTTTAAGGCATTCCCCATTCATGTGGCTTTCATTCGCGGCACCACCGCGGATCCCGACGGTAACATCACCATGGAGAAGGAATCTTTGACCTTGGAAAACCTGTCGATGGCTATTGCCGCCAGGAACTCCGGGGGTTGCGTCGTGTGTCAGGTCGAACGTGTCGCGGAAAGAGGCTCTTTGGATTCACGCCAAGTGAAGATCCCGGGCATCATGGTCGACTGCGTGGTGCTGGCCGAGCCGGAGTACCACATGCAGACCTACGGCACTCAGTACAATCCGGCGTATTCCGGGGAGATTCGCGCACCGCTGGACACACTCGACAAGCTCGATCTCGATGAGCGCAAGGTCATCGCCCGCCGCGCGGCACTGGAGCTGACGGAAAACAGCGTCGTGAATCTGGGCATCGGCTTACCCGATGTTGTGGGATCCGTCGCGCACGAGGAAAAAATCCACGACCTCATCACGCTGACTGTCGATCCAGGCATCATCGGCGGCGTTCCGATGGGGGGACTTGACTTCGGTGCGGCCGTGAATTGTCAGGCCGTTATCGACCACTCCTACGAATTCGATTTCATCGACGGCGGTGGTCTCGACGCGGCATATCTCGGGTTCGCGCAGTGTGACCGCGGCGGCAACATTAACGCCAGCCGCTTTGCCAATCGCCTGGCGGGGTGCGGCGGCTTTATCAATATCAGTCAGAACAGCAAGAAGGTGGTGTTCCTCGGCACGTTCACGTCGGGGGGGTTAGAAGTGGACATTACCGACGGGCAGCTGAAGATCGTCAAGGAAGGCCGCTTCGGGAAATTCCTGGAACACGTCGACCAGATCACATTCAACGGAGAATATGCGGCGCACCGCAATCAGGAGGTTTATTACATCACCGAACGCTGTGTGTTCAAGCTCGGTTTGAACGGCCTGGTGTTGACAGAGATTGCGCCGGGGATCGATCTCGAACGCGATATCTTGGCGCATTTGCCGTTTGAATCCGCTATCGACGGCCCACAGGTGATGGAACGAGCGATCTTCCAACCACAGCCTATGGAACTCCGGGACCGGTTATTGGATATGCATATGCAAGACCGAATCAGCTACGATCCGGCGAAAAATATGTTGTTTCTAAACTACGCCGGGCTGCACGTGCGTACACAAGCCGACCTGGACGAGATCAAGCAAGCCGTCGAGAAAGTGCTGAAGCCGTTGGGCAAACGCGTGTACGCGGTGGTGAACTATGAGCGATTCGTCGCCGATGATGCGATCGCCGACGCATACATGGATCTCGTCAAGTACGTGGAACAAAACTATTACATCAAGGTGTCACGTTACACGACCAGCGGTTTCCTCCGCGTGAAACTCGGTAAGGAGTTGGGAAAACGCGCTGTGACCTCCGAAGTGTTTGAGTCCGACGAGGAAGCGCGTATCAATGTGCGGACGTGACACACCCACCTCAGGCCTTGCCTCCTATCGTCATGTGGCTCGCTTGCGGGCTCTGATCAAGCGATCCCAATTCATTTCCACCAGTACCGCACCGCATATCACCGCTATCGCCGCCCATTGCATCAGGGTGACGGGCTGACCAAGAAACATCAGCGTCAGGCCTACAGCAATCACCGGCTTCAAAAAGAACAGATAACTCCCGCGGGTGATGTCCGGGACCGCAGCCAGCCCACCGATCCATAGGAACTGGGTGATGGTGGTATTCCAAAGGGCAATAGTGATCAGCGCGCCCACCTGCTGTGCCGGGCGCTCGAACAGAGTCGCCGGATTCACCCACACATCCCAGCTGATACCAACGACCAACCACAGTCCCACCGAGCCCAACGCCAAGGTGATGGCGGTAATTCGCAACGCCCCGTATTCGGCAATCAACGGGCGCACCCATACCATGAATGCCGCGACGGTGGCGGCGCAACCCACGGCCAACAAAACACCGAACAGATTATTTACGTCGCCCGCCAGTCGTGCCAAATAGCCATCGGTGAGCAGCAACGCTGCACCGATGACCGCGGCAATACCACTCAGCCACCGGCCGCCGGATATCGGCTGCCGGTTGATCCACAGATTCGCCAGGGCAACGAAGATCGGAATCGTCGTGACGGTGGTGGCAACTTGGGGAACGGTGGCAAAATCCAGCGACCAGTGAAACATGAGATAACCGGTGGTGATGCCCAATGCTGACAACCCAACCAGGCGCAGGCCATGGGTCCTGAGGGGTGCCAGCAGGTCGCGGCTGTCGGTAAATAACAGCGACAACACGATCAACCCCGCACTGCCCAGCATGAACCGCCATACCGACAGCTCCGGCCCCGCCACCCGCGACACCACCGCCACGAACTCGCTCGAGGCATGGCCGCAAACGCCGAGGAACACCGCGAAGTAAGCCAGCCAGGCGTGCCGCCGCCAAGGTGACGTCACAGGCCCTCCGCGAAGTCCATGAGCGTATCGATCAGCCACCGGGGACATTCGGCAGGTAACATATGTCCGGCATCGGGCTGGTGTTTGCGCTCGACGTTGGGGATGCGAGACGCCAATGCCGCGACATCTTCCAGGTCCAGAAATACGTGGTCCTGAAGCCCGGTCAGCACCAGCGTTGGAAGCGTCAAGCGCTCGTATGGGAGCTCCCAGTCGGCATCGGCGGCGTGTTTCAACAATTGATAGATGCCGCTGGAACGATCGATCGGACGATAACTGTCCTGCACCAAGAACTTGGCACGGTTTTCGGCTTGCCAACGCTCGTTGAACAACAGCGGACAAAACAGATCGCGAAACAGCTCCAGGCCGCCAAACTCCGCGCAGCGCACCAGCGCATCGTTGATCCAACGCAGCCGCGGCCCGTTGCGCCGCAAGGTATTGATGAGCACCAAACCGTCCGCGCTGGCGCCACGCATCATCGCATGTGCGGCAAACAGTCCACCGATCGACAGTCCCACCAATATCGGTTTGTTTGGATTCACGTCCTGCAACAGCGTCATCGCGTCGCCGATGATGTGGTCACAATCCAAAGATTGGGGATCGCTGAACGAACTGTTGACCTGACCCCGCAAGTTATAGGTCAACGTGCCGTACCCGCGCTCGTTCAGAGCTGGGACTACGTCCGCATTCCACATGCCGACATCGCCGGTCAGCGCATTGAAGAACACAAACGTGTGGCGCGCGTCGTACGCCGGCGGCCGATGTTCGTAGTAAAGGGTATCGTGGGTATCGAGTTTGAGAACGCTCATGGTCCTTGAATTTGTAACACCCTACGTCGCGTTCTGCACAACCAACTTGCTTGTTATGACTCGAGCCCGAGCAAGGGAGGCAACTCGTCCAGTGTCTTTAACTCCGCGTCCGGTTGCGCTGTGAGGCGTTCGCGCCGCTGGCCGAAGCGGTTGACCCACGCCACCCGCATGCCGAACGTCGCGGCGGCGACCGCATCCCAGGCATTGGACGATTGGAAGCTGATCTGCGCTGCGCTGACACCGAGCTGGTCCACCGCCAGTTGGTAGACCCTCGGGTCGGGCTTGTAGATGCCGACATCTTCGACCGACAACACCGCATCGAGCAGCTCGGCGATCCCGGCGCCGGTCACCGCGGCGTCCAACATCATCGGGGAGCCGTTGGAGAGAATCGCGGTGCGCATGCCGTGTTGCTTGAGCCGCTGCAACACCGACGTCACCTCCGGATAGGTGCTCAGATTCAGGTACGCCTGTATCAGATCTTCGCGCAGCGCCGCATCATCCACATCATGGGCGTCCAGCGCATAGTCCAGGGCATCGCCGGTCACCTGCCAGAAATCCACATGATGTCCCAGCAAGCTGCGCAGCCAGGTGTATTCCAGTTGCTTGGTCCGCCACAATGCAGAGACCGCGTCGGCATGTGTACCCAATCTTTGTTTGTGCCGGCCCACCGCCGAATGCACATCAAACAAAGTGCCATAGGCGTCAAAAACACACGCCTGGATGTTGGAAAACCGATCGTTCGCCATCGAAGTGTCCTCTGCGCTATAGATACAATAAGTTGAGACCGTACGCTAACACGGTGCGATGTTTCGACCAGCGTTAAGGCGTCTCGTCGCCATATTCCGGCGGGATCGAGTAAGTCGCGGTCACGTGGGCCACCATATCCTCATCATCTTCGAGAGACAGTGCGACCTCGCCAACCGCCAGCCGCTTGCCCAATTTCAACAATTTGGCTTCCGCGATGATATCTGCCGGCAACGGGCGCCTGAGAAAGTTGATGTTCAAGTTGGTGGTGACCGCAAGTTCAACCGGGCCGATCTTACTCAGTACCGCGGCGTACATCGCGAGATCGGCAAGCGCCATCATCACCGGACCCGAGATCGTGCCGCCGGGGCGAATAAAATCATCACGAAACGGCAACCGCAGCCGCGCGTTGCCCGCGCCGATGTCCTCCACAATCACCCCGAGCTGCCCGACAAACGGCACTCGGTCCCTGGTAATATTTTCAAATTCTTCTGCACTTATGCGCGACATGAATCGCTATGGTTTGACGTCTTTGACGTGGCCACGCAGTATAAACCCTGTCACCCCTTGGATTACAACTGCTTGCTATGAAACAGGCCGAATGGTTCTTCGACTTTATCTCGCCGTACTCCTATCTCCAATGTGAACGCTGGGATCGCCTGCCAACGGAGCTAAACGTCCAATGTCGGCCGGTACTGCTTGCGGGCCTGCTGGATCACTGGGGCCAGAAAGGTCCGGGCGAGATCGTACCCAAGAGAATCTTCATTTATCGCCAGTTGCAATGGATGGCCGAACAACAAGGCATTCCCTTGCGTTTCCCCAATGGTCATCCCTTCAATCCGCTGCCGCTGTTGCGGCTCGCCATCGCGCTCGACAGTGACTTCGCCGCCATCCGCGAGATGTTTCGATTCGTGTGGCGCGATGGGTGCCTGCCCTCGGACCAAGAAGCTCTGTCACGCCTATTGAACCGGCTGCAAGTGACCGACGCGGAAATGAAACTGCAATCACCCATCGTCAAACAGCAACTGCGCGACAATGGCAAACGGGCGATCGAGCTCGGCGTGTTCGGGGTGCCCACCTTCGTGGTCGATGGTGAATTATTCTGGGGCGCGGACGCTTTCGATTTTTTCCTCGATTACTTGCGCAATCCCGATCTGTTGAACGATCCCGAGATGAAGCGTATCAGCAGTCTTCCAATCGCCGCGGCACGAAAGTCCTGATCCTAAGACAACGGGCTGGTGACAAATGTCTTAGCCGCGAACCGCGGTCGACATTTTTGATAATCGTCGCCGATCCATTCTCTCAAAAGCTCAAGCTATCTCCAACCAGGTGGTCATACCACCGGCTTGATGCTCGAGCATGTGACAATGCAGCAACCACTTGCCGGGGTTGTCGGCGATAAAGGCAATGCTCACGGATTCCCCGGGCTGCACCAGCTCAGTATCGCGCCATATGTCGTCATCCACAGCGTTGCCCTTGCGTTCGATCACCTTGAAATGATGGCCATGTAAGTGCATGGCATGGGGCCAACGGTTCTGGTTGCGCATCTCAATAATAACCGTCTGGCCGCGACGGGCGGAAACCAGCGGCGTATCGGTCATGCCTACGGTCTCGTTGAACGCCCAAACCGCGCCTTCTTTGATCAGCTCCTGAATCGATCGCCGCTCGCCTTTCAGCAGCGCGCTTTGCATCCCGCCCATTGCGCCGCCTTCCATGAGCAGGCCGGTGCGTTCCGGATTGGCAAGATCCAGGGCTGTGGACAGCGGGTTGCTGGGTAATCGTGAAATCGGCGACACGACCTTCGCAGCGTTCGCGTCACTTGAGAGGTCATAGACGAACTGCGCCACCTGGATCACCTCGCGGCGGGTTATCACATCAATGGACGCGGACTCACCGGGATCAGCGGGCATGTCGATAATCAGGTCGACCCGTTGTGCGGGGGCGATGGTCAAGAACTTACCAAGCGACCGGGGGTTCACCGGCTGGCCATCGACGGCGATCATATGCGGCTTGAGCTTGCCGAAACTGAGCGTAAACACCCGAGCATTGGCGGTGTTCACCACCCGCAGCCGCACGCGCTGACCGCCGGTCACCGGAAACGCCTCGCGCGGCTTGCCGTTGACGGTCAGCCATTGGCCCAAGCGCCCGGCGTGAGACCAATCGTGCAACGAGCCGAGGCTGGCTTCGTGAATCTGTGCATCCTGACCGAGCCGCCAATCGTCGATGACCAACACATAGTCATGATCCACGGCAACCGGCTCGGCCTCATCGACGATCAGCACCCCATACAGGCCGCGCGCCACCTGTTCCCACGAACGGGTATGTGCGTGATACCAAAAGGTGCCCGCGTCCGGCACTTGAAACGCGTAATCGAAGGACTGACCCGGCGCGACCGCATCCTGGGTCAACCCGGACACGCCGTCCATCGCGTTTTCGATACGGATGCCGTGCCAGTGTATGGTGGTTGCCACCGGCAGGCGGTTGATCAGCCGGGCACGGACCCAGTCGTTCTGTTTCACGCGTATCATCGGACCCGGCACTTGGCCGTTGTAGCCCCAGATACGCGTGCGCGGTCCACCGTCATCCACGATCTGCGCGGTGTCTTCCCTGGCGGTAAGGCCGAGCATGGATTCACGGCCGGTGGGGACAGCGCCAATGGCCGGTGTGACCCACGGCAATACGGCCACGAGTGCAGTGTGTGTTAGAAAATTGCGGCGATCCATATCGCGTCAGTGATAAAACGGCATCTACAGTTCGCCGCTGCCGAAATTTTTAACCCTCCGCCCGTGAAGCAGAGCCGCGGTTGCCACATCCCCGCTTGTCGCCGCCGCGGCGAGTGCCGTCCTTCCATCGCGCGCCCGGTAATGGACGTCCGCCCCCGCTTTCAACAGCAGGCCCACAGCATCGCTAAGACCACGTTCGGCGGCAAGAATCAGGGCCGTTTCCAGATTGCCGTCCGCCGCGCGACCGTTGGCATCGGCACCGTGGCCAAGCAGCGCGCGCAGGATTTCCGGGTGGTTTCCGCGTACCGCGAGCATAAGTGGTGTTTCGCCAAGCCGCGCGTTAGCGTTCGGGTTGGCGCCGGCAGCAATAAGGCGCTCGACCACCGCCGCTTGACCAAAAAACACGGCGGCGCCGAGTGGCGTATTACCGTCACGGGCACGCTTATCGATCATCGCTTTCGCCGCCAAGAGCTGCGCTACGATCTCGACGCGGCCGGTCATCGCCGCCCGATGCAACGCGCTGCGGCCGTCATCGGAAACCGCGTTGGCGTCGGCGTTATTCACTAACAGCATCGCGGTAATATGCGCATGTCCGCGCACCGATGCCCCCATCAACGCCGTCGCACCGTCCGCGGCGGGCTGGTTGACGTCGGCGCCCCGGGCGATCAGCTCGATGACCGCCGCGAGTCCACCTGCCTGCCGTGCCGCCAGGATGAGTGGCGTGCGTCCATCCTTCGCGGAGGCGATATTCGGATTTGCGCCCCGTTCTAGCAGTCGGGTAAGACTGCGTATGCTCCCGCGCTGTACGGCCACGTGCAGTGGCGTGTGCCCGAGGCGCTTCTCGTAGGTGTTGGGATTGGCGCCGTGGTCAAGCAGAAGATCCACGAGCCCGACTCGGTCGGCATCGGTGGCATAAAACAAAGCGGTAAGCCCGCCCACCGTGCGGGCATTCACATCAGCGCCGTGAGCAAGGAGCCGTTGCATCACCTGAATATGTCCGGCGCGGGCGGCAAGGATCAATGCCGTGTATTTCTCTCCCGAGTTGTCACGAGTTTCGATGTCGGCACCCTCGGCGAGGGCGTAGTCGACAAGGTCAGGGCGGCCGTTGGAGGCGGCCCACAGCAGAGCTTGATTCGCAACCGGGGGCGGTCCTTGCGACGCCCCAAAGGTGCTTAGCGACGTCAATACAAGGATCAACACCGTGACGTAAGTAGGCATGTGTCGGAACACACTTGTCAATACAATTTTCTCCAGTTAGAAACCAGATGCTAACACAGGGTGTATTCGGCGGAAGACGACGGATCTTGGAATTCCTGACACAACGCAAGATTGCTTACACATTATCAATACCTCGCACTCAACGCATCACGCCTCGGTGGTGTCTTGGTCCTATTTATCGTCTGTTGGAAGAGGCCACGTCTGCGACCACGACGTTTGCCCATATTCGTCAGCGAACTCTTTACCCTATTTGTACTATGATTGATGAGAATATGGGAACGTAAATACCATAATGGAAACAGCGCATATCAAACAAACGGAAGAGGTTGGTGCCGCAGTCATAGCACCCGCTGAGAGACCTTTCGAATTCAATGGCAACGCAAGCGAGTACTTCCGAATCTGGATCGTCAATGTTCTGCTGACCTTGCTCACCCTAGGGATCTACTCGGCCTGGGCCAAGGTGCGAACCAATCGCTACTTTTACGGCAACACGCAACTGGAAGGCGCTGTCTTCGAGTATCTGGCGCGGCCGGAACAAATCCTCAAAGGACGGCTGATCGCCGCTGCAGTCTTGGCGGTCTATTTTGTCAGCACGTACTATTATCCATCCCTAGAGCTGGTTTTCTGGGCGCTGTTTCTTGCGGGGTTACCTTGGCTGGTGCGGCGATCGTTGATATTCAGGTCGCGCAATACCGCCTACCGCAACATTCGGTTCAATTTCGTGGGGAGTCAGCGCGAGGCGATTGGCGTGTATCTAATACTGCCGATCTTCTCGCTGCTGACGCTTGGCCTGCTGCACCCGTTTAATGTCTACAAACGGTGGCGTTTCCAAGCCGACAATAGCCGTTTCGGCGCCAGTTCGTTTGCATTGCAGGTCGCGGCAAAAGAATTCTACGTCTATTATGCGATAGCCATAATTATGGTCATCGCCGCCGTGTTATTTTTTGGGGTCGTCGGCTTCGGGAGTGTCTCCGGCCTGATCGACAATGCGCAGGTCGAAGGAAACGGCGAAACCCTCGAAACCCCTACTATTATCGGCGTCTTCGTGTTGTTATATCTTTTGATGTTAACCATTGGATTTCTGTTCCACGCTTTTCTGAAGGCGAATATCACTAACCTCGTTTTTAACAATGTCTCCTTGGATCACGTGCGTTTTCGCAGCACCCTGCGAACTGGGCGGATGTTCTGGATTTACCTAAGCAATGCCGTTGCGATCGTCTTGTCCCTGGGCATGCTGATACCGTGGGCACGAGTGCGTATGACGCGTTACCGCCTCGACAACACTCAAATCCTGGCATCGGAGGATATCGACCGGTTCGTCGCCGAACGGCAGGAACAGATTACCGCAACCGGCGAGGAGTTCGGCGATCTGCTGGGGGTGGACATAGGGTTGTGATCGAGATCGAAGGCACGTATTTCGACGGCCACTCGTCGACACCGCACCGAAGTCGATTGATCTATGACGGCAGCGGTACATTCACGATCCGCGCACCAGACGGCGATCGAACAGCGCCGGTAACAGACGTTCTGATTTCAGATCGTCTCGCCAACGCACCACGAGTCCTGCGTCTGACGGATGGATCTTGTTTTGAAACCCGGGACAACGATAGTGTCGACCGGTTGCTACTCGATTCGGGGCGAAGCCGCTGGCCCGCCCGCGGCGTACATCTTCTCGAGAGTCGTTGGCGCTACGTGTTACTGGTGGCTATATTGACGATCGGCGTCGTGTGGTTCTGGATCGAGCGCGGCATCCCGGCTCTGGCGGATCACGTGGCGAAGGCGTTGCCCGCGTCCACCAGCGCCGCGCTGGGTGACCAAAGCATGAAGGTGCTGGACGAGATTTTGTTTACCGCCAGCGAGTTGCCCCAGCAGACACAATCTCGGATGCGCGCGCGCTTTCGGGATATGGTTGCGACATTGCGCTCGCCGTTCAACTACCGGCTTGAATTCAGACAAGGCAATGCCATCGGCGCTAATGCCCTTGCCCTACCCTCGGGACTTATCGTCATGACCGATGAGTTGGTACGCCTGAGTGAGCACGACGAGGAGCTGTTGGCAATCCTCGCCCACGAGATCGGACATGTGGAACATCGGCACAGCTTACGCATGATACTCCAGAACTCGGCGGTCGCTCTGGTAATCGCGTCGGTAACTGGGGATATTTTTTCCATTACCGCGACTGCGGCCACGGTGCCGACGATTCTCATCCAGACAAAGTTTTCCCGCGAGTTCGAGACCGAAGCGGACCGATTTTCACGCGACTACATGCATCGACACGGCATTCCCCTGGAACGCTTTGTGACTATCCTACGCCGCCTGCATGACCAAAGCGGCCCCCAGTCGACCACCCTGGACTTTTTGTCGACCCATCCGCACGTAAAGGATCGCATTCAATTATTCGAAAAAAACTAGATGTGTTTCAGTCATTGCGGCTCCCTGCCGCGCGCGTGTTGGTATGCGACTTGACGCCGTTTGGGACGGATCGATGAAGTGTGCTTACTACGTCAGCCGCAACGCCGCGTTAGGCAGCCGGCGATAAACATTTTGTGTTACACCGCAAAGACGCTCTCCATGACTTCGAGGGCAAACCGTGCCGACACGGTACCGGGGCCGCCCGCCATCTCGATTCCAACTTCTAAGGCTTCAAGCACCTCGCGTTCAGAGGCACCGGAGATCGCGGCCTGTTCGATGTGCCATTGCATGCAAGACTCACAGTCGATGGCGACGGAGATTCCGATAGCAATGAGTTCCTTGTGTTTCTTGGGGAGGGCACCATCCGCAAAGGTAGCCCTCTCCATCTCGAGGAACGCCTTATAAACACGGGACTTGGCGTCAAGGAGTTTCACGTGCGCCTCCTTTCGCCTGCGTGTCATCTCGTCGAGTTTGCTCATATCCTTCCCCCGACTACCTTAACGCTCCGCATCACCGGACGCCAAAAGCAGAGCCAGGCACGAGCCGCGCATTATGCGGTCCGAGTGAATGCGATTGTCATGTCTATTATTGGCCTGGCATCTGTATTAACTCTGACACCTCAAGTGAACCGCCAACATCAAGAAAAGGGCAACCCTTTGCAATCAACAGCGCCGCCTCCATGGAATCAGCTTCAATTATTGTGAAGCCAGACATTGACGTTGTGCCTCCAGTGTTAACAGTACCATCAGAGTGCACTGTGTTCGTATTCTTAAGTGGATTAGCAGGACTAACTGCTGAATCGCCCAATGAAGATAACCAAGCTCTATATTTCGACATGTGTTGCTCACCTTCCTCTGGACTAGATGGCTTACCGCCGCCTAGATAAATAATAATGTATCGAGGCATTTCTTTCTCCTAATTTTAGTAATTTGCTCTAGCAATAAACATAACGCCAGCGTTCAGGTGCAGTTGGGGCGATGCGTGCTATTACGGCAATAAAAGTGCGCAGCGGGCCATATGTCACCTGCAACGCTTTGTTCGGTGCGAATTCAATACATTGGATTGCCATTCTTTGTCTCAATAGGCACTTCTTGTATGGCATCCCAATGCTCAATGATCTTTCCGTCTGTGTCGAATCGGAAGAAGTCCATTGTTACGTATTCTTCATTACTTGGCCAGGTCTGATGAGTGTGCAAGGCGACCAGGTCTCCTTCGGCTACCGCACGCACGAACTCAATCTCCTTGCCGGGGTATTGCTCCGCCATTTCAGTGAAATAATCAATGAACGCCTGCTTCCCGTCCCCTACTAGCGGATTGTGTTGTCTATATTCAGCACCGACGTACATTTCGACAGCCTTGGCGGGGTCTCCCAAGTACGCAGTGCGATAGAAAGCAATGGCATTCCTCTTATTTGCTTCCAGATTGTCCTGCATGTCGGCACTCCAATGGATGGATTAATTCGTATCTGGTACGCACCTAATCAGAACCCTTCGAGCACGATCTTGCCGCGCGCGGAGCCGCTTTCGATTCGGGCGTGCATTGCGCGTAGAGTCGCGGCATCGATCTTGCCGGCGACTTCAGTAGCGGTCGAACGGATGCGACCCGCATCGACCAGTGCAGACACTTCATTCAACAGCTTGCCCTGTTCCGCCATATCCGGTGTGCCAAAGAGCGAACGCGTGAACATCAATTCCCAGTGAAGTGACACGGCTTAGAGTTTTAATGGCATGGCGTTGAGCTCTTCCGGGTCATCGATGAGGCCAAAACGGCCCTGCGGCGCAATGAGTTCGATAATATCAGCCATATGCTGGCCGGTCTGAGTGGTTGAAAGGCATCCTCAAGGTCAATTGGACCAGGGGTTCTATAGGCAACGGCCTTCATTTTCAGTCTCCAGCTTTGCCGAGTTCGTATATAGCTAATATGCGGTTCGCGGAAATAAGCATCGTTGAAATTGTGTTTGCTGTGTCACGCGCACCTAACGATTTAGCTCATCGGCAAAGGCAAGCTGGCGTGGCTTTTGCGACAGCAAAAGGCATGACAGGTTGACTTTGTCCGACAGGAATACGTTGTTAGATGGCATTTCTCGCTCGCAGTAACACCAAGGTTAACTCTAGTACACCAATAACTAACCATTGATAAATAGGAAGAGAGAGAAATATCAATCCACCTTGTGCATCGGGATGAATAAACACCGTATCAAAAACCATCGCTATTCCTCCGGCGCATAATAACAATGTAACCGCAACTCGGATGAGACTTTTCACACGATGTGGAGAGTATCGTCGAGCAGACAGGAATAAATATATGTACGGAGAAACAGCCCACGTCACAAAAACAATGAGCAGTAAATAATCGAACAGATGCTGGTATGCGTAATTATCACCCCACGGCTGGGCTGCATATATTGCGAGTGCCGCGGTAGCAATAATCCCCAGGCCTGCGAGGAATTGTATCGTAATTATCGCTACACGATGCTTAGTAGCCATCTAACGTTCTAGCTCAGCGGCAAAGGCAAGCTGGCGTGACTTTTGCGCAAGCAAAAGGCATGACAGAATGACTTTGTCCGACTGGAGCGCTTTGTTATGCAGCGACGTCTATGAATTCGACAGTAGAAGAAGGATCTGGAATGGGGAGTCCATCTTCTTTGAGACCTTCAATATGAAATTCGATGGCTTCTTGGATAAGCGTAATGACCTCCTCTTTCGTATCGCCAGCCGCAACACAACCAGGCAAGTCCGGCACATATGCTCCGTAACTGCTCTCACCTTTTTCGATAACAACCGCATACCGCATAGTTATCACCTCAACTCTTCAATCCCGCTTGTTTTAGCACCGCATTCAACGTCCCGGGCGGTATGTCTACGCCGGGCTTGCCAGCTACGGTAACTGTCCCGGGTTTGACTGGATGTTTAAACTGCCGATGACTCCCACGCATCCGTGCCACGTACCAACCATCTCTCTCTAACGTTTGGATCAATTCCCTGACCTCCATAAGACCAGATTATATTCTACTTATCTGATATTGGCTGCATAACGATTTAGCTCGGCGGCAACGATAACCTGGCGTGGCTTTTGCGAAAGCAAAAGACATGACAGGTTGACTTTGTTCGACTGGAGCGACTTGTTAGGCGTCATTTGCGTCTCTGCCACCGTTTTGGATGCCTCCGCCCATGCATACACGCAACGATAAGAATACGATCCGGATAAATGCGGTAATACAAAGCGTATGGAAACCGCCTCAAGAGAACTCGCCGGGTGTCCCGTTTGACCACCGGAAATCTTTGCGGCGTCTCAACTATCGATTGCCGCGCGTAATTAAGCTCGTCCAAAAATTCCCAACCTAAACCCGGTCGCTGGGAGTCATACCAAAGCGCCGCTTCTTCGATATCGGCGGCGGCTGCAGGACGAATCTCGACGGGAATCAACCCAACTGGGCCCGAATCCTCTTCATGACTTCTTCCCATGGTATCCCTTCCGTATCCCCTGACTCCATTTCATCCAGGCGCCGATCAAGTTCGGCTTCTTGCTCGGCCGTCAATGGCAAGGCTTGTGGATCGCTACTAAGGCTGTCCCACAGACGCTCGATGAGGCGCAAGCGTTGCTCGATGTCTAGTTTCTCAATGTCGATTTGAGGCTCAGTCATTCTGCGATTATAGCGCACCCAGGGTGAGAAGGATGACAGGAATTATGACGCCTAACGATCTAGCTCAGCGGCAAAGGCAAACTATTTGGGGGTATCAAAACCATTCCTTGAACATAGATCGTGGCTTACAGCGCATCAGAGAAGGTCGAATTTTTAGTAAAAAAAATCACTAGGATTTTTCTACAGCCTCAACGGTCCACATAAGGGGCGCCGCGCTGTTTACGGCGTCCCGCGCGCGTCTTTTGCGCGCCTTGCTTGATGTGATTGTTATATTTCCTCATAAAGCTACTCTGGTAAATACGGCATGAAGGTTCTGATTAGCACCACAGACAAAAGAGAAACCCCTAACACCGAATATGAGTTGACCCGATAATTCATGCTAAAACGATCTATAGCAAACACTCGAATATTAAATAAAATAAGTGAAATTGTAAGCGCTATCGGCACCTCAATAATATGACTAAGGCTTTGGTGCCCGTACCCAGACGATGTGATACCCACCCAAAAGATAGCGACCAATACAGGTGCTACTACATCACTCCAAAACAACGCTTTACGACGCTTGGCATAGACGAAGCCCGCCGCCCCTAGGACTCCGTAGACAATCAATAAAACAATAAACAAACCGATCATTTACGTTCCGTTAGGAAATATAACGATTTAGCTCAGCGGAAAAGGCAAGCTGGCGTGGCTTTTGCGACAGCAAAAGGCATGACAGATTGATTTTGTCCGACTGGAGCGCTTTGTTAGCCGTCATCTCAGCGATTAGCAATAAGCTCACGAACTTTCGGTACGAGTTCGGTGGGCACCTCCATGGTCGTTTGACCTTCAGCCTCATAAGCTGCCTCGTCTTCGGCAAGCGCCTCTTCCTCTGTTTGGCTTTCATAGTGAGCAAGAACCCGTTTTACCCGTTCTTCGTCCCACCCCGGGGGGTATTTCGGTTTTCTCATCGGCTTTTCCTCCGTCTTCGACGACGGTACGCGGTTAATGGTTTACCTCGAAGCTCAAACGCCGTAATCACAAATACGCTATCAGGCTCTGGATCTGGCACGTATATTACTCTCAGGTACTTCCCGCCAGAAGTGCGTCCAATCGCTACACGAGATCCTTCCTCCCCAAGTCTATCTTCTCCAGGCCGGGCTAGTATCTCTTCGACCTCATTTTCAGAAACATCGTGTCGGTAGATATGCGGAAGATCTGTCTCAGGATCGATGTAATATCGCGTCTTCATTCGCAATTCCTTTTGTGACGGCTAACTAAATGTATTGAACCTAAATGATAGTATTGAAACTCGACATTTGGGCTGGATTTGATGTTGGCTGCCCCAAAATCAACGCCTTAGGTTTGTAAGTTGTAATAAATTCTCGGTTTAAATCCGAACCGCCAAAAACGGACCGAAGACAATATTATGCAACGACCTGGGAGCGACTTAGAGTTGCTCCGGTGCTATCGCCAGGCACGCCTCGGAACCTTCGGTAATGGTATGCAATAACGCAACGCTATGCGGCAGAACGTGGGTGGCATAGTATCGCGCGGTTTCGATCTTGGCGCGGTAGAATTTGTCGTCTCCGTCACCGGCATCGAGCTTATCCTGTGCTGCCAGCGCCGCCTTGGCCATTAACCAACCTCCTATGACTGTTCCCCACAAATTCAGGTAATAGCCAGACGCTGCGGCGGGCAGCCGCGGATCACGTTGCGCCGCGTTGACAATCCAATCGGTGGCCTGCTCGAGATGGACCAGACCAGACTCCACCGCCCGGCCTACGCCGTCCAGGGCGTCGAAGTCAATATCACGCAATCCGTCGATAAACGCGCGCGCCGCGTGGCCTTGGTCACGGAGCACCTTGCGGCCCACGAGATCGTTGGCCTGGATGCCGGTGGTACCCTCGTAGATGGTGGTGATGCGCGCGTCACGAAAGTGTTGCGCAGCACCGGTCTCCTCGATGTAGCCCATGCCGCCATGAACCTGAATCCCCAACGACGCGACCTCGTTACTAGTTTCGGTGCACCAGCCTTTCACTACCGGCGTGAGCAGTTCAACGGCGCTGTGCTGTTGCACGCGCTCCTTTTGGTCCGGATGGTGGTGGGACTTGTCTAGCGCCGAGGCCCACAGATAGACCAACGCGCGCATCGCCTCGACCTTGGCCTTCATGGTCATCAGCATGCGGCGCACGTCGGGATGATGCGCGATGGCGACGCGGTCCTCGGATTGCGCGCCTATCGGCCGCCCCTGCACACGTTCCATCGCGTAGCTCTTGGCCTGTTGGTAAGCGCGTTCGGCAATCGCCAATCCTTCCACACCCAC
Organism: uncultured Gammaproteobacteria bacterium; assembly: GCA_947259395.1. Classification (GTDB taxonomy): domain Bacteria; phylum Pseudomonadota; class Gammaproteobacteria; order Arenicellales; family JAANXG01; genus CALZGZ01. The sequence continues at coordinate 77,720 of CAMYMN010000014.1, read as the reverse complement.
CGCATGCCGTGCCAGGTTCATCATCGTGAACATGTACTCCAACCCACGATTCGGCTCACCAACCAAATAGCCCACCGCGCCCTGGTCGTCGCCATAGGCCAGCACCGCGGTGGGACTCGCGTGTATCCCCAATTTGTGCTCCAACGACACGCAACGCACTTCGTTGCGCGGTCCAATTTCTCCGCTCTCATCCACCAACATCTTGGGCACCAGAAACAATGAGATCCCCCGCACGCCCTCCGGCGCATCGGGTAAACGCGCCAACACCATGTGCACGATGTTGTCGGTCAGGTCGTGATCACCGTAGGTGATGAAAATCTTCTGCCCAAAAAGCCGATAATGATCGCCCTCGGGCACCGCCTTCATGCGCACCGCGCTCAAGTCAGATCCGGCCTGCGGCTCGGTGAGGTTCATGGTGCCGGTCCACTCGCCGGAGACCATCTTGGCAAGATAACGGTCCTGCAAATCCTCGGACCCGTGCAGGATCAGTGCCTCCACCGCACCTTGGGTCAACATCGGACACAGGCCGAAAGACATGTTCGCGGCGTGCCACATCTCCTGAACCGCGGTCGCCAATAACCAAGGTAAGTTCTGCCCCCCATATTTCTCTTCGAATGCCAGCGCGTTCCAGCCACTTTCAATAAACGTCTGGTAAGCTTGTTTCCAACCGTCCGGGGTAATGACTTTGTCGTCAACCAACCGCGACCCCTGTTGATCGCCGACCTGGTTGAGCGGCGCCAGCACTTCTTCGGCCAGCTTTGCCGCCTCATCCAACACCGCCTGGATGACATCCGCGGTGGCCTCCTCATAACCGGGCAGCGCCGCGACGCCTTCGAGGTCGGCCAACTCGGTCAACACGAACATCATATCCTCAAGCGGCGCATGGTAAGTGGTCATGAATCTTCTCTCATGGAATGTATTAGTCAGCGCACGGTTTGACCGCTATTTCTCGAGAGCTGCGGATAACTTCGGCAACGCGTCGAACAAGTCTGTGACCAGCCCGTAATCGGCGACCTGGAAAATCGGTGCCTCTTCGTCCTTGTTAATGGCGACAATCACCTTGCTGTCCTTCATTCCTGCTAGGTGTTGAATCGCCCCGGATATGCCGATGGCGATATACAGTTCCGGCGCCACCACCTTGCCGGTCTGCCCCACCTGATAATCGTTGGGAACATAGCCGGCATCCACGGCGGCCCGCGAGGCGCCTACCGCGGCATCGAGTTTGTCGGCGAGTTGTTCGAGGAGATTGAAGTTCTCGGCACTGCCGAGTCCACGCCCCCCAGAAACCACCACCCGGGCACTGGTCAACTCGGGCCGTTCCGATTGGGTCAGTTCTTGGCCGACAAAACGTGACAGCTCGCCGGACCCATCCGCCGGCTGCAGCTCGCTCACCGTTGCCGAACCTCCTGTCGTTGCCGCGGCAGCAAACGCCGTCGAGCGCACGGTGATCAGCTTCTTGTCATCACTGCTTTTAACCGTGGCCATTGCATTGCCGGCATAGATGGGGCGGACGAAGGTGTCGGTTGATTCGATGCCCACGATATCCGAGATCGGTGACACATCCAGCAGTGCGCCCACCCGAGGGATCAGGTTTTTTCCGAACGTAGAAGCCGGCGCCAGGATGTGCGAAAACTCATCCGCAACTGCGGCAATCAGCGCCGCGGTGTCTTCCGCCAGTTGATGTTGGTAGCGCGCGTCGTCGCACACCAGGACCTGTGCCACACCCGCGACCCTGGCGGCCGACTCCGCCACCGCGCGGCAGTCAAGCCCCGCCATCAGAATCGCAACCGACGTGTCGATTTCGCCGGCCGCAGTCACCGTAGTCAGCGTCGAGGGCTTGAGTTCCTGATTATCGTGTTCGGCAATAACCAATACGGACACGGTCAGATCACCTTGGCTTCGTTTTTGAGCTTGTCGATCAGTTCCTCTACGGTCTCCACCTTCACGCCGCCGCCGCGCTCGGGCGGCTCTTCGACCTTCAAGGTCCTCACCCGTGGGCTGACATCCAGGCCGAACTCGCCAACACCGATGGTTTCCAGCGGTTTCTTCTTCGCTTTCATAATGTTGGGCAGCTTGACGTAGCGCGGCTCGTTAAGGCGCAAGTCCACGGTAATCACCGCCGGCAACGCCAACGAAAGCGTTTCCAAGCCACCATCGACCTCGCGGGTCACCGCCACGCGCTGATCGGCGAACGCGAGCTTGGACGCGAAGGTGCCTTGCGGCCAGCCCAACATGCCGGCCAGCAATTGCCCGGTCTGGTTGCTGTCATCGTCAATCGCCTGCTTACCCATGATCACCACATTGGGCGACTCTTTGGTTACGATCTCGCGCAGAATCTTGGCCACGGCGAGCGGCTCCAACTCGTCCCCGGTCTCCACCAGGATGCCGCGGTCGGCGCCCATGGCCAGTGCGGTGCGGATCGTCTCCTGGCTCTGCTTGACGCCGATGGAAACAACGATGAGTTCTTCGGCCTGCCCATCCTCTTGGAGACGTACCGCCTCCTCGACGGCGATCTCGTCGAAGGGGTTCATGGACATTTTGACGTTGGCGGTCTCGACCCCCGACCCGTCTTTCTTGACCCGCACCTTGACGTTGTAATCCACAACGCGTTTGATCGCCACCAGTATTTTCATTTCGTGTTTGCTTACTCGTAAAACTAACAAATGATGATTTTGACCAAGTGCAATGAATGCTACCCGCTCCCAGGTGCGTGCGCAAACCTGCGATTACATGGCGCCGTTCCTGCGCAGCACTTCAATTTCCGGCGTACTGTAACCGAGTTCAACAAGGATTTCGTTGCTGTGTTCCCCATGGGCGGGCGCCGGACTTTGTACATCAAAGGTGAAATCTTTGAACCGCACCGGGAACGCAAACTGAGGCACGCCGTCGCTGGACATGCGGATCATGTCTCTCGCTTGGAACTGCGGATGGTCGAGCGCCTCGCCCAAAGTCAGGACCGGTGAAAAACAACAATCGGCGGACTCGAGCTTGGCGATCCAAAACGCCTGGGTCTCAGACTTGAACAACGCCCGCAACTCGGAGCGCAACACCTCCCGGCGCGCGGCATCGGCATGGTAGGCGTCAATCCAGCTTTCACGGTCCAAGGCGGCGCACAGCCTGCGCCAGAATTTTTCTTCCAATGAAGCCAGGGACACATAGCGGCCATCCGCGGTTTCGTAGATCGCGTACCACGGCAGCCCACCGCTGAGCATATCCTCGCCCCTGGGCGCGACTTCGCCTCGCTGGTGATGCGCCGTCAACGGCAACACCGCATGGGCCAGGGTGCAGTCGGCCATGGCAACGTCGATATACCGTCCCTGGCCACTGCGTTGCACGTCGAGCAACGCGGCCAATACGCCCATCACCGCGCTGAGGCTGCCGCCCAACAAATCGGCCACTTGAATATTGGGGATCACCGGCGGCCCTCCGCGGCCACCGGTCTGATCGGTGACGCCGGTGTAGCTCGTATAGTTCAGGTCGTGGCCCGCGCGGTCGCGGAACGGTCCGGACTGACCATAACCGGTCATCGCGCAATACACTACTTTCGCATTGCGTGGTTTGATGTCGTCGTAGCCGATGCGCAAACGATCCACGGTGCCCGGGCGAAAGCCCTCGATGATCACCTCCGCGGTGTCCGCGAGCCGCAGGAAGATCTCGCGTCCGGCATCTTGCTTGAGGTCTAACGCGATCGAGCGCTTGTTGCGGTTTATGCTCGCGTACAACCCCCCCATGTCACGGGCGTAGTCACCTTGCCGGGGATCTTCCACCTTGATGACGTCCGCGCCTATATCGGCCAGATGCATGCTGCACATGGGCCCGGGCAGTAACCGGGTCAGATCCAATACCCGGATCCCGGCGAGGGGTTTAGGCCGCATTACTTATGTGACGCCGGGTTGCGCACACAAGACCGAACTGCCCGGCCGTTGGTATCTTGTGCATGGGCGCGCATTCAGCTTTGCAGTTCAGGGAGGTTGGCGTACAAGTCCAGGGCTTCGGGATTGGCCAGGGCCTCTTTGTTCTTCACCGACTCACCATGAACCACGTTGCGCACCGCAAGTTCTTTGTCAACCAATGCATCGTCCAGGTCGATTCCGTCACGCAGCCTGACGAAAAGCACCACGCGCACGTCGCCCTGCCACTGCTGACCGATCACCAAGCCCTCCACCACTTCATCGATCTGTTCCGCCTGGCGGTATATCTCCGCGGTGCCGATGCGCACGCCGCCGGGATTAAGCACTGCGTCGGAACGCCCGTAAATGATCACACCGTTGTGCTCGGTGAGTTCAATATAATCACCGTGGCACCACACGCCGGGGAACTTCTCGAAATACGCGGCGTGGTACTTTTCGTCCTGTGGATCGTTCCAGAACCCGACCGGCATTGACGGAAACGACGCGGTACAGGCAAGTTCACCCTTGTTTCCAGGCGGCAATTCCTGACCGTTTTCGTCCAATACAACCACTCGCATCCCCAGGCCGATGCACTGCAATTCGCCGCGCCACACCGGCAGCGTCGGATTGCCCAGGGCGAAACAGCCCATAATGTCCGTGCCCCCGGAGATCGACGACAGACATAGGTTCTGCTTGATCTTCTCATAGACGAAGTCAAAGCTCTCCGGCACCAACGGCGAACCGGTGGAGGTCATGATCTTGAGACCGGTCAGATCGTGACTTTCGATCGGCGCCAAACCTGCCTTTTTCACTGCATCGATGTATTTGGCGGAGGTACCGAAAACCGTCATACCATGATCCTGGGCATAATCGAACAGCACGTTACCATCGGGATAAAACGGTGAACCGTCGTACAGCAGCAGGGTCGCCCCAGAGGCCAACCCGGACACCAGCCAGTTCCACATCATCCAACCGCAGGTGGTGAAATAGAACAACCGGTCGCCAGGATGAATATCCGTATGCAGCAGGTGTTCCTTGAGATGTTGGATCAACGTACCACCGGCGCCGTGCACAATGCACTTCGGTGCACCGGTGGTGCCGGAGGAGTACATGATATAGACCGGATGAACAAACGCCAGCTGTTCAAAGTCGATGTCTTGCACTGCAAATCCGGCGACAAAATCTTGCCACCACACGGATGACTCCACACCGCTGATGTCTTGTGTGCTAGAGGTGTTCGCGAACACCACTACACGTTCGACTGTCGGCAGCTTGGCCTTGATCGCGGAAAGCTTCTGCAGGCAGTCGTGCCGTTTTCCGTTGTAGTAATAGCCTTCAGCGCTGATCAACATCTTGGGTTCGATCTGCCCGAATCGATCGTAAACCCCTTGCACGCCAAAATCCGGCGAGCACGAAGACCAGATCGCACCAATGGAGGTGGCCGCTAACATAGCGACAATCGCTTCTGGCGCGTTCGGAACGTACGCCACCACCCGGTCGCCCACCGTTACACCCATGGCGCGCAGCGCCTGCGCAAAGCATGATACCTCATCGTATAACGCGTCATAGGTGTAAGAGCGCGTCGTACCGTCTTCATTGCGGAATACGATCGCGGTGCCGGATCCCCGGTGGCGCAACAGGTTCTCGGCAAAATTCAGCCGCGCGTTTGGAAACCACCGGGCGCCGGGCATCTCATCCAAGCGATCCACGACCACATCGCTGGTTTCACTGGCAACGATTCCGGCGAACGACCACAGCTCACCCCAGAACAACCGCGGGTGATCGACAGACCATTGATGCAGGTCTTGGTAACTATCGAGTGTCACGCCATGGTTCTGGGACACCTCACGCATAAAGCGCGTGACGTTGGCATTCGCTATCGTATGCGCATCGGGCTGCCACAGGGAATTAGCCATGCCTTACGCTCCGCATCATTCACCACTAATTGTCACCACGGTGCGGCCGGTATTGGTACCGTCTATATAGTCGTTGAAAACACTTGGCAACTCATCGAACGCAACGGTGCGGGTGACGATCTTGTCCAAATGCCGAGGTTTGAGATCATTGCCGAGCCGATCCCACACACTTTGCCGCAGTGACGGCGAGCACAACACCGAGTTGATGCCAAGCAATGACACACCGCGCAAAATAAACGGCATCACGGTAGTGTGCAGCTCATAGCTCGCGGCCAGACCGATGGAAGCGATGTTGCCAAACGGTTTCACGGTGCGCGTCAACCATGTCAACACGTCGCCGCCCAAATTGTCGATGGCGCCCCCCCACTCGGCCTTTTCCATCGGACGCTTACCGAGATCTGTCTCATCGCGTAATAACAGCCGTGCGGCACCAAGCCCGATCAGATACTCCTCCGCAGATTGCTTGCCGGTATAGGCCACCACTTCGTAGCCGGCCCCGTCGAGAATATCGATGGCAATGCTCCCTACACCCCCGGTGGCCCCGGTGACGACGATCGGTCCGTGTTCTGGAGTCTGCCCGTTCTCCTCCATGCGCTGCACCGCCAACGCGGCGGTAAATCCCGCGGTGCCGATGGCCATCGCTTCGAACACCGACAGGGTGTCGGGGATGCGCACCACACAATCTGCGGGTACGCGCACATATTCGGCGTAACCCCCGTCGCGGATCTCGGAAAGCTCGCAACCGCACACCGTGACTGCATCGCCGGGTTTAAATCGATCACTGTCGGATTGTTCCACGTAACCAGAAACATCGACGCCGCCGACCAACGGATAGTGGCGCAGTATCTTACCCTTGCCGGTCGCGGCCAGGGCATCTTTGTAATTGACATCCGAATATGCAGAGCGGATGACAACGTCACCTTCGGTCAGATCGTCGATGCCAATTGTTTCGAATTGTGCGCGAATCGAACCGTCATCATTATGGATACGATATGCCTTGAAAGATTGCATGGGTCACTCTCACGTGATGGTGGTCTGTTTCAGGTGCAATCTACTGCGGTTCGTGAATAATGTAAAACCGTCTTAGCATTGCGCCAACGGCGGCAATGCCGTTGTCTATGGGAATCCGTTCAGATGCGCGCAAACGCCCTTTCTGCCCGAGTGCAGCATGACCTGCCGGTCTCCGTGTTGTTCGCTGAAGGCGCTTCCACGGAATATCACCACACCCCGGCACCCCCACGAATCCCGCTCCGCCAGTTAAGCGGTTTTGTTGGCATCCGCGCCATCGTCCCTTGACAGTCACCGTATGCAGTCGGCAGGCTAACGCGAAACACGTGGCACAATGTTTCAATGAGCCGATCATCTAACCGATCAAATCCTTTGATTCAAATCGTAGCGGTGCTGCTGATCGGAATCGTAATCGGGCTGGTCTACTACCTCTGGTTACGGAACGGGCAACAACAGGGCCCATCGCTGCGAAGTTCATCAAGCGAAGGTGTCGGTATCATCAGTGACCCTGCCGCGGAAAATTCGCGAATTGCCGAGCCCAAGCCCGGACAAGCGGCTACCGAACGGGTGGAGAAAAGCCCCGCTACCGTGTCGTCAACCGACACCGACAAACCGGAATCGCCCCCGGAAGAAAAAGCAGATTTATCAATTGCGGGGCGGGTCTTAAATCTGCGTGGCGATCCCGTATCTGGAATCCAGATTACTGCACGCCGATACGATCCATCGACCAATCGTTTTTCATCCGAAAAAAGTTCGGCACACAGTCTCGCCGAGGGTCGTTATATCATTAAGGGGCTGACCGCGGGTGACTATCACCTGCGAACGACCCTAAGCGACCGATATACTTCGGCGACCATTTACGTTCGCGCTGGTTTTCTTTCCGCAGACATCGTCCTAAGAGATGGTCATCCGCTGCGGGTTGTCGGCACCGTTACCGATGCCTCCGGTTATCCGTTGGCTGGCGTGGAAGTGATCCCGTCGCGCAGCGGCCGGCGCACGGTGACGAATGACGCGGGAAGCTACGAGATTACCCTCATGACCCAGCGGAACCGTACCTACTCGTTCCGGTTTCGGGCACCAGGTTATATAGAGGAGATTCAATCTGTTTCGGGCTCCACGGTGGTGAACGTCCCGGAAACGCGGCTCGACGCGCGACTGAGGCCGGCGGGCAATTCGGAGGTGACCGGCATGGTGACCAATGAATTTGGGAACGTGATTGCGGGAGCGAGAATATGGATGAACTCACCATCCTTGAAGACGAGATACCGGTCCAGGACCGATGCCAATGGGTTTTATGCGATCTCCGGCATCAAAGCGGGCTCCGACTACCAGCTCACCGCCACCGTCCGTGGACTGTACGAACGGTACATCAGAAAACCTATCGTCATCACCGACGGGGGTGTCACCCTGGATATCACCCTCACTTCGATAGCGGGTGGCCGTGTGGTTGGCAACATGGTAGACGCGCAGGGCGAGCCGGTGCCTTCTTTCACGCTGTTACTGACCAGTTCCAAAGCCGCCGGGCGAACCCTGCCCGTGGTGGGCGACAGCGTTGGATATTTCGAAGTCGACCAGGTTCCGGAAGGGAGACTGACGTTTGTGACCCGCTCTCAACCGCGCGTAAGCATCCGTGGCGCGGAACTCACTGCGACCAGCGAGGTATTTGTTCGCTTGGTGATCGACTGGGGTGTGTACAGCCTCGTCGGACAGGTCACGGACATTTCCGGCAACCCGCTACCGGGTGTCGATGCGGCGCTGACCTGGCGCCATGAGACCGGATCCATGCAAAGCAGTTCGTCACGCAGAACATTGACGGACGCGCAGGGATTTTTTCGTTTCACTCAGCTTGGCCCGGGCGTACACCGGCTTGACTTGATGGCGACTGGCTTTCGCCGCTACAACACGAGAGTCGATATTGGCGCTACACCTGAAGAGTTGAGAATTCAACTGCAAAGCGATTCCTAGGCGACATCGTGCACACGCGGTACCGAATAAACCTCGTGACGCATTGATGTCCCACTGCTGGAAACCACTGGCGACGCTTATTTTGTGGACCTTGGCAATGGCGATTGTCGCGTTTGCCAAAGACCATGCGCCGGCGCTGCCAACGCCGCATACACGGCCCTATTTGTTCAACGACGAACATCGTGCGCGCACGCGCCGCTTAATCGATACCGAAAACTGGGCAAGGCGTGAATACCGGCGCGTGCAGGGCAAGGCCGAACAAGGCGACGGCTACTGGGCCGCTTTCTTGTACGCGCTGGAGCACGGTCCGCAGCATCTGGCTACCGCCCGTGACTGGCTACTGGCGTATGGCCGGCGCGGCGGTGACCTGCAACGCCTGGCGTCGCAAGCGCAGCCGGATTTTTTCGCCGGACCGCGGCCGTGGCTGGGTGACGTCTACTATCGTACCGATGTCAAGCCGTTGATTGCGTTCGATTGGATTTACAACGGGCTCACCGAAGCCGAACGCTCGGTCATCGAGGCCGGGATACTGTCCTCGGCCCAATTTCGCATGCGCGCCATCGATCGTTGGCCGCAAACACCCAATCTGGTGTTCAAACCCAGCTACATGGTGGCGCTGGCGGGACTGGTCACGGATGACGAACAATCCAAGCACTGGGGCTATTTTCGCAACCCGGGTTCTGCGCACGGGGGTTACTTTCATGCGATGAACGTGATGCTGCGCGACGGTGGGGTGTGGGGCGAAGCGCCGCTATATCCGATCTCTCACAAGAGCCTGTTGTTGATGGCGCGCATGTCCCGGTTTCTCAAGCTGATCGACGGCAACGACTGGTTTTCCCGCACCTCGCCAAACGGCGGCAGTCCCCAGGCGCTCATGGATTACTTCATCGACACCGCCTACCCTTTGGAATCCGTATCCGGTGACCGGCGCCGCATCAGGGTCGCGAGTTATGGCGACGGCGCCACCGGTCCGGCGACCGACCTGTTTCTGGTCAACCAATCCGGACGCAACCACCATTTGCACGATGAGCTGGCCGCCGCCTACGCCAATACGCGAGAGGCTCGCTACGGGGCGTTCCTGTCGATGGTACCAGATTACCGTGCCAACTTGACGGACCGCGCGCCCTTGCCCGCGATCGCCCCGTTGCCGGCGGCGCCGTCCACGGTGTGGCCGAGCTATGGTCTCGCCATGCTGCGCTCCGACGAGTCGCCTCGGTATTGGCATAACCCGGAGGCGATCGCGGTCTTCCAAATCATGTCTAGAGGATACGGCCACGATCATCGCGACAAGTTTGCCATCACGCTCCACGGTGCGGGCCAGCTTTTGTATCCGGACTACAACGCAATACAGTACGAAAATCCGGCGATTAGCTGGACCCGTCATACCATTGCCCACAATACGCTCACCGTAGATGGGCGGGATACACGCAATGCGCCGATGAGCGCGAGTCATCACGACTTCTCACCGGAAGTAAAGTTCCTGGCGACCTTGTCGAGCGGTGTGTTTCGTGGCGTAGACCAGACCCGCGTATTGATGTTGACGGGTCAATACCTGCTCGATGTGTTTCACGTGCACAGCCTGTTGCCGCATCGCTTTGACTATCTGCTGCACAGCTTTGGTCGTCCAATGCCGGTGACCGACCACGGATTCAGCCCTACCGAGGCGTTTTTACAGCGGTATTGGGGAATGATCGCACCGCGCGCTACCCGCACCGACAAAACCTGGTCGTTGGACTTTGTGTTGGATGCAGCAGCATGGGATACCTATTTCGAACATGTTCATGCACAACTAAAGGACAAGGTATCTCAATCCTATGTTCAAGATCGGCCGCTTCACGAGGCATCGGTGCGCGTCACCGCCGCCGCTGCCAAGGGTACGACGATAGGCTACGGCCGGGGCCGGCATGGCCTGGGGATGTTGATAGCCCGTCGTGACAACGTGCGTAATGCCCAATTCACGGTGGTCCACGAGCCCTATCGCGACCAACCACTGGTCACCAGCGTCAAAGTGGTCGCTAGTGATGATCGCTCAACGGTGGTGCGTATTGTTGCCGATGACTACATCGATTACGCCGCCGCGGCGCTCATGGCGGAAGCGAACGGTACCACGCACGTGCTGCATGGGAACCACGATCCGCGTATCCAGTTTGCGTTTGCACGCTACGGCTGGTTGCGGATTCATCGCGACGGCCGGGTTGTTGCCCGGGGGGATTGGCGGGGATTTCGTATTCCCAGCGGCCGGCCGACGCACACCATCAATAGCGTAACCAGCAGGACCACGAACGGCTATCTCGAATACGGCGAGCTTGACCCCGCGCCGCCACCACGGCATCGGCCCTTAGCTGCGCCAGGCGGGGCCGTTGCTGAGCCCACCGCGCCAGCCATGATCCGTATGCGCGCTACGGATCGCGACACCGCTTCGATCTCGCTACGCAATCTCACCAATCGACGCATCGACGCACGCGTGGAATTCGAGGCCGTCCCCGGCATCGAAATCGCTCCGAATCCTACCGCGGTCACTCGCCTAGCACCGGGCGCCCGCACCCGGTTGCCGATGACCCTCACCACCCGTAACACCGAGCCCGGTTGGGTGTTGCTACCCTATCGCACCGCCTATCGCTACGCCGGTGGCGCGTGGGAATGGACCCGGCCCGGGGGCCTGGCAGTGGCCATCGGAGCGGTCCTGGAACCGGTGTACGATTTCCCGAATGCTCCGGTTTACCGCGTTCATGCGCCGGGGTACACCGCGGAACTCGACATGCATCACGGGCTCATTCGTCGCCTGATGCACGCGGACGGTACCCTGATCCTCGATCGCGAACCGCTGTTCACGCTTGCCGATGACGAGCGTATGCTGTTGTTCGCCGGCACCAAAACCGCTTTCACCTGGACGGTTGAAAGTCCGGCGGAAGTCGTGGCCCATGCCGAGGATCGGTTACGTTGGCGCGCGAAATTTTTGGATGATCGCATCCAGTTCAGTCTTATCCCCGAGTGGGCACGATCCGAGCGGGTCCACGTCAACATGCCCGGGGCCTGGGCGCGCAAATCCCGCTGGCGACGTGGGCTCAGCTCCCAAGGAGTAAAGATTTTTGCCGCGCCGGCAGCGTCGCCGGCGCAAATCCCGGTTGACGCCTTGGAACTGGAGATCGACGCGCACGACTTGAGCTTGTGCGTCGATTTTTCCACGTCACTGCCGGTAACTATCGTCGACACCGGTGTGCAATTTTCCCTTGCAGCGCAATCCCGGGATACGTGGAGCGTGGGATTCTGCCCGCGCGGCGAATTGGCGGCTTGGGCCGAGAAAAATTAATCGTTTTCGTTACTCACCAGCCAAAACCCCTGTGCGGACACACTCTCGCGTCGCACCACCTTGGCCTTTGGCAGCGTGATCGCTTTTCCGCCGATGCTAAATGTGGCCGGATTCGCGTTCACCAGCATCGCGTCCAACGACGCTGGACCGTCCGGTCTCGGCGTCAACCGCCACACCGTCCTCTGATTAGCGCGCATGCCCGTGAGGACGTACTCCTGCGACCAATCGGCAAGTTTATTCACCATCGAATGCCGGTTACCAACTCCGATCAGTTCGTCGAATTCCCGCAGCGTGTCACTCACCAGCCGGTCGCTGGCCTCACTGGCCGGCGGCGTCACGCTGCGCGGGTTCCAGTATAGGAATTCTTCGATTCCGCTCAGACCGATGTGAAAGATCAGCTCTTGATATAGATCCGAATCACTGAGCAGACTCTCGTTGAATTCCTTGTGCGAAATCCACGGATAAATCGGCACCGGTGACGACAGCTTCATGGCGCGCATCTTGTTGACCGCATAGCGGAACGCATTGAACGGCGATTTGTGGTAGGGCGCGACACCGTCTAGTTTGGACTGTGCGATATTGCCGAGCCAACCATACAACTCCCGAGACTGGTGGGTGCCCACATGCCGGCCGCTGAAATACTTATGGGCATCGTGTCCGTTGAGGTCCAGCAGATGCAACGACGAATCTTGATAATAGCCACCGTAATTGGCCATTTTTACGCGCGGGAACGCCTCGCGCAGCGGAGCAAACAGTGCCTGGTTGATGTCATCGGCAAATTGGCGGCGCATGACGCCATTCCAGCGCAGGTAGGGTACGATATTGTCCAGCGACTTGTTGACCGGGCTCCAACTGTACGCATAGGTGCGCTCGGGCGGTGCACTGATCGCCTCGGACACATGACACACCCACCACAACAAGGCGCCCATCGCTAGGCACACGCCCGCGCGCGCTCGCCCTAATCGCAAAGCTTTGTTACGCTTCGTGCACATGCCGTGAGTCGGCTGCAAAACCACTGAAAAGCGACAAAACGCAGGATAACGATGACAGAAGAAACTATTTTCGCCAAGATTATTCGCCGTGAGATACCGGCCGACATTGTATATCAGGACGATCGCGCCACCGCGTTCCGCGATATCAGTCCCCAGGCGCCGACGCATATATTGATCGTTCCCAACAAACCCATCCCCACCGTCAACGACGTCGGCGAGCAAGACGAGGCGGATTTAGGTCATCTATTTGTGGTTGCCGCTGCGTTAGCCAAGCAGGAAGGCATTGCCGAAGACGGTTTCCGGCTCATCGTTAACTGCAACCGGGATGGTGGACAGATCGTGTTTCATCTGCACATGCACCTGCTTGGGGGCCGCCCGCTCGGACGGATGGTGGCGCGACCGAAATAGAAATTTAAGTTCTTATAAAAGAATACCTACTACAGCGCCGGTACAACAGGTAGCCAAGGTCCCCGCGACGATGCTCTTCAATCCCAGCGCCACGATTTCATCCCGGCGCTCCGGGACCATAGTGGTCAAACCGCCGATCATGATGCCGAGACTGCCGAAGTTAGCGAATCCGCACAATGCGTAGCTGATGATCAGCCGGCTGCGTTCACTCAAGGCCTCGGCGGGTAAATCCGCCAGCCGCAGATAAGCCAGGAACTCATTGAGCACGGTCTTGGTGCCCATCAGCGAACCGGTGATCGCGGCCTCTTGCCAGGGAATACCCATCAACCAGGTGATCGGCGCCATGAGGTACCCAAGAATACGTTCCAGGGTAATTGGCGCATCACCAATATTCGGCAGCAAACTCAGCAACGCATTCACGAGATGCACTAGTGCAACAAAGACAATCAGCATGGCGATGATATTCAAAAACAGCATCAACCCGCTTTGGGTGCCCCGGGTTATCGCATCCATACTGCTCTTGGCGTCGGACGCCACGTCCAGCGAAGCTTCGGTCGCCGCGCCGTCATCGGGAACCATGAGCTTGGCGATGGTGATCGCCGCCGGTGCGCTGATCAGCGATGCAATCAGCAGATGGGCGACGGCGTCGGGGATCACCCCACGCAGAAACGTCGCATACAGTATCAACACGGTCCCGGCAATGGTCGCCATACCCGCGCACATCAACATAAATAATTCGCTGCGCGAAAGTTTTTTTAGATAGGGACGCACAAACAATGGCGCTTCCACCATGCCGACAAACACATTGGCGGCGGTCCCCAGTCCGACAGCGCCACCGATACCCAGCGATCTTTGCAGAATCGTGGACAAGGCGTTGACGATCACCGGCAGTATCCGCCAATAAGTCAAAAGCGCGCTCAATGCGCTGATGACAATAACTAACGGGAGCGCGCGGAATGCCAGCACGAAGCTTGCGCCGAGTTTAGTCTCCTCAAACGGTAATGGTCCACCGCCTAAATATCCGAACACGAACGAGGAACCGGCTTCGCTGGCGTTCTGTAACGCCACTACCCCATCATTCAACGCACCGAATAATTTTTGAATGAATGGAAGCTTCAGTAGCAACACCGCCATAATCAGCTGAATCCCAATACCGGCAATCGCCACTTTCAATAATTTCACCTGTCGCCGCTCGCTGAAGAGCCAAGCCAACATCATGAGTGACAGTAAACCAAAAGCACTTTGTAAGTTATCGATCAAAAAAATGTCAGCGCCGGTTATTGAACTTCACATACATACTTTATTATTTCATTATCCTACTGTAGTTGATATCAGTATACGCGTACCCAATCCCGGTACAGCACCACGCACCGACTTATCGCCGTTTACTCTCCAGCGTGGCTAATTACACAACTTGAGTTAGTTATAACACCACAATTTATCCTTATCTCGACTCATACCCTATTTGTCACGATCCACTGAATAGGCGAACCGCTGATGTTAGACAATCTAACTAAACAAATAAGACCTGCTTCGATGCAAAAATACTTGCCTATCGATAACCCGAGCGGCGAAGGATTGTGGCTGGCTAAAGAGCGCAGTCTTGGACGATTCTTTGGTAAGGCGGATCGATTAACAATTTGTTAGCCGTTAAACGATCGTATAGCACATCAGCTCTTGAATCCGTGAACCATCAAATAACGGAGCGGGGTAGGTAGGGTCGAGCACTGGCGCGGTAACCCTCTAGGATAGCTCTTGTCTGTATCCGGAGTTTCCTCCTTCGTGCCCGGGTAGAGTTATCCGTGGCCCCGTTTCCAGCGCCCGCCACATCGCACGCAGCGTGCCGATTTCCGGCACTACGCGCTCCTGCACAGTTCGCGAAAAGGGTTATGAGACTTATCAAGTTAGAGCCGCTGTCGACGAATTGTTCAAATAACGAACTCGATAATCATCGAACAGACCAAGTTCGTCATAAAGCCACCGCCGACTCCACCGCTTCCAACCGAAGCCTTGACGCATCCGGGCTTTAGCCAGGTGGCGCCGAATCTTTTTCTCGACATGGTTGCGAATAAACGAAAAGCACCGACTCGAGTGCCCGTAAGCAAAGTAATTCACCCAACCACGCAAAATCGGATTAATCTCATCGATTAATCCCTTCAGCGGTTGGGATCGAAAGCGCCGGAAAACAACCTTGAGCTTTCGCAATAAGGCCGCGCGCTTCTTGCCCTGAGGCATACGCAACGGCATCCAACGACCAGATCGAGTCCGGACCCGGCGAAACTCAAAACCAAGAAATCCGAAACTTCCCCTTTGCGTTAAGTCCACCGCTCGGCTCTTATCTTCATTCACTTCAACACATAGCTTGGCAAATTCCTCCCGTAACCGTTTCTCCACCGCTCCTCGCAGCCAGCGCTTACGCCGGTGCCCATCCACCAGGACTACAAGATCGTCAGCGAACCGGGCATATTCAATCCCCGCCCGCCGCTTGTAGCGTGTGACTTCTTTGGCCCGCTCCAACATCTTATCTATCTCATTGAGATAAATATTACTGAGCAACGGCGAAATCACACCCCCCTGAGGAACACCTCGTTTACCCGACGCTTTCAGAACCAATTTGAGCAAATGCATAACCCGATCGTCATCAACCCGACCCGCAACCTTGTCGAGTACGATGGAATGTCGCACTGTGTCGAAATAAGATCGCAGATCCAGATCGATTACGTAGGTCTTGCCCTCAAGTATCGCTCCCGATACCCGTCGAATGGCGTCATGCGCTGACTTCTTCGGCCGGTAACCAAACGACCCCGGTTGGAAGTCCGCCTCAAAGATCGGTTCCAGAATGAGCTTCAAAGCCCCCTGGACCACCCGGTCACGGATCGCAGGAATCGAAAGAGTACGAACGCCACCCTCCTTCGGGATATCTGCTTTCCGCAGCCGTAAGGGACGATACGTATAGTGCACCAACTCCTCACGAAGTTGTTTGAGAAATTGCTCGACGCCCACTGCCTCTATCGCCTCAAACGTGACACCGTCAATACCCGGCGCCCCGTTATTCTCCTTGGCCAATCGATATGCTTCCCACAGCGTCTCGCGTTTGCACACATGCACATACAATCCCCAAAAGCGCCAAGACAGTTCAGCCTTCGCCTTGACGTATAGTCTTCGCCTCAGATCCTGCAGACTAGCCGGTGCCTTTATCATCTCACCTCTGCCTCACATGTTGTCGAAGATACTCTGTACAGCAAGGCCCCTTCGCTCGGCGGGCGTTACCCCGCTTCATCGCTAATACAAGCCTAGCCGCCACCGTCTCGTCTTCCATCCACTTCCCGGCTTATACCGGTTATAAGATGTACCTTGCTCCATCGATTTCTCGATGGGACGAGGACGGCTTCTCCAGTTGCTTAGCATGCCCTTGTCACCGTGCTGTCCCTACCACCCCGCCGAAGGAATATGTCTCATCAGTCAGTCTGCGACATACCCTGCTGCCTTCGCCCTGAACCAGGGGGCTCGGCCTTCGAAACTGGAATGTATCGGGGCCACCTATGGGTTCACTCGCGTTACGGCCCGGTGACTTGCTTACCATCCAAAAGATGGCTTTGTCAGTCAGCTTCATCTGCTTCGTTTCCTACGGGTCGCCCGCCGGAGCGCCTTGCCGCGAGTACACGACGACAGTTATCGTTGGCGGGCAGCAGCAGAGCGCGTACGGTACTGCTTGTCGGCAGCCCGACGGATCCTGGAAGATCGTCAACTGAGGGTCTGAATCATCAGCTCCGGTGTCGCCGATCATCACGTACAGAACAGAAGCAGCCGACGCGACGATTTACCTTTCTAATATTTTCAACCACGAAACAACGAATACCATGGGTTACGGGCGGTAACCTCGTAAAAGTATTAGAAACAGGGAGGCCAATTTTTCTATTATTATCTATAGGTGAAGTGGTCCAGCGATTCTTCTCTATGATTCCTCTGCGGGACTTTTGCGGGACTTATGATTCGCTAACTCACTAGTCTTCCCCCCGTTTAACTACTCAAATGTGTAATCCCAGATATCGCTGAACTGCCACAAGGACTCCTACGTTTGGTGTAACATCACCCGCACGCTGTGTCGTAAGGGTTGGTGAAAATTATCTAAGCAACACCCGGCTCAGCCCATCACTTCCGCTTCGAGTCCTTTTCCACCTGACAGTAAGAAACCGCGGCCTCGTTTGCGGATGTAGCCTCGCCGCTGAAGCTCACTCATGGCTCGGGCGACCGATTCTCTCGACGCACCAACAAAACCAGCGAGTTCAGCTTGCGTGGGGCGCTCAGCAATCAGGATTCCTCCGCGCACCCGCTTTCCTTCGTCACGTGCTAATTCGAGTATTCTGTGAGCGACGCGGCCGTACACATCGAGTACAACTAGAGATCTGATCCGTTCATTGGCATCCTTCAGGCGGCGGCTCAGCTCAGTCGTGAACATCATGAATGCCGATGGATGCCCCTCCAGCCAGCTGATGAAGTCATCGCGCTCGAGTGTTAGCAACGAAACATCTCCCTGAGCAATGACATTGGCGCTTCGAGGCTCGCCATCCAATAGACCCATATCGCCGAAGAAATCACCATCCTTCATCCAGGACAAGATCACCTCACGGCCATCGGCGCTATATACAACCACTTTGACCTTACCTTTCGCCACAACAAAGAATTTGGTGTCTGGGTCATCCGCGGAGATGATCGCACTGCCTTTTCGATATTTGACCTCATCGAGATGGCTGGCTAGATCCTCTAGGTCCTTTTCCGTCAACGAGGCAAAGATGGGAATTCGATGAAGCGTTATAGTAAGCGGTCGTACCGAATCGACGGACGTGTTATTCGGAAGGTGCAACCGCGCATCACGCCTCTGGAAATGATTGCAGAACCAGTTTGCAAGCCATTTGGCTATACCGTCATCCAGCCGTTCGGTTTGATAGTCGGACATCCAGGTCGTAACTCTATGGAGAAATCGTTGATGATCTGCCTCGTGCCCGGCGTAGTCATCGCAACCCCATTCGCGCATGATCGCCTCTTCGTGCGCGAAGTGCTTGGCGGCGCTGGCATATAGTTCTTCGAGGATAGCTATGATGGTCGTCTGGCGCTGGCCCGATTGCAATTGCCCATAAAGCCTGTTGATCAGCTCGATCATGTTGCGATGGTCGGCGTCCATCTTCGGTATACCAACGAAGAACTCAGATTTCCATTCGATAACCGTCATGTTCAACCCTTGCTGATGAAGGAGATAGTCATCTTTCTAATTCGTTCGGCAAAAAGTTAGCTGACAACCCTACATTAATTGGTATATTTATTTAGTTTATCCTATTAAATTAGTCAAGAATTATAGCGATGCAAAACACTCACCCAAATCGGTGACGTATGTGGCCGAAGACTCTTGATCGCATTACAGGCTATGAAAAAACCTAGAACAATATCCGTAGTCACCAGCGACCCGTACCAAAGGGAGTTGTTAATCACGATTATAGGGGTCTGGGAGGTGCCGGAACACTATCAAGTGATGATTACGTTTTTACGAATTAGAAAAAGCGTTTGACGGGGATGAGGACGTTAACCAACTATCCGAAAATTACAGCGTTGGGAAGATGACAATGTTGAAGTCATCGGAGCTGATGAGGCGATCAAATCGATACTGAACCAACTTATGTAGCTATACAGTAAGCGGCTAACTGACAACGTCAAGAGTGCTGTTGGTTAACTGCTTACAGCGGATATTTCCAATTGCGCCACATGTAGCATGTGCTTCGGTGCGAGTTCTTGGGGTGTCGTTCTTGTAAAAGCGCCCACGCGGCGCACCGGCACGGACCCCATTTGGGGCGCCGCAACCGCAGCATTGGGTTTAGTCTCGTTGAGGATAGAACCACGAAGACATCGCAAACGGCCAAATATTGACGATCGTCAATCCACATGTTGGTAATTTTTAGGTATTTTTGCCGCGGAAAATCCCATGACGTCCCAAGGGTTATGAAATCGGCGATTTCCCGACCAATCTCTAGTTCCCCCAGGGCCAGCACATGCAAACGCTACCAAAGCGCCAAATTCCCACGAGCGACGACGAGCCTTCCCCGCTCAGGCCTATCCCGGCAAATTCCTACCAGCCGGCGAGGCCAGAGCAGCTAAGACACGCCGAAACCGACCACCGCGAACCTCGCTTGGATATTCCGGCAACAGGGCGCGCGACAACACCGGTGCCAGAAAAACTTTATATTCGAATGCTGCATACCGTTTTGGGCTGGGTGTTCGTGATCGGGTTGTTTGTTTGGAAATACGTGCTGCGTACGCCCTTCTCAGATAAGGCAAGAAGGCGTCCGGGCGCCTGACTACAAAACACGGCATCCCGTTGGAACGGCGCCGATATTATTGACATTTGTCATGTGGGTCGTAGGAAGCGTCGTTGGAGCTGGGAACGAGCCCACTCTTAGCCCCGTTCTCAGGCATTCGCGAACGCTTCCGAGCAGGTTTCCTTGGATCGCCTCACCAAGTCGCAACAGAAGGGTCAATTATTGAACTGACTGCTGAATTGCCACTCCGCGAGGAGGTCGGGTAGGTAAAAAAACTGTTCGAGCTGCGGATCAAAGGAGTTTTGATTTGTTCTTGTGACCGGACCATTTGGGCAACTCGTCGACAACATCCATCACGCGAATGCCGTAGAAGATGTGACAGCTCGGCCTGAACGCTTCTGGTACCCGTGGCGGCGTGCCAAAATCGAAAAGCGTGGGAAACGCTAGCCACATATTCCGCCCTTCATCAGCAATCAGCGTGCCGCACAATGCACAAGCCACCTTGCAGGGCGTAAGTCTTTCAGGCCGGTGGAGGGCGCTGTTATAGAACCGCAAATGCTCAACCCCAGCCGTGAACCTGACATCGCCTTTGTGGAAAATCGCGGCCCACTGCATGGGGGCACCGTGCAAGACCCGGCAATCGCCGCAATGGCAAACCTTGGCGTCGACCGGATCGGCGCAGACTTCGTATCGTACCGCGCCGCAATGGCAGCGGGCTTGATACTTGGCGACGAAACTTGCGTCGGCGGGTGGCGAATAGGCTGTGCCAGTGTTCACTTTACTTAACTCCTTAGGCTGGTTCGCCTCCCCTAAAGCGCTCGGCAAACAGAATATCACATACCTTGCTGCGGGAGACGTTGCGTTGGAGAACACCGGGATACAACGTGAATGGGATCAGGTTCAATCGAAAGCCAACCATCAATCGAATCCGACCCCTGCGATTCACACAGACTAATTCACAATTGGGTAAACTGCCCCCAGAATTGAAAAACAAGTTATGACCGTGGGCTTACGTCCACGTGAGTTATGGGATAAAGAGTACAATCCAAGAGCAGAGAGCAAGAGCCGCCGGCAATCTCGGAAGGTTGGAGAGTCTCCCTCGAACAAAAATATCGGAAAAAGGCCGTAGATAAAGTTGGGAGTCGATATCAAAGCATACCGCGTGAGTAATACCGATCGGCATCTATTGTGGTACGGCATATTTTTCATGTCCGGGCTGGTAGCTTTGATATACGAGGTGTCATGGCAGCGTATTCTCGGTATTTTTTATGGCGCCGACAGCATCACTGCTACCGTAATTATCAGCGTCTTCCTATTTGGACTGGGGATCGGCGCGCAAATCGGCGGGATGATTGCGGATCGTGCCCGAAACCCGTTCATACTGTACGCGTTATGTGAATTCGCGATTGGCTTGATGGGCGTTTCGAGCTTGTATCTGATTCCAAGAATAGGCACTGCGACCGCCGGCGTCGACATTGGCATCGTGCTGTCGATCGTGTCGGCGATATTGATTGTACCGACGGTGTTAATGGGGATGACCCTGCCGCTATTTGTCGAGGGCTACTCTAGAAGCGCTCGTTCTTTTCGCCGTACGTTGCCGTCCTTGTACACGGTCAATCTGCTGGGGGCTGCTGCGGGTGCATTATTGGCTGTCTATGTGTTGATTTCTTTGTTGGGACTAACTGGCTCGATTATCGTGGCCGCGCTATTCAACCTAATTTTGGGCGGGCTTGTGTTACGTTGTTCCACAGGTCCTGTGGCCGGCCAATCTCGCCCACTGTTGCTGAACCCCGCCGGCAAGCGGACACCCTATAACACGCGATCATTCCAACTCGTGGCGACCGCTTTCGTTGTTGGGTTTGCTTCGATTTCATTACAAGTGTCTTGGTATCGCGTGTTGTCTAACCTGACGAAGGCCTCTCCGTACGCTTTTTCTACGGCCTTGTGTGTGTTCTTGCTGGCGTTGGCTTGCGGATCATACTGGTCTTACGTTTCATTGATGTATAAACGTTCATGGTTTGATGAGGCTGCGACCATGATATTCGCGGCGCTAGCGACAATGCTTCCGGTGATTCTTCTTGTACACAGTGGGGTCATCCCCGGGCTTGGGAAAATGTTGACCGCGTCTGTCAACACGATTATTCATCCCACTGTTTCATACGATCCGGTCTGGCCCATCTCACTGAAGATATGGAAAAGCATAGATGTATTTTTTTGGGCGGGATTTATGTTGTTTGTTCCGACCCTATTACTTGGAAGGATCCTTCCCATACTGATTGTTCAATGGCACGAGCTGGGCCATGCGCGGGGTAATTCCATTGGGGTCATATACCTGGCCAACATTTTTGGAAACATCGGGGGCGCTATTTTGACAGGCGTTCTATTGTTCCAGTGGCTTGGTTTCATTTATGCCATTGAGCTCATATGCATATTTCTCGTTGCCTATGCGGCATTAACTTCCATTACCTCGTTCCACCCGATTAAGGTCGTAGGGCTGGGAATGTTCGCAACAACTTTGGTCCTTTTTCCCAATGCTAACGAAATGCAACGCGTGTTGGTATTAGGGTCCGGCGCCTCGAATTCAGACAATCGCACACTCACCGCAGTCGAGGAAGGTCGTATTGCCGTTGCGTCGCTCGTACGGTCAACAATCAGTGACAGCTCAAAGGATGAAGAACTTACTTTGTACGTTAATGGTCTTGTGCAAGCGAACCGGGCGCTTGTCGACCCACCGCCCGTCACGCGTATCCCGACCACCCCATTGACTGCGTTAGCCCTCGTCGATCGTCCCGAGAAAGTTCTGGTTCTTGGATTTGGGCTGGGTGGCTTTGTGCACGTATTGTTGAGCGATGAGCGGGTCAAGCAAGTAACCGTCGTGGAAGTCTCGCCGGAGGTGGTGGCGTTGGCACATCGTGTCCCCATTATCCACAGGAACTTGGAAGATGAGCGGATTAACGTCGTAATAGATGACGCACGGCGCTTTTTGCATAGATCAGATGATACATGGGATCTGATTATCACCGACGCCATCCGGTCAACAACTTCGATGAGCGGAAGACTGTACTCCGAAGAGTTTTACCAACTTGTTGCTACCCGATTAGCACACGATGGACTGTTTGCTGCCTACAGCAGCGCATCCCCGGTCGCAATGAATACAGCGCGCCGGGTTTTCAACAGCGTCGTTCCGCGTATGGCATTTAATTTCAGCTCGCATCGGACACTAACGCTCGATGTTGCACGGATTCAACCTCCGCTTCACAGGTTGACGAAAAATGACGCACATCGAAAAAGTTTGATCGACCAAATAGTGGATTTCAACAATTTACGTGGACAGGAAAACAGATCCAATCTATTCAATACAGACCTGTTCCCGCGTGATGAATTCTCTCTCTGGCTGGGTCACAGTGAATTAAAAAACTGACCGGAGTCGCTAGCGCTACATTTTGTTGGGGTGTGCTTCGTTAATAGTGGCACCATGGAAAGATGCCTGTAAAGAGAGATAAATCGTTACCCAGCCGGCTCTAAAACCCCAAAGTCAGCTGGGCGTATTATCAAACTTAATGACTGTCTTCGACTATTATGATCCCGCATTCTAGTCGATAATCTTTAAGTTCAGCGTCGAAAATTATGTTAACGAGAGGTCGAAGCCTATGAAAGTGATTGCTGATCTATGTGTGGTTCCTATGGGAGTTGGTGTGTCAGTGTCAAAGCAAGTCGCGGATTGTCATCGTGTTTTGCAGGAAGCAGGACTGAAGCCACGCCTTCACGCCTTCGGTACCAATATAGAGGGAGAATGGGATTCGGTATTTGCGGCCATCAAAAGATGCCATGAAGTCGTGCACGAATCTGGTGTGCCACGCATTTCGAGCACCTTACGCTTCGGCACTCGCACCGACCGTAGCCAAACCGCCGACGACAAGATTCGCAGCGCACAAGAGAAGCTGTAAGCCATTGATTGATTGATTGCAGGTTTCATGAGGTAACCAGCCGTTACCGGTGCGCGCTTAGCGCCGCCAACACACGAGTCGCTGATCAACGGTGGCCGCACCGATAGTCCGGCCCCACGCGGCATCCGCGTCACGATCCCCAGCACTTTCGCCGCAGGAAGCACCAAACGTGGGTAACTATGTTGCTCCGCAGCATAAATCTCGCGCCTTAACATGCAAACGCGAAAACACCGTCTAAAATATGTCTTAGGGCGGGCGTCTAATTTCCAACACATCTAACTGAGGAAGCACAATGGCACAATCGAGATTGAAAAGAGAGACCGATCCAAAGAAGTATTTGGTTTTGGCTGTTCTGGTGGGTATATTTTTCTATGTCCTGGCGAACTAGTGAGGATGTATTACCCCTAATACACCGGCCGTACAAACTGGATAATGCGTAAGTCCCGAAGCTGACACCGCCGGTGCGGTGTAAATAATTATTTTGGGTGTTACATGATCGGTCAGCGGCGAATCAGGCAAACTCGAGAGTTATCCGTCGGTTGAGCTTGCTTTTTTTCTCTATTTTTTTAATACGCACCTTACCTATTTCGGCGCTGGACGACACATGAGTGCCGCCGCACGGCTGCAGGTCAACGCCCTTGAAATTGACCAACCGCACTCGGCCGCTTCCCTTGGGCGGTTGCACCGACATGGTGCGCACCAACTCGGGATTGCGCGCTAACTCTTCGTCGGTAATCCACTGCAGCGCCATCGGATGATCTTCGCTTATTAGCTCGTTCAGGCGTTTTTCGATGGCCATCTTGTCGGGTGGTTCAGGCAGATCAAAATCCAGTCGTGCACTACCGTCGCGTATCGACCCGCCTGTCACCGGGGCATCTATAACGGCACAGAGCATGTGCATGCAGCTATGCATACGCATCAACCGATAACGACGTTCCCAGTCAATACGGAGAACAACATTTTCACCGACCGTTATTACCGGCGGGCTCGGTCCCAGAAGGTGCAGGTGATCCCCCGTTTCCCTATCCTGACGGGTATCGGTAATCGCAATCTCGTTGCCGTCTGAGCGGATTAAAACTCCTGTATCACCGGGTTGACCTCCACCCATGGGGTAGAAAACCGTGCGATCCACGCAAATCCCGTGCTCGTTGACTTTGGTCACGCCAGCACTACATTCCTTTAGATATGCATCGGTCCGAAACAACTCTAGGGTCATGTTCACGAAGCCTAACACAATGGCTGACCGGCCCGTGGCTATTTCGGCCTTGAACCATCTTTCGTCAATTTTTCAACAAGTTGTGGCAAAAATCGTGATGCGGTCTAAACTAGCTAGTGGTTGGTCCACGAATGTTTCATGCTGCGTTGTGTAGCCTTGGCACCACGTGGATCAAACCCGCAGGAGGAGGACCTCTCGTAAAATTACCGGAACCAACAAGCACGTTTGCTGACACGTCAGCTACACTCTTTCCAATAGCAGTCAATATGGAAAAAACCAACAACGATCGGCGCCAAACTGTTCGCCGGGACATACGAACTCGTGTACGTCTGCGAATCGATCAGACGAACAGTTACGAAAACGCGCACCTGGTCAACCTGGGAAGGCTGGGTTTATACCTCATGGCGCGGCGCAAGCTGGAACTTGGGCAGGAAATCGAGATTGCAGCACCATCAGAAGCCGATGCAGACCATATAAAGATCAAGGCTGAAGTCATACGCCAAGGGCATCATCGCTGGTGGGGCTTGTTCAGCTATGGGTGCCGAATCCTGCGCACCAATTGACGACTCACGCCTTATCGAAAGGCTAAATTTCCCCAGCGTATTGAACTTGGCATCCCGTATCAGAACTGGGAAAGCCTTGCCGTTTATTGCATCGCGTACTTTGCGACCAACTGGTGCATTAACGTGTTGCCACCTGATGTGTTCGATATCGTCGTCTGTATAACCTGGGCGCGCCATCAGGACTAATAGGTATAACCAAAAGCGCAACAGCTTCACCACGTATTCTCATCTTTTTGACTCCGTTCTACTGTTGTGAAAACTGGGACAACAGCGCCGATCAGTGGCCAGAATATTTTTCTATCGCGGCTGTCCTATGGTAAATACAGGTTGGATATAATTAAATAGAGGTCTTTCTGTTAGCGGGTATCACCCATATTACCGATGAGAAGGAACCAACGGTGGTGTATATTGCAAGAATATGTTGAAGCAGATCACGGTATACAAGACTAAATGCAAATTCATGTTGTAGGTTGTGACGGCGGTATTGCACCTGGGAAACTCACTACCTGTTTCCGACTAAGTGAATCTCTT
This sequence comes from uncultured Gammaproteobacteria bacterium, assembly GCA_947259395.1. Taxonomy (GTDB): domain Bacteria; phylum Pseudomonadota; class Gammaproteobacteria; order Arenicellales; family JAANXG01; genus CALZGZ01. The sequence continues at coordinate 51,666 of CAMYMN010000014.1, read as the reverse complement.
TTAATCGATGCGGGTAGTGTCTGCGGAGGTTTGGATCTAGATGAGCAAAGTAAGATCAGAGATATATTTATAAGTCATACTCATCTTGATCACATTAGGGACTTGGGCTTTTTGGCTGACAATATGCTCGGTGAGGTAAACAGAATTAATTTATATGCCTTACCCGAAGTCAACCGTCGTCTTAAGGAGCATTTTTTTAATTATGCAATCTGGCCGGACTTCACGAAAATTCCGACTCCTCAGAACCCCTTCTATGTACTGCACGACATTGAAGCGGAAACGAAATACGATTTTGGAGACATTACAATACTTCCTGTACGTGTAAACCACGTCGTGCCTTCGACGGGATTTGTACTAGAAGATCGAGAGAGCTGTATCGTAATTAGTGGAGATACCGGGCCTACAGAGAGAATTTGGGAGGTCAGCAAAACCTACAAGAAAATCAACGAGTTTTTCGTAGAACTCGCTTTTCCAAACGCGTTGCAAGAAATAGCGGATGCATCCAAACATTTTACTCCGGCGACGCTGAAAAAAGAGTTGGAAAAGTTTGAACGAGACGATACACCGATGGCACTTTATCATCAAAAGCCCAAGTACGCAGATCAAATACACAAAGAGATTGCGGCCCAAAATAATGCGGCATTCAGATTTTTGAAAAACGGAGAAGTCATTAATTATTAACGTGGGACCATCGCAAAGGCGGCCGCACACCATCGTTATCGGTGTCCGGCGCCGCTGCGCCGCTCCTGCAAGCTCACATCGAGTATCAATCCAAGTTATGCTCTGTGTTATCTTCGTTTGCCAAATCAGACAATGTGAGTATCGTGGCGAAACTATCCGAGATTGGGCAATTACTGGAGCAAAATGACCTGCTCATCGAGCGGCGAGGCGACGACATCACTGTCGACGCGATATCACCCGCCGAAAGTGCGGTCACTGGCACCTTGGTGTGCGTCGATAACCCGGAAAGCGTGGGGTCCGTCGCCGCAGCCGCGCCAGGTGCGGTAATTACCAATGAATCCTTGAAGTCCAAATTCAGCGGCCTCAGCGTCATCGTCTCGTCGAATGTAAAGCTGTCGCACGCGATCGTGCGCGAAAAATTTTTCGATTACGACTTGCGCGCATCGGAATGGGGAACACACCACCCCAGCGCGGTCGTTCACGAATCGGTGATGTTGCCGTCAAATATCATGATCGGTCCTGGGGTGGTCGTCGGCCGCGATGTGCAACTGGGGGTAAATTGCGCACTGTTGGCCAACGCGGTTATCGAACATGACGCGGTAATCGGGGACGACACGGTGGTCCATCCCGGGGTGTTCGTTGGGCACAGCTGCCAAATCGGCAAGCGAGTTATCTTGAAGCCAGGTTGTGTTATCGGCGCCGAGGGATTCGGTTTTGTTCAAGATGACGACAAGAAGAGCCACCGTATACCTCAGCGGGGTGTTGTGGTCATTGAGGATGACGTGGTAGTGGGGGCAAATTGCACCATTGATCGGGCCACCTATTTGGAAACGCGCATCAGCGCCGGCTGCAAGCTTGATGCACTGTGTCATATTGGGCATAACGTGTTCTTGGGTGAAGACTGCATTATCGTTGCGCAAACCGGCATCGCCGGTTCGACTCGTTTCGGGAAACGTGTCATTGCCACCGGCCAAACCGGTACCCTCGATCACAAGACTGTTACCGATGACGTCATCTTGGTACATCGGTGCGGCGTGACGGAAGACATCACTGAACCCGGCGTCTATGCGACCACACCCCCCCAGCCATTTCGTGATTATCGTCGCAATATCGCAACGTTTCGCAAACTTTATGAGTTGCGTCAGCGGCTTCAGAAACTTGAAAAAAAGATCGCCAAGCTCGGTGGCCAGTAACTCTCCAGTTTTCCTTGGACCAGCTTGAATCCGCTCGTTCTTACTACCGTTCCTATTCTTTACAAGTGGATCATGTGCGCGATCATGATCACGTGCCGGGTGCGACGCATTGGCGAGGAAAACATCGAGAATCTCAAGATCCAAGGTCAACCATGGATATATGCCGCCTGGCACAACAATACCGCGTCTGCAGTATGGGCCGAACGCGGTCAGACGGTTGCAATGATGGCCAGTGCCAGCGAAGACGGGGAACTCATAGCCCGTGGCATTGCAGCATTCGGCAATGATCCCATCCGCGGTTCGAGTTCTACCGCTGGGGACAAAGCGATTCGAGATATGGTGCGGGCGCTGCGCGCCGGCCGCTTGGCGGCGGTAACCCCAGATGGACCCCGCGGACCTAAATACCAACTCCAACCCGGAGCGTTATGGATTGCCGGTCTCTCCGCATGCCCCCTGGTTCCATATCATATCGAGTGCTCACGACAGTGGGTGTTCAACAAGAGTTGGGACCAACACAAGATCCCTAAACCCTTCTCCACTGTTTACGTGTGTATCGGGGAACCGTTTTTCGTGACTAAACAACACTTGAGGTCTGGAATCGAAACCTTGGTCAACGAGTTTGAGCAGCGCATGATGGAGAACGTTGCGCGATGCAACCAACTGGCCATTGGCAGCAAGAATTTATGACTGTCGCAGACCCCGGGTGTAGCTACCCTTTGATCAGGGTTCCTACCCCTTCATCGGTGAACACCTCCAGTAACACCGCGTGCTCCACGCGCCCATCAATGATGTGGGCAGTGCGCACACCGCTGCTCACGGCATCCAGGGCACACCGCACTTTGGGCAGCATCCCGCCAGTAACAATACCATTTTCGATTAACTGCCGGATCTCATTAGCCGCCAGGCCAGTCAGTAATTCACCCTCCTTACTCAACACTCCGCTGGTATTGGTGAGCAAAATGAGCTTTTCTGCCCCCAGGGTGATTGCCAGCTTCCCAGCGACCGTGTCGGCGTTAATGTTATACGTGTGCCCATCTTTACCGACGCCAATGGGAGCGATCACCGGGATGAAATCTTGTTCGTCTAGAGTCGCAACCACCCGCGGATCTATGGATTCCACTTCGCCGACATGCCCGATATCGATAATCTCGGAGTGATCTAGTTCTGCGGAATCGCTGCGCAGCACCAATCTCTTAGCACGAATCATTCCGCCATCCTTGCCAGACAGTCCCACCGCCTGCCCACCCTGATTATTGATCAAATTCACGATCTCCTTATTCACCGATCCGCCGAGCACCATTTCCACAACATCCATGGTTTCTCGATCGGTGACACGCATCCCTTGCACGAATTCAGACTTCTTTCCGATACGATCCAAAAGATGGCTGATCTGCGGTCCGCCGCCATGGACTACGACCGGATTCATACCCACCAACCTCATCAACACTACGTCTCTAGCGAATCCCTCCTTCAGCCGATCATCAACCATTGCATTGCCACCATATTTGATCACCATCGTCTTGCCATGGAAGCGCTGAATGTAAGGAAGCGCCTCTTTCAAGACAACGGCGATGTTTCTTGCCGCCTGGGCGTTGATTGACATGGGGGAGGCCTTGGCTGTATCGCTGTTGACATTACTATACCCAATCACAGGGTCATATGTAACGAGTAAATAACTTGGCTCACATTTCCAGTTTCAATGAGCATCTATTTGCTCACTGCCAGAGAGACAATTAAAAAAAGGGCCGCTCACGCGGCCCTTTATTTTTCTGTTACCTAATTTACAGGTTTTGATCAGACTACATTAACTGCAATCTTTTTCGGCTTCACCGCCTCAGCCTTGGGTAGCCTGAGCGTAAGCACGCCATCCTTGTATTCCGCCATAACTTTCTCTTTGTCCACCTCGTCTCCGAGGCGCATACTGCGGACAAATTTCCCATACCGTCGTTCCTGGCGGATGATGCGGCCATCTTCCTTGTGTTCGTTTTCGTACTTGGTTTCCGCGTTGATGGTCAACACGCCATCGTGAATCTCTACTTCAAGATCGTCCTTTTTAATCCCCGGTAGTTCAGCCTTGACCAAATACTCGTGGTCGGTCTCGCTAACGTCCAGCGCGGGCACCAAGGCACCACCGTCGTAATTCCGGCGCGTCGGCCGTAAAAATCCCTCGAAAACATTATCCAAATCGTTAAATACGTCCCAAACGGAATGCCGTTCAGGGGTTCTTACAATCTCGTTCATCGCTACCTCCAATCTAAAGGTTACGGTTTGCACCGCGTTCTCGTTGTTAAGGTGGGGATGGCGAGTCAAATTTCAAGGGGTCGACAAGGTCTGTTTATTACAGGATGTAGCGGGCCAGATCTTCGTCTCCAAGGACGTCTTTCAGGTGCTCATCGACGTAGTCCGCATCGATACTGATTTCTTGCCCGTCGCGGTCGGCAGCCTCGAAGGACACCAGCTCCAGCAATCGCTCTATCATTGTGTGCAGTCGCCGGGCGCCAATATTTTCGGTCTGCTCGTTCACTTGCCACGCCAATTCTGCGACACGCCGTACACCGTTTTCCGTGAAACTCAAGGACACACCTTCGGTCTCGAGCAGCGCCTGATATTGCTCCGTTAACGACGCATCCGGTTCGGTGAGAATTTTCACAAAATCTTCGGTGTTTAGCGCGTCGAGCTCAACACGTATCGGTAGTCGACCCTGCAACTCTGGAATGAGATCCGAAGGCTTTGTCAACTGAAATGCACCAGAGGCGATAAACAGAATGTGGTCCGTCTTCACCATCCCATACTTGGTCGATACCGTACTGCCCTCCACGAGCGGCAACAGATCACGTTGTACCCCCTCCCGCGACACATCGGGCCCATGGGTCTCGGAGCGGCCAACGATCTTATCGAGTTCATCGAGAAACACGATTCCATCCTCCTCGACGCGCTCCAATGCTCGCAATTTTATGTCCTCTTCGTTAATTAATTTTGCCGCCTCTTCTTCAGTAAGCAGCTTGAGTGCCTCGACTACTTTGACCTTGCGCGTACTCGTTTTCCGTCCGCCAAACCCCTGCATCATATTCTGCAGCTGGCTCGTCATTTCCTCCATGCCGGGGGGTCCGAATATCTCAACACCCAAAGAGGGCATGCTAATTTCGATCTCGATTTCCTTCTCGTCAAGCTGCCCCTCGCGTAGAAGTTTCCGAAAGCGTTGTCTCCCGGCACTATCGTCGGCGCTGGATGCAGGCTCATCATCACCGTACTTCCTCGCTGGCGGTAGCAATATGTCCAAAATTCTTTCTTCCGCGGCGTCCTCGGCGCGGGGCCGTACCTTCTCAATCTCTTCTTCACGCGTCATCTTCACTGCGGTGTCGACGAGATCACGAATAATAGAATCCACTTCCCGTCCCACATAGCCAACTTCAGTAAATTTAGTTGCCTCCACCTTTACGAAAGGTGCCCTCGCCAGCTTGGCGAGACGTCGCGCAATTTCTGTTTTTCCCACTCCCGTAGGACCGATCATGAGAATATTTTTTGGCGTAATCTCGTTTCTCAGTTCCTCATCTGGGACTTGACGGCGCCGCCAGCGATTGCGCAGTGCAATCGCGACCGCGCGTTTGGCCGCGTCCTGGCCAACGATGTGCTTATCCAACTCTTCGACAATCTCACGAGGCGTCATCGATGACATCTTGATTTCAACCCTCCAGTTCTTCGATAGTCACATGCCTATTCGTATACACACAGATATCAGCTGCTATATCCAGACTTTTCTCGACTATGGCACGAGGTTCCAAGCCAGTATTATCCAGTAGCGCTCGCGCTGCAGCCTGGGCGTAAGGACCTCCAGAACCGATTGCCATCAAACCATCTTCCGGTTCGATAACATCACCGTTTCCGGAGATAATCAGCGAAGCATCTTTGTCAGCCACCGCTAATAGCGCCTCCAAACGTCTCAAGATCCGATCGGTACGCCAATCTTTGGCTAACTCAACCGCTGAACGGGTTAGATTGCCTTGGTGTTTTTCCAACTTCCCCTCAAAGCGCTCGAACAGCGTAAACGCATCGGCGGTGCCGCCGGCAAACCCGGCCACGACCCGATCCTTGGACAAGCGCCGTACCTTGCGCGCGTTACCTTTCATAATGGTTTGGCCCATGGAAACTTGTCCGTCACCACCGATAACCACGTTGTTACCGCGCCGAACCGACACAATTGTGGTGCCATGCAAGGACTGGAAAATTGTATTAGTCATAACTATGCCTGGTAGCGACAACGCTCAAATTAGGTAGATGAGGTGCACATGAATCGATTTCAAGCGCACCTTAGCGTCGTCACTTGATTAGCTTGAGATGGGGTTTAGTCGATTTATTGTCAGCTTCCGGACCCGGTTCGGTTGGATTTTGAGGATCCCTGAAGAAAATACCTTGCCCATTCTCCCGCGCGTAAATAGCGATTACTGATTCCATGGGCACGGTAACCTGACGCGGCACACCACCAAATCTGGCGGAAAACGCCATGATCGCGTTGTCCATCTGTTCTAACTGCACCGCTTGGTCGCCGATGTTGAGTATGATCTGGCCGGAGTTAGCATGTTGTTCGGGTACGTCGACACCTTCCATCGTGACATCCACCAATATTTGCGGCGTAAGATCGTTGTCCAGCGCCCAATCCCGGATCGCACGGATCAGGTATGGTTTTGTGCTTGTCATCGATTCTGATTCAACGAAGTTCCCGCTCTAGTTCGCTAAGGCTGGAAGTGAATGACGACTTCTCAAACAATCTTTGTGCGTAATCGAGTACCGGTTTTGCCTGCCGTGGTAGTTCTATCTCCCACGACTGCAGCCGCCAAAGCAACGGCGCAACAAAACAATCCACGAGGCTGAATTCGTCACCGAGCATATACGCCTGTTCTCGGAACAGGGGCGAAATCGAAATTAAACCATCACGCATAGTCGATCGGATTCGTTTGACTTCCGGCCGGGTTGCATTCTCGCTGCTGACCAATGGCACTAGCCAATCTCTTTGCACACGCGTCATCATCAAACGTGCACGCCCGCGATTTACGGGATCTACGGGCATCAGAGGAGGGTGAGGCAGGCGCTCATCCAAGTATTCGTTTATGATCTGCGCTCCGTAAAGCACCAAATCCCGATCCAATAGCGTTGGCGTTTCATTGTATGGATTTAGCTCGGCAAGTTCTTCTGAAGGCCGGTCATCGTCGACATAGATTATCTGACATTCCACTTCCTTCTCGAACAGCACGATACGACATCCATGACTGTATAAACAGTCAGTTCCTGAATATAGCGCCATGATCGGTTTCCTGCCGGAGGGGGTCACCATGTCTTCAACTCTGCTCTTATTCGCTGTTACGGATTGATGAATCTCTATCAAGATATTAGTGCAGGTCTTTCCAGTATTCTTTTTTCAGCAGGTACGATAAAACCAACAAACCCCCTAAAAACAACATCACGAATACACCTAGGAGATAACGATCGAGTTTGACCGGTTCTCCCAAATACACAAGAAAATTAGTTAGATCTCTGACCGCGTTATCGTATTCCTCAGGCGCCATGGTCCCAGCCTTCTCGAGCGTGAAAACAGGCTTACCGTTGTCTGCCCCGTTTTTGCTAACGAGACGTTGATTGCCTTGCAGTCCGTAAAGAACATGCGGCATAGCCACATTCTCAAATAAACTATTATTCCAACCACTCGGCGAGCTCTCGTCCAGATAGAAACTGCGCAGGTAGGTAAAGATCCAATCCGGTTTACGCACCCGAGCTATGAGGGTGAGATCCGGTGGGACCACGCCAAACCAGTTTTTCGCATAATCTGCCGGCATTGTAGTGCGCATTAAGTCACCGGGCTTATCACCGGCGAACATTAGATTTTCTTTTAATAGCTCCTCGCTGATATCGAGATCTTTTGCCATACGTCGATAACGCATGTAAGCGGCACTGTGACACGACAAACAGTAATTAACGAATAATCGTGCACCACGTTGTAACGACGCCTTATCACTCAAGTTTATGTATACCGAATCCAGCGGCAGATTCTCGCTGGCGGCCATACTCCCCGGCGCACTCGTGACCAACAACAAAAATACGGCCAATCTTTTCATTTGAAAGTCACTCTTTCCGGCTCTGGTTTTGTTTTATCCCACTTCGTATACAGGGGCATGAGCAAGAAAAAGCCGAAGTAGATGAAGAAGAGAAACTGGGCCCAAACCAGATTAGGAAACCAGAACAAATCCACATGTTGTGGATTTTTCATGCCTAGATATCCCAACACGATAAAACTGATGGTAAACAACGTGAGCGCCGTCTTATACATCCAACCGCGGTACCGAATTGACTTTACCGGCGACCGATCCAACCACGGGAGTAGAAAGAACAGCACGATTGACAAGCCCATACACACCACACCCCAAAATTTGGCATCTATGCCAAACAGCGGATACGTCACCGCCCTCAAGATGGAGTAGAAAGGCGTGAAATACCAAAGCGGGACGATATCCGATGGCGTCTGCAATATGCTTGCCGGTTGGAAATTATCCTTCTCTAAAAACAGGCCAAATAACTCGGGTATAAAGAACACCACACCAAGAAATACGATTAAAAACACCACCGCTCCGAACAGATCCTTCACCGTGTAGTAGGGATGAAAAGGTATTCCATCTTTGGGGTTGCCATCTTCGTCTTTGATTTTCTTTATCTCGATACCATCCGGATTGTTGGACCCTACCGCATGCAACGCCAGGATATGTATGACTACGAGCCCGGTAAGAACCAGGGGTATTAGCGCCACATGAAAAGCAAAGAAGCGATTCAATGTTGCATCGGAGACAACGAAATCGCCGCGAAGCCACTCCGCAAGTGCGTCGCCGGCCCAGGGAATGGCGGTGAATAGCGAGATGATTACCTGCGCACCCCAATAAGACATATTACCCCACGGCAACAAATATCCCATGAATGCCTCAGCCATCAACAACACATACATAATGCAGCCGAGCAGCCATACCAATTCGCGGGGTTCTCGGTGTGATCCATACAGTAACGCTCTGAACATATGCAAGTAGATAATGACAAAGAATGCCGAGGCCCCTACCGCATGCATATAGCGAATCAACCATCCCCAAGGCACATCCCGCATGATGTATTCCACCGACGCAAACGCATGCTCCGATGATGGCTTGTAATGCATGGTTAGAAAAATACCAGTAACGATCTGAATCACAAACACCAATATGGCCAGCGAACCAAAGTAGTACCAGAAATTAAAATTCTTGGGCGCGTAATAATGCGCTAAGTGTTCATTCCAGAGTTGCCTGACCGGAAATCGCTCGTCTATCCAATTCAAAACCCTAATCATTAAGCAGTCCCCCCATCGTCTTCACCAACAAGAATTAGTGTATCGTTTAAAAACTTATAGGGTGGCACCACGAGATTCGTGGGGGCGGGAACGTTCTTATAGACACGCCCGGAAAGATCAAACTTGGAGCCGTGGCATGGGCAGAAGAAACCACCGGGCCAATCATCGCCGAGTCCGGAAGCCGGACCAATTGCGAAGTTTTGCACTGGGGAACAACCCAAGTGAGTACACACACCGATCATCACCAGCACCTCCGGCATGCGCGACCGATGCGGATTTTGTGCATAGGCGGGCTGATCGCTGCGCTCGGAACCGGGATCGGCCAACAGATCATCCAGGGTCATCAACTTGTCCAACATCTCGGTCGTGCGACGAACGATCCAAACCGGCTTACCGCGCCATTCTTCCTTGATCATCTGGCCGGGCTCCAACCTGCTGATGTCGATTGCCACCGGAGCGCCGGCCGCTCTCGCCCGTTCGCTAGGGGTCATGCTACGAATGAAGGGAAATGCAGCGACAGTGCCGCCCACAGCCCACGCGGCCACTGTTACTTTGGTCAAAAATCGGCGCCGCTTAGTGTCTACGCGATCGTCCACGATAACGCTCCTTGGGATTTATACCCCGCCGAATCGGCGAGCAGAATCTTCTGTCTCGAACGCTTGCTGGCGCATCTTTTCTGAATTGACGAGACTAATTTGCTTCCATTTAGAGATGTGTTGCCAGCCGGAACCGTGGGATTATAGCAGATGTGTCAAGGGCCCTGAGCTCGTGCCGCTCATCACCATCGGTACTATCGGCGCCGGGGTCAGCCATCTCGAATGAGGCTTTTTCAGGTGAACAAACTAAGCCCTCGGGAGCCTATTGTTTCAACAAGTTTTTTGTACCCCCGAACCTACCCTTTACTTAGATTGACAACGCACCCAGTCGCGTAACCACCCCGGCTACTCCTTCACTACCGTTTGTTGCGCCACAATCATCGCGTCGATGTGACTTGCGAACCAAAATGGATTTTCCGCAATCTGGTCGTGCCCACTGTTCAATGCGGAAAACACTTGGTTCCGAAGTTGCACGTCTTTAGTCCGTTGCGCAATAGACAGCGACGCTTTGGCGAGCACCCCCGAAGGCGCCGGCATCGGTCCGTCCATTAATGCGTCCTGAGACGCAGGCTGCGCAATCAGACTGTCTTCCGCCAGTATCCAGCCCCGTTTATAGAAACGTCTCCAAGACTCTCTAATCACATCCGCGGCCAGGCGCAACTCATCGTCATCTTCGGTCAACTCCGACCATGCCAGCAGACCCTCAGCGACATAGGCATAGTCCTCCAAAACGACTTGTCCGATCGCACCATCCTTGGTAACAGCGCGGCGCAAACTACGGCCGTCCCATAGCTTGTTCGCCAAATAATCTTTGATTCTACGAGCGGCATCCCGGTATTCAGGTTCCTTGAGTACCCGTGCTGCCTCGGCGAAGCTCGCCAACGCCAATCCGTTCCAACCAGCGAGCAGCTTTGTGTCTACGGGTAGTCCACGGCGTTCCCGGACTGCTTTCATCTTCTGCTGTGCGCTCTGTAACAACGCTGTGATGTCGTCCTCATTCTTGCCGACCTCCTTGACAATGGACAACACATCCACATTACCCATCGGTAAATAACCGTATTCAAATGGGGGCGCGTCACTCATTCGCCACGCCCGCTTGACCACTGCGTATTCTGCATCGCTCAACACTTGCATCAATTCTTCATCGTCCCACAAGTAATAGCCTCCCTCTACATCTTGGTCATCGACCGCGGAAAAAGACGCATACAGGGCACCGCTCGCATCGGTCATCTCGCGCATCATAAAGTCTAGAGTCCTGCGCGCCACCGCGAGATAATCGTTGCGGCTCAACGCAACCGCCGCTCGTAAGTACAACCGGGAAAGGAGAGCATTGTCGTACAGCATCTTCTCGAAATGCGGTGTCTCCCAATCGGGATCCACGGTATAACGGAAAAAGCCGCCACCGATATGATCAAACAAGCCGTGGGCGGCCATCTGATCCAACGTCAGTTCTAGTATTTCACGAATATTGGCGTCTGGTTTGCGGATGTATTGGTCGAGTAAGAATTGCAACTGAGGGACGCTAGGAAACTTATTCTGAGTGCCAAATCCGCCTTGGATATCATCCGCATGTTGCAACGCCATGCTGATCAAGCTTTGGGTATAGTCGGCCACCTGCTGGGGAGACAGTCTCGGAGCCCCCGGGCCCTTACCGCCTCTTGCCTCGCGGCGCGCCACCTCTGCCAGCCGTTGGGGGTCTTGTTGCCATAGCTGATTCAGGCGGATTAAAAGGTCCTCGAAGTTGGCAGGCGGTAAATACAATACCGCGTACAGGGCATGTCCCTGCGGGGTCAGAAATACATTGAGCGGCCAACCGCCCCGGCCCTGGGTGGCCTCCACAAAATCGATCATCTGCGCATCCAAAGCCGGCTCTAGTTCTCTATCGACCTTTACCGGGATGAAATTCTTATTCAGGATCTCGGCTATTTTTGGATTCTTATAACTTTCGCGCTGCATCACGTGACACCAATGGCAAGAGAAGTAACCGATCGATATATACAGCAGCTTGCCCTGCTCTCTCGCCAACCGCGTCGCTTGCAAATTCCAGTCCTGCCATGCCACCGGATCCGTCCCGTGCAGCGCAAGATAAGGGGAGGGGTGGTTGGCCAATTGATTCACCAGCGTCGGCGCAGCCCATAACGAGCCGGCGAACATCCACAATGTAACAACCAATAACCGCATTTTTGACTTGATCATGGACCCTCGCATCTATGTTTACTCGATCGTGATAATTCCGTTGACCGCGATTGTTTGCGCTTATTATTCAATCGCGCCCGGGAGCACAGCCAACCGTAACTGAGCCAATTTTCCTCCGGCGAATTCGACTCAAAGCTTATCCAGCTCTTTTTCAGCAGCGCCGAGCTCATGGTCAATGTCTTCATCATCGAATTCAACGAAATCTTCACCGCTATCGTCTTCAGCATCGGCTTGTTCATCTTCGGCTGCATCAGCATTCTTGGGTTTAATACGCCGGGACAGGACGACGCCTAATTCAAATAACACCCATACCGGCACTGCAAGCATGGTCTGTGAGAAGATGTCCGGCGGCGTGAGCAACATGCCGACCACAAACGCCCCAACAATGATATAGGGTCGCTTAGTGGCTAAACGCTCCGGTGTCGTCACTCCGGCCTTGACCAGCAACACTGTTGCAATCGGCACCTCAAACGCGATGCCGAATGCGAAAAACAGCTTTAACGCAAAGCTGAGGTAGGCGTTGATGTCGGTCATTACTGCTACCCCTTCGGGCGCAGTGCTGGCGAAGAAAGTAAAGATAATTGGAAAAACCAGGTAATACGCGAATGCGATCCCCAAATAAAATAACATCGTACTGGATGCCATTAACGGCACCACCAGACGTTTTTCATTCGCGTATAGACCGGGGGCGACGAACTCCCAAAGTTGATAGAGCAAGTACGGGATGGCAACCGCCACCGCCACCGCAAATGCAAACTTGAAAGGCACGAAGAACGGACCGTGCGGCTCGGTAGATATCATGGTATTGCCTTCTGGCAATGCCGCCATCAACGGCGCAGCGAAGTATTCATATAGGGTGTTCGCAAATGGTGCGGCAATCAGGAATACGACTAACACCGCAAGAATACTGCGCAATAACCGATCACGCAGCTCGAGCAGATGGGAGATAAACGTGTCCTTTGCGGGGGTGTTTTTAGCCTGCGCCGGCATTCTCTTTCGAAGGGGCCTCCACCGATTCGGTGGGTTGATCCGCAGCATCCTCGTTCTCAGACCCTGCCGATTCGTTTATTGCTTCGGCCAGCGTGTCGTCGGAGACTACGTTCTCATTGAGTTCACTACTAACGTCATGCATTTCCCTTGACGCTTCTTTTAAGTCGGCACCGATGTCCTTGATTGCGCGCAGTTCCTCGCTTTTCAGCTCATTGTCGATATCGGCTTTCACGTCAGACATAAACCGGCGCGCGCGACCTATCCATAATCCCGCTGTTCGTGCCACAGTAGGAAGTCGTTCCGGTCCTAGAATCAGCAACGCCACTACGCCAATAAGAGCCAGCTCCCAAAAACCGACGTCAAACATTTCGAAAAAAATCCGTCCTCACGCTACGCTTTGTCTTTGTGTGCCGCGTGAACCTCGCTGTCAACCGACTCGTTCTCCTTGTTCTCAATCTGCGCCGGCTCTTGCGACTCAGGTTGTTCATCCTCCTTCATTGATTTGCGAAATGTCTTGATCGCGCCGCCTAAATCCGAGCCGATATTCCGCAACTTCTTGGTGCCGAAAAGCAGCACCACAATTAACAATACAATCAACAACTGCCAGATACTAATACCGCCAAAACCCATCGTCGTGTCTCCTCTTTCGGTTACTCTTCAACGCCCGTGCCGGGTTAGCCGCTTTTGCTGCGGACCGCCTTCTCTGCAAACCCCGAAACTCCAAATCTCCGATCGAGTTCGTTTAAAACATCGCCGGGGCCCAATCCTTGATGCGCGAGCATGACTAAGGTATGAAACCATAGATCCGCAGTTTCATAAACCAACTGATCCGGGTCACCTGCTCTTGCGGCGATGACAGTTTCATGAGCCTCTTCTTCGACCTTTCTCAAAATCTCATCTATCCCCTCGCGATACAGGCTGGCAACGTAAGATTCGTCAGGTTTGTCCATTTTCCGCGATTCCAGCACCTGCGCCAGTCTGTCCAGTATCGATTGTGAGCCAGGACTCAAGACGACTGGCCCCGCCCAGCGCCGTAGATGTCTTCGGGATCCTTGATAGGTGCGGCGATGGTGTGCCAGCAGCCTGCTTCGAGACGTTGAAAAAAACAACTATGACGCCCGGTATGACAGGCGATCCCACCTTTTTGCTCCACCTGCAATAGGATCACGTCATTATCGCAATCGAGCCGGATCTCTTGCACCAACTGCTCGTTGCCCGACTCTTCACCTTTATGCCACAACCGCTTGCGGGAGCGTGACCAATACACTGCTTTACCGCGCTCGGCAGTGAGTTGCAACGCCTCCCGATTCATCCATGCGACCATTAACAACGTGCCGCTCCCCGCCTCTTGAGCGATGGCAGGGATGAGGCCGTCCGCGTTCCATTTCACATCATCTAGCCAGGAAGTGTTCATAACTGACATTTTAACCGAGATCACCACCCCACATGTGGGTGATTAGGCAACATAAGGGATTGGCCACATTACAAGCGTACTTCGATACCCTTTTGTGCCATGCAGTGTTTGGCCTCAGCAACCGTGAACTCCCCGAAATGAAAGATACTGGCCGCCAGCACCGCGTCTGCGTGACCATCAATAATACCCTGCGCCAAATGTTCGAGATTGCCCACGCCACCAGATGCTATCACCGGGACCGGAACCGCGTCAGCCATTGCGCGCGTCAAAACTAGATCGAATCCGTCACGCGTCCCATCGCGATCCATGCTCGTCAGCAGGATCTCCCCGGCACCAAGATCAGCCATGCGCTTTCCCCAAGCAACGGCATCAATACCGGTAGGGTTTCGCCCACCGTGGGTGTATATTTCCCAGCGCGGCTCATCGCCCTCCTGTACCTGCTTTGCGTCAATGGCCACGACAATACACTGGGCGCCAAAATGATCACTCGCCTCGCCGACAAATTCGGGGCGATGCACGGCGGCGGTGTTGATGGAGACCTTATCGGCACCGGCGATTAGCATCCGCCGGATATCATTCAATGACCGAATACCACCGCCAACGGTCAACGGAATGAATACTTCACTGGCAACATCTTCGACCACATGAACAATGGTATCTCGATCATCCGAGCTCGCAGTGATATCCAAGAAAGTGATTTCGTCAGCGCCTTGCTGATCATAACGGCACGCAATCTCAACTGGATCGCCGGCATCACGGATGTCCACAAACCGCACACCCTTAACTACACGGCCTGCATCGACATCAAGACAAGGAATTATCCGTTTGGCGAGGCCCACTGCGGTCAACCCGTATATTGCATCAAACCCAGCCAGCACCGGGATAGCCCCGCGTCTATTCTTGCCAAGCAACATCGAGTACTGAATATCGTCATTTCACGGAAGTAATTTTGTGGGTTTCTCCAGTGCATACCATGAATAGACGCGGGACGTCTTGGTGCAATAAGCGGGTTATCCACCTTTACATCGTGAGGCACTGCAGGATTGGCTGATAGGATCTTTCATTACCTCAACTTTCCAAGATCAATCATCGGAGTCAGCGTGCAAACGCAAGTTAACTTGTTCGACCATTTTTCGCGCCTCAGAGAAGTCCAGGGTGCCTTCGTAGATCGCACGACCCGTGACCGCCCCAAACACCCCCGAATCAGCGATCTCGCATAGGCGCCGGATGTCATCGAGATTAGTTATGCCGCCAGCAGCGATAACAGGTATTCGGATCGATTCGGCTAATGCCTTGGTCGCCTCTATATTGACCCCCGACAACATTCCGTCGCGGGAAATGTCCGTGTAGATAATCGCTTCGACACCGTCGTTCTCGAATCGTTGCGCTAGATCGATGACATCGTGCTTAGCCAACTTTGACCAACCGTTGACCATCAATTTACCGTCCTTGGCATCCAGTCCCACAATAATGTGTCCAGGAAACGCGGCACATAAGTCACTTACGAAATGCGGC
Source organism: uncultured Gammaproteobacteria bacterium (assembly GCA_947259395.1). Classification (GTDB taxonomy): domain Bacteria; phylum Pseudomonadota; class Gammaproteobacteria; order Arenicellales; family JAANXG01; genus CALZGZ01. The sequence goes on along the minus strand of CAMYMN010000014.1, from coordinate 35,724 downwards.
TCGTTCACGGCGCGCGTACCAAGAATGACATATTGAACGCCTACGTCCAGATAGGTCTGCACCGTGTCTTCGTCACGAATCCCACCGCCGATCTGAATCGGGACATCCGGATAGGTTTCCGTGATTCGCCCGACCAAATCCCGATTTACGGGCTTACCAGTGGAGGCACCGTCGAGATCTATGATGTGCAATCGTTTGGCGCCAGCTGTTACCCATCGCGTTGCCGCTGCCAGCGGATCGTCCGCAAATACTGTGACCTCGTCCATACGGCCTTGCCGTAGACGGACACATTTTCCGTCCTTGATATCAATTGCGGGAATTAACAGCATGACATTGCATCCTAATTTGCCTTAAATATCTCAACTGGCCCCTTCCCACGCAACGAAATTTCTGAGTAGGGTCAAGCCATCACGCTGACTTTTTTCCGGATGAAATTGTGTAGCAAACAAATTATCGCGACCGGCCGCGGAAGTAAATGATCCGCCATATTCCGTGACCCCCAGGATCTCTGCGTCATTGTTTCCCACTGCACAGTAACTATGGACAAAATAGAATCGTGCGTCGGGGGCGATGTTCACCCACAACGGATGGGGCTGATTTTGTCGAACCGTATTCCAACCCATATGAGGAATCTTGAGTTCACCTGGCCATCGAGCGATCCCGCTCAAATGGGTTAGATGTCTGACCTCACCATCCAGCACCCCCAAACATGGAGTGCCATCATGCTCCTCGCTATATCTATACAGTGCCTGTAGCCCCAAGCAAATGCCCAAGAACGGCTTAGTGCCAAGCGCCTCTATTAGCGCATCACTCAATCCCTTTTGATCGATGGCGCGAATACATGTGCCGATGGCGCCCTGTCCTGGGAACACGACGTGATCAGCGGCATGCACCTGATCCGGGTCATCTGTTACTACGACACTGACTTTGGGAGCCACATGCTCGATCGCTTTTGAGACGGATCGCAGATTGCCGGTCCCGAAATCAACTACTGCCACATGTGTCATGAAACGCTCGGAGTGAGGAAATTAGAACGGAACTGTCCGCTGTTATCTACAGCGTTCCTTTTGTCGAAGGCAGGGCGCCAGCTAGACGTTGATCGATTTCCAACGCCATACGTAACGCGCGCCCAAAGGCCTTAAAAATGGTCTCTGCGATGTGGTGTGCGTTGCGTCCGCGTATATTGTCGATGTGCACCGTAACCAAAGCGTGATTGGTAAATCCTTGAAAGAATTCATAGATCAAGTCGACATCAAAATCACCAACACGGGCGCGTGGATAGCGGACGTCATACACCAGCCCTGGCCGGCCGGAAAAATCAACGACAACCCGGCTTAGCGCTTCATCAAGAGGCACGTAGGCATAACCATAGCGGCGAATGCCTGTCTTATCGCCGAGCGCCTTGGCAAACGCCTGACCAAGGGTGATACCGATATCCTCAATCGTGTGATGAGCATCGATGTGCAGGTCTCCCGCGGCCTGAATTTCCAGATCGAGGAACCCGTGTTGAGCCACTTGATCCAGCATGTGTTCCAGAAACGGAATTCCCGTGGTTATTGATCGCACACCCGAGCCATCCAAATCTACCTTCGCGGTAATCCGGGTTTCCTTGGTGTTGCGGCTGATTTGCGCGGCGCGGTTAGACATCGAAGTTGGAGCGGCAAGTACTCCAGAGAATAGTAACAGATATAGGGCTATTGGAGCGAATAGTCTGTGGTGACCAACAAGCTCAACGCATTCAAAAACGCCTCGTTCTCGTGAGTCTTACCGACGGTTGCGCGCAGGCAATTCTGTAACGCGGTGCCGGAACCATGCAAATTTTTTATCAAAATTTGCTGCTGAAGCAATCCTTGATAGACCTCTTCTGCATCACATCCTTCGCATCGAAACAAAACGAAATTTGCGTCACTCGGATATGGGATGATGTTATCCAGGCTATCCATAATCCTTTCTACGCGCTTCCGCTCACGGCATATCCTATCAGCTTGTTCCTGGAAAACTCGATAATGTTGCAGGGCGAATTCAGCAGTCAACTGGGTGAGGACATTCACATTAAAAGGTAAGCGAACTTTATCAAACTCAGTCAACCATTCCCTGCGCCCAGTCATATACCCGAGCCGGAGACCTGCTAATCCCATTTTCGACAGCGTGCGCAGCACCACCACATTGTCATATTGATCAAGGTCATCGATAAAGCTCGCGTTGGAAAAGATGTGATATGCCTCGTCAATGACCACCAAGCCATTGCACTCTGAAATCAACTCGAGCATAGCCTCGCGATCGAATAGGTTACCGCTTGGATTGTTTGGATACGCAAGAATAACCACTGCGGGATCGTGCTCACGCACCCCCGCGATCATTGCCTCGATGTCCAAGGTAAAATCGTCTCGCAAGGGTATGCCCACAAACTCGGTATCGGTGAAGCGAGCGATCATCTCGTACATCACGAAGCTCGGCACCGGCGCCACCACCTTGCGCCCGTGCCCACCCACGGTCAACATGATGATTTGGATCAGCTCATCCGAACCGTTACCGAAGACCAGCGTATTCCCTACGGGCGCCAGACCCGCCGCGCGAATACGATCTGTCAGCGCGCCGGCCCGAGGGTCGGGATAGCGGTTCATCTCCACCGCCCGTAGCTGCTCCTGCCACGTTCGGATCATGTCATCCGGCCACTGATACGGGTTCTCCATTGCGTCCAGCTTAATCATGCCGGTGGCATCCGTAACCGCATACGCGCGCAACGATTGCACCGCGCCGCGGACGAGCGCTAATCTACTGTTGTCTTTTTCCTCTGACACCGGGTTCGCCTCTCCGGTCAGTGAACGTGTCTTGCTTGATTCGATAGTCTGCCGAGCGTGCATGGGCGGTTAGCTGCTCGCAACGCGCAAGTACCGACGCGGTGCGCGCCAATTCGGAAGCACCTTGCTCGGAACACTCAATGATACTCGTTCGCTTTTGAAAGTCATACACACCCAACGGTGAGCTAAACCTGGCGGTTCCCGATGTGGGCAGTACGTGGTTGGGTCCCGCACAGTAGTCACCGAGAGACTCGGCGCTGTATCGGCCCACGAAAATAGCCCCAGCGTGCCGTATTTTGTCACCAAAAGCGCGTGCTTCGCGCATCAGTAATTCCAAGTGCTCCGGCGCAATTCGATTTACCACATCGGCCGCCTGGGCCAAGGTCTGCACATGAATCAACGCGCCCTGCCCAGTCAATGCCGCGCGTATGACGGACTCGCGCTCCATAGTCGGCAACAACCGTTCGATCGCGGCTTTGACCTTCGTGAGCATCGACGCTTCAGTGCTTATCACAATGGATTGGGCCAACTCATCGTGTTCCGCCTGCGCGAACATGTCCATCGCCACCCAATCGGGATCAACGCTATCATCACATACCACGACGACCTCCGACGGACCGGCGATCATGTCGATCCCGACCTGGCCGTATACCAGTCTCTTGGCAGTGGCGACGTATATGTTGCCTGGTCCGACGACCTTATCCACTGCCGGCACAGTGTCAGTCCCGTAAGCCAGCGCAGCCACCGCCTGGGCGCCACCGATACCAAACACACGATCTACGTCCGATAACGCCGCCGCTGCCACCACCAGATCATTGAGCTCGCCATTCGGTGTGGGCACCACCATTATGACCTCCGCAACGCCCGCCACTCGCGCCGGAATGGCATTCATCAACACCGACGATGGATACGCCGCCTGGCCTCCCGGCACGTAAATACCTACGCGGTCCAGGGGCGTTACGCGCTGACCGAGGGTATTGCCATCGGACTCATCGTATTCCCAGGATTCCAGACGTTGGCGCTCGTGGTAGCGGCGAATGCGTCGCGCCGCCTGCTCGAGCGCCGATTTTTGCACTGGATCCAAGCCTCCCAACACCGCCATCGATCGTTGCTTGGGCAGTTCGAGGTCGAGCACTCGGGCGGCGTCTACGTGATCGAAGCGACGGGTATATTCCAGCAAGGCTGCATCACCGTGGTCGCGGACTTTTTTTATGATCTCGCGGACTGTTGTCTCAACCTCGGAGCCATAACCTCCGTCGCGAGTGAGCAGTTCATTCAAGCGAGCATCGAAATCGCTGTCCGCAACATTAAGTTCGTGAAGTAGAGTAGCCATTACTCAATCCGATCCGCGAGATGATGATATGGGCCTTAAGATACTGAGATTTTATACCCACGTTAAGTTGTCAACGGACAACAGTACGCTGATGTTGCCGTCTTGATGTCATGTACGATGGAACTAATCTTTCAAACTCGATCCGTATACCAGCGACCTCAGGGTACGTGCGCGCCGCTATGCCCCTAACCCAAACATCAAACTGCCGAAGTCATTGCAACGGGCACCTCCGCATTATACGCTGGGACCCGCCGGATCTTTGCTCCTAATTGGGCGAGTTTCTCCTCTATACATTCGTAACCACGGTCGATGTGATAGATACGATCTATTAGAGTGTCGCTTTCCGCCACCAAACCAGCCAGAACCAAACATGCGGAGGCGCGTAGATCGGTAGCCATCACCGGGGCGCCGCGCAGCTTCTCTACGCCGCGCACAATGGCGTTGTTGCCCTTCATTTCCACTTGCGCACCCATTCGCTGAAGCTCATGAACATGCATGAACCGGTTTTCGAAGACCGTCTCTGTCACCGTGGCTGTACCTCGGGCCACACTGTTGAGAGTCACAAACTGCGCCTGCATGTCAGTGGGAAACCCGGGAAACGGAGCGGTGCACGCATCCACCGCTTTAGGTCGACGGCCACGCATATCCAGCGAAACCCAGTCCGGACCGGTCTCAATTTTGGCTCCCGCCTCGCGAAGCTTTTCAATGATGGATTCCACGAGATGAGGGTTGGTGTTTTTCAGTTTTATGCGGCCGCTGGTGATAGCTCCCGCCACCAAGTAAGTTCCGGTTTCGATCCGGTCGGGGATGATTGGATGCGTCGCGCCACCAAGCCGCTCCACTCCTTGAATCCGGATTTCGTCGCTTCCAGCGCCGGTAATCTTGGCCCCCATGGTGTTAAGACAATTAGCGAGGTCCACCACCTCAGGTTCGCGGGCCGCGTTTTCGATCACTGTCGTGCCGTTTGCCAAGGTCGCCGCCATCATCAGGTTCTCAGTGCCGGTAACCGATATTAGATCCATGAACACGCGAGCCCCTTGCAAACGCCCCGCCCGCGCCTTGATGTAACCCTCATCGATGTCTACGTCGGCACCCATCGCCCGCAGTCCTTTGATGTGCAGGTTGACCGGCCGGGAACCGATCGCGCAGCCCCCGGGCAGAGATACCTCGGCCTGTCCGAACCGCGCTAGCAATGGACCCAGCACCAGAATTGAAGCACGCATGGTTTTGACCAAATTATAGGGCGCACGCACCTGCGTGACCTCCCGTGCATTGGCCTCGATGGCCATCTTTTCATCGACTTCCAGTCGCACCCCAAGCTGACCGAGGAGTTCCATGGTGGTGGTAATGTCATTAAGGTGCGGGATATTGCTGACACGAAGCGTCTGATCGGTCAATAACGAGGCAATTAAGACCGGTAGTGCCGCGTTCTTGGCGCCAGATATTCTTACTTGTCCGTGTATCGGAGCCCCACCGGTAACTATGAGTTTATCCATTTATAAATTCGCCGCACCAATTATCAGAGTTGGTATACAAAACAAAAGGCCACCTCATGTTCATGGCAGCCTTTCGCGTGTAATACTGGCTGTTGCCGTTTAACCGCCCATGGCGGACAGTTTCGTCTGTAGCTCACCTTTTTGGTACATCTCCAACATGATGTCGCTACCGCCTATAAACTCACCGTTCACATATAGCTGGGGAATTGTTGGCCAGTTTGAATATTGTTTAATACCTTCCCGTATATCAGGATCTGACAACACATCAACTGACGCAAACTCAACCCCACAGGCGGTGAGCACCTGAACCGCCTGTCCTGAGAATCCGCATTGTGGAAACTCCGGGGAGCCCTTCATGAAAAGCACCACATCGTTGCTCTTGATTGTTTCTTGAATTCTTTCCTGCACAGTCATTACTGCTCACCTCGCTAGACCTGCTATTGAATTACTACCGATTATACCGAATTTCGCTTACGCACCTTGCTCTTGCTGCCATTCTTTGGGGGTCAGCGTGCGCATCGACAAGGCGTGGATCTCGGCCTTCATCTTATCGCCCAGCGCCGCATATACCAGTTGGTGCTGAGCTATGCGCGATTTGCCCTCGAACAGCGGAGTAACAATTACCGCGTTAAAATGGTGTCCGTCGCCATCGATTTCAACGTGAGCATCCTGCAAGCCATTTTCGATCCAATTTTTGATGTCGCCGGGAGTTACCATAGGTGTATCTTCTCAATCTGGAACATGTAATTTAGCCTTGCCATACACGGCCACTATCCAACGCACCAGACACCACACTCATCAGGCACGCAGTTTATAGCCGCTCTTGAGCAGCGCCAAGGTCAATGTCGACAACACAACCAGAGCAGTCACAACGACCAGAAAACTAACCTCGATCGCCATGTCCGATTGACCAAAAAATCCGTATCTGAAGCCGTCGATCATATAAAAAAACGGGTTGAAATGGGACAGCGTTTGCCAAAACGGCGGTAATGAATGAATCGAGTAAAAGACCCCGCTCAAGAAAGACAACGGCATAATGATAAAGTTCTGAAACGCAGCGAGCTGATCGAATTTCTCTGCCCATATACCTGCGATCACGCCCATCACCGCCAATACGCCACTGCTCAATATGGCAAAACCGATGATAACAACGACACTATGTACCGGTACCTGAACGTAGAAAACGGCTAATAGAAACACCCCTGCACCGACAGTAAAACCGCGCACCACCGCCGCCGCAATATATCCGATAAATAGTTCAAAGTGTGATAACGGCGTGAGAAGAAGGAAAACGATGTTTCCGGTTACTTTAGATTGAATCAAGCTCGATGAACTGTTTGCAAAGGCATTCTGAATCACCGACATCATCATTAATCCAGGAATCAAGAACGCCGTGTAATCCACACCCTCAAACACCTTCACACGATCTTCCAGCACATGTGAAAACACAACCAGATACAGCAGTGCGGTAATCACTGGCGCCAACACCGTCTGAAACGCAACTTTCCAAAAACGTAATACCTCTTTGGAGAACAAGGTATATACGCCGTACATATCAGACTCCACGCTCGTCACGCTCGCCGGTCAGTTGAACAAACACATCTTCGAGTTTGTCCTCTTCAACTTGGATATCGATGATGTCGATTCCAGCGTCACGAATAGCGTCTAATACGGACACAATGGAATCTTTGTCTTTACGCAGACGAAGCGCCATAGAATGACCATTTATATACTGTACCTTTGCCCGAATCTGATCAGGCAGCGTCTCGATCTTGTGTGAAGCGAAGATGTGTAGACTGCGACAAATTCCCCGAGCCAGCAATTCAGATTTGGTCTCCAGAGCCACTGCCGCTCCGTGGTCCAGAATGGCAATGCGTTCGCACAGATTCTCCGCTTCCTCCAAATAATGTGTAGTAAGCACGATGGTGTGACCCTCGCTGTGTAACCGTTTTATGAATCTCCATAACGCCTGGCGCAGTTCTACATCCACACCGGCGGTAGGCTCGTCTAACACTACTACTGGTGGTTTGTGCACCAATGCTTGTCCGATGAGTACCCGACGTTTCATACCTCCCGACAGCGCGCGCATGTTAGTCGTCGCCCGGTCAGCGAGGTTAAGTGTTATTAGTAATTCCTCGATCCAGTCGTTATTTTCTTTGCCCAGCCCGAAGTAACCCGCCTGAAATTGCAATGCCTCACGTACTTGAAAGAACGGATCGTAGACGAGTTCCTGCGGGACCACACCCAGCAAGCGTCGGGTGCGACGATATTGGGTGACCACATCATGACCCATTACGGACAATCGTCCTGAGTCAGGCCGCACCAGCCCTGCGAGACAATTAATCAATGTCGACTTACCGGCACCGTTCGGTCCAAGTAAGCCGAAAAACTCTCCCCGCCCAATTGAAAAATCAATCCCCTTGAGTGCGTGCAACGCACCGAAACGTTTGTGCAGATTTTCTATGGAAACAGCAGGATCAGCAGCCATGTATTACTCGGTCCATATATCGCAACAAGGACCCCGGACAATGGCGAGGGACCTGTGCTGCGCAAAGTCGCAGGGTCGGGCGGCTGTACCCCGCGCGGGGACGATATTGATAACGCTGAGATTCCCTAATAATGAGGAGTGCGCAGCACATGATAATAAAGGGACCGAAGTCACTATTCTCTAGTTCGATTGTTACCAAGTCACATGAATAATAGTACCGGGTCAACAACATCCAGCCCGCACTGCGTTGACACCCAACTACCGGCTCCAACCGCAGTTACGGCATTCCGCAGATGGTACTTGCTTGGTCCAACGGCTTGCTCCACTGTACAATGGCCGGGGCGCGCACTCCGGGGCAGGCGTTGCTAGGTAGCTGCCTGATTGAGGACGGAGCGTAATCCAGTCACGTCGATTAGGGTTTGCAAATGGGTGGGAATATCGGTGTACCGTAAACTACACCGACGTTTATCAGCCACTCGTACCCATTCCACCAACAACGCTAACCCGGCGCTGTCGCTTTGATCTACATGACGCAAACTCACGGACACTTGATTGTTACTCATATCGATCTGCGCCTCGTGGTAGAGCGCAGTCACAGTGTTGAAATTCAGCGCACCGGTCAGCGAGTAGTCGCCAGAGGACTCCTGTGTCAACTGGGGCATCACTGGGCGAGCGTTTTATTTTTGTCCGCGAGCGAAGATATCAGCGATTCAATACCATTATTCTGTATCATTTGCCCGTACGAAGTGCGGTAGTTAGTGACCAAACTGATGCCGTCGACCCGAATATCAAAGATCTTCCACGCTCCACTTTCGTTTAGTTTTAAAGAGTAGTGAAACGGTATCTTTGGTCCTTCATGCTGCAGAATTTCAGTTTTGACCACTGCTCGAGTCGCGCCCTGCTTCAAGCGAAACGGTTTATACACGATCTTCTGCCCGGTGTATTCGAATAGCGCCGTCGCATAAGTGCGCACCAGTAAATTCTTGAACTGCTCTGTAAATTGTTCCCTTTGCTCATTATTCGCCGTGCGCCAGTATTTACCTAATACCAGTTGTGACATACGTTTGAAGTCGAAATGAGGAAGTATCACCTCATCTACCAACTGGTATAACTTACCGCTATCCACCTGCAATACGTTGCGATTGGAAGTTAACTCAGACAGCAATTTATCCGTTGTTTGTTTGACCAACACATCGGGCATAATTGTCGCCGCAGCGCTGAGATTAAACAGCGCTACAACTGCAAACAGAATAAAGGAATACAACTGTCTGTTCATTTAACCATCTCCCTGCGCCTTGCTGAACAGCATTTGACCTATCAACTGTTCCAGCACCACGGCGGACTGAGTTATTTCGATTCGGTCACCTTGTTTAAGATAGGTATCTTCGCCCCCGGGTTCAAGACCAACATATTGGGCCCCTAACAGACCGGACGTCAGTATCGCTGCGCTGGTATCGGTTGGAAGGTTGTTGTACCGTCGGTCAATGCTAAACTCAACGATTGCGCTGTAGTCCTCACGATCGATCTGAATATTCGAAACGCGCCCGATCTTTACCCCTGCCATAGTGACCGGTGCTTTGACATTCAAACCGCCCACGTTTCCAAAGCTCGCGGTGACTTTATAAGCGTCGGTAACGTTAACCGTACTCAGATTTCCGACTCGTAGCGCCAACATCGCTAATGCCGCAAGCCCGGCGACAACAAACAAACCTACCCATAATTCAAGTGCATTCCTGCTCATGGCTCATACCTCGCTGAACATTAATGACGTTAAAATGAAGTCGAGTCCTAGCACGGCCAACGATGCAATGACAACGGTCCGGGTTGTTGCGCGGCTCACGCCTTCAGAGGTCGGTACCGCATCGTACCCCTCAAACACCGCGATCCAGGTTACCACAAATCCAAAAACCACGCTTTTCATTACACCATTGAGTATGTCGTCATACACATCAACACCTTCCTGCATCGATGTCCAGTAAACACCGCTGTCTACACCGAGCAATCCGACTCCGATGAGATACCCACCCAAAACCCCGATGGCGGTAAACATCGCGGCGAGCAACGGCATAGCTACAAAACCCGCCAGGAATCGTGGCGCCATTACCCGTTCGATGGGATCTACGGCCATCATTTCCATACCCGCCAATTGCGATGTTGCCTTCATCAACCCGATCTCAGCGGTTAATGCCGAGCCGGCCCGTCCGGCAAACAACAAAGCAGTCAACACGGGCCCCAGTTCGCGGGTAAGTGACAACGCCACCACTAACCCCAACGATGACTCAGCGCCGAAATCCACCAGCGTGTTGTACCCCTGCAGGCCCAACACCATGCCGACAAACAGACCCGACACGACAATGATGAGCACGGTGAGTACACCGACAGCGAACACTTGTTGCACTATTAAGCGAAAACGGCGCAGGATCAAAACTACGCCCAGCAACGTGGCCGTTAGAAACACAGTGGCGCGACCCAAACGCAGGACACTGTTGATCACCCACCGCCCCAAACCCCGAATGCTAGTCATCCGGCCATTCCTGAAATAAGTCCTCTTTATAGTCGCGGGCTGGGTAATGATAGGCTACCGGGCCGTCCGGCAGCCCATCCATGAATTGCCGAACCTCCGGAAACTGGGTTGCGTTCATCTGCTCCGGAGTGCCCTCGCCGATCACCCTTCCATGACCAAGCAAATAGACATAATCAGCGATGCTACATCCTTCCGCCACGTCATGGGTTACCACTACCGAAGTCATGTTCAGCGCGTCGTTAACTTCGCGGATCAGTTTCACGATCACACCCAGCGAGATTGGATCTAGACCGGTAAACGGTTCATCATACATTACCAACATTGGGTCTAGGGCAATGGCGCGGGCCAATGCTACGCGCCTGGTCATACCGCCCGAAAGTTCAGCCGGCATCAGCTGGCGCGCACCCCGAAGTCCCACCATCTGCAGTTTGGACAACACCAAATTCTTCACTAATTCATCCGGCAATTCGGTGTGTTCACGGATCGGAAACGCTACGTTTTCGAAGACATTCAAGTCGGTGAGCAAGGCGCTACTTTGAAACATCATGCCCATCTGTCTTCGCAACGCGTACAAGTCTCGTCGGTTGAGCGACGGTACCGATACATCGTTGACTCTGATGTCTCCATTGTCTGGTGTTAACCGCCCACCTATAAAATTCAGCAACGTGGATTTGCCACAGCCGCTCGGGCCCATAATAGCGGTAACTTTACCCCGTGGGATATTCATGTTCAGGCCGTCATAGACCCGGTGATCCCCGAACGCAAAACCCACGTCACGAATCTCGATTAGAGGGTCGTGTGATTTATCGTGTTGCGACACAAATCTAGCTCGTTAATCTTAAAGACCAGTAACATCGGGGGCCTGGATTCTAACAGACAAGTACCGGCTTGATATTGAAAAAAGACTATCTATATACCCATGATCTCCGCCATGGATCGCGCCTGTCGGGCCATATTCAGCGCCGTGTCGGTGTTAGTAAAGAACACGGCAGCACCGCGCGGCGCATAAGTATTTAGACTTTCCAGTATCTTGCGCAGCGTTGGTAACTCGGCATCCTCCACTAACGAGACCTGGAAACCCTCGAACGGCAACGAAGGGACGCAGGGGGAACGCCACACTTGCCCGACCTCCAGCTGCTTTAACGCTGTGAGCCACTGGTCCTTATTCTTGGTGCCAGACAGGTCGACACACAATGGAACGCCTGACGCCACTTCCGACAGTTGCTGAAGATTAGATGCCGAACACTCGCCATCGTCCGACACCGAAATTAAGATTGCGGCGGTGCGGCTAATAACAGGTTGAATATGTCGCATCAGGTACTGCAAATCGCCACCTCGGTTTGCAACGTCTGAACTGTGGATCGGACACTCGAAGACGAAACGGAACGCATCGTCACAATCTTCCCGCCACTGGCGCGCGTCGTCATCGTAGATGTCGCCGAACGGCACCAACACGCTACGAATCTCATTACTGTAGTAGCAAAAGCGCCAATCCGCAGGAAGATCCTCGGGATAGAATTCCGGCCTCCATTCATCGTGTTTCCAACCTCGGCATCCGATTAGTATTTGTCCGGACATTCTCGACAAGTCTCAAGTGCAAACCTGGTTATTTTGCCAGCGACCATCGGATTGATGTACTGGATAACAGCCCGAAACACAACCGATCAGGAGCATTAAATGCTCAGTGTCAAAGAAACACTCTGGTTTTCGCAACCGTCACTATGATTTAATTTCACACGCCGCCAATCCTCCTTGCCCGTTGCACGGCAACACAGATTGCGGGACAACGGACTGCTTATTGGCGTATGTTGATATGCGTAAGGCACCAATCCAGGACCGATAGCCTTTCCGGTTTGGGTTATACTGTCGGCTATTCGAATTCACGATAACAACCGTGCCTAAACATGCATTCGCCCGACACGGGCGCACTGTACTCGAACTCGAGTCTCAAGCAGTGGCCGCACTTGCCGACCGCGTGGACGACAACTTCATCCGCGCTTGCGAATACGTCCTTGACTGCCAAGGACGAATTGTCGTCATTGGCATGGGCAAATCCGGACATATTGCGGGCAAGATTGCGTCCACCTTGGCCAGCACCGGGACACCCGCGTTCTTCGTTCATCCCGGCGAAGCCAGTCACGGCGATCTCGGCATGATCACACCCAGCGATTTGGTTATCACTTTCTCCAACTCTGGGGAGACTCCGGAGATCCTGACTATCCTGCCCATAATTAAACGCATGGGAGTGAGACTCATCGCTTTTACTGGTCACCCTGACTCCACCCTCGGCGAGCAGGCCGATGTATGTATCAATGTCGGGGTTCAACAAGAGGCGTGTCCACTAAACCTCGCACCCACCGCGAGCACCACGGCCACCCTGGCGATGGGCGATGCGTTGGCGGTCGCGGTTTTAGAAACCCGAGGGTTTACTGCACAAGATTTCGCGCGCGCCCACCCAGGCGGGGTGCTGGGCCGGCGTTTATTGCTGTTCGTCAGCGACCTCATGCATAAGGACGACGATATTCCAGTTGTACCCGAAGACGCCCTGCTGAGTGAGGCGTTAGTGGAAATGAGCAGTAAAGGCCTGGGTATGACCGGTATCATTGATGCAGATACCAGGTTGACGGGTATTTTTACAGATGGTGACCTGCGGCGCACCTTGAACCAAGACATTGACATCAAAAGTTGCCGCATCGGTTCGGTTATGACCAACGACCCTATCACGACACACCGAGATACCTTGGCTGCGGAATGCGTGCAGATGATGCGCATGAACTCCATCAACGGCCTATTTATTGTGGACGACCAACGGCGTGTAATCGGAGCCTTGAATATGCACGATCTGTTGAGGGCGGGCGTGGTCTAATGCTCACTGATTGGCAGCCCTCGTTTCATGTCCCTGCAGACGTTCGCAAACTTGCCGCGCGAGTGCGCCTTGCGCTTTTCGATGTAGACGGTGTGTTAACTGACGGCACTATTTACCTCGACGACGAGGGTAGGGAAATTAAACGATTTCATGTTCATGACGGCCACGGACTTAAAATGCTTCGGCATGCCGGGATCGAGATCGGTTTAATAACCGCCCGTAAATCGAGAGCTTTACAACATCGGGCGGTGGAATTGGGAATCGATCATGTGTTTACCGGGCAAATGGACAAATTGAACGTAGCTCGCCAATTAACAGAAAAATTACAGTTGGATATCTCGCAATGCTGCTTCACCGGCGATGATGTAATCGACATACCTTTGTTGCTTGAGTGTGGGCTCGCTGTTGCCGCCAACAATGCCGACCATATCACAAAAAACGTAGCCCATTGGGTGACCCCCCGATCGGGAGGCAACGGTGCGGTGCGCGATGTTTGCGATCTGATACTTTACGCTCAGTCCAAATCGGATGACATTATCAGCGGATATTTCCACAGGTCCCGGGCGTGATGACTAGAATTCTAGAAAAGATACTGATAATAGGGGTTCTCGCATGTCTTGGACTGCTGAGCCTATGGTTGCAGTTCGGTATAATCGAAGACCAACCGGTTACTTTTAATAGCGAACCGCGTCACGATCCGGACTACTATATTGAGAATTTTACTGCAGTTGGCATGGATGCTCAGGGGCAGCGCCGATATGTTCTCGAGGCCGAACGAATGGTGCATTATCCTGATGATGACACCGCATTGTTAGATAACCCCCATGTGGTGGAATATGACAATCAAGCGGCGCCCCGACACACCTATGCTGAATCGGGATGGGTGTCTTCTAATGGTAATGAGATTTTGTTGACGGGAAACGTTCGAGTGATCCAAGGCCAGGATCAGCAAGGTTCCGGAGGGATTATGACCACCGAGAAGATGCGTATCATGCTGGATCGCAGCAAAGGAAAAAACGAATCGAACTAACAGATTATATCTGTAATAGGTCGCGAGCATATGAAGACAGCAAAACTACTGATTTTACTAGCCAGCGTACTGTGGACAATCGGTGCCATGGCGCTCAGTTCCGATCGTGATCAACCGGCGGTAATCGAAGCAGACGATGTTGAGTTCGATTTTCGAACTGGTGTCAGAACGTATCGCGGTAATGTGTCGGTAGTGCAGGGGACGCTTCTTATAAAGTCAGACAAATTGATTGTTAACTATAAAGACGGAAAAATGCAAAACGCCACGGCTTGGGGGAATCCTGCCAGATTTCGTCAGCGACCAGATGGTAAAAAAGACGACGTGATTGGTAAAGGAAAAAAAATACTTCTCAATGAAGTGAAAAATACGCTCACGCTCTACACAAAGGCCAGCCTAAAACAAGGTTCAGACACAGCGCATGGTGAGATCATTATTTATGATATGGCAAAGGATAAACTCCGAGTGAAAGGTGCGGCTTCTACAAAACGCGCAAAGAAACCCGACCAAGGAACAGATCAGAAACCAACAGGACGTTCACGTATCGTGATCCAACCCAAGCGCAGCAACAATTAGCATCGTTCACCGGAGATGAGTACGCTGGCCACTCAAGGCCTTTGTAAGGAATACAAGGGTTTGAACGTCGTTGACCACGTAAACCTCGATGTTCAAAGTGGAGAAGTCGTTGGTTTGTTGGGACCGAATGGAGCCGGTAAGACGACGTGTTTTTATATGATAGTCGGCCTGATCCGCCGCGATAGCGGTGAAATCTGGCTGGACGATGAAAATATTAGTGATCTACCCATGCACGAACGCGCGCGTTTGGGTATTGGATACTTACCTCAGGAACCTTCAGTATTCCGCAAACTTAGCGTGGAGGACAATATCGCCGCAGTGCTGGAGGCGCAGCCGCACCTTGACAAACAGGAACTTCGTCATCGGATCGAAGTTTTGTTAGAAGAATTTGGAATTACCCATAAAAGGGATAGTGTGGGGATTAGTCTCTCCGGTGGTGAACGCCGTCGAGTAGAAATCGCGAGGGCTTTGGCGGTGCAGCCTTATTTCATACTCTTAGACGAACCGTTTGCCGGAATTGACCCTATATCAGTTGGTGATATCCAACAGATTATC
Source organism: uncultured Gammaproteobacteria bacterium (assembly GCA_947259395.1). GTDB lineage: Bacteria > Pseudomonadota > Gammaproteobacteria > Arenicellales > JAANXG01 > CALZGZ01. The sequence goes on along the minus strand of CAMYMN010000014.1, from coordinate 20,058 downwards.
GCTTACCTGCGTGATAGTGGTATTGGCGTATTAATCACCGACCACAATGTCCGGGAGACCTTGGGAATCTGTGACCGCGCTTACATATTAAGTGAAGGAAAAGTCCTAACATCAGGAACAGCTGATGAAATCCTGGCACATCAGGAAGTTAGGGAAGTCTATCTCGGGTCAAATTTTAGGCTATAAATCATAGTATTGGGGAAACTAATGTTGCGCAGCAGAACAACCGAAAATAAGCTAGAATGTAAGCAACAAATTGTTAACAAAATAAGTCCTTATTTTAGGATGACAGGGGTTGGTGTTGGATAGGGTTCTCTTTGGTAAAGCAACACGCAAAGTAATCAACCTATTCTAGGTCGGCGTTTTAGGAACAAGGTAGTTGCCATCACGTAGCGTATGAAACAATCTTTAGAACTTAAATTCGCGCAGCGGCTTACGATGACGCCGCAACTGCAACAAGCTATCCGCTTGTTGCAGCTTTCGGCCATCGAGCTTCAGGAAGAGATTCAACAGGCGCTTGAGGAGAACCCTCTATTAGAAGAACAAGACGACGGCATCGATGATTCCGACACTCACAACGATGCCGATGCTGGGTCATCGTCTGATGCAGAGTCGAATACCGAAGCAGCGGAGTCGTATTCCGAATCACTTCCAGAAACAGACATTCAGTTATCAAGTGATGCTATCGCATCCGATAGCATGACGAACGTGGATTGGGAGGAGTTTGAACTACCTTATGCACCGACTCGGCACAATGATGACGAAACGGGCTCAGAGATTGATGCTCAAAGCAGTAGCCCCACAACCTTGCGTGATCACTTGCTCTGGCAAATGCATATGACTCTGTTTTCGGAAACAGATCGTAAGATCGCCCAAGTAATCATTGACTCCGTTGATGACGATGGGTATCTCACATCATCTTATGAAGAGATCAAGCATATGCTCAAAGATGAAGTGGAGGTCGATGGTGAGGAAATCGAAGCCACGCTTCATCAAATTCAAAATTTCGATCCGCCGGGTGTGTGCGCTCGGGACCTCGGAGAATGTCTGCTACTACAGTTACGACAATTAGAAAATAGCACCAATATTGCTGACATAGCTCAGAGACTTGTGTCCGATCACCTCGATTTGCTAGGTAATCGTGATTATTCACAGTTGAAACGTTTACTCAAGACCGATACCGACCGGCTGCAACTCGCCATACAATTAGTGCAGGGTTTAAATCCTCGACCCGGAAGCGCAATACAGCCACTACAAACGAAGTATGTCACTCCTGATATAATTGTAAAAAAAATAAAGAATGTATGGCATGCGGAACTCAACGGCGACGCTCTTTCCCAGCTTCGCATCAATCGAACTTACAAATCAATGATCCGTCGAGGCGACAACAGCACGGAAAATAAATATATTCAGGATCACCTGCAAGAGGCCCGGTGGTTTATAAAAAGCCTGCGCAATCGTAACGAGACTCTACTCAAAGTGGCTCGGGTCATCGTCGAAAGACAAAGCGACTTCTTCGAGCACGGTGACGAAGCAATGAAGCCAATGGTGCTCTCGGATGTCGCTGAAACACTCGATATGCACGAATCGACTATCTCTCGCGCAACAACTCAGAAGTACCTATTGAGCCCACGAGGTGTTTTTGAATTGAAATTTTTCTTCTCCAGCCACGTTAACACCGTAGACGGAGGAACTTGCTCGTCTACCGCGATTCGTTCGCTGATCAAAAAACTCGTGGAGACCGAACCGCCGACCAAGCCCATCAGTGATAGTAAGATTGCCCAATTGCTCGACAAAAAAGGTATCCGAGTGGCTAGGCGCACAGTCGCGAAGTATCGTGAGCATATGAACATTCCTCCTTCAAATCAGCGCAAGTCGCTTGCGTAATTGATATATGCGAAAACATTAGTTAAAAGACAAAAGCCCGCAACTCTTCCATCACACTAATATTATGGAGGGTAATGATGCACATAACAGTTAGCGGCCACCAGATGGACGTAACGTCACCACTTCGGGAATATGTAACAAATAAATTAGAACGCATTGAACGGCACTTTGATCACGTCACAAACACCAACGTAGTTCTTCATGTCGAAAAAACACGCCATCTTGCCGAGGCGACAATAAAAGCCAAGGGGGCGACTTTACATGCCAATGCCGAGGCCGCAGACATGTACGCGGCGATCGATGCATTAACTAGCAAGCTTGATCGACAAGTAAAAAAACACAAGGAAAAGACGACACGTCATTACCGTAACGGTGGCGCACTCAAAGATCAGACCTTAAAATGAGCTTACCTTTAACGCAGGTTGTCAACCGGCATTCAGACGCCAAATTGAACGATACACAAATCAGTAATTTTCTGACGCCCGAACGGGTCGAAGTCCATTGGCAAATGTCTAGCAAGAAGAGATTGCTCGAAAGCATTGCTTCGTTGCTGACAAAAGGTAACGCCGGCTTGGACAAAAAAACAATCTTTCAAATTCTAACCGAGCGTGAGCGCCTTGGCAGTACAGGCATTGGACAGGGTGTCGCGCTGCCGCATGGGCGTGCCAACTCCCTAGATCAAGTAATCGGAGCATTCGCAATACTGGATTCGCCATTGGATTATGATGCGGTAGACAAACAACCGGTGAACTTAGTATTTGCGCTATTGGTACCCGCAGAAGCAAATGAGGAACACCTGCGTATACTAGCGCATCTTGCCAGACTCTTTAATGAATCCGAACTACGAAAGAAATTAAAGACCACGAGTTCAGCTGAGGAAGCATATCGTACATTAACGGACTGGCAATTCTAACTACCGGACATCGTCTATTTCTTCTCGAAGGATCGGGTAGATCTGAGTTATGGTGGCGAACTAGTCACCGTAAATATATATCGTCGCCTTAAATTGAACATCCGGTATCTATCTTAGTTCGCGAAGTGAAGTTTCTTATCGTCAGCGGCCTGTCCGGGTCAGGCAAGTCCATCGCTCTCCAGGCGTTGGAAGACATGGGATACTATTGTATTGACAACCTGCCCGGTGTACTGATCCCTCATTTTGCTCAGCAAGTTCTGGCCCAATCGGAATACGGTTTAGACAATTGCGCAGTAAGCATAGACTCCCGAAATCGCGGTTTTCTCGAGTCGGTGCCGGAGAATTTACAGGAACTAGGGAAACTCGGTATGGACTACAAGGTGATTTTCCTGGAGGCCGAGGAATCCGCACTGATCAAGCGATACAGCGAGACTCGGCGAAAACATCCGCTCACCGGACCAGATACCCCCTTGGTGGAAGGAATCCGGCGAGAAAAAGAACTTCTCTCTCCACTGTCCGACGCGGCCACAAGACGCATAGATACCACTAATACAACACCCCAAGAGCTTCGTAGCCTGGTTAGAGACTTCACCGGCGGCGAGCTAAGTGCTGCACCGACATTGCTGTTCGAGTCGTTTGGTTACAAACACGGAACGCCATTGGATGCGGATTTTGTATTTGATGTACGCTGTCTGCCGAATCCGTTCTGGAATAGCGAGCTTCGCCCATTATCTGGTCTCGATATGAAAGTAATTGACTTTCTAGAAGATCATAATGAAGTACCACGAATGATTGATGACGTGCGTCATTTTGTCGAGAAATGGCTACCCCATTTCAAGAGCGAAAACCGCAGTTATATAACCATCGCCATTGGATGCACCGGAGGTCAACACCGATCGGTTTACGTAGCCCAAAAGCTTGCTGATTATTTCGCTGCTCAACCACTGAATGTACAAGTACGACACCGCGAACTAACGTAAATATTCGGTAACCATCATGATGCTATTCTATAGTGATGTGTATGACTGTTATGGTTAAGCAAACCATTACTATCATCAACAAACTGGGATTTCATGCTCGAGCTGCCGCTAAGTTCGTCAATACAGCGTCGCGCTATGAGAGTAATGTTTGTCTAATATGTAGCGACCGACGAGCCGACGGAAAAAGCATTATGAGCATAATGATGCTTGCTGCGCCGCAAGGAACACCGATTGAACTGGAAGTCGAGGGAAAGGACGAGCAAGAAGTAATGAATGTGCTGGTTGATCTCATTAACAATCGTTTTGAGGAAGAAGAATAGATGCTAGCCCTGCACGGAGCTGGAATTGGAAAAGGCATCACAATCGGTACTGCCTTCGTGCTGCAAGGGCCGACCATGGATATTCCAGATTACATGGTTCCAGACAACGAAATTGAATCGGAAGTCACTCGATTTCAAAGCGCAATACAAGCTGCCCGTTCACAACTCAGTAATATTCGAGACCATATCCCGAGCAATGCACCATCAGAAAGCGCGATGTTCATCGAAGCACATCTTTTAATGATGGATGATCCGTTGATCGCCGCAGAACCTCTGAAGACAATTCGCGATGAGCATATTAACGCAGAGTCTGCATTGCAAAGACATGCGGAATCTTTGGTTCGCGCCTTTGAAGAGATGGAGGATCCATACCTCAGAGACAAAAAAACCGATATCAACCAAGTGGTCAATCGCATACAACAAAACCTGCTCAATTTACATCAAGAAAATATCGACGGCATAGAAGAAGGTCTGGCAGGAAGAATTGTTATCACCACGGATCTGGCTCCAGCGGATACCGTGCTATTGAAGCATCACAAGATGAGTGCATTCGTGACCGATCTGGGGGGGCCAATTTCACACACTGCTATATTGGCACGCAGCTTGAAGATACCCGCAATTGTCGGTCTACACGGCGCCACCCGTTACATACGTCACGGCGAAACCCTTATCGTGGATGGTAGACGGGGGACGGTCATTCTGTCCCCGGACGAAGAGGTGCTCAATGCCTATCATGATCGTCATGGGAAGATACAACATAGACAACAAGAGCTAGAAGCGTTACGCACCAGCGAGGCCGTAACCCGAGACGGAGAACATATTCAGTTGATGGCCAATATCGAGTTACCGGAAGATATCGAAGCAACGCAAAATGCGTATGCCGATGGAGTTGGTCTGTATCGAACCGAATATCTGTTCATGAACCGCCAAGAGCCGCCGACAGAGGCGGAACAATTCAGTGCCTACAAACGAGTAGTCACGTCGCTGAAGAGACCAATAACTATTCGCACTTTGGATTTGGGCGCCGACAAACAAGTGGACGGCGGCCGTCCAAATCTTGACACCACTACTAACCCAGCCCTGGGTCTACGTGCCGTTAGGTTGTGCTTGAATGAACCTGCTCTGTTCAAACCTCAGTTGCGAGCCATACTTCGCGCGTCTGCAACTGCGCAGACAGGGTCATGCCTATGACGAACATATTCCTATCGGCGGCATGATCGAGGTCCCGGCAGCCGCAATCGCAGCGGATTTATTCGCCTCGCGACTCAATTTCCTATCTATCGGTACCAATGACTTGATTCAATACACGCTGGCCATAGATCGCGTAGATGATTCAGTTAACTATCTTTACGACCCGTTACACCCATCGGTACTTCGACTGATAAAAATGACCATCGATGCCGGCAATCGAGCCGGAGTCCCGGTGGCAATGTGTGGTGAGATGGCGGGTGAATCCAAATATACCAAGCTTTTATTGGGTCTGGGTCTGCGCAACTTCAGCATGGAACCAGACTCGTTATTGGCGATCAAGAAGGTAATACGAGAGACTGATCTAGCATCACTCACCGACTCTATTCACGAGATATTGACGTGCTCAGATCCTAACGAACTTCGTATGTTGGTTGAGAGGCTGGGCGAATAATTCTTGGTGTTCTCTCTAACTTGGATCTAAGCAGCCAAATGTTAAGATTTTTTTAGTCCTCGTCTCGGTTTCACTATTTCCTCGGCAAGTAATCGGAGCGTGGCCACGCATTCCTTTCCTATTTTTTGCTTCACTGTACTACCGGTTGCAGATATAAAGTCCTATTACCAACATATACATGGTTCGGATTACCCGGTTTTTGTGTTAATTTCGAACAAACGTAGCGAATAATTTTGATCCCAATACTTCATGTCTAATCCCGACCAAGCAGATAACTTAGACCTGTTGATCGCTGCCGTGGAATCACAAAACTCGGAGCGCATTCGAGTGTTGCTCAGTGATTTGCACTCTGCCGATGTCGCAAAGTTACTCGAAAGCTTGACGCCGGAACAGCGCCCCGCAGTATGGTCCGAGGTTTCTCCAACAGCCAAGGGAGAGGTGCTGGTAGAGGTTCCTGATGGGGTTCGCGAGGATTTGCTCGCCGACATGGACAAGGAAACGCTCGTGACCGCGGTTCGTTACTTGGACATCGACGAGATCGCCGACCTCATTCCTGATTTGCCTGATGATGTTTTAGCCGATGTGCTGTTCAACGTTGATAAGGACGCACGCGCGAGTTTGGGCGAGGTGTTGTCGTATCCGGAAGACACCGCTGGCGGGTTGATGAACGTAGACGCAATCATGATCCGGGAAAATATTTCACTACGCGTTGTGATTCGCTATTTACGACTACGCGGGCAACTTCCGGAATTCACTGATAAACTTTTTGTCGTTGATCGCGCGAATCATTTGAAAGGTGTGCTATCCGTATCCACCTTGATCACGGCGCCAGCCTCTGATCGTGTGGGCATACACTGTGATCGCAAACCAATCACGCTGAATGCAATGGATCCACAGGAGGATGTGGCCCAGGCGTTTGAGAAATACAATCTGATTTCCGCGCCGGTAGTGGACGAGCAGGAACAATTGATCGGCCGCATCACCGTAGACGATGTGGTCGATGTAATCCGCGACGATGCGGATCACTCGATAATGGCGCGTGCGGGCCTGAGCCAGGAAGAGGATATTTTTGCTCCTGTCGCGCGCAGCACGAAAAACCGCGCGGTGTGGTTAGGGGTTAATCTGATCACAGCCATCATAGCCTCGTGGGTAATCGGACAATTTGAAGAGACGATCGAAAAACTTGTGGCCTTGGCGGTACTTATGCCCATCGTTGCCAGCATGGGCGGTAACGCAGGCACGCAAACGCTTACTGTGGTTATTCGTGGTCTGAGCGTTGGCACTATCACCCATGCGAATGCCTGGCAGGTAATAAAAAAAGAATTCTTAGTCGGAGGGCTCAACGGTGTGATATGGGCGTTGGCGGTCGCGATGGTGGCAACGCTGTGGTATCACGACTACGCGCTGGGACTTATTATCGCTCTGGCGATGATAATAAATATCGTGATATCCGCCTTAGCTGGTGTCATATTGCCATTTATTTTGCAGCGCCTTGGCGTGGATCCAGCACTGGCCGGTGGCGTCGCACTCACTACCATTACCGACGTGGTGGGATTCTTTTCTCTACTGGGCCTCGCAGCTCTGTTTCTCATCTAATTCTTGGCTTGGGCCGCAAGTCGAGCACCATCGCGACTGCCAAGCCAAGCACGAACAACACGATCATTATCAGGTTGCCGTAACGCACATAGGGCGTAGTTCCCGTCATCGGCTGTACAGTATCTTGGATTACGGTCTCAGTGAACTGCGGGGATCTTGCCAAGATTTTGCCGCGATGATCGATCACCGCAGAGACCCCGGTGTTACCGGCACGCACCATCGGACGGCCCATCTCGACCGCGCGCATTTGCGCCATTTGTAGTCGTTGATGCGGTCCGAGTGAGTCGCCAAACCAAGCATCCTCACTGACGTTGACCAACAGGCTTGCGTCGGGAAGCATCGCACGTACATCCTCTGGAAATGCATCCTCATAACAGATACTGACGCCAAGCAGATTGCCTGCCGCCATCAGCGGCGCTTGTGTGCCCGACCAGCTGCTGAAATCTGACATCGGGATATGAAGATAATCCAATAACCATTCTAACCATAAGGACAGAGGCAGAAATTCACCGAACGGGACCAAGTGACGTTTGCGATAATAAGATAGCGAATTACTAACTCCAACCACGCTATTGTAATGTTTGTCTCCGGCTGCATCCTTGCGCCGTTCTAGAATCCCGAACACAAAGTCAGCGGGATGATCCTCGAGTCTGCGCCAAAACGATTTCGGCAGCTCATCCACATAAACGGGTAATGCAGACTCCGGCCACACGATCAAGTCCGCATTGATGTTGTTGCTTAAGGCCACGTATCGTTCGACGATGCCGGCACGTCTGTCTACACGCCACTTTTCCGCTAGTGGGATATTGCCTTGCACTAAAGCAACCTTAACCGGCTCTCCGCTCGGTTCGACCCAATTGATCCGCTCTATCAACCAACCGGCGACCATCAACGTCACCGCAACGGCGATCCCCAAAGGCGCAAGACGAAAACGATTGATCACGGCAGCGACCAACGCACCTATGGTCACCGCGGTGAACCAACTCACACCATAAACACCGACCACCGAGGCGAAGCCACCTAAAGGCCATCCTACCTGGCTGTATCCCAGGCTCAGCCATGGGAAACCGGTCAAGAACCAACCACGTATCCACTCTGAGACCACCCATAAGCTAGGGATGACCAACGTCGCTTTCACCAGGGTCTTAGTTCCAGGCCATGCAGCCTGCAATCCACCGACCGCCGCAGGAAACAAAGATAGATACAAAACGAAAATCGCCACTACGATGCCCGCCAGTGGAGTAGGCATGTTCCCAAAATCGTGCAAGCTCACGTAAACCCAGGAAACGCCAACACCAAACATCCCGACGCCGAACAAAAAGCCCAACCAAAAACATTGCCGAACCGGCGCTCCCAGCCACAAAAGGAACAATAGCGCCAGGCAGACTATGGAGAGCGGATACCAGTTGAATGGCGAGAATGCGAAAACCGTCAACGCCCCAGCCATCAGCGCCGCAAGATATCGCATCCTATATCGCCGACGTGGTTTCTTCGACGTCTGTGGTTTCGATTAAATTGACCTTAATCAAATGAACTCGGCGGCTGTCTGAATTAAGAATTTCGAAGCGAAATCCATTCAATTCTACAGACTCTCCTGGTTTGGGGACGTGCCCAAAACCCTGGATAATCAAACCACCCACCGTATCGTTCTCCTCAACATCGAATGAGGTCTCAAAGTGCGTGTTGAAATCTTCCACCGGTAACAGTGCCTTCACCACATACTCATTCTCATCGTGTTGAAGAATCATTTCAGCATCCTCTTCCGTATCGTGCTCATCCTCGATCTCACCTACGATCTGTTCCAGCACGTCTTCAATGGTTACCAATCCAGAGATTCCACCGTATTCATCAACGACAATCGCCATGTGGTTGCGGTTCGCGCGGAACTCCGTCAACAACACGTTCAGGCGTTTACTCTCAGGAATAAAAACAGCCGGGCGCAGCATTTCACGCATATTGAACCTGTATTTGTGTGTTTCCTCGAAATACCGGAGTACGTCTTTGGCCAGCAAAATGCCGATGACCTTATCTCTGTCACCGTCTATGACCGGAAATCTGGAGTGTGCACTTTCCACCAATACCGGTAAGAATTCCTCCGGTAGGCTGTCCTTGTCCACGACCACCATCTTGGGGCGCGGTATCATTATGTCCCGCACCTGCATGTCGGCGACTTGTAACACGCGCTGTATGGTGTCAAGCGCATCTTGATCCAACAGACCACGGCGTTGTGATTTGACCAGCAACTCGATGAGCTGCGCACGCGAGAATGGTTCCGAGCTGAAGCGACTCTGAAGACGTTCTGTAATACGTTGTAAATACGACGGAGGTTTTTCGCTATTATCCATCAAAATGGCTATACGGGTTTGAGAAACCTAGGTGTTGAACGATCTCGGTTTCCAATCGTTGCATAATCTGCGTGTCGTCGTTGACTGTATGATGGTAACCGCACAGATGCAGCACGCCGTGAACGATTAAATGTGCCCAGTGAGCATGCAGCGGCTTACCTTGCTCTTGCGCTTCTCGGGAAATTACCGGCGCGCATGCAACGATATCCCCCAAGATACTGGTTTTCACGTTCGGTGGGTCTTCAAACGGAAACGATAATACATTGGTTGCCGTCCCTTGACTGCGGTACTGCTCATTGAGTTGTCGCCCATCATCTTCATCGACTATACGCACGGTAAGTTCGGCCTTGTCCTCCGCAACTTTGCTGTACGCTGTTGCGGCCCATATTTCAATCAGCGCCGATCCCGGCACATTCGGCTCGACGGAAACATTTTGAACTTCGGTGGTTAATTCAACTATCACTACCGGTGTCTTTCGTATTTATCGAACCATGTGACTCATACGCCTCGACGATCTTTTGCACCAGAGGATGTCGCACTACATCCCTGGGTTTAAATATCGTCACGTGAATATCACTAATGTCTTTCAGCACGTCGATCGCGTGCTTGAGACCCGGTTGCGCCGCTGGCGGCAAATCGGTTTGCGTAAGGTCCCCGGTTACCACTGCCTTGGAGCGAAAACCGATGCGGGTTAAAAACATCTTCATCTGCTCCATAGTGGTATTTTGTGCCTCGTCCAAGATCACGAAGGAGTCGTTCAGGGTCCGTCCACGCATATAGGCTAAAGGTGCCAATTCAATTATGTTTCGATCTATGAGCCGCGCTACTTTTTCGAACCCCAACATCTCATACAACGCATCGTATAGCGGCCGTAGATAGGGATCTACTTTTTGTCCGATGTCACCGGGTAAGAATCCTAACCTTTCCCCGGCCTCTACCGCAGGTCGCACCAGTACGATGCGACTGACCTCTTCCTTAATCAGAGCCTGGACCGCGCACGCCACGGCCAAGTAGGTCTTACCCGTACCCGCAGGACCCACGCCGAAATTAACGTCATAGACTAGTATGCCCTTTATATATTTGTGCTGGCGGTCATTCTGTCCGGTAACTTTCCGTTTTGGTGTATCGATGACAAGCGACGGATCATTCCTCATCTCTTGCCCTTTGTGTTCCACTTGGCGCAGCGTGTGATGCACGGTTTCTGCCGATAACTGCGGATTACCTTCGGTATGCCGATACAGCCGTTGCAGAACGCGTTCTGCGTTCTTGGCCGACTCAGGCTGACCGGTGATGCTAAAAACACTACCCCGGTTGGTGATCTGGACGCCGAGATACGATTCTATTTGCTTGATATGGGCGCCCAATTGGCCACACAACCCGGCTAACCGCTCGTTATTCGTGGGTGTCAAAGAAAAAGTAACCGCAGTTGCTTTGGCGCTCACGATAACGGCGACTGACTCGTTAGATTAGGATTTCGCGGCGGCAAGTACTTCGTTGCCGGATGATTCATAGTTGACATACCTACCGCGTAAGGAATTTGGCAGCGCCATGGTGATTTCGACGTCAACAAATCTTCCCATCAACCACTGCGGTCCATCGAAGTTTACTACACGATTATTCTCGGTTCTTCCAGACAACTGATCAGGATTTTTTCTGGCTGGACGATCCACCAATACCTTCTGAACAGAGCCTATCATTAGGCTGCTGATATCTCGCGCCAACTCGTTGATACGTGTTTGCAAGATCTCCAATCGTTGTTGTTTGAGTTGTTGTGGTACATCATCTACTAAGTCAGATGCCGGCGTACCGGGCCTTGCGCTATACAAGAAGCTGAATGATTGATCAAAACGTACCTGATCAATCAGTTGCATCGTTGCCGCGAAATCTTCGTCTGTCTCCCCGGGGAAACCAACGATGAAATCGCTAGAGATATTAATGTTCGGCCGCTTTTCACGGAGACGTTCTATTAGATCCATATACTGTGCCGCCGTGTATTGGCGTTTCATCTCGCCGAGAATTCGATCTGAGCCGCTTTGCACCGGCAGGTGTACGTGACTGACCAATTTGGGCAGATCCGCGTATGCTTCTATCAAGCTTGCACTGAAATCTAACGGATGCGACGTGGTATAGCGGATGCGATCAATGCCGTCGATTTCGGAAACATATCGTAATAACAGCGCGAAATCGGCCACATTTCCATTATGCATGCGACCATGATAGCCATTCACATTCTGGCCTAATAGCGTGACTTCCCGGACTCCTTGTTCACAGAGGCTTACTATTTCTTCTATAACATCATCAAATGGTCGACTAAATTCTTCACCGCGCGTATAGGGAACGACACAGAAACTGCAGTACTTACTGCATCCCTCCATCACCGACACAGAGGCACTTACAGTTTCGATCCGGAGCGGTGGCAAATTGACAAATTTCTCAATCTCCGGGAAGTTTATATCGATGCTGGGTTTTCGATGCCTAATCGTCGCATCGATTAACTCGGGTAGTCGATGTAACGTCTGAGGACCAAAAATGATGTCAACATAGGGAACACGATTCAGAATTTGCCGGCCTTCTTGGCTGGCAACACAACCACCAACGCCTATGATCAAATCTGGTCGCTGTTCTTTGAGCTCACGCCAACGTCCCAGCTGAGAAAATACTTTCTCTTGGGCTTTCTCACGTACTGAGCATGTATTGAGGATCAATACATCCGCCGCCTCTGGATCAGAGGTGATTTCTACGTGATGTGATGCACGCAAAGTATCGCCCATACGCACGGAGTCGTATTCATTCATCTGACAGCCAAAGGTTTTAATAAAGAGTTTTTGAATCACTGGACGTGAGCGTAAACCGGACGCAATAATGCGGCCCGCGCTTGGGAATATTTACCGGGGGTAGTTGTCAACAAACAAATACGGCTCGACCGCTTCAATAATCACAAACCAATATGCCTAATCCACAGTCTAGCCGAGTCGGGCCACGATGCTCAAGTGACTGAAGCGGATGTCCGCTTCAAAATAATATGTCTTATAATCAATAAGTTATGGCCGTGGTCATGCCATCCCCAGCCACGGTTGGGTTTTAGACTTGGTTTCCCGCCAGCGCATTGGGTTCCGGCCGCTACTTGAATCTACTATGCTACGATTAAATGGGTGAAGTTGTTAATGCATGGGGAACCTAAGATGCGATCCGCTGAGACTCGTATCTATCTATATTGCAAGTCACATAGCCCATCACGTTCCGATGGTCGGCTGTTGCTCACATCCATGATTGTGCTTTTTGCGGTTGCCGCTGTATTGGTCTATTTATACGTTCCGGCTCCCATCGCCCTCGATAAACAAAAATTGGAAACCAAAAATATTGTATCCACATCTCTGAACCACAGCGAGCAATTGGCAATCAAGGAGATATTGGTCGAATACGTACATGCCATGCTCCTTGAAGAACCCAATGACTACAAAACTCTTTTCACCAGTAATTTTGCCAATAACAACGGTACTAAGCCAACGAGCATGCCGAGAGCAACCAGTGTGCAGATAAGTCAACCCACAATATCAATCATTTCCCCTAACGATGCCCGCGTTCGATTCACTCAGATAATCCGCACATCTAACGACTCACGTTACTCTCAAGAACGTTTATTACTAAAACGTGCATCCACCACGGGTTGGAAAATCGATAAACGTGCAAGTCAGCCGGTAATGAAAGTCATTTCACATATGAATAACGCGTCCCCGGATTACAACTCATTCTTGTACATCAAAAGTGAGAAAGAAAAAGAACAAGATACGAAAACGATTAAAGAGTTAATCAAATTTTGGGCCGATGCAAAAGCGGAAGCAGATAGCGAAGGAGTGTTAACCACTTACAGGCAGGATATTTGGGAGAGAAGGGGAATTACCAAAGAAAAGTGGCTGAAGGAATTCAGAAATCCGAGAAACATAACAATATCCAATCTTAATGTTGTTTTCCCCGGCCAAAATCTGGCGGAGGTCACATTGAATGAAAAAATAGAGGACAATAATAAGCAAGCATACTTCGATACTCATCTACTGTTACAACTTTTAGATAGCAATTGGCTTATTGCAGATGAAGATTCAAAGATGGTGTCGGAACAGAATTTGCAGCCTATAGTTCCACTTCGGTTGGAATCTATTGCTAAAGCAGCACCAATTTCTGAGCCGAAACCAATCCCTAAGGCTGACATAACTGCCAAAGCTACGACCACAACAACGGCAGAAATAGATACTAATTACGCTGTTTCACCAGCCAGCATTGCGGGCGTAAAACCTCCCGACACTACAGAAATTACTGATTTTGTCTCCCAGTGGAAGCAAGCATGGTCAAACAAGGACATAGATGCTTATCTAGGATACTACTCTGAGAGGTACTTACCTAAAAGCGGTATGAACATAGAGCAATGGCGGCGTTATCGCAGGATTCGACTCAGCAAACCAAAAACCATCGACATTCAAATTAGCATGCTAAAAATTGATCAAAATAACGAAACCAAAGCGTTGGTCTCTTTTGTACAAGAATACAAATCGGACATATATCGCGACAAAACTAGAAAGACGTTATCCTTAGTGCAAGAGAATAAAGCATGGAAAATCGTCCGTGAGGACTCCTCCCCTCTTTAGTCATTCCATTCTTGGTAAGATCGAGTTACGTGAATCGTAGAAC